>JBAZKS010000017.1:0-78831 GCA_041650695.1 Elusimicrobiota bacterium
GACTCCCCTCTACCAGGCCGACCGCCTGGGCCGGCAGCTGGGGCTCTCCCAGGTGCATCTTAAAGACGACACCCGCAACCCCAGCGCCTCGTTCAAGGATAGGGCCGGGATCGCGGCCGCGGCCAAGGCCCTGCAGCTGGGGCGCCGCGTCATCACCGGCGCATCGACCGGGAACGCCGCGTCGTCTTTGGCCTGCCTGTGCGCGTCCGCGGGGATCCGGCCCATCGTCTTCGTCCCCCGCACCGCGCCGCCCGCCAAGATCACCCAGCTCCTGGTCTTCGGGGCCACGGTCATCGCGGTGCGCGGCACCTACGACCAGGCCTTCGACCTGTGCCTGAAGGCCTCCGAGCTCTACGGCTGGTACAACCGCAACACCGGCCATAACCCCTACACGCGCGAGGGGAAGAAGACCTGCTCCTTCGAGATCGTCGAGCAGCTCGGCTGGCGCGTCCCGGACAAGGTCTTCGCGCCCGTAGGCGACGGGAACATCCTGTCCGGGATCTGGAAAGGATTCCTCGACCTCTACGCGGTCGGCCTCATCCGCAGCCTGCCCCGGCTGGTCGCGGTGCAGGCCGAGGGGAGCAACGCGGTCAAGAAGGCGTTCGAGTCCGACGGCGTGCTGCGGCCGGTGAGCGGCCGCACCCTGGCGGACAGCATCTCGGTCAGCCTGCCGCGCGACGGCGAAGCCGCGGTCCGGGCGCTCCGGGAGTCCAAGGGCTTCGCCGTGGAGGTCAGCGACGCGGAGATCCTCGACGCCATGCGGGCCCTGGCGCGCGCCGAGAGCGTCTTCGCCGAGCCGGCCGGGGCGGCCTCCGTCGCGGGCCTGAAGAAAGCGGTGCTCCAAGGGCGGGTGCGGCGCGACGAGACGGTCGTCCTCCTCGCGACCGGGTCGGGCTTGAAGGACATCGCGAGCGCCGGCCGCGCCGTAAACAAACCTTTCTGCATCGATCCGGACGCGGGGGAGCTCAAGAAGCTCGTGCGCAGGCTCAAGGGGGTCTGATGGCGAAACTGGCGGCCAAGGAAGGCAGGAAGGCGGTGCTGGAGAGGTCGGTCGAGCTCTGCCGCAAACGCGGCGTCATCATCCCGAAGTTCTCCCAGATGCGCGACCCCGCGACCGTCCCCGCGAAGATCAAGTCCAGGCTCAAGAATGTCGGGCTCTGGGACGTGGACCCCGTCAACCTCTTCCGCATCACCTGGAAGAACGACGTCAAGACCGGGCTCTTCGGCGGGGTCAACATGCTGGAGCTTCCCCAGGAGCTCACCGGGGTGCAGGCCCGCATCATCGGGCTGGTCGGCAAGTACTTCCCCACCGGAGCCCACAAGGTCGGGGCCGCGTTCGGCTGCCTCGCGCCGCGTCTCGTGACGGGCGAGTTCGACCCCACGACGCAGAAGGCGGTCTGGCCCTCCACGGGCAACTACTGCCGCGGAGGCGCCTTCGACTGCGCGCTCCTCTCGACCACCGCGGTCGCCATCCTGCCCAAGGAGATGAGCAAGGAGCGCTTCGACTGGCTCAAGTCCATCGGCGCGGAGGTCATCGCCACGCCGGGGTGCGAGAGCAACGTCAAGGAGATATACGACAAGTGCTGGGAGATACGCAAGACGCGCCGGGACTGCGTCATCTTCAACCAGTTCGATGAGTTCGGCAACGGCATGTGGCACTACGCGGTGACCGCGCGGGCCATCGAGGAGGCGTTCCGGAAGGTCCAGGGGCCCCGCGGACGCCTGGCCGGCTACGTCTCGGCCACGGGCTCCGCCGGGACCATCGCGGCCGGGGACTACCTCAAGAAGGTCTTCCCGGGGGTCAAGGTCGCGGCCACCGAGGCCCTGCAGTGCCCGACCCTGCTCCTCAACGGCTTCGGCGCGCACCGCATCGAAGGCATCGGCGACAAGCACATCCCCTGGATCCACAACGTCCGCAACACGGACATGATCATCGCGATCGACGATGAGAGCACGATGCGATGCCTGCGGCTTTTCAATGAGAAACAAGGGCAACAGAGATTACTCAAAGAAGGAATAAAGCGGGAGCTCGTGAACGAGCTCCCGCTGCTCGGCATCTCGTCTATCTGCAACCTCATCGCGAGCATCAAGCTGGCCAAGTACTATGAACTCGGCAAAGACGACGTCATCGTCACCATGCTCACGGACTCGGCCGAGATGTACTGCTCCAGGCTCACGGAGCTCCGCGAGGCCCACGGCGCCTACACCGAGTCGCAGGCCGGGTCGGACCTCGAGAGGCACCTGCGGGGAGCGGGCATCGACCACCTGCGCGAGCTCGGCTACTACGACCGCAAGGCCCTGCACAACCTCAAGTACTTCACCTGGGTCGAGCAGCAGGGCAAGACCGTAGACGAGCTCAACCGCCTCTGGGACCCGGGATTCTGGGACGAGGTCTTCGACCAGGCCGACCGCTACGACCGCCTCATCGAGGAGTTCAACGACCGGGTGGGCCTGCTCTAGGCCATGAAGCCCAAGGCGCTCCTGCTCGAGAACATCCACCCGCTCGCGGGCGAGCGCCTGCGGGATGCCGGCTTCCGGATCGAGAGGCTCCCCAAAGCCCTCCCGAAAGACGAGCTGGCCCTGCGCCTGCGCGGAGCCGCCATCCTGGGCGTGCGCTCCAAGACGCGCGTGCGATCCGAGTCCCTCAAGGACGTCAAGGGTCTGCTCGCGGTCGGGTGCTTCTGCGTGGGGACCGACAACGTGGACCTGGACGCCTGCTCCGACGCCGGCGTCGCGGTCTTCAACGCCCCGTACAGCAACACGCGCAGCGTGGCCGAGCTCGTGGTGGGCGAGATGATCATGCTCCTGCGCGGCGCGTTCGCCAAGAGCAGCGCCATGCACGAGGGCCGCTGGGACAAGTCCTCGGACGGCAGCCGCGAGGTGCGGGGCAAGAGGCTCGGCATCATCGGCTACGGCAACATCGGCGCGCAGGTGGGCATCCTGGCCGAGGCCCTGGGCATGGACGTGCTCTACTACGACCTCGTGGAGAAGCTCTCCATGGGCAACGCGAAGCGCTGCCGCTCCCAGCACGAGCTCCTGCGCTCCTGCGACGTGGTCACCGTGCACGTGGACGACCGGCCGAAGAACGCGGGGCTCATGGGCGAGCGGGAGTTCCGCTCCATGCGCCCGAGGAGCGTCTTCTTGAACGCGAGCCGAGGGCGGGTCGTGGACCTGAAGGCCCTCGCCCGCAGCCTGCGCGCGGGCCGGCTCTCCGGAGCCGCGGTGGACGTGTTCCCGCGCGAGCCGGAAGCGGGCAGGGCCGAGTTCCACTGCGGGCTCCGAGGCCTGAGGAACGTCATCCTGACCCCCCATATCGGAGGCAGCACCCTGGAGGCCCAGCGGGAGATCGGCTCCTACGTCTCCGACAAACTAGCGCAATATTTTTCGACAGGGGACACGTTCTACAGCGTGAACTTCCCCCAGGTGAGCCTGCCGGTGCTCAAGGGCCAGCACCGCCTGCTCCACGCGCACAAGAACGTCCCCGGCGTGATGTCCCAGATCAACTCCGTCATGGCGGAGAAAGGCATCAACATCACGGGCCAGTACCTGGAGACCAAGGGCCGCATCGGCTACGCCATCACGGATATAGAGGCCAAGTACGACGCGAAGGTCCTGGACTCGCTCCGGCAGATCCGCGAAACGATACGGCTGAGGGTGCTATACTAGAGGGCCATCATGCCGACCATGCTCTGCAGGTCCTGCGGCAAGATCATCCCGCTCACGCCGGTCGAATGCCCGCAGTGCGGCGCGCGCCAGGAACGGACCGCGGTCCCGTCCAAGCCGAGCCCGATCCGGGTGTACGTGATCGGAGCGCTGCTCTTCGGCCTGGCCTCGGGCTTCGCCGGCGGGTTCTACTCCGGGCTCCACACGAGCCCGCCGCCGGCCAAGCCGTTCCCGCAGGACTTCCCCCCCATCCGGGTCTCACCCGCCCGCCCGGTGCGCCCTCCGGAGCGCATGCCGACGCCCCCTCGTTTTCCGCCGAACTTCCCTCCGGGTCTCCCTCAGCCGCCCCTCCACTACCAGATCACCTTCGCCCAGGGGAGCGTGGAGCTGACCCCGCAGGAGGAGGGCACCCTCGCCAGCATCGCGGACAAGCTGGGCAGCTATCCTTTCCAAAACATCACCATCTTCGGTCACGCCTGCGCGTCCGAGTCCGATGCGCCGAACCTGGCCGCGGCCCGGGCCTTCCTGGTCAAAGCCCTGCTCAGCGACCGGTACGGGGTCAAGAAGGAGCTCATCACCGCCCGTTCCCACGTGGGGGCGCGCGAGATGTACAAGGTCGATCTCTTCGTCCTCCCCAAACGCGGGAGCATCGTCGGCTCTGCGCAGTAGCCATCATGCCGACCATGCTCTGCAGGTCCTGCGGCAAGATCATCCCGCTCACGCCGGTCGAATGCCCGCAGTGCGGCGCGCGCCAGGAACGGACCGCGGTCCCGTCCAAGCCGAACCTGACCCGGGCGCATGTGGCCGGAGCCCTGGTCTTCGGCCTGGTCTCCGGGTTCGCGGGCGGGTTCCTCTCCGCCAGGCCGGGGAGCGGTCCCGTCACGGAGACGAAGATCATCGATATGACGCCGCCGCCGAGCCTCCCACGCGGCACGGTCAACCACAAGATCGTCTTCAAGCACAACAGCCCGGAGCTGACACCGGACGGGGAAACCATCCTCGGCCGCGTCGCGGACACGTTGCGTTACTATCCCCTGGACTCCATCGATGTCGTGGGCTACGCCGGCCGCGCGGAGAACGACGTGCAGAGCCTGGCCACGGCCAGGGCCTTCCTGGTCAAGGCCATGCTCGTCGACAGGCACGGCGTCCCGAAGGAGCGCGTCCGGACGCAGACCAAGGTCGTGCCGGATGCGATGGCCAACAAGGCCGAGGTCTACATCATCGCGGGGCCCATGCCGTCCGTCGGCTCCGCGCAGTAGCATCTCGCCTGTCCTAAGTCCCAACCCCGCATAGGCCATATGCGCGGGCGCAGTGGGGCCGTTGGTCCATCGTGCGAAAGCATAACGTCCGCTAGACTATATCCAGTGACTCCCATCCGCCGCAGCCTCTGTCTGGGGCTCTCGCTCCTGACCGCCTTCCTCCTCCCTTCCCAGGGCTGGGCGCAGGCGGCCGCGGCAGCCAACGCCGCTGTCGGGACCCCGCTCCTGGCCACAGGCCTCGTGCTCCAATCCCCTTCGGCGGGGATGATGTCGCTCCCATTCTCGAACAACGCTCTGCTGGCACCGAACCTGAGCCTGCCGTCCGCGCTGCCTTCAGGGGCATCCGCCCTTAGACCCGAGGTCAAGGCTCAAGTCTCGCAGCCGCTGGCTGCGAGTCGGACGCATCCGGTGCAAGCCTCTCCCGTACGGGTGGTGGAGACGGACGCCGTCGGACGCATCGCTCCCGCGGCTTCCAAGAAAAAGGACGTGCAGACCCTTCAGAGGCAGGCCGCAGTCCTCACCGAGACCGCGGCCCCCATCCTGCAGGGCATCTCCCAGGCCAAGGCCTCGGACACGGACCTGCATTCCGGCGGCGCGGCCCTGCAGAGCGTCCTCGAGGGACGCGCTCCATCCGCATCCGAGCCGATCATCGCTCAGTCCAAGGGCTCCCGGCTCTCCGGCCTGAAGCCGTCGGTCATCGCCGGATCCGAACAGACCCCGGACCCGGTCAAGCCCCCGGAAGCCGGCGTCAAAACGGATTTCAGGCTCTACGGCTTCGGCGTGTCCGCGGTCAAGACAGGCCTGGACGCGCTCAACCTCGCGGTCCCCCTCCTGCTTTTGGACGCCTTCCACGCGGCCATGGCCGTGAGCGCGCTCTACCTCACGGCCGAGCTCGCGCGCCTGGTCTCCGGCATGCTCTTCGGCACCGCCATCGACCGCCTCGGCCCGGGCAAATCCATGGCCCTGTTCGTGGGCCTGCAGATCGCGGCCACGACCTCTTTGCCCTTCATCCTCGCGGCCAGCGGGGCGTGGGTCATGCCCGCGGTGTACGCGGTCTTCATCCTCAACGGCATCGGCTACGAACTCTTCGACGTGGCGCGCCGGGCCGCTTTGCCCCAGATCGTGGGCAAAGACGAGGGCACCCTGCGCCAGTACAACGGCAAGCTCTACGTATGGCGGGAACTGGCCGCCACCGCGGGAGTCTTCGGCGCGGGCTATGTCGTGCAGACCCTGGGCGCGATGCGCACCCTGTGGATCCACCCCGTCTTCTGCTTCGCCGCGGTCCTGGGTCTCATGAAGCTGTGGGGGCTGCGCGCCAAGGACGACGGCCAGCCCGCCCCTCCGCGCGAGTCCTGGAGAAAATCCCTGCGCGAGTGGTGGCAGGACACACTGGGCGGGATGAAGACCACGTTCGCCAACCCGCAGCTGCGCGCGCTCGTGCTCATCAACATCCCGCTCACCGCCGTGCACAAGCTCTTCCACACCGTGGTGGCGGTGGTGTACGCGACCCAGGTGCTCGGCAACCCCGCGTACGCCGCCGTGCTCGTAGGCGCCTGGAACGTCGGCGAGCTGGCGGGCGCCTACTACCTGAACAAGCGCGGAGACAACAGCCGTTTCTCGAGCTGGCTCAAGCTCGCCGCCGCGGCCTCCCTGTCCATGTGGGCGTTCTGGCTCACCCCGAGCATCTGGCTCGCGGTCCCGGTCTCCTTGCTCATCGCGGCCGCCATGATCGGCAACGAGCTCGGCACCGTGGCCTACATGCAGTCCGCCGTGCCGGAAAAGGACCTGGGCTCGGTGACCGGCTTCGTCTACGGGTTCTCGCGCGCCATCAGCATGCTGTCCTTGCTCGGCGTGGGCTGGGCTTTCGACGCGCTCACGGCATCGGGGGGATTCCTGGTGCTGGCCGTGCTCTTCACCCTGCTCGCGCCCATCTACCTGCTCACCGCGAGGAGCTTCTCCAAGCAGTACATGCCCAAGGGCGGCGACGACGTGCCGGGCGACGACTGATCAGCGGCCGCGCAGTGGCCGCAGCGCAAGCATGTCTCGATAGGGCGATCCTCATCCTATATCTTGAGCAGCTGCTCTCGGAACTCGGCCGCGCTCTGGATGCGCTTGGCGGGGTCCGGCTCGAGCGCCGCCTTGAGGAACGAGTCCACCTTGGGGTCTAAGCCCGCGACCCACTGCCCGGCCGGGACATAGGGCTGCGAGGGAAGCGCTCCCGTGAGCGCCTCGTAGAAGCAGACGCCCATGGAGTAGATGTCCGAAGCCGGAGTCGCCTGCCCCCGGGCCCCCTCCGGAGCGGCATAGGGAGCCAGCATGGCCTGCGGCGGCGCGCTCGGCGAGAACTCCCCGACCTTCAGGGCTCCCTGCAGGGTCACGATCAGGTTGTCCAGCCTCAGGTTCTTGTGCAGGATGCCTTTCTCATGAGCGAAGCGGAGCGCCTCAGCCGCGTTCAAGAGCACGGCCTTGGCCGTGTCCCAAGGAAGGAACTTCCTCTTCTCGATCATCCGGCGGACGCTGCGGCCGGGCGTGGCCTCGAACACCCAGCAGAAGCCCGACGGCAGGTCCAGGACCTCGTAGAGGTCCACGATATTGGGGTGGTGCAGCTCCGCCAGGACCTGCGCTTCTTTCTGCAGAGCGGCCTTCAAAGCCTGGGCGGCCTGTCCCGGAGGGTAGGGGATCTGCTTGACGAGCACGGGCCGGTTCAGGGACTGGTCCTCCGCGGTCCAGATGCGGCAGGAAGGAGCGTCGTACTCCAGCCTCCCGAGCTTGTATTTCCCGTTGAGCACGTCGTTGGGCTTGAGCGCCTGCGCCGGTTGGGGCGCCGACTCGGGAGCCGGGCTCTGAGCGGGGACGCTCTTCGCCTCCGAAGAGGGCGCAGCCGCCGGAGACGCCCCGACCTTCGGGCCGCCGCTGCGCCGGGACCGGCCTTTGCGGCGCTTGAGCCAGAAGAGCGCTCCCGCTCCTCCCACGGAGAGGAAGATCAGGCCCAGTCCCACCAGAGGGACGGTGTTCTTCCGCGGGGCCACCGCGATGGCCTCCATGAGGCTCTCGCTGTCCAGGTCGTCCGGGTCGAAGAGCGTGGCGCCCGACTTGGCCAACTGGAGGTGCCCCTGGTAGCGCGGGTCCAGGGACGCGGCCATCTCCAGGTCCTCGATCATCTTGTCCCGCTGGTTCAGATGCTCGTACGCGAAGGCCCTGAGCAGATAGGCCTCCGGGTCCTCCGGCGCGATGCGCACGAGGGAGTTCGCGTACTTGAGAGCCTCGTCGTACTTCTTCTGGTGGAGCAGGGCCCAGATGAGGCTCTTGAGAGCCTCCGGGTCGTCCGGAGAAAGATAGAGGGCCTGCAGGGCCGCTTCCTCCGCCTCCTCGAAGCGGCGCTCCTTGTTGAGGATGCCGGCCTTGAGCTTGAAGAGATCCACGTTCCCCGGCTCCGACGCGAGGCCCTTGTCGATGACCGAGAGCGCGGTCTTGTATTCCCCCTTGTTCGCGAATTCCTGGGCCCGGTAAGCCGCTTTCGAGGCCTTCACGACCGGCAGGCTGTCGTTGCGCGCGGGCGAGAGCATGACCTGGGTCTTGAGCGGGTCGATGGCGAGCCCGCCCGTCCTGGGCCTGGAGCCCTCGGACCGGGCCTGGGAGCCCGGGATCGCCTGGGGAGCCGCGCTCGGGGGCTGCTGGTCCTGCATGAACTTGAGGTTGTCCATCATCACCTTGTCCCCGATCTTGCCGAGCTTCCTCGCCTTCTCGAACACGCCTCCCGTCCCCTTGCTCGGCGTGGTCAGCGTCTTCCTGGCCGCATCGGCGCCCGAATCCATGCCCGTGGACCCGCCCTCCTCCGCCTCCGGCTGGTAGCCCAGGCGGCTCCTCCAGAAATTGTAGTCATTAGGGTACCGGACCTGTCCCGTCTCGGCCTGGTACGCCTCTTCGGCAGCCACGTACTCCTTCGCCTGCTCCAAGGACTTCTTATCGTACGCCTCCAGCCTCTGTTTGGCCTGCTCGAATTTCTGCTCCGCGCGCTCGGCCTCCCTCTCGTTGTGGCGCTTCTCCTGGTTCGACCAGGCCTTCTTGGCGGCCTCCATGGCGCGCGCCAGCTTCTCCCTCTCGCTGGCCTTCTCCTTCTCAGCCTGCTCCCGCTGCTTGGCCGTGGCATCCAGCTGCTTCTTGGAATTGCACACCTTGGATGACTTGAAATCCGTGCACCACTCATCGCACCAGGCATCGCAGGAGAGGACGCACGCGGACAGCAGGGCGCACAGGAACAGCAGCCGCCTCATATGTCTACTATAGATTGAAAACGGCGTTTCCGCCAGTAGAGAACGGCTAGAACCCGTAGATTTCCCCGTACTTGGCGCTCATGTACTCGATGAGCGGCTTATGGCTCAAAGGCCCGCCGGTCACCCGGTGGCACAAGACCCCGGCCCGGTAGCGCTTGCCGTGCCGGTGTATCCTCTCTTTGAGCCAGCCGCGCAGGCCAAAGAGGTCTCCGGAGGATATCTTCTTGGCCAGGTCCGGCATCTCCGAGTTCGCCTTGGCGAAGAACTGGGCCGCGTACAGGTTGCCCAGGGTATAGGTCGGGAAATAGCCGATGAGTCCGGCGGCCCAATGCACGTCCTGCAGGCAGCCGTTGGAGTCCTTGTCCACGGCCACCCCGAAGTACTTCTTGAACCGGGTGTTCCACTCGACCGGGACCTCGGCGGGCTTGAGGTCTCCGGAGAGCAGGGCGCGCTCGAGCTCGAAGCGAAGCAGGATGTGCAGGTTGTAGTACGCCTCGTTGGCCTCCACGCGGATGTAGGAAGGCTTCACCTCGTTGATGGCCCCGTAGAAGTCGTCGAGCTTGACCTTGCCCAGGCTCGAGCGGAACAGGCGCTGGGCCTGCGGGAAGAAATGCTCCCAGAACGCCCGGGACCGGCCCACCTGGTTCTCCCAGATGCGCGATTGGGACTCGTGGATGCCGAGAGACACCGCCTCCGCGGACGGCAGGCCGAAGCGGTTCTGCTTGTCTAAGCCCATCTCGTAGAGGGCGTGCCCGGCCTCGTGCATGGCGGCCAGCAGTCCGTTCGGAAGGCGCTTGGGATTGTAGCGCGTGAGGATGCGCGTGTCCCCGGCCCCGATCCCCACGCAGAAGGGATGCGCGGTCGTGTCCAGCCTGCCGGAGTCGAAGTCGAAGCCCATCGCGCCGATGACGGACTCGGCGAAGAGCTTCTGCACGACCGGGTCGAAGTCCCCCTCCACGGCCGAGGCGTCCGGCTGCCTGGAAGATCCTCTGACCTTGTCCAGGAGCTTGATGAGGTCCTCGCGCAAGGCCGAGAACACGGCCGAGACCTCGGCGGACTTGGCGCCCGGCTCGAAGTCGTCGAGCAGGGCGTCGTAGGGCTCGCCCGGCAGCCCGTACGCCTTCGCCTTCTCGCGGGTGAGCTTGAGTATCTTCTCGAGCCAAGGCAGGAACTTGGAGAAATCGGACTCGCGCCTGGCCGCCACCCACTCCTCCTGGGCCAGGGAGGCGGCCTTGGCGAGCTCCTCCACGAGCCGGCCCGGGAGCTTCACCGCCTTGTCATAGGCGCAGCGGAGCTCCTTGATGTCCGCGGCCTCGGGTGTGTCGCCCAGAGAGAGCCTGCTCCCTTCCAGGGCCGAGAGCAGCTCGCCCACGCGGGGATCCGTGAACCTCTTGTGCCTCATGCCGGCCAGGAGGCTGATCTGATCGGACCGGTGTCCCGCCCCGGCCGGGGGCATGACCGAGTGCTGGTCCCACTCGAGCAGCTCGCCCACGGAGCCGAGAAGCGCGGCTTCCCTCGTCAACTTCGCCAGTTCGTCATAGGCTGTTTTCGGGTCCATGGGATATCTCCTGAGAAGGCAGCGGACTTCGTCCGCCGTGAACGACGTATGATACCAATCAAGAACGCCCGGAAAAACTTATCCCCAGCACTTTCGCTCCGAAAGCGCTGGGGATAAGCCCTGAAAAAAACGAACGGGACCGCGGCGGACTCCGTCCGCCGCTGGATTACTCGTCTACGATGGGCGAGATGTAGCCGTGGTTGCCCGTCCTGCGCCCCAGGTGGAAGTACGCGAGGAAGAAGTTCGGGTCGTCTCCCAGGGCCCGCACCGCGGCGAGCTTGATCTCGCGGTCCGAGCTCTTCGAAAGGTCCTCGAGCAGACGCTGCACGTCCGAGTCCCCCTTGCCCGCGTGCAGGGCGGAGATGGCGCCCACGCGCAGGGCCTGGTCCTCGCCGCGGCTCTTGGCGAGGTCCTTCATCATGTCTTTCACCTCGGAGCGGTTCATGCCGAGGTAGAGGCTCTTGAGCGCCTCGAGCCGGATGTCCGTGTCCTCGCTCCTGGAGGAGACGACTCCCTGGAGAAAGCGGGTCACGTCGGAATCCGAGTTGCTGTCGAAGAGGGCCCAGAGCGCGGCCTTGCGGATCTCGGGCTCGCCCCGCTCCGCGGCGGACAGGAGCTCGCGGCGGATGTCGGTGTCGCCGAGGGATGCGTGATAAAGAGCCTTGGTGGCCATGACGCGCACGGGCATCTCGCGGTCGCCTTTCGCCAGGTCCAGCAGGGCCTCGCGGGCCTCGGGCATGTTGGTGATGAAGTGCAGGGTCCGGCACGCCTCGCGCCTGACCTGCACGTCCTCGCGCGTGTCCTCGGCCATGTCCATGACCTTTTCCCGGACGCGGGTATGGATCCCCATCTCGTGGCGGGCGTTGACCAAGGCGGCCTTGCGGACCTCCGGGTCCTGGTCGTCGAGAAGGTCCAGGAGCTCGCTCTCGTCCATAGACTTCGCGAAGGTCTCGGCGCCGGCCTTGACCTGTGCGGAGACCCCGCTCACGGTCCCCACAAAAGCGTTGTCGCTCACAGCGGACGGGACGGCGGCGCAGAGGAGAGAAGCGGAGATCGAAACCGCACCGAGACCGGCGATGATCCTTTTCATGGATCCTATTATAGGCGCGGCGGACGGGGACTGAAAATGGGTCGAAGGCCTACGGTTTTTCTAGGCCCAAAGTCCTACATCGGCTCCAAGCGAAGTAGACCGGGATGCCCAAGAGCACGATGATGACCCCGGGCCAAGTGTACTTGGGCTTGAACACGAGCAGGTCCAGACAGATGGCCGAGGCGGCCACCACGTAGAAGCCGGGGAGCCAAGGATAGCCCCAGGCCTTGTACGGACGAGGCGCGTCCGGGCGCTTCTTCCTCAACAAGAATATCCCCACCACGGTCAGGGCATAGAAGATGAGCACCGCGAAGATGACATAGTCCAGCAGGTCGCCGTAGGTCCCGGACAGGCACAGGGCTCCGGCCCAGAGCGCCTGCAGCTTCAGGGCCGCGCCCGGGACCGCGTTGCGGTTGAGTTCCCCCACCTTCTTGAAGAAAAGCCCGTCCTGGGCCATGGCGTAGTAGACCCTGGCTCCGGCCAGGATGAGCCCGTTATTGCACCCGAACGTGGAGACCATGATGAGCAGGGCGAGCAGCATCTCCGCCTTGGCCCCGAAGAACGACACCGCGGCCGTGGTCACGCGGTCGTTGACCGCGAACTGCATGCCGCGGCCCACGGCGTCGAGCGCGTCAGGAGATCCCGAGACCGGAAGAGCGGCCAGGGACGCCACGTTGGCCAGCACGTAAAGGGCGGTCACGGCCGCGGTCCCGAGGACCAGGCTGAGCGGGATGTTGCGCTGGGGCTCGCTCACCTCGCCGGCGGTGAAGGTGATGTTGTTCCACGCGTCCGACGCGAAGAGCGAGCCCACCATGGCCACGCCGACGGCGGCCAGGAGCATGCCGCCGGAGAGGGCCTGGGAGCCGGAAGCCTTCCACCACACCGCCTCCCAGGCGTTGCGCAGGTTCGCGGAAACGGCGTCCGGGTTGCGGCCCAGGGCCAGGACCAGGACGATGAGGCAGGCCAGGGCCACGATCTTGGCCGAGGTGAACACGTTCTGCACGAGCTTGCCCTGCTTGAGCCCCCGCAGGTTGATCCAGGTGAGCAGAGCGATCTGCGCGATGGCCAGGACCTGGGCGGCCGAGATCTTGAAGGAGCCGGCGGAGAAAAGGACATGGTTCTCGCTGAACCAGGGCAGGAGCACGGCCGTATACTTGGCGAAGGCCACGGCCACGGCGGCGATGGTGCCGGTCTGGATGACGAGGAAGAGCGTCCACCCGTACAGGAACCCGGCCATGGGGCTGTAGGCCTCGCGCAGATAGACGTATTGGCCTCCGGCGCGCGGCATCATCGCGGCCAACTCGCCGTAGCTCAGAGCGGCCGCCACGGTGATGAAACCGGTGATGATCCAGACCATGAGCAGCCAGCCCGAACAGCCCACGGTGCGCGCGATGTCCGCGCTCACGATGAAGATGCCGGAGCCGATCATGGACCCCATCACGATCATGGCGGAATCCATCAGCCCGAGCTCGCGCTTGAGTCCCGTGTCAGCCATAGGAACGGATATTAGCAGATATGTCAGAAGAGGCGGATGCCCTTGGAGTCGAACCAGGCGTAGATGCGGCGGACCGCTTCGGCCTGGGTGATGGTCCCGGCCGCGAGCTGTTGGTAGACTTCGTACTCCAGCTTGTCCTTGCCGTTCGCCTCGTCGGAGCCGAGCGGCTCGGGCCAGAGGTTGTCCGGGGAATTGCTCCCTCCGATGGAAAGGTTGATGAGGTGGTCGAACTGGTACTTGGAGAACTGGTCCTCAGGGACCCCGTAGCGGGCCGCGACCTGCAGCTTCACGGACTTGGGCACGTTCCTCTTGCAGTAGGGGATGCGCTCCGGATAACGGTACTCTGAGAAATCCTTGTCCGAGGTGGTGCAGAGCTTCCCCGGCGTGGCGCTCCAATCCGGGCTGGTGTTGAAGAGCGGGTCCACCACCTGTCCGGACTTGAAGACAGGGGCCTGAAAATCCTGGGAACATACCTCGCCCGCGTGCCAGGCATACAGGCTTTCGATCGTTTTCGCGCCCGAAGCGGCGGGAAGAAGGACGACCAGGAAGAGACCTGCCCGAATCCGCCTTACAGCATCAGACACCGACGCCATAAGCCACCTCCCGCGGACCAAAAGGCCTACGAAGATATGATACCACAAAACCTCTGAAGTCCAGCTCCGGTATTCCGGGGCAAGTCTCGAATTTGGCAGAATGTCCCGCATCATGAGGCATCTCATCCTCTTCCTCCTCGCACTCCCCGGCGCCCACGCCGAACCGTGGAAAGCCTCGGCCGGCGTCGCCGTGAAGGAGGCCTACGACGACAACGTGTTCCTCCAGGACTACGGGGAACAGGCCCGCCGCAAATCCTGGGTCACCTCCGTCACCCCGAGCATCGGCACGACCTTCCAGCCGAGCCCCGCTTTCAAGGCCTCGCTCTCCTACGCGCCGGAGGTGGTGCGCTACCATCACGAGCCCTCCGAGAATCACGTGGCCCACCGCTGGAGCGCGAACCTCGGCGGGAAGTCCGAGGGCACCGCGTGGGAGCTCCCCAACAGCGCGGTCTGGATCGACGGCAGCAGGTCCGGCCCGACCTACACGAGGAGCGGCGCGGCTGCGGAAGTCCCGGCTTTGGGCGGCATCCCGGTGCGCGACCGGCGCGACGCCCTCATCCTGCGCAACGGCTTCAAGCTGACCCGGTCCCTCGGGCCCCTCTTCATCCGCCCGGTCTTCAGCTCCTACGCGCATGAATTCCGCACCCTGCAGCGCAACCAGACCGGGTATGAGAACTACGTGGACCGCTATGAACTCGGCGGCGGCATGGACGCGGGGGCCGGGGACAAGACGAAGTTCTTCCTCGGCTACCGCGTGGGGCGCCAGCAGCAGTCCGAGCTCCTGGGAGCCCCGAGCCCGTACAGCAACACCTACCATCGGGCCCTGGCCGGGCTGGAGGGCGCTCCCGCGGGATGGCTCAAGCTCAATCTCCTGGCGGGCCCTGATTTCCGGCATTTCAATACCGGCGTGCCCTCCGGCTTCCATCGAAAGAGGACTCTCCCCTATTACGACGTCTCCGTCACGGTGCTGCCGACCTCCCGGGACGCGCTCAGCGCGTCCTCGCGCCGCTACGCCCAGCCCGCCTTCTCCAGCCATAGCGTGTACGAGGACCTGGTCCACGAGTTCACGGCGAAGCACGCCTTCGGCGAGACGGTCTCGGCCGGAGCCGGGTTCAAGATCTACGCGGGGCTCTGGCTGCAGCCGGCGCAGAGGCGCGATTGGGTCTACACCTCGAGCGCGTGGCTGAGCCTCACGCCGGTCAAGGGAGTCTCCGCGGACCTGTCCTATTCCCGCGACTGGGCCTCGAGCGCCACGGCGAACAAGGACGGCCGCGAGTACAAGCGGCACCTCGTCTTTCTCGGCTTGAAGTACGGGATCTAGCTGCTCGGCGCCTGGAACGGGGAGGACGTCTCGATGCCCTCGGGCTGGATGATCTTGGCTTTGGCCGGGTCCAGCCGGAACGTGAGCCCCTGAGCCTTCTCCACCGCGCAGTTCCGGATGGGCGTGGACGCGGTGGACGAGACTCCGGCCGAGAGCTCCTCGATGCCGGCCTTCCCGCCGTCCACGGAGATGATGCTGAAGCGGAGGGTCACGAAGCGGTTCGACCCGACCTCGGAGGCCCCCTCCTTCCTGAAGCAGGCTTCCACCACGGGCCGGAGCGCCGCGATGGCGAGCTGGCGGATGGACTCGCGCTCCTTGACCGCGGCTTGAGAAAGGCCCTGCGCGGCCTTGGGCTTCGCGGGCTCCTCGTCTTCGGGCTTCATGGGCTTGGGGAAGGGAGCGCGTTCCGGCATGGGCAGCTTCACCCTCGTCACGATCCTCTTGTCCTTCTTATGAGGGCGGTCCGTCCTGAAATGCAGGCGGTACCGGATGTTGATGCCCTCCTGACCGGGAGCCGGATACACGGCCTGGCCGAGCTCCTTGACCACGCACTTGGCCAAAGCGGCCTCCACCGGAGACTTGCCGGAGGACTCCAAGGTGACGCCCCGGAGCACCCCCTTGCCCGCCTGGGCCTCGATGCGTCCCAAGACCACGAGTGTCGTCGCGAGCGAGCCGTGGATCGCGTCCCTGCAGAGCATCATCCCCGGCAGGATCTCGTCGATCGCGGGCCCGCGCGGCGCCGGCCCGTGGGAGATGACCGCCTCGCGCGTGAGGAACGGCTGTTCGGAGAAAGCCGGGAGCGCTGCGAGCAGAAGGCACAGGCGCAGCATACCTTAAGGAGGATAGCTCGCGTTCGCCCTTGGCGCAAGTGGACCCTTGACGGATTCACATCCATGAAACAACCTTTTTTTGGCGTTAGGTATAATATCGCTGCGATCATGGCCCTCCAACGACTCCTCTGCCTGTCGCTCGCGTCGTTGACCGCGCTCCCGCCGGCCGGCGCCTTCGCCGGGGACTGGACGGGGGAGAAGCTCGGCGTCTACACCCTCGCGGAATACCGCCGCAGCCGCGACCGCGGGTACGAGGAGGATTACCCCCCGCCGCGCGAAAAGCGCTACTCGGACGAGGCTCCTCCGGAAGACGAGGAGTACCGGGGACAGGGGCACTACGACAGGCGCCTGCGCGCGCAGCCGCGCCGATCCTACCGCCGCCGCAGGGAGATATCCGACGACCTTCTCTGGGGAGCGGCCGCCCTGGCCGTGCCCGGCTCGGCGTTCCTGCTGTGGACCGACCCGGACCTCGACGGGCGCTACATCGGCTCCGGCTCGGGCATCGTGCTCTTCCTGCTCTCCGCGAGCTTCGCGATCAAGGCCTACGTGGAAGGAGACTTCGGCCTGGGCGCCGGCATCCACGGCGGCTCCATCGTACTGGGCTTCGCGGGACACAGCTACGCGAGCCGGCGCAGATACATGGGCCCGCCGGAGGCCGGACGACAGCAGCCCGTCAAAGGCCCGCGGATCGCCTTCAGCAAAAGATTCTGAGTAGGTCTTTGGACCTAACGCGGACTAGGACTCCGGCCCCCTGTTCGCCGTTCCTCCCCAAGCTACCCTGAATACTAGGATGAGGCTGGATACACGGGCGTTCGCGTTCTCCGTCCTGAGCCTGAGCCTGGTCGGGCAGGCCATGGCGGCCGCCCCGAGCGCCCGGGCGAAGAAGGTCTTCCGGCAGGGAGTGCGGGCGTACGAGCTGGCCCGGATGGACACGGCCGAGGTGCTCCTGACCCGGGCCATGGACATGCATCCCGGATGGAAGACGGCGGCCGGGTTCCGCGCCATCGTCCGGTGGGAGCAGAAAGACAACGAAGGCGCCCGGTACGACGCCACGCAGGCGCTGGGCCTCAAGCCCAAGGACGCCGAGTCCTTCACCGCCAGGGGACTGGCCCGCGTAGTCATGGACATGCCGGACGGAGCCGCCGAGGATTTCATCCGCGCCGCGAAGAAGGACCCCAAGCATGTGCCCGCCTACCTCGGCATGGCGGTGACGCGCGGCTCCCAGCACATGTATGAGGAAGCCCTGACCAATCTCAACATGGCCCTGGGCAAGGCGCCCGCGACGGCCATGGCCTACGTCCTGCGCGGCAGGATACGGGAGGCCATGGGCGAGAACGAGAGCGCTTCCGAGGACTACACCTCCGTGCTCCGCCTGAACCCAGGCTACACGAGAGCGTACTTCTACCGCGGCCGGGCCCGGGTCAACCTCGGGGACTACGCCCGCGCGCTCGACGATATCAACGCCTACCTGGCCCGCCATCCGGATTCCGCCGAGGCCCTCTACCAGCGCGGGAGCGCGCTCTATTCATTGGGCGAGCTGCAGGCGGCGTCCCGGGACATGAACAAGGTCATCTCCATGGAGCCCGGCAACGGCCTGGCCTTCGCCAACCGCGGCATGGTGCGCGACAGCATGGGGGACAAGGCGGGGGCCCTGGCGGACATGCGCAAGGCCATGGACCTGGCCCCGGAGAAGCGCGCCGCGCTCCGCCCCCAGGTGGACCGGCTCATGGCCGAGCTCGGCGGGGAGCCCGAGGAAGCGTACGAAGCCGAGGACCGCTACGAAGCCCGCCGCGGCACGGCCCGCGAGCCCGAGCGGAGCACCCTGGAGAGGCTCGGCAACATCGTGCGGAACAAGGTGTCCGCCCAGCCGGACCAAGAGACCGCGGTCAAGCCCGCGCAGCCCCGGGTCATGCTCGCGAAGGCCTGGGAGCCTTCCGCGGAGCGCTCCGAGTACCGCGACAGCCTGGCTCCGGAGAAGCGCTCCCGGCAGAAACGGCCCAGCCGCCGCCGCGTGATGGAAGAGAGCGACCCCGGCTACGATCACGACGAGGACCGCTACCGCAGGAACGAGGAGTCCTACCAAGAGGACGAGGGGGCCACGAGCCCCATCGAGTATCTGGGCGGGTTCATCCGCGAGAAGATCGGGCCCAAGGAACGCTCCGACGAGGACTACGAGTACGAAGGCCGGGAAAGGGTCTCCCGGGACTACGCGTCGGACGCGGAGTCCGAGGCCGTCCGCGAGCCGCGGCGCGGCGCGGTCTCACGCTTCAGCGATTTCGTCCGCACCAAGGTCCGCCGCATGCAGAACCGGGACGCGCGCGGAGAAGTCATCTTCCTGCACTGACCCGCAGGGCCTTCCTCTCCTTAATCCGAAGAGGGCTGAGTATAGCTGGCCTGATTCTCCTCCTCGGCGAAGACCAGGTGCGCGATGAGGACGGCGGCCAAGCGCCTCCTGCCCGCTGGGTCCGCGCCCTGGGCCATGGCCCCCAGCGTGAGGAGCGCGGAGACCTCGCCCATGCCTCTGGCCTGGGCGTACGCCGCGTTGACGTCCGCGATGGGCCTGTCGCCGAGCGCCGACGCCACGGCCAGCATGGCCGAGATCGTGCCCATGCCGCTGGCTTGGGAATAGGCCGCGTTGAGCTCCGAGATGGGCTTGCCGCTCAGGGCCGCTCCCAAGGCCAGCATGGCCGATACGTCTCCCATGCCCTTGGCCTGCCCGTAGGCCGCGTTGACGTCCCGGATGGATACCCCTCCCAGAGCCGACCCCAACGTGAGGGCCGCCGAGATCGAGCCCATGCCCCTGGACTGCGAGTAGGCCGCGTTGACCTCGGAGATGGGCTTGCCGCTCAAGGCCGCAGCCGCGGCCAGCATCGCGGATATCTCGCCCATGCCCTTGGCCTGCCCGTAGGCCGCGTTGACGTCCGCGATGGGCTTGTCGCCGATCGTCGACGCCATGGCCAGCATGGCCGAGATCGTGCCCATGCCTCTGGCCTGGGAATAGGCCGCGTTGACCTCGGAGATGGGCTTGCCGCTCAAGGCCGCAGCCGCGGCCAGCATCGCGGATATCTCGCCCATGCCCTTGGCCTGCCCGTAGGCCGCGTTGACGTCCTCCATGGGCTTGTCCCCGACGGCGGACGCGACGGCCAAGAGAGCCGAGATCGAGCCCATGCCGCGCGCCCTGTCGTAGCGGCGGTTCACCTCCGCGATCAGCTCTTCCGGCCTGGCCGAAGGGCCCGAGCTCGACAAGTCCGGAGCCGGGTCGGCGCCGGCCCGCGCCGCGATCTCGCCGGCAGGAAGGCGTATGAACGAGTCGAACCCCTCCGCGCGGACCGCGGACGGGCCGATGGACGGCATGGACAGCGCCAGACAAAGAGCGATTCCCCTCATGGACATATGATATGCCGCCGACGGCGCGAACAACCAGGGACGGATGTTCCACGCGCTCTTCCCGGAAGGCCCAGGCCCCGCCGCTCAGCCCGAGCGCTTCCTGCAAAGGACGATGATGAACTGCCCGATCTTTGCCGGCATCAGCCGCATCCGGTCCGCATCGAGGAGCGCGCCCTGCCTTCCGTCGGGCTGGAACGAATAGGTGTCCTGACCGGCCCATTCAAGCAGCTCCAGCCCGTCCGATGCCGCCAGGCTCAAGGTCTCCTCCAGCGCGTAGTGCCTGAAGTGGAAACGATTGCCGGTCATGGCGAGCGGCAGCCGGTCCTCACAAGGGGTGGAGAAGGCGAGCAGCCCGCCGGGCTTCAGGCTGCTGACCAGCGCGGCGAAGAAGCGGCTGCCGTCTTCGACGTGCTCGACGGATTCCAAAGACACGACGAAATCGAAAGCCCTTTCCGGCAGCTCGAACGGGAAGTAGCCGACCGAGAATATCGTGCGGGGCGTGCGGAAGTGCTGCTCAGCGAGGCGGATGGCGTCGGCCGAACCGTCGATCCCGATGACTTGCCGATCAGTCGATAACAGCCAAGTGCCGTACCCATTGCCGCAGAAGACGTCAAGCCCGAAACCGGAGGCCGGGATCCTGTCGTTGACCCACTCGTACCTGAACCTGTGGTCCGCCCTGATCGCGCTGTAATCCGTCGCGACTTGGCGCTCTCCCGAATGGAGACTCAGGTCGTGATACGCCGTCATTCGGATAGCCTGCGGACCGCGCACCGCTCCTTCATGCAGCGCTTGAGCCTGTCCCGGTCCAGCACGGCCCACGCGTACTCGCGCAAGCCGCGGGAAGCGACATAGGTCGGGAAGCCGTCCACCTCGCCCACGGTGCGGCCGATGCGCAGGTCCTCGCTGGGGTCCCAGAACGAGGTCGTCAGCAGCTGCCACAGGAACCACGCCCGCCTGAAGATGAACACGGGCATGGGCCACTCCCCGCCCGCGTCCTGGATGCTCATCAGGTTCCCGGCCAGACGGTCCGCCAGCTCCGGCTCCCGGTCGATGAGCTCGGTCTCGGACACCGCGGCCAGGACGATGCCGAGCACGAGCGGGTCCATGGGCCTCTTGCCCGCCTCCCTTCTGGCCAGGGTCCGGAGGTTCTCCAGCCCCAGATCGTAGAGCCTGTCGCGCGGCAGGAGGCCCTCGTGCACCATGGCGCCGTAGTCGGTCATGCCGAACAGGGGGATGAAGTCGATGCTCACCGCGGTCTCGTGGGCCGGGTCCTCGAAGAGCCGTTCGAGCCCCGCGCGCAGCCGGCGGACCACCTCCGGGAACTCGGCCTCGGCCTCGTGCAGGAGGATGAGCCGCAGGATCATGGGCAGCTCGTCCGGCGCGCCCGGGAAGAACGGGTTATCATCCTTGGGAGACTTCGGAGGAACGGGCGCCCCTCCCGGGGTGGGCGCCTTCTGCACCTCCCCCCAGGACTTGATGATATGCCGCCCCTCGGTCTCCGGGATGTAGCCGTCCGGAGCCACGAACCCGAACATGGCGTACTTCATAGACCACTCCAGCGCCTTGCGCCCCGATGCCCGCTCCCCGCGCAGGGTCATCTCCACGCCGGACTCCTCGTGGATGCAGCCGTCGTCGCTCCACGGCCAATGCCCGGTCTTGGGGTCCTGCCGTTCGAGGAGCGCGGCCACGACCTTCTTCTCCAGCTCCTCGTCCTCGGGCCGGCCCATGCCCGCGCTCATGCCGTGCAGGAACCAGAGCATGTCGTAGGCCTGGCACTCCACGTACATGCCGGGTCCGAAGACCTGTCGCTTGCCGGTCTTGGCGTCGTGCAGCTCGACCCAGCCGCTGCCGCTGATGCCGGCCAGAGACGGCCGGGTGAAGCGCTCCACCTGCCGCCTCCACCCCTCCTCGGACGCCGCCAGCGCGCGCCGGCCGAGCTCCCGGCGCGACGGGATCGGGGCCAGGAGCACCCAGAGGGCCAGCAGGCAGGCCGCGCCGAGCTCCGCCGCGACGACCCAGCGCCTCAGCATGGGTCCCCCTGCGTGTTGGGAAGCAGGGCCAGGGCGGCCAGCAGCAGGAACATGGCGAGCGCGTAGAGCCGTTCGGCCCTATACCGGCTCTTGAGCAGGGAAGCATCCAGCCGCCCTGCGGCGCTCCGGAGCGAAGCCGCGGTCCAGCGCCAGCCGAAGGACAGCAGGACCAGGCGCACGAACGCGATCGTGGGGCCCGGGACGTCCGTGGCCTGCACCAGATGAAGGTCGGTCCAACTCCCGCCTCTCATCACGGTCACGAATCTGCCCAGCACTTCCGGGAAGAAGAAGAAAGAAGGCACGTGGAACGCGGCGTAGGCCGAGGCCATGAGCGGGAACAGGGCCAGGCCGAACGCCGCGGCTTCCTCGGGCCTCAGGCGGCGGGACTGCGCGTCGAAGAGAGCGCAGAGCCATCCGCGCAGCCCCAGCACCAGCGCGATGGACACGGCGTAGCCGGCCAGCAGATACAGCTCTACGGGCAGTTTGGGCACGCCGGGCAGGCGCTTGAGCGGCACCCAGATGATGGACCCGCGCTCCAGGATGAGCAGGAAAGTCTGGGCCAAGTCGTTGTTCACGAGAAGCTCGAAGACCACATGGCTGAAGAGCAGCGAGACGAGCAGGACTTCCCCGCGCAAGGCGACTCCCCGGTCGGGCCTCAGACCGAATCGGAGCGCCGGCTCCCGGCGGCCCTTCCAGCAGTCCCCGCACATGCAGCAGCGCGGGTCCGTCCCCTCGACCGGGACTCGGAGGCTGCAGGCGCCTGCGGAGCGCCTCTCCATGCCGACAAGGGAGAACCGGGCCAAAGCCGCCTGCACCGCGCCGACGGGACAGAGCTGCCGGCACCAGACCCACTCCTCGAAGAGGATGAACAGGGCGAAGACCACGAGGATCATGAGGACCAGGAATCTCCCGCTGACCCACGGCCGCGCCTCGATCCGGAAGAAGATGTCCGCCACGCTGAACAGGACGAGCAGGCCCGCCGCGGGCATGAGCCCGAGGTCCCGGAACGCCTGCGGCAAGGGAAGATCCAGCCGCGCCAGGAAGCGCCGGAACGGGCCCAGCAGCATGACGGGACAGACCGCGCAGAACCCCCTGCCGGCCAGCCACGGGAGCAGGCACAAGAGCGGCCACCACACCCCCCACAGCAGTACCGCCCCGGGATTCATGGACGGACTCATGGAGCCCGCGAACAGGGTCCAGAGCGTGAACACCATCCCCGCCAGCACGGCCCATCGCGCCAAGCCGGGGAAAAGGCGGCTGCGGTAGAGCCAGCGCACCCAGGGGAACCGGTCCGGCCCCTGCCCCCTTTTCCCCCACCAGGACAGGAACGCCAGCAGGGCGACGACGGATAGGAGCACCCCCCACCGCACCGGAGCGTGATCGAGCGGCAGGGTGTAGCGGACGAAGGCGTGCTCCACGGTGCGGCATTATATAGAATCCGATGGATGCCGGGAATCTGCGCCGCGGTCTCATCCGGGGAAGTCCTGTCTTCCCTCCCGAAGGGCTCGGTCTCGGCCGTCATCCTCCGCGAGCCCGGAGCGGCCGGGCTGGTCCACGCGCTCGGAGCCAAGGCGCTGATATCGACCCCTCCGGTGATCCTGCCGGAGGAGTTCGACGCGGAGCTTTCCTCCGCGCTCAAGGCCCTGGACTCCGGGGCCGACGGCGTGGAGCTGTGCGACCTCGGGCTCCTGCGCAGGCTCAAGTCCGAGCGTCCGGGGACGTTCCTCCTGGCCGGACCCATGGCGAACGTCTACAACAGGGACACGCTCTCGGTCCTGCTCTCGGAGGGAGTCCGGGAGGTCTGCCCCTCCATCGAACTGGACATCCAAGGCCTCGCGGACCTCTGCGGCTCAGGAGCTCCGGTCATGGCCACGGTCTACGGCCCCCTGCCCCTGTCTTTCGGCAGGGCCAGCCTGCCCGAGCAAGCCGTGGTCTGGCCCGAGGCTGAGTTGAGGGCTTCCGGACGCGCCTTGGTCTCGTCGAAGCCGTATGACCTTTACGACGATCTGCCCGCCCTGTGGGCCATCGGCATCCGCTCCTTCCGCATCGAGGACGCGGACGCGGAGACTGTCTTGCGCTTCAAAGCGGCTCTGGATGCCGCGGCAGCCGGCAAGCCTCCGCCTCCGCGCGCCGGACTCGCGAAAGGCACGAACGGGTATTTGCGTGGCTCGGCGGGGTGTTCCCGGTCCGAAGTGCTGGGGACGCCGACAGGCAGGATCCGGCTGGCCAGGGCCCGCTCCTCGATCTCAAGAGCCGATCCCCTGCCGTCCAGGCACGGCCTGCCCGCGCTTTTGGCTCCGGCGGGGAACATGGACTGCATGGCCGCGGCGTGCGCCAACGGGGCCGACGGGGTCTACGTGGGCCTGAAGGGCTGGAGCCTCCGACCCGGCGTGTTCGAGTTCGACGAAGAAGACCTGCGGCGCGCGGTGGACGCGGCCGGACGAGCGGGCGCCTGGGTCGCGGCCTGCGTCAACATCTCCCTGCTGCCGGGAGAGGAGGACGCGGCGCTGGAAGCGGTGCGGACCGCCAAGCGCTGCGGCTGCCGCGCCGTCATCGTCGGGGACCTCGGGCTGCTGTCCGCGGCCCGCGCGGCGTTCCCCGACCTGCCCCTGCACGCGAGCGTGCAGCTCGGGGCGACGAACGCCGAGGCCGCGCAGTTCCTGCACGAGCATGGGGCGGACGTGGTGGTTCTTTCCAGGAGCATCGAGACCCTCGAGGAGCTGCGCGCGGTGCGCAAGAAGACCGCGGCTCCTCTGGAGGTCTTCGTGCACGGGGACGTGTGCACGTTCCACGACGGGAAGTGCCATCTGACCTCGTATCTGCGGCGCGAGCGGGTCGTGCCGGGACAGGGGCACGGCCTTGCTTCGGTGGTGGGCTGCTCGAACCGGGGCGAGTGCACCCTGGCGTGCAAGCAGCCGTTCAAGGGCGGGACCTTCCGCCGGCGGGACCTCGAGCGCCTGTCCTGGGTGCCGGAGCTGGTGAGGATGGGGATCGCGATCCTGAAGATCGAGGGCCGGCAGTTCGGGCCGGACTACGTGTCCATGGTGACGAAGGCCTACCGGAAAGCCCTGGACCGGTCCCCTGAAGTGAACGCCCTCTCGGAGCTGGAGGGCATGCGCGAGCACCTCGCGCAGAGGGACATCAGCTACGAGTTCCAGCGGCAGGCGTGGCTGAGAGGCAAGACGGAACAGTAGCCTCCGGCTCTCTCTTTGCTTCTTTTCCGCCAGCGAAACAGAAGCGGTCTCTATGCGTCAGCCCAGGGAGGTTCCTTGCCCACCACCCTTTTGATCCAGGGCATGGGAGGAAGCGACTCTGGATCATATCCCGTAGCGAGATAAAGCTCGGTAAAGCCATGGGCGTGCAAGTCCTTGGCTACGTCCTCGCCTTTCTGACCAGCGTCGAGCTCCGAGTCGATGTATATCGGCATGTCCTTCGGCATCCTCTCAAGCGCCGAAAGTAGCTCCTCGGGTGTCCGAAACGCAGATAGCCGAACCCCTTTAGACTCCGCGGCTATCCTCCAGGTCATGTGGACCAGAGCATCGTTGTCCAAGAGCACGGCGTCGTGAGCACGGGCAGCATCTGCAATGGAAATCGGTACGAAAGCCGCCAGACCTTTCGGGATCATCCGTACTTTCAGACGCCGGCACGACTCCAAGACACCCTTTTCCTCAAAGCGGCTCGTGATCAATATAGCCCTTTCCGACAGGCCCAGTTCTTCGATCAATTCCAGGCCGGTCTCACGATAGCCGATCAGCTCATAGTCCATCAGGTAGAGCGCATCCTTCCGGATGTCCGTGTGCGCCCTTGCCCAGCCTCGCAGTTCCTCAGGTGTGGAGAAGTGGAAGCTCTCTATGCCGTGCTCTTTGGCGCAGGCGGACTCGAATCGCCCTTGCCAGACCTGATGGATGCTCGCGTCGTCATCCAGAACGACGATGCGGCTCCCGGGAGCCACCTCCAGGCGGGGCACGAACCACGCCGGCGCCTGCGCCTGCGGCAGCGTCAGGGTCACGGTCGTCCCCCTGCCGAGCTCGGAAGAGATGGCGAGACTGCCACCCCATGACTCCATAGTGCTCTTGGCGTGGTAAAGGCCCAGACCGGAGCCGCCGGCCTTTTCGTGCGTTTCTCCTCGCCGACCGAGTTTGGGGAGTATTTCCGGAGGGATACCCTTGCCACTGTCTTTGACCTGGATGACGACTTGATCGGCCGCCCCCCAAACGAAGACCCGGACCGTCCCATTCTCGCTCACGGCCTCCACGGCATTGTTAATCAGGTTCGACAATACGCGCTTGAATTCGGTGGGCTGCATACGGACGAAGAGCCCATAGGAGGCAGCATCGAGCCTCGCTTCGATATCCACGCCGATCTTTGGGCGGAACTGCATCCTTTTCTCGGTTATGAGGAGTTCGATATGGCTGGACAGCAGCTCTACGGATACGGCGCTGGTCGACACGGGTGAGCCGTCGGGCTCCGCTCCCTGCGTGCTGGTTTGGGCCTTCCTCGTCCTTTCGATCAGTTGGTTTGCGATGTCGCGGATTCTGCTGATCGCGCCCCGTATCAGGATGCGTTTCTCTTCCGGCAGATTTGCCGTGGAATTCGTTACGCTGTCCAGGGCCGCGAGCGGAGACCGGATGTCATGCGCCACCTGGGATGCGAGCTCCCCCAGGGCGGAAAGCTGCGCCTCCATCCGGTGGGCTTCTTCATATTTCAAAATGCGGTCGATCAAGGTGTTCGCATAGCTGATGTACTTGTCGCCCTGCGTATTATTGCCTGGATCGATCTTGCTGTAGTTCCCCTTGGACATATCCTCCATCTTGCTCAGCAGAAGCTCGATGGGGCGGAAGGAATGCCTGATGATGAATACGGTAAGGGACGCGATTACGATGACGAACAACGGGACGACTATCCAGAAGCCCGTCCGGGCCGGGGACAGCCTGGCGAACAAGCCGTCGGCCCTTGCCTGGAAGCAGACTCTTATGCCCGCGTCCTCGTCGGTAGCGTTCCAGATACTTGCGACACCGCCATTGGTGGCGTATCCCGCCCCACGTCCGGAAGACGGCAGATCATGTAGGCGAAACGCGGTCGACCGCGTTATCGGCCTGTACTTGTCGGCCAATCTAACGGCCACGAGGTACTGCAGGTCGACGGCGTGCATTCGCTTATATTTCTCGGCAAAGGTGGAAAGCAGATCCTCGAAATAGGCGCGATTCAACAGCACCACCAGGTAGCCGGCGTGCTCGTTGAATTTGTCGAAGACCTTGGAGACCACGACCGGGGTAAGCATGGCGTCCACTTCCACGAATTGCCATGCCCGCTCATTCTTAAAATCGATACCTGAGACGTAGCACGCCAGACTCTCTCGGTTGTCGTTCAGGAATCTGCCGTCGTTCGCGAACTCGTTATTCGCCTGGATCTTGCGCTGCTTGTTTAGGAAGCAGATGCCCAGGCAGTCCCGCTCGTTCTTCACCATGGAGTCGAAAAAACGGGTGAGCCCCTCGAATCTCTGGTACTCGACGGCAACCGAGAACATCCCTAGTCCGGAGAGAAGATCCGCGGTCTTCTTCTTCTGGCCAAGATAGCCCGCAATCTCCTTTGAGCTATATTCGGCTTCGAGGGAGAGGGCATTTACGATGTCCCTGCGGGGGTTACTGACCGTGGTCCTATAGATGCCCGCGCAGGCGAGCAGGACGGGAATAAGGGAACTCAGCAGCACCGTGGCGAGGAATCGTCTATTCATCGCTTATTGTTCGTTGCGCAAGTCCTCGTCCTTGATGACCTGCGCGTATTCGAGCAATTCGATGGGTATGCTGATCCCCAGTCTGTCGGCCTGCTTTTTGTTGATGATGATCTCATACTTGGACGGATACCGGTATGGGATAGCTGACAGGGACTTGTGTTCTACGGCCGCAAGGCGGATGACGTCCGCCAGTTCCTCGCCCATTATCTGAGGGGTCATGGAGATCGAGGCCATGACGCCGAGGTGCAGGTTCACGTCGACGATAGAAATGCTGGGTATCTTGATGCTTTCCGATAGCCATTTCCCCATCACCCTCAAATCCATACGCTCGCCCCGGCTGTCCTCGACATTCCAGGGAACCAGCATCCATAGGGAATCACTCTCGGCGTTGGCCGTCTTGATGTCGCGCTTCCAATCGTCCCACTTATTCGACATGTACACCTTATGGAGAGCGATCTTCGTCTTATGGGTCTGGAAGAACTCGCGGAATTGCCGCGCGATGATCTCCGAGGTAGGATTGACGCTAGTAATCAGAGAAATCGTCCTGGCCTTCCCCTCCGTAAGGTTGGACAGGAGCTTGAGGGAAGCTTCGGCGGGATACCGTTCGAACACCCCGGTCAATTCGCGGCCGCGTTCCAGCCAGGCGATGTCCTGTTCATCCTTATTGATCCCAACAAAAAGCAGCGGGATCTTGAATCCTTTCAGCCTCGGCATCATAGCGTCCGCCGCCTCGTCGTCCGACACAACGATGAAGTCTGGATGATAATTCTGGGCTTTCTGGACTATCCTTTCGACTTCCGCCATTCTCTCATTCTCGGGCTTTTGCGTGAAAAAGGGCGAGTCGTATACGTATTGCTTGAGCTCAAAAGGCACTCCCATCACGCCAAGCTGCCGGCTAAGGCCCGAGGCGATGCCCTCCGACCATTGCCCCAACGGATAGCTGAAGATGACGAATATCCTCTGCCGCTTGATTCCGGCAGGCTGCGGCGCCTGCGCCCGGGAGGGCAGCCATATAGCTGCGGTGACGGCTGCGGCCGCAAACCATAAGGCGGCAGCGCGGCATGACGTTCGGCGCGCCGCGTTGGGACCGCGACCTCCCGTGAGGGTCTTCACGCAGAGCATACGGAGTCGAATTGCTTGAGATCCATGCCCCATATCGAATGCCATTCCTTCACCAAACGCTCATCGATATCCTTGGGCAGCGGCTGCAGGCCGGACGCCAGCCTCTTGTCATGGTACAAGGCGACGACGGAATTGTGGGCATAGAAGACCGGGTCCAAATACTTCAGGAGCGTAGGACGCTTCAATCTGTGGTTGATGGGCATCCTGCCGGCCGGAGCCGCGCCGTCCGGGAGACGCGGTCCGAACTCGTCTTCCGCCCCCATGTTAATGAGCTTGATCCCGGAGCGGGATACCTCTTCGGCCCACGGTGTTTCCGACAGAAAGTGGTTCTTGCCCGTGCACGTGATGAGGGCATCATGGTCCTTGAGAAGCCCGGAAATCGACCGGATATCGGAAGCCAGGACTTTCTTTGCGTTCCTGCCGACCGGAGACCGGAAAACCTCTTCCCTTTCGTCGACCAGGGTGCAGGCGGCCGAATGCTCCTCCAGGCCGCGGACGATCCCTTTGCCCACCTTGCCAAAGCCGAAGATGAGGAACCTCGTTCGGGCGATATCAGGTGAGACGAATTCCTTGAAAGCCCGGACAAAACCGTCGCCGGTTCCGTAGTAGGTCTCCAGGGCCTTCACCTTGCTGTCGTCCACGGACAGGACCGGTTTGCCGCCTCCTTGACGGCGATACATATCCACGCCCGTCCTGGTCAATTCCGCGGCGGCCTTCGCCGAACCGACTGAACTAAGCTCCGCACAGCAGTCGAGGACGATATCAACGCCCTCGAGGCGCTCTTTGTCCGGGATGAATTCATATCCCATTTCCTGGACCAGCCGAATCGCCGCCGGGTCCTGCGCCAAGAAGGAAGGGGTGGATGTCTTTAGCTTGAATCCGTTCTTGATGAACGGCATCATCTTGACTATCGCGGACATCGTAAGCGGCGTATTGTTGACGACCGTGTAGTCGTGCAGATCCGCTCTGCGGTATTCTTCAACCTGCCTCATCAAGAAAGGCGCTTCGTCCGTGGAGATCCGGGCCAGCATATCCTGCGTCATGTTAGTCCCCCCTCTAAAGCTTGGTGAAGTAGGCGCCGATCATCAGCAGTAGGATTCCGAGCACGCGGATGGAAGACACCGAGGCTTGCGGCACGGAGAATAGCCCGAAGTGATCAATGATGAGCGCCGCCGCCATTTGACCGATGAGGATTGTCGAAAATCCGGCGACGGCTCCGACCTGGCGCAGCACCAAGATGATGCAGCCAAGAATGATCACGCCCAGGAAACCGACCGAATAGAGATACCATTCGCATTGGCCGATGTTCTGGAGTCGGATTCCCGAACTATGGAAGGCGATCGCCAGCGCCAGCGCCACCATATTGCCCGCGATGACCATGGCGACCGATCCAAGTATGCCAATCCTGGAGCCCAACAAGGTGTTGAACGCGCTCTGGAACGAGATCATCGATCCGCAGATGATTCCCAGAGCGACCGCCAGCATAAGTTTGGCCATGCCTTCTCCTCTACTCCGATCTCAGGACGGCGTTGAGAACCTGAGGGATAACCCGCGACATCGAATCCTTGAGCTTCTTCCCATGGGGGTCGTATTGTCCCTCCTTCCAATTTATCGGATTCCCATCGAAGAATAGTATGGAGGCCGTACGTATCTTCTTGAGAAGGCCCAATACGAACAGGACCGATGTCTCCATGTCTACCGCGCCGACGTTCAGTCGTTTGAACCGCTTGAATTCGTCCTGTCTTTCATAGAAGAGGTCACTGGTCACGACTAGACCGTACCGGACGCGGGGGTCTCACCGCGCGAGCGCCTGGTAGATTGTGGAGGCCAGGGCGAAATCAGGCACGGCCGGATACTCCGGCTGCACCATGGCCCTGGAGGCGCCCTCCAGTCTGAAAGCGCCCATCGGGATGAAGACATCACCGATGACATAGTCGTCAAGAAAAGCCCCCGCCGTGCCCAGCCGGACGATCGTCTCTGCTCCGAGCTCTATCAGCTCTTGAAAGCAGATGGCCGCCCCGGAGGCGCCTACGCCGTGCGAAATGATCAAAGTCTTGGTGCCGCCCAGAGAACCGCCGAAGGAAACAAATTCCCTGCTGCGGGCCAATTCCCTGGGTGAGTCCAAGAAGGCGGCGATTCCCTTGACCCGATTGGGATCTCCGCATACGAAGACAGACCTAGGCACATCTTTCTTGGTCAGGCCGGTCAGTTTCTCCATGGTAATAGTGTCAGTCCTGGGCAATGGCAGGCAGTTCCACTCCCTGCGCCTTGCATTCTTCATGGTCGCCTAGGGACTTCCTGAGCATCTTAATCGCAATCCCGTCCTAAGGCGCATTGCGTAAGGCTTCATCAGCCACCGTGTTGCTCAAATGCCAAGGCGTTCGATTTCAACTTCGCAGAAACCCCCGACCTTCATGAGGGACTTTGAGGCCCCCTTCTCTGGCATGGTCCGGGCAATTCGCGCCCGGCAGATATTCTTCCCGCTTTGCCATCCGCTACAGCTAGACCTTCACACCCATCGCCTCGAAACCGGAGGAGTCACATAGGGAATCAGCACACCGACGCCTTCACCCCGCTTGCACCAAACGGCAAATCCTGATGGTCGAGTGATTCTACCATTTGACCTCGGAGCTCTTGCATGATGCCACACTACCTCTGGAAGACCGCGATATATTCCACCCTGGAACACCCCACGGGAACTTCCGCGGCCAAAAGACGCACTATATCGTTTATTCCGCCCATGCGAAGACCACGCGGTGAGTTCTATCTTTTACACAGACTGGGCCGCCAGACCTTGGGCGGAGACAAGGCTGGAGCCTATTTGTGGACGATCATGCGCCAACGGAAAGCCCAACACCAGGATATCTCAGGGGCAGGCAAGGATGCGCGGCGCGCGAGTTCTTCGAGGCCGGACCGACGGAAGGCGCGCAGCACCGAGAGCGGGGCATCATGGCGGATGAGGCGGTTCTTCGACAGCCAGGCGGTCAGCCACTTGATCGAGTGGTAGGCGACCGGATGGCGATGGAGATCGTTGACCACCAGCCCCAAGCGGCAGAGTTCGTACATCTTGGCCAAGGCCTTGACCGCCGAATCATCCGAAAGATGATGGAGGACCAAGGCCGCGTGCACTATGTCGTATTTCCGCGTCATGGGAAGGTCGAAGAGGTCCTGGACGGAAAACTCGAGGCCGGGCAGGCCGGCGCCGCTCCGGCGCGCGCAGACCGCGGCTTCCGGCGCCAGATCGATGCCGTGGACGCGCGCGGTCAGGCCCCGCCGGCCCGCCCACGCCACGATTCGCCGAGCCGTGTCGCCCCCGCCCGAACCCACATCCAGGACGTCGAACTCGCGGCGACCGGGAGGGATGAGGCGGGACAGCGCGCCCAAAGTCGTGGCATGACCGCCCACTAACGCGTTGACCGAGGCCAACTCCGCCAAGGTCTCGGCCAATTCCGCTGGGTCGAGGTCGGAGGAATCCATGAGTTCGCGGACCTCGCTGCGCGTTTCGAAGTCCGGCGAAGCGTAGGCGCTCACGGCCTGGAGAGGACGGCTCCTTCCATAGTGAGCCCCGGCCCGAAGCCCATGGCCGCGACGGCACCGTGCGAGGCCCGCCGCAGTTCTCGGTCCAAGACGAAAAGGATGGTCGCACTCGACATATTGCCGCAGGAACTCAAGACCTCGAGGGAGGATTGGACCTGTGAATCCGCAAGATCCAGGGATGACTGGACTTCCTCGACGATCTTTCGCCCCCCTGGGTGGATCGCCCAGGCGCTGCCGCCGCGCTTGAGTCCCGCGCGGCCGAAAAGCTCCCCGACGAATCCGGGCGCGGCGGTCTTGAGACGCGCCGGCACCTCGCGGTCCAGGCGCATCTCGAATCCCGAGGGGCCGATGCTCCAGGACATATGTCCGAGGCTGTCCCTCTCGACTCGGCTGTGCGTGGCGACCAGATCCGCCAGCCCCCTTTTGAACCGTCCAGGTCGGGCGTAGACGGCGGCGGCGGCGCCGTCGGCGAATAGGCTGTTGGCGACGATGAAATCGGGAAGGGGCTTTTTCTGGAAATGCAGGCTGCAGAGTTCGACGCAGACCTGCAGGACCACGGCTTCTGGCTCGGCCCCCAGGATATGCCCGGCCATCCTCAGGCCGGTAAAGCCCGCGTAGCAGCCCATGAAGCCCAGCACCGCCCTGTGGACCTGGGGCCCCAGCCCCAGGCGGCCGATGAGGAGGATGTCCGGACCCGGGGCGAAAAGTCCTGTGCAGGTCGTAAAGATGAGGTGGGTGATCTCGGCGGGCTTGGCGCCCGACTCGCGCAGGGCTTTCCGGCAGGCCTCTTCCGCCAGGTCGATGCTCCACTCTTCGAAGACCTTCATGCGCGCCGCCGTGGTCGGGAAAGGCTCGAGGGCCCAGTTGGGCGGATAGAACTCGAAGTCCGTCGGGGTATCCTTGGCGTAGTCGGCCAGGACACTGTGCCTCTTTGCAATCCCCGAGGAGGCGTAGATCTTTCCCAGGAAATCGAGGGTGATCGCACGTCGGCGGCCTTTGAGCGTGGCCTCGGCCAGGGACGCCATGAACCGCTTCACGACCGGCTGGCTGGCCTGATGCGGAGGCAGGGCTGTTCCTATGCCGTAGAGGCGGGTTCGAGTCTCCCCCGTCATGCCAGACAGGCTCCTGCCCGATAGTCATGCATCGCGCGGAACATCCTTTCGAGCGCCCCCGACAAGAAGACGCGAGGAAGGCCGCCGCGCGCCAGCCGGACTGCCCAGCCCTGGTGCTGAGCAAAGCCGCCGATCCAACGGGCGCCGAGCACGATCGCGCCGACGCGCGCACGCCGGAGCTTCTCGAAACAATGGAACGCCCTTTCGATCGATCCGCCTCCGGCCAGGAGACGAGAAAGCACGAGGGCATCCTCCACGGCCTGGCAGGTCCCCTGGCCGAGGTTGGGCGTCATCGGATGCGCGGCATCGCCGACCAGCACGACCGGCCCCCTCGCCCAGGTCCAGGTGATCGGCCGATCCAGCGCCGGAGTCCTGACGATGGCTGATTCCGGGGTCGCAGCGATGACCTCGGCTATGGGCGCATGCCACCCTCGAAAATGCTCCAGGATCTCGGTCTTGCTCTGCGGCGCTGCCGTGTCGGGCTGGTTGCGCGTCGCGTACCAGCACACCTTGCCATTCCCGATGGGCATGATCCCGAAACGCTCCCCTTTTCCCCAGGCCTCCGTGATATTGCCCTCGGCGCACAGTGGAGGCATCGCCGGGGCCACCCCTCGCCAGATCAGATAGCCGCGATAGACGGGACGCTCGACTCGGCCCGTCACGAAATGCCTCACGACGGAACCCATGCCATCGGCACCGACGACGGCATCGCATTCCATCGTCCGACCGCCCTTGAAATGCACGCAGGGCTTCCGGCCGTCTTGCGCCATGCTGATGCCCTCGCATTCCTGGCCGACGTGGATACGGTGCGGGTCCACGGCCGCAAGCAGGGCCGCAAGCAGCGCCGGCCGGTCCAGGCAAAAGGCCGGCGTCGCATGCCCGGGGATGTTGACCGCAACCCACTCCCGACCCCCGGCGTCCCTGAGCAGTATCCTTTGCACGCGGCTTGACGCACGCGAACACGCCTCCAACAGACCGAGCTCGCGCAGCGCGTAAGTCGCGTTTGGCCAAAGACTCAGCCCGGCGCCGATCTCCCTGATCGAGGAGCCGCGTTCGAATATCTCGACGTCCGCTCCAACCCGCCCGAACGCGATCGCCGCGCATAATCCAGCGATACCGCCGCCGATCATGGCTACTTTCATCTTGCTAGTCTAATCTTCCCGACACGATTAAGCAAGGAATTAATTTGTTTTTCCGGCAAAAATTGACCATGCCCCCATCGCCCCAGAAGAAGGCCATTCGATGAGTTCTATCTTTTGACCAGACTGGGCCGTCAGGATTTGGGGAGGGCCTGAATTACTTCGGATTCTGCAGTCCGCGGGGGCCGCGCTTCGCGGAGGGCCGCTTCCCGATGGGGGCTCCACCGAGGGTCTGGGTCAGGGTCGCCGAAACGTCCTCGATGCGGTACGGCTTGGCGATCGCGCCGCAGAACCCGTGCGACTGATGATCGGACATGACGGGGTCCGTGGAATACCCGCTCGAGGCGATGGCTTTCGCGTCCGGGTCCATCGCCCTGAGCCGCTCGACTGTCTCCTTGCCGCCCATGCCCCCGGCCACGGTCAGGTCCAGGATGGCCACGGCGAAAGGATTGCGGGAGGCCATGGCCGCTTTCCAGGCATTGAGCGCCTTCTCCCCGTCGGCCACGGCCACAGACGAGTAGCCGAGGGTCTTGAGCACGCGCTTGAGCGCGGCCACGACCATCGTGTCGTCGTCCATGACCAGGACCCGCACGCCCTTCCTCGGGGCGGCGAGGATCTCCTGGCGCGGCCGGGGCTTTTCCGCCGCGGAGGCCGCCGGCAGGTAGAAGACGAAGGCCGCGCCGGCCCCGCGCTCTGATGCTACGGCCAGATGCCCCCCGTGCTTGGAGAGGATCGAATGGCTTACGGCCAGGCCCAGCCCTCGGCCCGGCCCCTTCGTGCTGAAATACGGATCGAATATCCTGTCGAGATGTTCCTCCGGGATTCCCGGCCCGGTGTCCCTGAACCGCACCCGGACGTAGCGGCCGGCCTTCAGCGACGGGACTTCGTCGGCCGCGAGGGACACCCCGGCCATCTCCGCGGACAGGGTCCCGCCCTGAGGCATGGCCTGGACCGCGTTCAGGACCAGGTTCTGCACGACCTGGGCCAGTTGGTTCTCATCCACCTTCGCGAAGTGCGGCCCGCTGCGGACCTCGAAACCCCATTTGACGCTCGATCCCCGCGCCGAGAACCGGATCGTACGCCTGAGCAGCGCCCCGAGGTCCCTGACCTCGGCCACGGGCTTTCCCCCGGTGGAGAAGGTGAGAAGCTGGCGCGCCAGCCCCTTCGCAGCCTGACAGGCGGCCCCGGCTTCCTGGAAGACCCGCCGCTTGCGGCCGCCGGTCACGCTGCCCCTCTCCAGAAGGGAAAGATTGGCCAGGACCCCGGTGAGCATGTTGTTGAAATCGTGGGCGATCCCGCCGGCGAGCGTGCCGAGCGACTCGAGCCTCTGCATCTGCATATCCTGCAGGGATCGCTCCATGCGCTTGCGTTCGGAGACGTCGCGGCACAAGGAGACGATCCGCAGGCCTTCCCCTTCCCCATCGCACGTCGCGTTCACTTCCACCGGGATGACGCGGTCGCCGCGGCCGGCGTAGTCGATGAGCAGGTTGCGCACGAAGCCGTCCTTGACGCACTGGGACACGGCCTCCTTGTTCCTTTCCCTATCATGAGGGGCGGTCCACTCCGCGACGCTTCTGCCCAGGATCTCGCCCAGCCCCTGGTGGCCGCTCAGCCGCACATACTCCTGGTTCGCGTCCAGAACGCGGCCCAGATGGTCGATGATCACGTAGCCTGTGCCCGTGGTCTCGACCAAGGCGCGGTACTTTCTCTCGCTTTCCTCGATCGATCGCCGGGCCATGGCCTGCTGGGTCATGTCCCGGAACAGCCCCTGCAGGAGTATCTGGCCGCCGATCTCCAGCTGCGTCGCCGAGATGCTCACCGGGATCCGCTGTCCCGAAGACGATAGGACCTCCCCGTCGACGATCCGGCCCTCCCCGGCCTGCACGAACTTCCGGAAGGAGTCCTCGTGGTAGTCCTTCTTATCCGGAGAATGAAGCTCTCTGAGGTGGCGGCCGATGATCTTATCCCTGGGGAGGCCCAGCAGTTCTTCGGCGGCCTTGTTGCAATTGACCATGATGCCGGTCCGCGTATCGGCCCAGAAGATGGGGTCCCGGCCCTGCTCGAACGCGAGCCGGAACATCTTTTCGCTCTCCCGCAGATCCTCCATGGCCTTCCGGCGGTTCTCCTCAGCGCTCAAGACCGCGGCGAGGATGCCTAGAACGAGCTTGTCGCTTTCCCCCGGCTCCACGTCGCGCTGGAACACGGCGCACAGCGAGCCGACGGCCTGGCCCGCGCAGCGGACGGCGGTCCCGACATAGGTCTTCAGGCCGTACTTGGCCACGTTGGGGTCCGTGGCCGCGTAAGGAGTGGATGGGAGATCGCGGATCACGAACACGTCCTTGCCGGCTCTCTTGATGACGTCGTCGCAGACATGTCCCTCAGCCGGGTCTTCGGTTCTGATATCCGGCGGCGCGTTCCACGTGCCCAGAGAGCACAGCAGGGTCCTGTCCAGCCTGTTGTAGAAGGCGCAGGTCGCGCCGAGCACCTCCCCGCAGATGCGCGTGATGTTCTGAACGTTCGAGTGGTAATCCGGCCCGAGCCCCATCAGGCATTCATTGATGTTGGACAGGCGGTCCAACGCTTGGCAATCCTCTGATTCGGTCTTGTCCGGTTCCAGCATAGATCAGGCATCAGACATCTTGTTCGCTGAACGAGAACCAGTGAATAAACTACATCTTCTCAGGCAGGAACGGCAAGACGGACGATTTGCCCCGGGCGAGGGCTGCTACTCCTCCGGCTCCGGAGCGTCCAGGGACTTGAGGAACTTCCTGCACCCCTTGGAGAGCCCGCCCTCGTACTGATACCGCTTCACGCAGATCAGGGCGGCCTTGGGGTTCTTGCGCACGCTGTTGCAGAGCATCCCGACCTCGGCCTTGCAGGAGTGCAGCACCCCGCTCTCCTCCGCTTCGTCCCCAGCCTCGGCGGCGTCCTGGCCGGAAGCGATCCCCTCGAGCTGCTCCACCTCTTTCTTGAACCTGTCCGACGCGGTCTGCTCCACGAAGGTCACCAGCCCGGACTTCTTGAGGTTGTAGTAGAAATGGGGGAGCATCTGGTTCTGGGCCTTCCCGGTCAGGGTCAGCATCCAGAACGCCTGGGCCGCGAAGTCGTACGCTCCCAGCTTCTCGCATCCGGCGGCGAAGTCCTTGAGCGCGCCCTTGCCCTGCAGGAAGGGCAGCACATCCGCGCTGAGCGTCTTGAGGTCCTTGCGCGAGGCGTCGGGGTAGAAGGGGTAGAGGGCCGTGGCCTTGGCGAGGAGCTCCCCGCGCTCCTTCTCCGCGGCCTTCGCGTCCTTCAGCTGCAGGGAGGCCGCCTTCCCGTAGAACGCGGCCACGTTCTGGGGATGGTCGGCGATGACCTCGCCGTAGATCTTGACGGCCTCGTCGGCCATCTTGGCCTCGACCATGTCGGAGCCCTTCTTGACCGCGGCCGCGAGCTCCGCCTCGGCGGCGGCCACCGCCTGCCTCAAGGACTCCTGGTCCGCCTTCATGGCCGCGTCCGTGCCGGGAGAGCCCAGAAGCAGCCAGGCGTCGGCCTTCCTGAGATTCCCCTGCATGGCGTAGAGATGCGCGCACGCGAAGGCCACGCCGGGATCCGAGCGCAGCTCCATGGTCGCGCGCCAGAAGTCCGGGCTCTTCACCGTCAAGGCGTCGGCGTCCAGCTTGGACGCGTCCACGGTCTTCAAAGCGTTCCCGAAAGCCACGGTCCCGGGGAATTTCGAGTCCATCTTGGAGAACGTCTCGGCGTACCTCGCAATGCGGGCCTTGGCCATGTCCTTGAGAGCCGCCAGCGCCTTGTACTTTACGGCCGGCTTCGCCGGCGCGGGAGCCGCCACGGCAGCCGGGGGCGGCTCCGCCTTCTTCTTTTTGCAGGAGGAAAAAGACGCGGGCAAAAGAACGGCCACAGCCAAAGCGATGAACAGGTTCTTCATGCGTAAACCTTAATAAATATCGATGCGAAATACTATAATCCGTGCCTGATGGCCCTGCCTTTGCTGCTCTCGCTGCTCCTGCTCCCCGCCCGATCCCAAGGCCGTCCCATCACCCTGGAGGAGGCCTTCGGACTCACGCTCAAGCGGAGCGAGACTCTCGCGCAGCAGTCCGAGACCGCGGCCGAGGCCATGGCCAGGGTGGACGAGCTCTGGGCCGCGGTGCAGCCGGTCGTCTCCCTGCAGGCGAGCGAGTTCTATCAGGACTACGGCAGGTCGGGCACCGTATCCAATTCCACGCGCCGGGACAAGCCCGCGGCTTCGGTCACGGTGCACCAGCCCGTCTTCACCGGCCTGCGCGAGTTCCTGGCCGTGCGCGCGGCCAAGCGCCAGGGCCGCTCCGCCGAACTGGACGCCGCGCGAGCCGAGCAGGTCCTCTACTCCGACGTCGCGGCCGCCTACCTGGGCCTCCTCGCCGTCCAGCACGAGATCTCCATCCGGCAGGGCCTGGTGGAGATCACCTCGGACCGCGTGCGCGAGCTCAAGGACAGGGAACGCATCGGGCGTTCCCGGAAGAGCGAAGTGCTCGCGGCCGAGTCCCAGGTCGCCCAGAACGAGGCGGACCTGGAAGGCTCCCGGCGCAACGAGCGCTCCTCCCAGGAAGCCCTGCGCTTCCTCACCGGCCTTTCCGAGGACCTGACCCCCGCCGACATCCTCCCGGCCGAGGCGGACGCGGCCTTGGAGGACTGCCTCCGGCGCAGCCGAGAGCGCCCTGATGTCCGCGCCCGGGAGCAGGACCTGGAAGCGGCCCGCTTCGCCACCCAGATCGCGGGCCGCGGCCGCTGGCCCACGGTGGCTTTCGACGGCAACGCCTACCTCAAGCGCATCGGATCGCAGAGCGACGAGCGCTGGGACCTGACCGTCTCGGCCTCGCTCCCCCTCTTCGAAGGCGGGAAGATCTCGGCGCAGACCCGGCAGGCCACGCACCGCCAGAACAAGGCCGGGGAAGCCTTCTCCCTGGCCCGGAGGAAGGCGGAGACCGAGACGCGTACCGCGTTCAGAAGCCTGGAAGCCGGCCTGGCCGTGGTCTCGGCCCGCGAGAAGGCCGTGACCCTGGCGGAAGCCAACGCCAAGGCCCAGGCCGCGGACTACCGAAACGGCCTGGTGACCAATCTCGACGTGCTGGGAGCCCTCAACACGCTCCAGCAGGTGCGGCTCCAGCTCGAGACCGCGCGAGTGGACGCGGCCCTGGCCAAAGCCCGCCTGCGCGTGGCCACGGGAACGGTTCGGCCATGAGCATCTCGGACGTCTCCATCAAGAACCCCGTCTTCGCCTGGATGCTCATGTTCGGGCTCATGCTCTTCGGCGCCATCGGCTTCTCGCGCATGGGCGTGAGCCTGATGCCGGACGTGGATTTCCCGGTGCTGAGCGTTTCGCTCACCTGGGAAGGCGCGGCCCCGGAGATCATGGAGACCGAGGTCGTGGACCGGGTCGAGGACGCGCTCACCTCGGTCGAGGGCGTGCGCGAGATATCCTCGAACTCGCGCCAGGGCTCGGCCAGCGTCACGGTGGAGTTCGAGCTCAACCGGGATATCGACGTGGCCATGCAGGAGGTGCAGGCCAAGCTCGCCGAGGTCCAGCGCCGCCTGCCTCGGGACATGGACCCTCCGACGGTCTCCAAGTCCAATCCCGAGGACCAGCCCATCGTGTGGCTCACGGTCTCGGGCGAGATGCCGATCCTGGACATGATGACCTTCGTGCAGGACCGGCTCAGGCAGAGGTTCCAGACCGTGCCGGGCGTGGGCGAGGTCTTCCTGGGCGGGCTCACGGACCGCAACCTCCGGGTCTGGCTCGACGCGGCGAAGATGGAGGCTAAGCAGATTACGGCGGAGGACGTCTTGGCCGCCATCGGGCGAGAACATATCGAGATCCCGGGCGGCCGCATCGACGACAGGCCGGACAAGGAGTTCAACATCCGCACCCTGGGGGAGTTCTCCTCGGCCGAGAAGTTCCAGGACCTGCTCATCACCCAGCGCGGGGGCCAGCCCATCCACATCCCCATCAAGCTGCGCGAGATCGCGCGCGTGGAGGACGGGCTCGCGGACGTGCGCCGCGTCGCGAGGGTCAACGGGGAGCGCGCCATCGGACTGGGCATCCGCAAGCAGAGGGGAGCCAACGCCGTGGCCGTGGCCCGGGAAGTCCTGGCCCGAAAAGCCGAGGTGGAGAAGACCCTCCCCAAGGGTCTCTCCATCGGGATTCGATTCGATTCCACGAAGTTCATCAAGGACGCGGTGCACGAGATGAACTTCAGCCTCATCCTCTCCGCGCTGCTGACCTCTCTGGTCTGCTACCTCTTCCTGGGGAGCTGGTCCTCGACCTTCAACATCCTCATGGCCATCCCCACCTCCATCCTGGGGACCTTCATCGTCACCTATTTCCTGGGCTTCACACTCAACAGCTTCTCGCTCCTGGGGCTCACCCTGGCCATCGGCATCGTGGTGGACGATGCCATCATGGTGCTGGAGAACATCGTCCGCCACCGTGAGGCGGGCCTGGACAAAGTCGCGGCCTCTTCCGTCGGAGCACGGGAGATCTCCTTCGCCGCATTGGCCGCCACCATCTCGGTCCTGGCCATCTTCATCCCCGTGGTCTTCATGAAAGGCGTCATCGGGAAGTACTTCTTCCAGTTCGGAGTGACCATCTCCGTGGCTGTGGTGCTCTCGCTCCTGGAAGCCCTGACCCTGACCCCCATGCGGACCTCGCAGTTCATCGAGAGCGGGGCTCACGCGAACCCCGTTTCCCGCACGGTGGACCACGGCTTCCGCATCCTAGCCCGGATCTACCGCCGCCTGCTCGGCCTCTGCCTCGGCCGCCGCTGGACCGTGGTCCTGGCCGCCCTGCTGTTCTTCGGCGCCTCGCTCTACGCGCTCAAGGGCCTGCGCAAGGAGTTCGTGCCGTCCCAGGACCAAGGCATGTTCATGGTCCGAATCAGGACTCCGGTGGGCTCCTCGATGGAGTTCACGGACGCCAAGATGCGGCAGATCGAGCGGTGGGTGCTCCAGCAGCCGGCGATCTCGCACTATTTCGGCGTGTTGGGCGGCTTCGGAGGCGGGGATGTGAGCTCCGGCATGGCTTTCGTCACGCTCAAGGAACCCAAGGACCGCCCAAAAGGTCCGAGCGGCAAGAAGCTCACGCAGATGGACGTCATCAAGCTCGCGCGCAGGGAGCTCAACAAGATACCGGACGTGAAGGCCGTTCCCACGGACCCCTCGCAGTCCGGCTTCGGAGGCGGCAGGCACGGCGGCATGCCGGTGGAGGTCTCGGTGCGCGGCCCGGACTGGGAGAAGCTGGTGGCCCTTTCCCACGAGATGATGGAGCGCCTCGAACGCACGGGGCTGCTCGCGGACCTCGACACCGACTACCGGGCCGGCATGCCCGAAGTGCGCATCTACCCGGACCGGGAAAAGGCGTACGCGCGCGGGGTCTCGGTGGGGTCCATCGGGACCGCCATCAACGCCATGATCGGCGGCGTACGCGCGGGCTACTTCACGCAGAACGGCAGGCGCTACGAAGTGCGCGTCCGCACCGAATCCAAGGATCGTCTCAGCGCCGAGGACATCGGCCGCATCTACGTGCGCAACAACCGCGGGGAGATGATCCGCCTCTCGGACGTGACCCGCGTCGAGCAGCGCGTGACCCTGCTCTCCATCCTGCGCAAGGACCGGGAGCGCGCCATCGGCATCATGGCGAACGTGACGCCGGGCAAGTCCCAGACCGACGCCATCGCTGCGGTCGAGCGCGTAGCCAAGGAGGTCCTGCCCGAAGGCTACCGTATCGTTTGGGCGGGCTCGTCCCGCACGTTCCAGGAATCCTTCCAAAGCCTCATCTTCGCGCTGTGGCTCGGCATCATCGTGGCCTACATGGTGCTGGGCTCGCAATTCAACAGCTTCATCCACCCCTTCGCCGTGCTCTTGGCCCTGCCCTTCAGCGTGTCGGGAGCCTTCCTGGCCCTGCGCCTGACCGATACGAGCCTGAACCTCTACTCCATGATCGGGCTCATCCTGCTCATGGGCATCGTGAAGAAGAACTCCATCCTGCTCGTGGATTTCACGAACCAGCGCCGCGCCGAGGGGCTGCCCCTGCACGAGGCCCTGCTCGAAGCCTGCCCCATACGCCTGCGGCCCATCATCATGACCTCCATCTCCACCACGGCGGCCGCCATACCCCCGGCCCTGGCCCTGGGGCCTGGAGCGGAGACGCGCATCCCCATGGCCATCGTGGTCATCGGAGGGGTGCTCGTATCGACCCTGCTCACCCTGTTCGTGGTCCCCTGCGCCTACAGTCTTATGGCGAGGCTGGAGCGGTACAAGCCTACCGCATCTCACCCTGGACCGGGCGATCCTTGAGGCCGAGCTGATTCTCGATCTGCTGTTCGATGAAGAGGGCCTGCTCCGGGGACAACAGGCCTGAGACGAGCTTCACCCGTTTCTCGCCCGCGAGCACCGCGTGGACCTCGTAGGTCCGGCTCCCCTTATTGCCCACCTGCTCCCTGCAGAAGAGCTGGGCCAGGTCCATCCGCGCGATGGACCGGTTGCCGGGCCAAGGCAGGGGCTCGTGCTTGACGCGCAGGGCGTCCACGCTGACCGTGATGACCGTGCGGTTCACGAAGCCCGCGACCACGTAGTAGCTCAGGCCGAACCCGACCGCGACGTGTATCAAGGGGACCACTCCCATGAGCAGGGGCCCCTTCTGCGTCAAGAAGATGGTGTACCACACCACGAGGAACCCGTCCCAGAACGCGCAGAAGAAAAGAAGGCCGATGAAGAGCGGGGAGAACCAGCGCCGCACCAGCTTGAAATCCCCCGCCGAGCGGTCCACGGAGAAGCCCTTGGGCATATCCACCGGGACCTTGCCGCTCCAGGGAGGCTGCGACTCCGGCACCTTGTCCGCGAAGCCGAAGACCCCCCCGCATCCGGAGCACTTGGCCACGACGCGCTGGATGTTGATGTCCTCGGGAGCGATGGTCCTGCCGCAATAAGGGCAATCCAGCCGCATGGAGGGCTAGAGCCCCAGGAACTGCATGGCGGCCCCGCACAGCAGCAGGGTGAGGCCGGCCAGGGCGTGGGAGTACCTCTCCAAACGGCAGAAGGGAAGGCGCGAGAAGCCGTAGTCCGAAGCCAGGACCACACTCAGCATGGTGCCGATGGTGGCGGCTGAGAACACGGACGCGACGAGGACCAGGCCCGGGACCGAGGAGCGGGCGGCCGGGACCATGAGCACCGGGATGAGCGGCTCGCAGGGCCCGAAGACGAAGAGCGTGAACAGGATCCAGGGCGTCATGTTCGGAGCGCCCTCTCCGTGGACGTGGCAGTGCTCCTGCTGGTGGCCATGGTCGTGCGCGTGCACGGTGCCGTCGGCATGGAAGTGGCCGTGCGAATGCGGGATGTCCTTGAGCGCGTGATGGACGCCCCAGACGAAATAGGCCAGGCCGAAGCCGAGGAAGAGCCAGCCCGTGATCCCGCCGCGCAATGCCTCCAGCCCTTCCATCCGGCTGAGCGCCACCCCCAGGGCGATGCCCACCGCGCCGATGGCCACCGAGCTCAGCACGTGGGCCAGGCCGCACAGGACGGTCACCGCCGTCAGCTTGACCCTGGACCAGCGCCAGGCCTTGCCCATCACGATGAAGGGCAGGTAGTGGTCCGGACCGAGGAGGGTGTGGGTCACGCCGAGCACGGCCGCGGTGCCGCAAAGGGCCAGGATCTCCGGTGTCATAGCGTCATTTTACCAAACCTGATTGCTACAATACCGTCTTATGGGTAAAACCTTCGATCTCTTCTCCTGGCTCCTGCTCGGCATCCTGGCGAAAGGCGCGCTGGACCCCGGCCGCTCCCGCAAGCGCCTCCTGGGCGCATTCCTCTGGACCTTCGGGTGCTACAGCGCGCTCGGGCTCTTCATCGGGAACGCGGTCAAGCTCGCCTCCGTCTGCCCCCAGGCTCCCGTCCTCGTCCCGGCCGCCGCCATCCTTCTCGTCGGCTGGCTGGCGTGGCGTCTGGCTCTGCGGGAACTCCCGGACCCTCTCGTGTGCCCGGACTGCAAAGCCTCGAGCTCGGGCCTCGCGCGCTTCTGGAACCTGCGCCGGGTCGCGACCCCTCGGGGAGCGCTCCTCGACCTGCATGCCTGCTCCGCGTGCGGATGCGAGATGCGCATGGACGGCCGGAAGGCGGAGCCCTCGCGTCCCATCACCGCCGCAGACTGGCTCAAGCCTGCGGCCGCGACGCTGGCGTCCGGGCTCCTGGCGATCCTCGCGACAGGGATCTTCTGGAACGGGGTCGGAGGCATGGTCCTCCGGCACCGCAGGGCCGGGATCGAGCGCGCCAACCTCCATTTCAATCTTCCCCAGCGGCCGGCCAAGCTCCCGGACGAGGAGAACGCGGCCTATTGGATCCTCAAGGCCGCGGCGGATCCCGCCATCCAGTCCCTCCCGGAGGACGATCGGTTCTCCCGCCGGGAGCCGTGGTCCAGGCAGGAAGCGGACCTTGTGCGCGTGCTCCTGCGCGAGCACCGGAGCGCCCTGCAGACTCTCAAGAAAGGACTCTCCCTGGAACGGGCGGACTGGGGAGTGGATTGGTCGGACCCCTTCCCCTGGGTGGAGCGCGGCCCGCGGCTCAAAGGCATCCGGCCGCTGGCGCGCCTGCTCGCCTGCGAAGCGGAACTGGCGTCCATGGACGGCCGTCCCCGGGAAGCGGCGCAGGCCGTGGGCCTGCTCTTCTCCATGGCGGACCTCTTCGACACGCGGGAGCTCCTGACCCTCCAGATGGCCAGCATCTCCCTGCGAGGCCTGGCCCTGGACGCGGCCATGCAGGTCCTGCCGGGCGTCCCTTTGCCCCTGGCCCGGGGATGGAGGCTCGGCTATCTGCCCGACGACATCTTCGCCGGATTCTTCAGGGTCATGGAGATCGAGTACCTGGGCAGGCATTCCGGCTGGGTCCGGCTGGGCTGGCTCGACGCCTATAGGACCGGCCTGACGGGAGCGGGGGGCGATATCGCCATGCTCGTGTACTGGCCCTTCCTCAAGCGGGACATCGCCTCGCTCTATCTCTACGGCTCGAAGTGCCTCAGGGCCATGCGCGAGGACTACCCGAAGGCCAAGCCCGCCCTGGCGCGGGCCGAGAGGCTCCTGAATAGGCGCTGGCTCCTGTCCGCGATCCTGGCCCCCCAGTGGGGCCGGCTCTACGACCGGACCCTGGTATGCGTGGCCAAGGCGCGGCTGGCCCAGGCCGCTCTGCTGGCGAGGGAGTTCCGGGACGAGGAGAAGCGCTGGCCGGACGCGGTCTGGGAGCTCCAAGAACGCCTGGAGGACCCGTTCACCGGAGGCTGGCTCAGGGTGGTCCCGCACGGCGACGGGATCGTGCTCTACAGCGTGGGCCCCGACGGGATGGACGACCAGGGCGCGCCCCTGGACCGGGAGGTCCTCAAGGGCGATGTGGCCTGGGTGCTGAGGCGTTGACCGCATGGACAAAAAACTCATAGCGACCGCCGCCCTCCTCTGCCTGGCCGTCGCCCGGGCCTCCGCGCAGCCGTCCGAGGCCAAGACCCGATGGCGCTCCTGGACGGATTGGCGGCCGGCGTCGGCCGGCAAGGGGGTCGTCTACTTCCCCAACGGGGACATATTCGCCCCTCCCATGGCCGATCCGAAGCAGCCGAGGTTCCACGCCACCTGGCAGCGCTACCATACGGACTTCGGCCATTACCGCGTCGGGTCGGTCGGCTTCGGTGAGAACGTCGGCCTCTTCCGCTGGCCCGGCGCGGCGGAAGGCGACGGCTGTCAGCTCGGGATCAGCGGCGCGGTCTTCGCCATCTTCAACCTCGACGCTCCCTCGACCGACCTCCTGAACGCGGACTACATCATCGGCTTTCCCCTGAGCTTGCGCCGAGGGCACTGGTCGGCCCGCGGCCGCCTCTTCCATCAATCCTCGCACCTCGGCGACGAGTTCCTGCTGGCGTCCCAGCCCATCGCGATGGAGAGGATCAATCTCAGCTACGAGACCCTGGAGACGCTGGTCTCCTGGGACAACCACCAATTCAGGGTCTACGGAGGGCCGTCCCGCATCCTCTCGACCGTCACCCCGCTGAAAAGGCAGCGCGTCCAGTTCGGAGGAGAATACCGCGGCTCGCCCTGGCGCTCCCGGAACGTCCGATGGATCGCCGGGACGGAATGGTCCGCGTGGCAGGAGAACCGCTGGCGGGGCAACATCGGGGTGAAGGCCGGCCTCCTGCTGGCGAGCCCGTTCCAAGAGGCGCGCTCGGTGCAGCTCTACGGGGAGTTCTACAGCGGCGAGATCCCGCACGGGCAATTCTACCGGATCCGGACCGCCTACTACGGGCTCGGGCTCGCGCTCTCTCTTTGAGGCGTTGACAAGAGACGGACCGCGGGGCTATCCTTTGTCCAGGAAATCCGGATGCTGTTCCTCATAGGAGCCGTTTCCCTGCTCGCCGGCGGCCTGGCCGGCTTCTTCATCGCCAAGCGCCTCTCCCGCAGGGCCGGGCCCGCCTCCCCTTCCGAGAACGAGCGCCTGCTCGCAGAAGCCAACAAGCAGCTCGATGAGAAGAACCTCCGCCTCGAGAGCGAGAAGCAGCGCATCGAGTCCGTGCTCTACGCCTCCATGGACCCGGCCGTGGCCCGGCTCATCATCGACCGCAGGCTGCACAACGAGAAGCGGCCGCTCACCGTGCTCTTCGCGGACGCGATGAACTTCACGAGCGTCGCGGAGTGCATGCCGCCCGAGTCGGTCATCGACGAGCTCAACCGCCTCTTCGGGACCATGGAGCCGGTGCTGACCCGGTTCAAGGGACACATCGACAAATACCTCGGCGACGGGCTCATGGCCGAGTTCGGGGCTCCCTACTCGGCGCAGCACCACTCGCTGCTAGCGGTCCTGGCGGCCCTGCGCATACAGCAGCGCGTGGCCGAAGGCCGGTTCCCATGGAAACTGCGCATCGGCATCGCCAGCGGGACCACGCTGGTCGGGCTCATGGGCTCGGAGAACCGCAAGAACTACACCGCGGTGGGCGACACGGTTAACCTCGCCTCGCGCCTGCAGGCCCTCTGCCCTCCGGGGAGCGTGTGCGTGGACGGCGCCGTGTTCGAGGGCATCAAGCGCTGGTTCGAAGTCCGGCGCATCCGCGTGGGCCTGAGCGAGAAGGATGCGAAGAACCTCGAGGCCCGCCTCGCCCTCATCCGCAACACCATCGAGAGCGCCCCCACGACGCGCCTGGTCCTGGAGGCGGCCAACATCTGCTCCGAACTCGGAGACCTGGATCAGGCGATGCGCTTCCATAAGCAGGCCCTCGACATGGATCCGGACCAGCGCCAGCCCGTGGAGCGCGCCGTGGCATCCATGCTGCTCACCGGCGAGGAGCGGTCCTTCGTGTCGGTCAAGGGGAAGAAGGCCCGCATCGCGGCCTACGAGGTGAAGGGATTGAAGAAGCTCCTCTCCGAGAGCTGGCGGCTCCCGGACAAGGCCATGCACGTCTACAAATGGATCGAGTCCGAGGTCAGCCTTCCGGAGGAGTGGATACTCGCCATGGAGGCCATCGAGGGCCGCATCGGGCACGCGCAGGTCACCGCGGCTCTGGCCGGGGGCCTGGCGGACAGCATGGGCCTGGGCGACGAGCAGATCCGGAACGCCTTCCTGGCCGGCTACTTCAACGACGTGGGCAAGCGCAACGTGTCCGAGCACCTGCTCTGCTACAAGGGCCGGCTCCAAGACCTCCCCCCCTCGGACCAGGCCATGATCAAGAGCCACGTGAGCGAGGCGGAGAAGGTCCTCAAGGAGATCAGCGTCCCCACCAACCCGGAGATGCTGCGGGCCATCGCCCAGCACCACGAGCGCCATGACGGAGCCGGCTATCCGGAAGGGCTCCAGGGCGAGGAGATCTGCCTGCTCGCCCGCCTCGTACGGATCGCGGACACCTACGAGGCCCTGACCTCCTGGAGGCCGTACCGCGAAGCATGGACCCCGTCGTCGGCCCTCATCGAGATCTGCCGCGAGATCGACGGCGGCGCCATCGACCCAAAGGTCGGGAAAGCCTTCCTGGAGATGATGGAAGACGCCCGGCGCAAGGATTTGGCCAAGACTCCCGCCTTGCGGTCCGCCTCCTGTGCGTAGGTCTTAAGACCTATAAAATATCTAGGCCTTTGGGGTGTGGCGCATTCCCCCTCCAAGCCCCAAGCTATCCGCGTAGGTCAAGGAGGGGAACTCGAAGATGAAACCGAAGGCCTGGCTCCTGGTCCTCACCCTCGCAGCACCCCTGCCCCCGCAGGCCCAGGCGCAGCTCTCCGAAGTAGGCGAAGAGCTCAACGCGAAGCTGACCAGGAGCCAGGCCTATAAATCTCTGCAGTCCGGCGCGTTCGACCTGCCCGTGATAGGGGAGACAAGCAGGAAGTTCGCCGCCATGACCACCAAGATCACGAAGGCCTTCGCCGGCATGGAGCCCCCGAGCCCCAACTGCTTCAGCAGCCAGTCCGCATCAGCCGGCTCGAGCGCAGGGAAGCCGCAGGCCAAGGCCGGGGGCGGTCCCGGCGGATGCGGCGTGGGCGGCGACCCTATCTCCAAGCTCATCACAGGCGTCGTCACGGGAGTGAAGAAGGTCGTCTGCGGCCTCTTCGGCTGTTTGTTCGGGAAGAAGTAGGTCCACTGGCCCTGACTCGGTCCTAGACAGGTCCCAACCCACCCTAGGCACATTGCATTCTCCGGAATCGGCCCTAAGACCCTCCGCCCTTTCGGCGGACGACTGATATGATGCCTCTCACGCAAATCATGATGTCCTGCGAGGTAAATCGAATGAAGAGTCTTTTGTCCGTCGCGCTCTCCCTGTCCTTGCTCGCATCCGCGCTCGGGCCGGGAGCCTCGGCGGCCGTGGTCGCCAATCTGGCGACTCCGGCTGCTCCCACGGTCTCCGTGACCCCGGTCGCTCCCTTGGGAGCCGGGATCTCCCAGGGGATGCAGATCACTCCGGCCCTCATGACCCCCGGGCTCGGCGCCACCCTGTCCTTGCCCATGACCCCCGCGCTGCAGAGCGTACAGACGCTCTCTCCGCTGACCGGCGCGCAGGCCGCCCCTGTAGCGCGGCCGGTGGCCGCGGTCGCCGTCACGCAGGCGGCGCCCATCCAGACGCTGCGCGGCTCCAAAGAGCTGCGCCAAGCGGTCCAAGCCGCGCAGGACCCCGGCGAGACCCCCTTCGCCAAGACCATGAAGGACCTCTCCCGGGAGATGCCTGAGTTCAACAACATGGGCTCTGGAGAGAGCAAGACCGCCGCGGAGGCCGACTTCCAGGCCCGCATCGGTGAGCCGGCGGCCGTCACGGCCGCGGCCTCCCAGGACGACATGGTCGAGTTCATCGTGACCGCCAAGGACGGCTCGGGCCGTCAGGTCACCCAGGACATCTACCCCACGTACCTCTCGGAAGGCGTGAGCCCGCAGAAGGTCGAGACCGCGCTGCAGCAGCAGTTCAGCCAGCTCGGCGTGACCAAGTCCCTGCTCGGCGTGCACGCGGCGGTCCCCCTCGGGACCCTCTCCAAGATCAACGCGGCCGTGCTCCGGGTGCCCGAGAGCCAGTCCGCTTCCTTAATGAACGCCCTGCAGACCCTCGGGCTCGACGTCCAGGTAGGTCGGAAGTTCTCCCTGCCCCAGCCCATGGCTGCGGAGCCAGAAGCCAAGACCGTAGGCCTGAAGGAGATGGCCAAGATCATCCGGGCGGACAAGCTCCAGGACGAGCTCAAGAAGGTCCTGGGAGAGCCCACCCCTCCCGCGCCCGCCGCGCAGCAGGCCCGCCCCTCGTTCCTCGCGTCCATCGCGCAGTCCTTCGGCAAGTTCTTCCGCCGGATGGCGTTCGGCGTGGCCGTATCCAACCCGGTCCTGCCTTGGGCCCTGCTGGACTCCTGGTCCTTCGTGGACCATCCGTTCATGAAGGGCCACTTCATCAAGAGCGTGGCCAACGACGACGACGGCGAGTCGCACGGCACGCACACCGGCGGCACCGTGGTCGGGATGGACCCCTGGAACTTCCACGGCCGCAACTACAACATCTTCCCCAACGGGAGCGCCTCGGAAGCCGACATCCTGTTCAAGCTCAACATGGCGCAGCAGGACGGCGCCCTGGCCACCACGAACTCGTGGGGAGACGGCTCCGGCAACCCGGCCGGAGCCATCGAGAAGCTCTTCGCCAAGACCGCGTCCGAGGGCGTGCACCACAGCATCTCGGCCGGCAACGCGGGCTCCTCGAAGAACACCATCGGCGGGCCGGCCATCATGTTCCAGAACGCGGACCTCGTCATCAACGGGAAGGTGATCGGGCAGGTCAAGCGCATCAAGGCCATCGCGGCCTCCGACGCCGACAAGAAGACCGCCTACTTCTCCTCCCGCGGGAAGGGCAGCCGCACCACGGCGCGCGACCCCAAGTACAAGGACTGGCCGCAGAAGCCGGACGAGAGCGGGGTTGGCGTGAACCTCGTGGCCCCGGTGCCGAAGGGGAGCAACGTGGCCGAGCTGGGCGGACCCGGAGCCTCCATGTCCGGGACGTCCATGAGCAACCCGGGCGTGTTCGGCGGCTTCATGCTGCTGACCCGCGGCATCCTGGTCCTGCTGGCGGACGTCCTGCCCAAGCTCCCGACGAAGGAGCTCCAGCTCTTCGCCATGGACCTGGCGCGCTACTCCATGACGCAGACCGCGCAGAAAGTGGCGCCGCTCGACGAGGTGGGAGACGGGTTCGTGGACATCTGGGCGTCCTACGAGTACGCGGCCAAGCTGCTCAAGGACTCGGCGCCCAAGCCGATCCTGACCCGGATCCACCAGTTCATATTCGGAGGCGACTTGGAGTGGGCGAAGTAGCCGGACGATCGGACAAAGAACCCGGGCGCGCTACGGCGCGCCCGGGTTCTTCTTTGAGATCCAGCGCTTGACCACGAGCAGACCCAGGGGGCTCACGCAGGCGATGAGGGCGTAGATGAGCCAGAGCGTGCTCGAGTCGTGCGGCCCGCCCTTGGGGATGAAGTGCTCGAGCATCCGTCCGGAGTAAAGGCCTGTCGTGAACTTGGCCAGGAACCACGGGATGCCGGCCAGACCCATGTAGGCCCCCACCTTGCCCGCGGGAGCGAGGTCCGCCACGTACTCCAGGAAGCGCGAAGACCAGACCGCCTCTCCCAAAGAGAACAGGATGACGTAGATGATCAGGGCGTTGAGGTTCGGCCCGGGCACCAGGATGAAGGTGGTCAAGGCCGAGATGGTGGTGCCGATGAGCATCATGGTCACCACGTTGGCCTTGCGCGTCATGGCCGCGATGAGGGGGACGAAGATGACGATGATGAACGGGTTCAAGCCGCTGATCCACTCGTACTTCGCCCCCACCTCCGGCGGATAGCAGCGCATGACGTAGTCCGGCAGGGTCAGCCACTGGTGCGCGAACAGGGTGCGCACCGGCAGGAGCACGAAGATGAAGACCATGAAGCGGGGGTCCAGGAAAGGCAGCTCCTTGAGCTTCTCTTGCCAGGTCTTGACCGGCTCCTCGCTCTTGGGAGCGTCGACGATGACGCGGTCGGCAGCCTCCACCCTGCTCGTGAACAACCCGACGTGCACCAGGAGCATGAACACGGTGATGCCGGTGCACATCCAGAAGACCCCGTCGTAGCCCAGGCCCAGGCCATTGACCCCGAAGAGGAACGGCTTGTCCGTGCGCACGAAAGGCGAGACGAAGTTCTCGGCCACGATCCCCAGGTTCATGATGGCGTAGAGGATGCCGTAGCCCATGGTGGCGGTGCGGGCGTCCGTGTACTCCTTGACCCCGGCGTAGAGCGCGGGCTGGATGACGCCCTCGCCGAAAGAAAGGACCAGGAGCCCGAGCCAGGCGGCCAGGTGCGCCGCCCCGCCGAGCTGCGGGGAGCCGGAAAGGAGCACGCGGCCGGCGAGGCAGAGGACGAGGCACAGGGTCAGGGCCCGGCGCACTCCCAGCTTGTCCGAGATGAAGCCGCCGCCGAACATGAAGAGGGTGACCAGTCCGGTGAACATGGAGACCGACAGCCCGGCCCTGGAGTCGCTCATGCCGATGCGGCCCAGGAAGAGCGTCAGCAGCGTCAATATCCCGAAGTAGGCGATGCCGTCGCCGAAGTTGACCATGTTGACGAGCCAGAACCCCTTGCTGGCCCCGAACAGGAGCTTCAACGTCTCCTTGAGGCTGAGTTCTTCCTTCTTGGGCTCGTCCATGGCTGCCTCCGGGGCATCCCGCTACTGCTTACACGTGTACCAGCACTTCCGATCCTCGTCGAGAAGAAGAAGGCAGCCCTGGTATTCCTTGGGACACACATCCACGCCCAGCTCCGAATGGGCGACTTTCTTGATCGTCAGCCCGCCGGGCCGAGGCGTCTCTTCTTTGGGCGTCCAAACCGATGCGGATCGGATCAGCGGAACCTTCTTGCCCCAAGGCAACAGGCCCTTCTTCACCCGCAACACCACCAGGGTATCAGGCTTGCCGCGAAGCGACTGCGCCGCGTCCTTCACGGACATCCCTTTCGTCGAGACTCCATTGATGGAGAGCAGAACATCGCCCTTCTTGAGCGATCCTTCAGCCGGACCCCCCCCCACGACATCTTGGACGACGATCCGATCCTCCTTGACGCCGACTCGGACACCGACACCACCCGACTGTCCCTCGGCTTCGGCCCCCTGAGGAACCGGTATCACACTGAATTCTCCGTGAGCATTCCTCAACTCACGCTCGCCCGTTGTGTCCGTCTTGGCCGCTGGTTCCGCCGCATTGGCAGAAGGGATCGGCACCAGCGCCATGAACCGCCCCCACAAGGGGCAAGAATCTTTTTCATTGGGAAGACGGCCATAAGCTCCGCAGAAACAAGGCTCCCACGAGTACCAGCACTTTCCGTCCTGTTCAAGCAACAAACTTCCGACTTTCTCACAATAGGTTTCCGTGCATCCGGCAGGACATATGCACGCGCGCACCATGCTATCAAGGCATGCGGACCGGCATTGGATGGCCACGAGCGGAGGGAGCAACACCGATGCTAAGCATCTCGCCATTGCCCTCAAGGCTGGGGCTTGCTCAGCGCGATTCTTCCACATGCCCGCCTCCTTGTCCAGCGATCGAGACAATAGGAAATAGCGGGACTTGATACAATACGGTCCTATGACATGGCTGCTCATGCTCCTTCTACTGCCTAACGCGACTTGCGCGTCTCCGAAAAAGAAGCCGCAGGACCCCCTCGAGGTCTTCCGCCGCGTCGGCCCAAGGGAGAACTTCCGCAACGACCGGATGCGGGCCCTGCTCGACGTCCCCGCGGGCTACCAACGGATCGCTCCGAAGCGGAACCCGGACATCCGCTACCAGTTCGCGTTCAAGCACAAGAAGGCGCGCTTCGAGGTGCGCATCCACTTCATGCCCCTGGCCGAGGACCCGGAGAGGGCCCGCGAGCGCGTCGAGTGCGAGCGCCGGAACCGGAAGGAGCCGGGCTCCTGCGTCATGGCCGACCTCGAGGCCCCGTCCGAGGCGTGGGGCGACATGATACGGGGCAACATGGGGTCGCACGGCCCCATGCGCTACTTCCCCTTCCCCGCGGACGGGGTCAAGAAGGAGTTCGCCGCGGACTGGGGCTACGTGTCCACTCCCTTCGAGCTCTCGGCCGAGCACCCCTTCAACGCCGGGTACAAGCTCGGCCAGATCACGGTGCTCAACCGCCGGGGGGTCGGCAAGATGGTCAGGATCGTGCTGACCGACGGCATCGAAGGGTTCAAGTTCGACCGGCCGATCTTCTACTCGGCGCGGTTCGACGGCGCCGACCCTCCCGGACCGTAGCCGCGCCGCAGGAAATGATAGGATGGCGCCGATGACGGATATCCGCTCCCGCAGGGCGGAAACAATCGGACGGATCGGACTCGCGGTCGCGATCGCCGGCGCGCTGCTGGCCTTCACGATCAAGGTCCCCGACGCGTACGGGATACCGAAACTGCTCGCCGTCGCCGCGGGTGCGCTCGCGGCCTGGTGGGGCGTCCTGGCCGGATCCGTTCCGGGAGAAAGGGTCGGCGGGACGCCGCCGGACCGGGCCGTGCTGCTGTGCATCGCGGTCGTCACCCTCGCGACGGCGTTCTCCGAGGACCCGCCTCGAAGCGTCTCGGGCGGCTACGTCTATTTCCTTTACGGGATCCTGCCGGTTTCGCTGTTCGCGTCGCTTCACTTCGCCGCGTCGCGCCTTTCCAGGCCGGAGACGATCCTTTGGACTCTACGCGCCGCTCTCGGGGCGGCCGTCCTATGCGGAGCCTACGCGGGGCTGCAGGCGGCAGGCCTCGAGCCGCTCCTGCCGGTGGCCTCCGCCGGGACCATCAAGGGGCGCGTGATCTCGACCCTCGGAGGGCCGGTCTATCTCGGATCGGCCCTCGTCGCGTTCGCTCCGCTCGCGCTGCATTTCGCGCTCAAGGACGATCCGGCGGACCGCGCTCTGGGGCTGCTCGCGACGCTCGCGGTTTGGACGGGGATGTTCTTCAGCGTGTCGCGCGGCGCCATGGCCGGGGGGATGGCCGCGTGCGCGTTCGCCTGGATCGCCTCGAGACGGGACCTTTCCCGGCGCTTCCGCTCCTCCGGGGCTCTCGTGGTGACGGTCGCGGCGGGAGCCGCTCTCGCCGCCCTGCTCGCGTTCGGGACCTCCCGCTCCCGAACCGCCTCCGACGCCGGGCGCGTGGAGGTATGGAAGACGGCCCTGCGGACCGCCGTCGCGCATCCCGTCTTGGGCGTCGGACCGGACGCGTTCGAGATCGGCCTCCGCCGGCACCGCACGGAGCGGCTCGTCGCTCTTGTCGGTCCGGGCGGCGGACAAGCCGACGCGCACAACGAATTCCTCCAGATCGCCGCGACGATGGGCGTCGTCGGCTTGCTGGCCTACGGGTTCCTGCTGTGGAGCCTCGCCGCCGCGCTCGTCTCGGCGCTCTCCCAGGACGGTCCCGAGCGGGCGTTGACCGCGGCCTTGGGCGGAGCGCTGGTCGGCGTCTTCATCCAGGCGAAGGTCAATCCCGTTTCTTTCTCCGCGATCGTGTCGCTGAGCGTATTCTCCGGCTGGATCTCGGCGCGTTCAAGGCCCATCGGCCCGGAGGTCCCGGTCCGCCCCGCGGCGGGGGTCTTCCTCGGGCTCGCGTTCGCCTCGCTCATCTTCTCCGCGGTCCTATTCCACACCGACCATCTCCGTCAGATCGCCGAAACAGCGCGCGCCAGAGGGGACATGGATACCGCGATCGTCTCCTATCGCAGCGCGATCCGAAGGAACCCGTGCTATTGCGAGTACGGCTCCGCCTACGGGTCGCTGTTGGCGATGCTCGTGTTCAAGGCGCCCGAGCCGGTGCGCCCGCCTCTCGCGAAGGAACTGTTCGTGCTGGCGCGCAAGCTCAAGAAGAGGCACCCGGGGGACGTCCGCGGGTCCCATATGCTGGGCCTGGCCTGTCTGGTCGGCGGAAAGCTCGCCGGAGAGGATTGCCTGCAGGCCGCAGAAAAGGAACTCGAGCGCGCCCGCAGACTCGATCCCTATTCCCCCGCCGTGCTGCGCGACTCGGCCGGGATCGCGCGGCTGGCCGGCGACTCGGCGGCCGCGGCCGGATTCGAGAAACGCCGGGATGCGATCCTGGCCCTGCGCGTCTTGAAATGATCCGGCCGGCTTGCGGCAAAGTCTCGCTTTTTGTCTAATATTCCATCATAAAATCGACCTCAAGAGGCGAACCATGAAGAAACTCCCCGGCATCAGCTTCTTCGGCTCCATGAGAGCCCCGTGGACCTGGCTGCTCCTCATCGCCGCGGCCCTCATCGGAAAGTACGGCTTCACCCAGGAAGGCGAGGCCCTCCCCGTCCCCGTGATGGAGGTCGAGAAGTTCGTCCCCTTCGCTTTGTTCACGGACCCGCGCTACAGCCGGATGGAGCTCGTCTGCCTCATCCTCGTGCTCTGCACCGCGGTCGCGGGGCTCCTCTACGCTTTGCTCCTGGTCAAGCAGGTCATGGCCGCCGACACCGGGACGCAGAAGATGCAGGATATCGCGGCCGCGGTCCGGGAAGGCTCCAACGCCTATCTCGGAGCGCAGTTCCGCAAGATCGGCCCCCTCATCATCGTCATCACCATCCTGCTCTTCATGACCTACACCGGCACGGTGAACGCCTTCCGCTGGGGCCGCGCCGCGGCTTTCCTGGTCGGCGCGCTCTTCAGCTGGTGCGTGGGCTTCGTGGGCATGCGCCTGGCCACGGCCGGCAACCTCCGCGTGGCCACGGCCGCCATGCGCTCCTACGGGGATGCCATGACGCTCGGCTACCGCACGGGCACCATCACCGGGATGCTCACCGACGGGCTGGGGCTCCTCGGCGGCACCACCATCTTCCTCATCTTCGGCGCGCAGGCCTATGAGGCTCTGCTCGGCTTCGGCTTCGGCGGCACCCTCCTGGCCCTGTTCATGCGCGTGGGCGGGGGCATCTACACCAAGGCCGCGGACGTGGGAGCGGACCTGGTCGGCAAGATCGAGAAGGACATCCCGGAGGACGACCCGCGCAACGCGGCCACCATAGCGGACAACGTGGGAGACAACGTCGGAGACTGCGCCGGGATGGCGGCGGACATCTTCGAGAGCTACGAGGTCACCATCGTGGCCGCCATGATCCTGGGCATGGCCAGCTTCGGGCACAAGGGCGTCATCTTCCCGCTGCTGGTCCGCGGCATCGGCGTGTTCGGCTCCATCATCAGCACCTACACGGTCAAGGCCGGGCCCAACGACACGTCGGACACCGCGCTGAACAGCGTGCACCGCGGCTTCTGGATAGGCTCGCTCATCAGCATCGCGGGCTTCTTCCTCCTGGGCCTCATGTACCTGCGCTTCGACGCCGCCTACCTCGCGGGCAACGCCATGGCCGCGGCCGGCTTCCCGAACGGCGACCCCCTGGCCCTGCCGTGGATATTCAACTTCGGCGTGCCGGGTCTGGACATGCGCCCGGCCTTCACCTGCCTCATCGGCGTGTTCCTGGCCATCGCCTTGAACAAGGTCACGAGCTACTACACGCACACCAGCCACGCCCCGGTGAAGAGCCTGGCCAAGGCCTGCACCACCGGCCACGCCACGAACATCATCCAGGGCTTCGCCGTGGGCTACGAGAGCACGGTCATGGCCATCGTGGTCATCGCCGGCGCCCTCCTGCTCTCCGTCCTGGTCTATTCCGGAACGCCCCCGCTCTTCGTGGCGTACGGCGTGGCCATGGCCGGCATCGGCATGCTGACGCTCACGGGCAACACCATCTCCATGGATGTGTTCGGCCCGGTCGCAGACAACGCGAACGGCATCGGCGAGATGGGCTACGACAAGCAGGCCATGGAGAAGGCCCAGCCCGGGTCCTACAAGAAGGCGAGGCAGGTGCTCGCGGACCTGGACGCCGTGGGCAACACCACCAAGGCCGAGACCAAGGGGATCGCCATCGGCTCGGCCGTCATCGCCGCGGTCTCGCTCTTCGCCTCCTTCATCGCGGTCATCGCCGTCGGGAGCGAGGAGAAGATCTCGCTCATGACCACGGCCCAGTACCTCGCGGAAGCGGGCAAGCTGACCGTGGCGAACCCGCTGGTCTTCATCGGCTTCCTCCTCGGCGGAGCGGTCCCGTTCCTGTTCAGCAACATGCTCATCCGGGCGGTGGGCCGCGCGGCGTCCTACATCGTACATGAGTGCCGCGTGCAGTTCCGCGACAAGGACATCTGGGAAGGAAAGAAGAAGCCGGACTACGGCCGCGTGGTGGACATCTGCACGAGCACGGCGCAGAAGGAGCTCATCGGCCCCGGCATCCTGGCCATCGTGGCGCCCATCCTGGTGGGCTTCGCCATGGGCCCCTACGCGCTGGGGGGCTTTCTCGCGGGCATGATCCTCGTGGGCCAGCTCCTCGCCGTGTTCATGGCGAACGCGGGCGGAGCCTGGGACAACGCCAAGAAGATGATCGAGGACGGGCTCTACGGCGGCAAGGGCTCGGAGGCCCACAAGGCCTCGGTCACGGGAGACACGGTCGGAGACCCCCTCAAGGACACGGCCGGCCCGGCCATCAACCCGCTCATCAAGGTCATGAACATGGTGAGCCTGCTCGGCCTGGGACTCGTGCTCAAGTACTCGGTCGTGGGATCGGGCTCCTGCCGCTCCCGCGGCATCGGCACCGTGGTGGTCCTGCTCTGCACGGCCGCCATCGCCTGGGCCATTTGGCAGAGCAAGCGCGAGAGCGAGCACGACATCGCGCCGGAAGCTTAACAACAACAGAAATTACTTTCTAGGGAAGTCCTTTAGAAACCCGTCGACTGCAGCCTCTTCTTCCCGCCCACGGTGGAGGGGCCGCCCTTCTCCTGGAAGGAGAGGACGATCTTGTCGAGGAACTTCTGCAGCTCCTCGCCGCGGGGGTCCGCCCAGAAGTTGAGGTGGATGGTGTACCGCCGGTCCCGGCGAGGGCTGTTGGCCTGCAGGCGCATCCAGCCCGAGACCTTGGGGTTGGCGCCGTAGGGCTTGCCGTCCGGAGACCCGCAGGAGTAGCGGAACCCCAGCAGGTTCTTGGTGCGCACCTTCTTCACGTGCATCGGGACCTGGCCCATGTTGGCCGGGCAGTTCTTTCCCTGCGCGAACGTCTCCAGGTCCTCGTCGCTGAAGCGGCCGCTCTGCGCGGCCACGACCCCCCAGAGCCAGACCGAATCGTCCGTTCCCCGGCTGTCTTCCAGGCGCATGGGATCTTTGGCCTTGTTCTGGAAGCCCTCGGGCAGCATGATCGAGAACGCGGGCGTGGCGAAGCGCTTGAGCGGGATCTCGGGCTCCGCGGCCAGGGCCAGGCTGTGGACCAGCACAAGGGGCATGATCATGGCCTCATGATATCACAACTCGATGCTACAATAGGGCATGGCTCCATCCCTGGAAGGAGCGCTGCGCGTCATCCGCGAACGCACCGCGCGCCAGACCTCCACGCTCGCCATCTTCGACCTCGACGGCACGCTCTTCGACAACCGGACGCGCACCATCTTCATCCTGCGCGAGATCTCGGAGCAGTTCGACTCCAAGGTCCCCCGGCTCCACGCCGCGCTGGGCCGGTTCCGGGCGCTCTCCGTCGTGGAGTACGGCCTGGGCTCCACCCTCAGGAAGCTCGGCGTCCGCGACCCGAAGGAGGCCGCCTTCATCCGGAAGGAGTGGGAGAAGCGCTTCTTCTCGGACGAGTACCAGAAGTTCGACATGCCCCTGCCCGGGGCCAAATCCTATGTCTGCCGCGTCCACGCGGCAGGAGCCACGGTCATCTATCTGACCGGCCGCGACGTGGGCCGCATGCTCGTGGGCGCGACCGATTGCCTGCGCCTCTACGGCTTCCCCGTGGGAGTGGCGGGGACCATGATGATCGTGAAGCCTCAATCCAGGCAGGACGACGAGGTCTTCAAGAGGGACGTCTGCGCCTACCTGCGCAGGCTGGGCGAGGTGGTGGCGGTGTTCGAGAACGAGCCGGCCAACAGCAATATGCTGCACGCCCAGTTCCCGGAAGCCGCCTCGTTCCTGGTGCTCACCCAGCATCGGCCGGACGCCCCTGCCCTGCACCACGGCATCCGCCGCATCCGCGATTTCCGGGATGCTAGAATATAGCCGATGCTCCTCGAACTCTCGCTGGCCCTGACCCAGCTCAAAGACCTGCCTGTCGCGAAGTTCCCGGCGACGTCAGCCGCCGCTCCCCAAGCCTTGGTCGTGGAACGCTCCGGCGGAGTGCTTGCCGAGGACGTCTTCTTCAGCCGCCTGGCGGCGGCGGACATCGTTTATGTCGGCGAGAAGCACGACTCCGCCCCGCAGCACCGGGTCCAGCTCGAAGCGCTCCGCGGCCTGCACGAACGCAAGCCCCGCCTCGCCGTGGGGCTCGAGATGGTGAGCGTCGACATGCAGGGCTCCCTCGACGACTACTCGGCCCGGAGGATATCGGACGCTCAGTTCGCCGGATTCTGGGCCAAGGCATGGGGCTTCGACTTCAAGCTCTACGAACCCATACTCTCCTACGCCAGGGAGAACGGGCTCCCCCTCGTGGCGCTCAACGCCCCGCGCTCGATCGTGTCGCAGACCGCTCGGGGCGGCCTCTCCTCGCTGACTCCCGAGCAGCGGAGCCTCATCCCTCCGGAGATACGTCCCATCCAGGACGCGGACTACCTCCGCTACGTGAAGCAGACCCTCAACGGCCACGGGCAGCTCACACCCGAGCGTGAGGCCCGGATGCTCGAGGCCATGCAGGTGTGGAACGAGACCATGGGCCGCTCCGCGGCCGAAGCCGCCGAAAAGCATGGAGCGCTCTTCGTCATCGCCGGGTCCGGGCACATGCTGTTCCGTTCCGGGATCGCGGAAAGCGCTCCCCGGTACGGCGCCGGGGCCCAGGCCGTGGTCCTGCCCTACCCGCAGGACGACGAGAGCCTTCCCATGGAAGAGCTTTTGCGCAGGCTGCGGGACCCGCAAGCCGGGGACCTGCGCCTGGCCGATTATTTCTGGCTGGTTCCAGGAGGCTGAGACCATGCCCCGACTCGGGATCCTGCTGGCGCCCCTGCTCCTTTGCTCCTGCTCCGTGTACCAGGCCAAGCCCATGCGCATCCTGCTCGTGGGCTACGGCTGGTACGACGGCATCCCCGCAGGCCAGATCAACAACGCGGAGATGGTCGCCCGCTCCCTGCACGGGGCCGCCATCCGTCCCAAGGGCTCGTCCGCCGCCGGCGAGGTCTACTCCATCGTGGTCCCGGTGACCTGGGCGGGGGCCATGCCTCCGGTCTACGACGCCATCCGAACGCTCAAGCCCGACATCGTGGTGGGTCTGGGCACGGCTCCCGGAGCCCCGGGGATCCGGCCCGAACCCTGCGGGGCCAATTGGTCGTCGGGCGAGGACGCGGACCCGAAGGACCCCGCGCGGGAAGTCTGCAGGAACGAGCCCATCGAGCCGGGGGGCCCGCCGTACCGCTGCGGATCCCTGCCTTACCTCGAGATCGTCCGAAGCATGTCCAAGGCCGGGATCCCCGCCTACATGGGGAGGAGCACCGATCCCGCGGAGCCCGAAGGGTGCAAGGACCCGGCCTCGAAGGACCCTCAGCCCACCGCCACGACGGGCTGGTATCTCTGCAACTGGATGACCTATCTGCTGCCGAAATACGTGGAGGAGAACCGCCTGGACGCGGACGTCGGCTTCATCCACATCCCCACGCGTCCCGAGTACGCCGCGAAGGATCCGAAAGACCCGGATTGGAGCGCCGAGGCGTCCACGAGGACCGCGGCGCTCGTCGAGCGGCCCCCCGCGGCCTCCCTATCCTTCGACCAGACCCTCCGGGGGATACGCACCGCGCTCGAGGAGTGCGTACGGGCAAGGGCGCAGGAGAGGCCGCCGCATGACCTCTGAGCTGTACCCGCGGCATTCCGCCAAGATCAAGAGCGTCGACGAGCTCTCCGTCATCGTGCGCGAGGCCCGGCAGGCCGGCAAGAAGACGGCGCTGGCCATCGGTTCCTTCAACATCCTCATGTACCACCACGCGCGCTACCTGGCCGAGGCGGCGGAGATGGCCGACATGCTGGTGGTGCTCACCAACTCGGACGAGTCCCTGAAGGCTTACAAGAACCGCTCCGGGACCTATGTCGCCATCCCGGAAGCGGAGCGCATGGGCCTGCTGGCGAGCTTCGCCTGCGTCGATTACGTGGCCGCGTTCGGCCACTTGCACGCGGACCAAGCCATCGCGAGCATCCACCCCGACATCATGGCGCGGGGCGGGGACTACACCCTCGAGACGCTCCACCCGCCGGAGCGTGCCCTGTGCGAGAGGCTGGGCATCGAGATCCGGTTCACGCCCCTCCGGCACTACACGAACACCGGCCGCTTCGTCCGCGAGATCATCGAGAAAGGCCGCTAGCCTGATTCTTCAGCCGGCTGACTGTGGGCGCCCACAGTCGATCGTGTTTTCACACGACATCCTGCCCACGACAGAACGAGCGCCCCGCCGCAGGGTAAGGAGCACGGCTTTGCCCTGCGGTGCCGTGCCGCTGATGCGGTGCCGTGCCGCTGATGCGGTACCTGGGGAGATAGCACAGCAAAGACTGCCCCTCGAGGGACGCAAAAATCCGGCCCTTCTCCTCTAGTGGCGGCGGCCAACAGGACTTTTCAGGCTAGCGCACTAGTCCCAAGCGAGGATATGCGGCCGGGTCCTGCGGGAGACCCATGCGCGATGCGGCTCAGGGTCCGAGAGGCACAGCCGGTACAGCGGGCTGGCGCACTTCTTCAGCCCCCGGTCCAGCAAGGGGTCCCGCAGCGTATCTCTGCGGATCCGGTCCTGCTCCTGCTGCGCGTAGCCGCGGCATTCCCTGGACCGCATCCGGCAGGCGTCCACGTACCAGACCAGTCCGCAGGACAGCCCGCAGAGCCCCAGCGCGGCCACGCACGCGCACAGCAACGCGGGGAGTATCCGCGCGAGGCCGTGCAGACGGCCGTAGATGCGCCAGGACAGGGCGGCGAACGCGGTCCAGGCGAAGAAAAGGACCAGGGGAGCCCAGCCGTCGAAAAGGAGCAGCCCGCTCAGGAGGAAGGCGACGGGCGCGCAGACCAGCATGAAGCAGACATAGCCCAGACGCTTCACCATGAGCGATTCGGTCCACAGGTCCTTGAAGCCAAGGAAGAGCAATCCCAGTGGCAGGCCTGTGCAGCAAGCCACAAGGACGACGCTGAGCACGGGGCTCCCCGCGGCTCCGCCCTTGAGACCGGGGAAGAGGCCTACGAGGAGTCCGACGAGCACGGGGACGGCCGCGCCCGCATACAAGAGGATCCTGAGGTCGCGTGGCTGGGTCATGCGGATTGGACACCGCGGACCCCGGAAAGTTCCGGCTAGCGGAACCAGGAATGCGCGATGTCGCGGAGGGAATCCTTCCAATCATACTGCCTCAGCCGGCCCTCGAAGAGGTTCTCGAGGCAGTAGTCCGACGGGTCCGGCATCCATACGACCTCATCCCGCGTGCGGAAGCGGAACACCCGGGGGTCCGGGAAGCGGGCCCGCGCCACCGTCACGGAGCCGCTCCGCTCGCATTGGCGCCACAGCTCCGCGAGGCTGACCCGCTCCCCGTTGGCCGTCTCGAAGAGCGGCGCCTCCCAGAGGGCCTTCCGAATCGGGTCGGCGGAATCCTTCTCGGGGTCCGTGAGGAAGCCGCTGGCCGTATGCCTGAGCCAGGCCGCGGCCTGCTCCCGCTCCGCGCTCCATGCGGCGGCGCTCAACACCGCGAGCATGCGCCGCAGGAGCTCGGAGGAGTGCTCCTCGAGCTGGCGGACGGCGTAATCCAGGACCATGTCCTGCAGGACCCCGGAATGCGACGCGTTGAGCCGGAACGAATCGTCGTTGACATGCCCCACGGCCGGCACGGAGAGGTCCGCCCGCGTCTCTCCCACCCGCACGCCCTGCCTGTAGAGATGCACGCGGCCGCTCTGGCGGGGCGGCACGTCCACCAGGAAGCCTCTGGCCGTCCCTTTCCTGAAGGACTGGCCGCTCGCCTGGGCCGCCTCCCAGAGCGAGGAGACCCTCGTTTCGCAGAGGAACAGCGGGATCTCCAGCATGGCGCAGGCGACGCGGAGCTTCTCCAAGGCCCTTCTCGGAGCGCGGAAGCTCCGCAGGCTCACGCCTAACTCGGTCTGCCTGTCCGGGCCGGATCCTATCCGGACCTCGGACGAGGAGAGCCGCTGCGCCGCCAGGATCCCGACGGCCAGCTGGCGGGCAGGCTCGTCCTCGGCCGCGGGCTCGTCGAAGAGGGCCTGGAACGGGTCTTTGAGGACTCCAGGATCGAGCGCCTTCCCGCCGAAGCGCATGCTCACGTCGCGGCCGTCCTTGTCCACGTGGATCGAGTCCGCGCCGAGGAGCACGGCGCAGCGGGCCCAGGGGAGGAGCAAGCTCTCCGCGTCCTCGAGCTGATGCTCCTTGAGCGTCTCCAGGGCCCGGGAGCGGTCCACGCGGAAGGAGCCGGACTCGATGAAGACGCCCTCATCCTCAGCGCCCATGCATCCTTAGGGTAGCCCGGGCATGAGAAAGACGCAATAGCCTGCGGATTCCGAGGTATAATACTTCTGGAGGTGGACCCCATGCGCAGGCTCGCTGTCTCCGTACTCCTCTTCGCAGCACTCCTCTCCCCGGCCCGCGCCCAGGACTGGAGCCTCCGACTCTCCCAGGGCTACTCCGCCAACCTCAAGGCCATCCAGAAGGCCGAGATCGGCATCTGGGCCATCGAGCCGGGCACGGACCTCTCCCCCCAGTTCAGCGACCCCAACCGGGTCCGGACCATACTCAAGCTCATCGAGGACGTCTACTACGGCCGGCCCCTGCAGTATCCCAAGGACGGAACGGTGTTCCAGAACCGCGAAGGCCTGCTCCCGCCCCAGCAGTCCGGCTACTACCGCGAGTACACGGTCATGCCCCCGGCCGGAAGCCCGTCTCGCATCTCCGTGGGCGGACAGGTCTTCGACATCTCCCCGGCGAACGGCACGCGGGGAGCGGAGCGCGTCATCATCGGCGGAGGCAGGGAAGCCTGGTACTCGCCGAACCACTACAAGAACTTCATCCAGCTGACGGTCCTCCGTTGATCCGGACGTTCAAGCTCGACGGCCGGAACATGATAGACAAGGCCGCGATCCTGGAGGAGTTCGCCTCGGCTCTCTCCCTGCCGGACTACTTCGGCAGGAACTGGGACGCCCTGGAGGAGTGTTTGAGCGACCCGGACCTGTTCAAGGGCTGCCAGGGCTGCGAGCTCTTCATCGAGCACGCGGAGCATCTGGGAGAAGCCGACGCGCCGGCCCGAAAGACCCTGCTGGACATCCTCGAGTCCGTATCCCGCGGATGGGCGTCGCATCAGCCCTCTTTCACATTCAAGACGGTCTTGATCCCCGATTGAGGGCCGGGGGGCACCGGCAACTGCGTGAGATTGAACGCAGCGGGTCCCCTGGGGTTAAGGCCGCATCGGAACCCCAGGGGACCCGCTGCGTTATCGGGACTTTGTCAGCACCCGGCTAGTCCCACCTCATCAGAGGTTCTCTGATAGATAGCCGTCCCTCTTCCCCCTATAATCTCAGGACAAGCCGGAGCAGTGCCTCCAGCGAAGGAGGTCGACGTCATGACGAATGCGAACGGAAAGCCGGTGGCTGTCTGGAGCCGAGTCAAATTCCAGGACATGGAGACGAGGGAGATCGTGAGCTACACGCTCGTCCCGCCGGAGGCGGCGGACCCGTCGGCGGGGCGGATCTCGATCGGCTGCCCGCTCGCGGCCGGGCTCCTGGCAGGCTGGGAAGGCGCCACGCTGCGGATCCAGCTGCCCGAAGCGCTGAAGACCTACAAGATACTTTCTGTCGAGGAGGCGCGGCCCGGCGCATGAACCGGCTCGCGGGACTCCCCCAGAAGCGGGCGGTATGGGCTAGAATATCCCTGATGACGGACATCGGAAGGACGCGGTCGGAGAACCGTTCCCTGGAGGAGCGGCTCCGGCGGAAGGCCTTCGAGCTCAGAGAGCGGACCAAGGAGCTGCGCTGCGTCTACGGGATCTCTCGGATCTGCGAGAAGGCGGGGGTCCCGCCGGAGAGCATGCTCCAGCAGGTCGTGGAGCTCATCCCCGCGTCCTGGCAGTACCCGTACATCGCCTGCGCGCGTCTGGTCGTCAACGGCTGCGAGTTCAGGAGCCGGAGGTACCGGGCCTCTTCCCAGAGCCAGCGCAGCGCCATCACCGTGAACGGCCGCAAGGCTGGATGGGTCGAGGTCGGCTACCTCCGCAAACGCCCTCTCATGGAAGAGGGGCCTTTCTTGCTGGCGGAGAGGCGGCTGCTGGATGTCGTCGCCGAGAGGCTCGGCAAGATCCTCGAGCTCAAGCGCGTAGAAGCCGAGCTCAGGCACTCGCAGCAGAGGCTGCGCGATCTTCTCAAGAGCCTGGAGAACGCGCGCGAGGACGAGCGCCGCCGCATCGCTCACGAGATCCATGACGAGCTGGGGCACGCGCTCATGGGGATGAAGATGGATGTGGGCTCGCTGGGCGACAAGTGCCCCGGAAAGGCCGCGTGCACGGAGCGGGTGGAGGCGCTGGCGTCGCTCATCCAGGCCACCATCCGCAACGTCCAGCGGCTGGCCTCGGAGCTCAAGCCGGTCCTGCTCGATGATTTCGGGCTCCCCGCCGCCGTGATGAGCCTCGCCGACGGCTTCCAGCGGCGCTATGGGATCGGGTGCCGCGTCCGGGTGCCGTCCGGCGAGACGGGGGTCCGGGGGAACCTGGCCATCGTGCTCTACCGGAGCGTGCAGGAGCTCCTCACCAACGTCGCGCGGCACGCCAAGGCGAAGAAGGTCGTCATCGAGTTGTGCAAGGGCCGAGAGCGGCTGACCTTGAGGGTCCGGGACGACGGGAAGGGCTTCGATGCGTCCGCTCTCGCGAAGCGGAAGTCGCTGGGCCTGCTCGGCATCCGGGAGAGGGTCCAGGGATGCGGCGGCGAAGTCTCTGTCGAAGGGGCTCCGGGGAGGGGGACATCCATCACGATCTCGCTTCCGCTCCGGAAGCGGGCGGGCGAGCGATGATCCGGTTGCTGGTGGCGGACGACCATCCGATCGTACGGGACGGCCTGCGGCAGATCCTCCTCAAGGCGCCCGACATCCGCATCGTCGATGAGGCGGGCACCGGGGAGGAGGCTCTGCGCAAGCTTCGCCGGAGGAGCTTCGACGTGGTCATCCTCGACATCGCGCTCCCGGGCATGAGCGGCCTGGAGGTGCTCAAGCGGATCAAGATGCGCACCCCCGGACTGCCGGTCCTCATGCTCAGCATGTATCCCGAAGAACATTACGCGGGGTGGACGCTGAAGATGGGGGCTTCGGGCTTCGTGGGAAAGGAGAATTTCTCGAGCGACATCATCGCCGCCATCCGGAAGGTCGCGTCAGGGCGGGATTTCATCAGCGCGTCCCTGGCGGAGAAGATCGCCATCCGCCAGCGGTCCGGAAGGAAGTCCCCCCACGAGCGGCTTTCCCCCAGGGAATACCAGATCATGTGCATGCTGGCCTCTGGAAAGGCCGTCGGGGCCGTCGCCCGCGAGCTCTCCCTCAGCGTCAAGACGGTGGATACGCATCGTGCGCGCATCCTGGAGAAACTCGACCTTCGGAACAACGTCGGGATCGCCCGGTACGCGCTGGAGCATCATCTGATATCCTGAGGGCCTCCCATGATCGACACGCTCTTCGGCCTTTTCTCGAACGACATCGGCATAGACCTCGGCACGGCGAACACCATCGTCTACGTTAAGGGACACGGGATCGTGCTGCGCGAGCCCTCCGTGGTGGCCATCGACCGCGATAGTCGGAACGTGCTGGCGATCGGGGCCGAGGCCAAGCGGATGCTGGGCAGGACGCCGGCGTCGATCACGGCCATCCGCCCGCTCAAGGACGGGGTCATCGCCAGCTTCGAGGCGACCCAGGAGATGATCAAGTACTTCATCCGCAAGGTGCACAATCGGCGCAGCCTCCTGCATCCGCGCATCGTCATCGGAGTCCCCTCCTGCATCACGGACGTGGAGCAGCGCGCGGTGAAAGAGTCCGCGGAGCAGGCCGGGGCGCGCCAGGTGCTCCTCATCGAGGAGCCCATGGCTGCGGCCATCGGCGCGGAGCTGCCGGTCTCCGAGCCGCGCGCCAGCATGGTCGTGGATATCGGGGGCGGGACCACGGAGGCGGCCGTCATCTCCCTGGGGGGGATGGTCGTATCGAAGTCCATCAGCATCGCCGGCGACGAGCTTGACGAATCGATCGTCCTGCATTTCCGCCGGAAGTACAACCTGATCATCGGCGAGTCCACGGCCGAAGATGTCAAGATGCGGATCGGTTCGGTGTTCCCTCTCAGGGAGGAGAAGACCCTGGAGGTCAAGGGACGGGACCAGGGCAACGGCCTCCCGAAGACCATCCTCGTCACCTCGGAAGAGATCCGGCAGGCGCTCATGGAGCCCGTGGAGCTTATCCTCGACGTGATCAAGGACTGCTTGGAGAACACGCCGGCGGAGCTCTCCGCGGATCTGGTCGACCGCGGCATGGTCCTGGCTGGGGGGGGCGCTTTGCTGCGGGGGCTGCCCGAACTCATGCGTCAGGAGACGGAGCTTCCGGTCGTGCGGGCGGCCGACCCTCTCAGCTGCGTGGCGATCGGGACCGGGATGTACCTTGAGTCGCTGGACGGCCTCGCGGGACCGGGCGCGCAGCGGCGCGCTGGAGTGACCTAGGTGTCTAGGCGCAAACTTAACCCTTGACGACGTCCGAGAGCCGATGTATACTCATTGTAGATACATTCGGAGGATACCATGACCACCATCGTCCAGAAGTGGGGGAACAGCCTGGCACTACGCCTTCCCAGCTCTCTGGCCAAAGATGTCCATCTACGCCAAGGGTCCGTTGTCGAAGTGAATGTTGAAGAAGGGAAAATGGTGCTCACTCCAAAAGGGCAGCGCAGATTCTCGCTTTCGAAGCTGCTGAAGGGCATCACAAAGGACAATCGCCACTCCGAGCAGGATTGGGGCAAACCCACTGGCCAGGAAACCTGGTGATGACTCACCCATACTGCCCGAAACGAGGTGACGTCGTTTGGCTGTCATTCGCACCCAAAGCAGGGCATGAGCAGGCCGGCCATCGGCCGGCCTTGACCCTATCTCCAGAGGCCTACAATCTGAAAGTCGGTCTTGCCATCTTCTGCCCGATTACCTCGCAAGTGAAAGGCTATCCTTTCGAGGTGTCGATTCCATCGGGGCTCAAGGCTTCCGGAGTCATCCTGGCGGATCAGGTGAAAAACCTCGATTGGCATGCCAGGAACGCCCGATTCTGCTGCAGAATCCCGGAAACGACATTGGCGGAAGTCCTGGAGAAGCTCGGCACACTATTGGGAGCGTAGTTGTGCCTCACCTTCGCGGAAGCGGCGTCGCGGTGCGGAAAGCGTTGCGCCCTGGCGAAGTTCGGGAAAGGGCGTCCTTCTCCTGAGACCCTCCTTCACCTACGAGTGGCCGACCTCCTCGCCGAGATTGGCGACCCGTTCAGGTTGAACCCGTTCAAGTACTTCTTCCACTTGTCCCCGGGGGACCTATGACCCAAATGGTAGTATCTGCCCATGCTCCGCTCCCTGCTCCTCGCCCTGGTCTGCCTCCCGGTCCGCGCCGCGCAGGAGTTCGAAGAGCGCAAGCTCATGAACCTGCGCGCGAACATGCACAACGCCTTCATGCAGGACTACCTGCGCGAGGGCAAGACCACCCTGGAGGCGGCGCCCGGCTGGCTCCGCTCGGCCGGAGCGACACTCGCCGCGAAAGCGGCCATGGGGCTGAACCGCTCCTGGCATTTCTACGTGGTCCAGGAGGCGTCTCCCGAGATCCGCAGCACCCCCTACGGGACCCTCATCGTGCACCAAGGCGCTTTGGACCTCGGGCTGACCCACGACGAGACGGGGGCGCTCGCGGCGCAGGAGATGGCGCATATCGCCCAGGACCATGGGGTCCAGCTGCTCATCGCGAAGATGGCCCAGGAGGAGCTCGGGGAGTTCACCGCCTCCGAGCACGGGGAGAAGTCCGGCCAGATCGCCCGCCTGCGCGAGATCGTGCAGCAGCTCCGCTACACCCTCAAGCAGGAGGCCGAGGCGGACCGGCTGGCCATGGGGATGCTGGACAAGGCCGGGATGAAGCCCGAATCCCTGCTCAGCGCTCTCAAGAAGATCCGGGCCAAGCCCATACGGATCCTCGCGGCCAAGAAATACCTGGACTCGGTCCGGTCCGGCCGGGCCGAGTTCGAGCTCCCAAAGGTCTCGGGCAAACCGGAGATCGGCCGTCCCACCTACATGAGGCGCGCGATGGACGAAGGCTACGACTACAAGAAGCCTCTCGGGAGGAAGAAGTGATCTCCCTGCTCTGCGCGATGCTCCTCGCCGTCCCAGTCCGGGCGGCCGGCGCCATTCCGCCCCCGGCCGTCCCTGGAGCATATGAGGCTCCAGGGACGACCGACTCCGCCTTCCTGGAGGACCTGAGCCGCAGGTCTTTCCAGTACTTCTGGGAGCAGGCGGACCCGGCGACCGGGCTCGTGGCGGACCGGGCCAGGACCGACGGCTCCCGCTCGGCCCAGGACCCGGAGGGGGTCGCCAGCATCGCGTCCACGGGCTTCGGCCTGAGCGGGCTGTGCATCGCCGCGGAGCGGGGCTGGGTCAAGCCCGATGAGGCTCGGGAGAGGGCCCGGACCACGCTTCGCTTCCTGGCCGAGAAGCTTCCCCAGGAGCACGGCTGGTTCTACCACTTCGTGAGCATGAAGACCGGCGAGCGCCGCTGGAACTGCGAGCTTTCGTCCATCGATACGGCCCTGCTTCTCGGCGGGGTCCTGACCGCGCGGCAGTGCTTCAAGGACGACAAGGACATCGCGCGCTGGGCGACCGCCATCTACGAGCGCGTGGACTTCCCATGGATGCTGGCCGGGCACCCGAGCCTCATGTCCATGGGCTGGACCCCGGAGAAGGGCTTCATCCAGGCGCGCTGGGACGCCTACAGCGAGCACATGATGCTCACTCTCATGGCCATCGGTTCGCCCACGCATCCTCTCCCGGCCAAGGTGTGGAGGGCGTGGAAGCGCGACAAGATGAGCTACGGCGGCATCGAGTACTACTCCAGCACGCCCCCCCTGTTCGTGCACCAGTACTCCCACGCGTACGTGGACTTCCGGGGACGCCGCGACAAGAAGTACGGCATCGACTACTTCGAGAACTCGGTCAAGGCCACGCGGGCCCACCGGAAGTTCTGCGTCGACCTCGGCTTCACCGAGACTCTCTGGGGCGTCACGGCCTCGGACACTCCCAACGGCTACCGGTCCTGGGGAGGACCGCCTTCCGACGGAGGCATCGACGGGAGCGTGGTGCCCTGCGCGGCCGGAGGCTCGCTCATGTTCGCCCCGGAGATCACCCTCCCGGCGCTCAAGGCCATGAAGGAGAAGTTCGGAGACCGCATCTACGGAAAGTACGGGTTCACCGACGCGTTCCACCCCGAGACGGGCTGGGTGAACCCGGACGTCATCGGCATCGACGTCGGGATCACGCTCCTCAGCGCGGAGAACCTGCGTTCCGGGGCGGTGTGGAGATGGTTCATGGCCAACCCGGAGATCCCCAAGGCCTTGGACAGGGCGGGAGTCAAGAGAAAGTAGCCGGCGTGCGGAGCCGTCAGTCCCGAACTTGCCCGGGGCAAGTAGCCGGACTGTGGTCGCCCACAGTCGGGGGATCGAAGAGTTATCCCCAGCACTTTCGCCCCGAAAGTTCTGGGGATAACTTCTAGACCTTCTTCAATCTAAAGCTCTTGAGGAACGCCTTCCAGGCCGCATCCCGCAGGCCCGCCGGACTCACGTAAGAGAGCACCATGAAACTCTTCCCTGAAGGGATGAGCAGGGAGTCCTCGACGACAGCGCCTTCTCCGGGGACGGACACGCTGCGCCGGTAAAGCGTCCTCTTGGCCCCGGCCACCTTTATCGTCCCTGCTTCGGCCCGCGAAGGCTCGCTCGCCAGGTACTCCTCGGGCTTCCGGAACCGGGAGCCCAGGTAGCCGAAGACCTGGATATGGATGCATCGATCCCCTCGGGTCAACGTCAGCACCGGAACACCCTGGACCCGGTCTTCCCGCTCGTCGAATCCCGCGGGTGTCTTGAACGCGGCGCGCAGCCGCGCGGGCGACTCGGCCGCCCTCAACCCATCACCCCCATCACGATCAAAAAGGCGAGCAGCACCCCGATGAGGCTCTCCCCAGCGATGAAGCCCGAGGAGACCGGGACCACGTACCGGTCCGCGGCCTGCGCGTCCTTCTTCTCGAGCCAGAAGGCGATGGCCGCGCCCAGGAACATGGAGATGGTGTTGTTCGCCGGGGTGGTGAACGCGAGCCCGAGGCCGGCCGCGGACGGGACGAACTTCTTGTAAGCCGGGAACATCTTCTCCAGGAGCACGAGCGCGATGCCGAGTATGCCGCCGATGATGAGCGCGGCCTGCGCGGTCGGGTGAAGGGTGCTGAAGCCCTTGGCCAGGAGCTCGGCCACGCCTTTCCAGGTCTGCGCCCCGGGAGCGGGCCACTTGTCCGTCCCGAGCACGTCGGCGGTAGGGATCAGCAGCCGATACGCCGGGACCACGAAGACCGACCCCGCCAGCACGCCGAAGAGCTGGGCCCAGAACTGCTGCTTGGGGTCCGCCTTGAGCAGGTAGCCGGCTTTGAGGTCCGTGAGCAGGTCCGCCGAGTGCAGGCCCACCCCGCCGGTGACGTTGGCGGTCATGAGGTTCGTGGTCGCGTTCCCCGGGTCGAGCACGCCGAAGGTGATCTGCGTGATCTTGCCCAGGGCTCCCGTGGGGGTCGTATCCGTCTCACCCGTGACGCGGCAGGCCACGATGGCGATGAAGAACCCCAGAACGACCGAGATGAGCCCCATCCAGATCTTGATCCCGAAGATGAACCATTCCAGGAACACGACCACAGGGGTCAAGGCGATGAAGCCCACGATGAACCACAGCATCGGGACCTCTCCCTCCTCGCCCTTATGCCCCCGGAGGGAGGCGCCCACGCTCTTGACCGCGCGCACCGCGGAGTCCCACTGGTAGGCGAAGGAGAGGAGCCCGCTGGTGAGCAGCATGGCCGAGCCGAACCAGACGCTCCAGGCCACGATGTGCTTGTAGCCCAGCTTGGGGTCGATGACGCCCCGCTCGTAGAGCCAGGGCGCCAGGATGCCGTAGTTGACGAGGGCGCCGAGCAGCATGCTCCAGGCGGCCCGGAAGCCCATGATGGCGCCGGCTCCCAGCATGATGAGGCTGCCCTCGAAGGAAAGGGTATAGTCCACCAGCGGCCTGCCCTTGAGCATGACGAAGGGGATCTTGATCTTCTCGGGCAGGTTGAACGGCATCCAGGAGGCTTTCGCGTCGCGCAAGAAGGCCACCACCGCGCCGAGCACGCTCCCCCAGGCCAGGAGCTTGGCCTTGCCCCCGCCGCCCTTGCCTTCCTCGCCGTACAGGGCGCGCAGGGTCTCGGCAGTGGCCACTCCGGTGGGGAAGCGCAGCTGCTCCACGTTGATCATCTGCTGCTTCATGGGGATGGCCATGACGACCCCGAGCAGGGCGATGGCGGCGATCCAGAAGAACATCTGCCAGCCGTCCATGGTCTGGCCCGTGATCATCATGAAGGCCGGGATGGCCGCGACCGTGCCCCCTCCGGTCATGTAGCCGGCCGAGCTCGCCGCGGACTTCATGATGTTGTTCTCCATCATGCCGAAGGTCCGGCGCACCAGGCCGAGCCGGGTCAGGGTCGCGAAGATGGCGAAAGCCAGGATGCAGGCCGTGATGGAGACTCCCAGGCTCCACCCGGTCTTGAGCGCGACGTAGAGGTTCGAGAGGCTCATGAAGCCTCCCAGCAGCATCCCCGCCACGACGGCGCGTACGGTGAGATGACGTTCCGTGCTCATGGGTTCCGGTCCCTCCGTTTCAGGATGAGGCGCAGGCGGATGGTCATGACCAGCTCCTTCGAGAAGATCCGGCTCGCCAAGGCCACGAACGCGAAGAACACCGCGGCCTGGTAGACGATGCCGCCCCAGACCCACGCGGTCCTGCCGAGCACCACGTTCTGCGGGGCCAGGAAGGCGTGGGTGAACGGGATGACGGCCAGCAGGACCTTCAGGCCCCGCGACGCCGAGTGCAGATCCACGAAGAGGGGCAGCATGTAGGAGAGCATGAGCACCAGCAGCAGCGGCGTGGCGGCCATATGGGCCGTCTTGACGTCCTCGGCCAGGATGCCGAGCAGGATCGCGATGGAGAGGGCGCAGAGTATGGCGAAGAGCACGGAGAGGCCGATCATGGCGTAGCCCCACGGCGAGATGACCAGCCCGAGCCCCTCGAAGGCCGCTCGCAGGGACTCGCTCTGGGGCGAAGAAGCCATCCCCCCGGTGACCCCGGTCATGAAGGAGCGCATCCCGGCCATGTACGCGGCCGTGAACCCGAAGGCCACGGCGGCCGAGGCCGCGAGCTTGGCGAACACCAGGGTCTTGCGCCCGATGGGAGAGCTCAGCAGGATCTCCAAGGTCTTATTCTCCTTCTCGCTCACCACGGACATGGACACGAGCTGGGCGGAGAACATGATGGCCAGGAAGATGACGACCGGGAAAAGGAAGGTCTGGGACTGCAGGAATCCGAGCACCTGCGCGATGGGGACCCTCTGGACCGCATCGCCGACCGCCACGTATTCCTCGGGATCGGCCGGATGCATGACGAAGTCGGCATCGAGGTCCGGGAGGGCGCTCTCCACCACGAGCCGGGCCAGGCTCTCGTCTACGCTGCGCTCCGCGCGCTCCGCGTGCGCGGCGGAGAGCATGGAGCGCGCGCCGAGGCTGCGGAACACGGAGTAGACCTGGATCCTGGCCTTCTGGCCGGACTCGACCGCGGCCTCGAATCCCCTGGGGATGACCAGGAGCACGAAATTGCCCCACTCCTTGCGTCCGAGCACCTCCTCCGGAGGGGCGCTCATCATGGACACCCGGAAGCCCCGCTTTTTGTCCTGAAGGTCGGCCAGGACGCGCTTCGAGAGCTCGGATCTGTCCTGGTCCACGACCGCGAGATAATCCCCGGACGGAGCGTTCTGGGCCTGCTTCCAGATGATCTTCCCGATGAGGCCGAACAGGGCGATGACCGCCAGCATGGGCAAGATGAGCTGCGGCGTCATCAGCTCGCGGATCTCCTTTCCCACGAGGATGAGGAATTTCCTCACGAGGGCTCCACCAGCCGCACGAAGACCTCCTCCAGGTTGCCCGCCTTAAAACGCTCCTTCAGGGCCGAGGCCGTATCGCAGGCCAGGATGCGTCCGTCCGCGATGATGGCGAGCCGGTCGGAGAGGAACTCGACTTCCAGCATGTTGTGGCTGGAGATGAGGAACGTCATCCCCTCCTTGGCCAGGGAGCGGATGGTCCTGCGCACTTCGAAGGCGTTGAGCACGTCCAGCCCGCTGGTGGGCTCATCCAGGATGGCGAGCCTGGGCCGGGTCATGACCGTGCGGGAAAGCAGGAGCTTCCTCGTCATGCCCTTGCTGTAGGTGCGTATCTTCTCCTCGAGCCTCCCTCCGAGGCCGCTTAAGCGCGCCCCGTACTCCACACTGGCGGAGAGCTGCTCCTCCCGGTCCATGAAGAGGGAGGCCATGAAGCGCAGGTAGTCCCTCCCGGTGAGGTTCCGGTACGCCCCCGCCTCCTCCGGCAGGTAGCTGATGACGGAGCGGACCTGTTCGGCCTGGGTCCCGAGGTCCAAGCCGAAGACGGTGACGCGCCCATCCGTGGGCTCCAGGATGGTGGCGATGGTCTTGAGCGTGGTGGACTTGCCCGCGCCGTTGGGGCCCACCAGGGCGAAGACCTCCCCCTCCTGCACCTCGAAGGAGATCCCGCGCACGGCCTCCAGCTCGCCGAAGCGCTTGGTGAGTCTCTCGACGCTCAAGGCCTGCATGGGCAACGGGAATACTACAAAGTATCGGGGGCCGTCATTCCGAGCGCGGTCCCGCCCCGAACTCGGACATGACGCGATCCCCTTCCTCCCGGAGCCTCTTCGGGCCGCCGGACAGGCCGGGGGCCCTCCCGGAGCCGCGGCGCGGGGCGGGGGCGGCTCCGTCCCGGATCGCCAGTTCCCGGTAGTACCCGATCTCCGGAAGCATGCCCTCGGACGCGCGAAGCTCCTCGAAGGCCTTGAGCGCCTCGGCCCTTCGCCCCAGCGCCAGTTGGGCCACCGCCCGGCGCAGGCGGATGAAGGCGGTCGCCGTGTCCCCGCCTCCCCCCGACCGCAGGGACTCATCGAAGAACCGCAGCGCCTGGCCGGGCTCCCCCCGCCTCAGATAGACCTCCCCGATGTGACCGAGCACGGCGGGCCACCACTCGTCCAGGCGCAGCGCCGCGGAGCTGTCCCACACGTTGCTGGAGAACTTCTCCCGCAGCCATCCCTTCATCTCGTCCGCGTGCGCGAGCAGCTGCGGGTGGGCCTCGTGCACCACATCCATGAGCGCGACGAACCGCTCGGCCAGCCTGTGGTCGCGGTACAGGCTCTGGCCCCAGGCCCTCACGGTGAAAGCGACCCAGGCCTTCTCCCTGCGCTTCTTCCCGGAAAGGACGAGCGGGCGCGCGTCCCGAGGCGCCGCGCCGAACGCCGCGGCGGCGATCCGCTCCGCCACCAGCGGATCCAACGCGCGGTCCCAATGCATGTCGTCTTCGAAAGCGTCCATCCCGACCAGGCCTCCCGGGGCCGCATCCGAGAACGCGGCATCCAGGTCCGCCAGCGGCACGCCCTCCTCCCGGCCGACCTCCCGGACGATCCGGTTCAAGACGGGCATCGGAGGGGTCTGCCTCTCCAGGGACAGGAGATAATGCGCTCTCGCGCCCGCCGCGTCGCCTGCGCGGTCGAGGCTCCGGCCCAGATAGTATTCCCCGAAGGTGCGGCGGGTGTCCGAGACGTCCGGCTTCAGGCCCGAGACGTAGCGTTCGAACGCCTCGGCCGCCCGCGGGTAGTCGCCGCGCTCGAAGAGGACCCAGGCGTCGAAGAAGCCCCTCTCCCAGAGCGGCATGGTGCCCCGGGGAGGCATGTCCCTGAAATTCCACGGCAGGGTGCAAAGCACCAGGGGGACCCGCCTAGCCCGCGCCGCGCGCGCCGCGGCCCGCAGGTTCTCTCTGAAGGACGCGGCCAGGCCGGCGAGCGAGCGGGCTTGCGCCGCGTCCTGCCGGAACAGCCGGAAGGCCCGGCGCAGACGGAGCTTGAGCATCCCCTTCGCCAGCACCCTCGCCAGCAGGCGTCTCGACCGCGGCAGCGAGCCGCTTTGCCCCCCCTCGTTGACTCCGCTCATGAGCACGACGAGGTCCGGCTCGTAGCCCAGCACCTCCTCCACCGTCAATCCGTCCCTCGTGCTGTCGTAGGCGCTGACCCCGCAGTCCAGGACCTCGAAGCGCCGGCCGGGAAGAAGGCGCCGCAGCGCGGCCTCGAGCTCCCTTTCGTCGAAGAGCTGGGCGACCGAGCCGCCGACCACGAAGACGCGCAGGACCCCCGCGGGCTTGGCCGCGTCGAAACTCGGCGCGGACGTCGCCCCGAGCCGCTGGGCCGCATAGCGCGCCGACCCGTCCTTGCCCTTCGCGCGCGCGAAGAAATCCGAGAGCACGCTCCCGTACAGCTGCTGGTACTGGTGCTCCGAGACCTTCCTGGAGGCGGTGTCGGGGGCCGGAGCCCTGGAGCAGGCGGCGGCGAAAAGGAAGGCTCCGCAGACGACGAGGCGCATGAGGTCTTCTATTCTATCTCTTTGCCGGTACCCTAGGGCCCTTGCGCGACCCCGGATAGCGCCGCTAACATCTTTCTAGATGACGCGCCTGTGCCTTCTGGCGGGGCTCATGCTCTGCGCCCTCCGACTGGCCGCCTTCCCCGAGTGGGACGGAGGCCCCGTCCGCCTCGTCTCCGCGATCGAGTTCGTCGATATCGACGAAGCCGACATGCGTACGCCCGCTTTCGCGACCGGGGTCACGATGCGTCCCGCCGTGGACGCGAGCGTGTCGGCCGAGGCGTGGCGCCTCGCCGTCTATTCCTTCAGCCGCGGCATGGTCCAGGAATTCGCGGGCCCGGGCAGGCCGCCGGGCAGCCTCCATTGGTACGGGATCACGAAGGACGGCGGCTTGGCCGGGAACTCCTTCTATGTCGCGGACCTGGAGGTCCGGACTCCGGGAGGAAAGACGATCCGCAGCCCCGATGTGAACATCAGCCTCGTCAAACCCGTGGAACTCGGCCAGTTGGAGGGCTACGACCTGTCTTTCTTCGAGGACGCGGCCAAGATCGTCATCCGCCTGCCGAAACTGACGTTCTCGCCGGGCAGCAGCACGATCGCCCCCGAGATCCACGAGACGCTCGACGCGGTCGTCCGGCTGCTCAATGGGGTCAAGGACAAGAAGATCCTGGTCCTGGGATTCACGGACCCGACCGGCTCGCGGGGGCGCAACCGGACGGTCTCCAGAGAGCGCGCCCGGGAAGTCTACGATTACCTCGTCGGCAGGGGCGCCTTCACGTGGGAGAGGATGCGCTTCGGGGGCATGGGCGACTCGCTCCCCATCGCGGACAACTCGACCGACGAAGGGAGGGAGCGCAACCGCCGCGTCGAGATCTGGATGCGGAAAGCCTGACCGCCGCCGTTTGACTTACCACGGTAGAATGTCTATCCTCCCTCCGTGGCCGGCAAGAAGCGCATCCTCATCGCGGACGACGACCCCGAGCTCCTGGGCCTTCTGAAATTCTACCTAGGAAAGCAGGGCTACGAGACCATCACGGCGGAGAACGGCACCCAGGCTTTGGCCAAAGCCCAGGAGGAGAAGCCGGACCTCGTGCTCATGGACGTGATGATGCCGGAGATAGACGGCTACCACGTGGCGCAGGCCCTGACCGAGCGGCTTGGGCCCTCCTGTCCCAAGATCATCCTCATGACGAGCCGGGACACGCAGCGCGAGCAGGGCGTGGCCCTGCTCAGCGGCGCGGCCGCGACCCTTCAGAAGCCGGTCAAGCTCGCGGACGTCAAGGCCAAGGTCGCGGAGTTCCTGCCGCCCGAGGCCTAGCAGGGTGCTGACAAAGCCCTAAAACGCAGCGGGTCCTGTCGTCCGGGTCCCTCCCGCCCTTCGGTCAGCGGCTTCGCCGCAGTCCTCAGGGCGGGAAGCCCTTCCGGACGCCACCCGCTGCGT
>JBAZKS010000018.1:0-78360 GCA_041650695.1 Elusimicrobiota bacterium
CCTCGTGCGCGAACCCTTCCTCCTGGCCGCCCTCACGTTCAGCAGCTCGATGGGGGAGCTGTGGCTCGTCGGAGCTGCGGCTGGCGCTGCCGCCTGGGTCGCGAGGCCGCGGCCCGCGCCCCGCTCCCTGCGGGTGGCCGCGGGCATGGGCGCGACCGCCTTCGTCGCGGCCTACGCCCCCTACGCGATCAGCGGCTATGCCCCGCAGTCTTTGGGGATCATGAGCCGCACCAACGGCGGCGGAGTCCTGGCCGCGGGGATCCTCGCGGCGGCCGGACTCGCGGCCCTCGTCATCCCGCTGAAGGGGAGGACCGCGGCCGCTCTGCGCGGGGTGTTGTCCGCGTCCCTGCTCGCGGCGTGCCTCTGGAGCGACCGCTACATCTGCGCGGGCTGGGCCAAGGCCTGGTCGCTCCAGGTCAAGGTCCTCAACGGGGTCAGCCGGCATGTACGCGACCTCCCCGGACCGGCGACGATCGTGCTCAAGAACGTCCCCGCGTACTTCCGCGGCGCCACGGTGTTCAGCGACAGCGAGGCCTGGGGGTTCGACGCCGCGCTGAGGATCCGGACAGGGCGCAAGGACCTGCAAGGGAAGATACTGCGCACGCTCGTCCCCGGGGAGAGGGTCTACCTCTACGACTATGCGTCCGATCGGCTCATGCAGGCCAGCGTAAGCGCGAAGCCGCGGGCGTAGGGGCTAATACCCCAGATCGCTCCGTTCCGTTCCGGGGAAGTAGTGCTCGAGTATCCGCTCGTAGGTCTGCCCCGCGTCGGCTCTGCCCGCGGCGCCGAGCTGGCAGAGTCCGACCCCGTGGCCCCAGCCCCCGCCGTAGAGCATGAGCTCGGAAGGGGTCCCGTCGGGGGAGATCTCGGTCTCCACCGTGAACATCGTGCTGCGGGCCGAGCCCAGGCCCAGGATGCCGCGGATCTGGTGCTCCCGGTCCAGCGTGAACCTGCCGCGCGTGCCCCTGAACTCGAGCTTGTTCACGTGCCCGGACCGGCTGCGCTTGAGTACGCGCACCGAGCGGAGCAGGCCGATGGAGCGCGACTTGCGGCGGATGCGCTCGCCCAGGTCCTTGGCCCCGATGACGCGGGACCAGCGGAACAGGGCCGGGCTCATGTAGTGCGGCACATTGCAGAAGACCTCGGGGGCGTGCTTGAGCCACTGGTCCAGCTCCCAGGGGCTCTTGACCTCCACCTCGCCCCGCAGCGTGTCCTTGCGGCCGCGCAGGTAGGGGACGCTCCCCCAGCCCGTGACCTCGGCCGAGTCCTGGGTGTGGCCGCCGCAGTTGGAGGAGTAGGGCGCGCGCGCGATCTTCCCGTCATGCTTGAGGACGAGGCCGCGCGTGGAGTCCACCGCCTCGCGGGCCTTGGGCGTCTCGCCGCCCACGCCGCTGTAGACCTGGCAGTGCTGTCCGTCGCACACGTCGTAGCCGTGCTTGCGGTGCAGGCGCATGACCTGCTGGGCATAGAGCGCGTGCCCCCTGGCGAGCACCGCCTGGGCCTTGAGCGCCTCCAGCGGCAGCTTGGAGGGCATCTCCTCGCTCACCACCCCGTAGAGGTAGTCCTCCAGGGGGACGTGGTTCACCACGTAGAGCCCCGCGCCCCGGTAGTCCTTGAGCTCGACGGCGCCCTTGAGCTGGCGGTCCCCCTGCGCCTGCCACGCGGTGCCTTTGGAGAGGTCCAGGCGCTGGATGATGAACGAGTCCCGCGTCGCGGACAGGGGCTTGAGCACGACGCTGCGCTTGAACTTCATCCCGCGGCCGCCCGCCTCGTCTACTATCTCGTAGCCCTTCCTCCGGCCGGTGCGGCGCGCGATGAAGGTCTTCCCCCCGGGCCCCTGGAAGAGCCTGCGCTTGGAGTCCGGGTCGAGGATCTCGAACGCACCGCTGCAGAGGAAGGCCAGCTCGGTCTTGGGAGCCGGGGTGCCGCGCGCCGTGGTCCCGACCGCCACCCGGATCACGGACATGGCCGCCGCGGGGCGCGCGGGCCGCACCGGCAGGAATTCCTTGAGTTTGCGGACCGGCGTCATGTCGTGAGGGCTCTGGGTGAGGCTGCCTCGCAGGCGCCGCATCCGCTCCCGGATGGCGCGGTTGTGGGGCGAGACGTCGAGCACCCTGGAGAGCTGGCGCCAGGCCTCGTTGAATTTCCCGAGCCTGATGAGGAGAACCGCCATGGAAAGCCGCGCCTCGGTGAACGTCAGATCCGAGCCGAGGGCCCGCTGATAGGATTCCACGGCCCGGGCCTGCTCGCCGATGTCGAGGTGCGCGCGCGCACAGAACACGTGGCCGAGCGTGAAGTCCGGGTGGAACTTGAGGAGCCTTTCCAGGGTCTCCGAAGCCACGAGGGATTCCCCTCCCTCGAGATGCAGCCGGCCCATGCCGAGCAGGGCCTGGGCATGGCTCGTGTCGCGTTCCAGGGCCTTCGAGAACGCCCGCAGGGCCGCGGCCTTGTCCCCGGCGCGCAGGCCGGCCCAGCCCAAGGCCGCCTGTATGTCCGGGTCCTCGGGCCTGAGCGCCGCCGCCTTGGCGAAGCGCTCCGCGGCTTTCTTCGCTTCGTCGAGGTCCCGGTAGGCTACGGCGGCGTCGAGCAGGGGCAGGGGGTCTTTGGGACTATGCTTGGCCAGAGCGTCGAAGGCCTGCGCCGCGGCCGTGATGTAGCCGTCATAGTAGAGGGAGACGGCCTTTTCCCGCTCGTCAGGAGGCGTTTCCTGGGCGGAGCAGAGGAGCAGGAAGACAAGGAGTGCGGGCGCCGTCATCCAAGGCGCTCCGAGAATTCGCGCAGGCCCAGGAAGGTCACGGGGATGCCGCCGCAGTCGCGCGTGATCGGCTCTCCGGAGTCCGCGCACACGGCGAGGCATTCGGCCGATGCATGGCGTTTCAGGAAGACCTTGAGGTTCTTGGAGGAGAACTCGTTCTGCGACCACTTGCATTCCACGGCCAGCATGCGCCCGCTCGTCTTTGGGATCACGAAGTCCACTTCGTGGCCGCGCTTGTCCCGCCAGTAGTTGACCTTGCGCGACTGCGTGCGGCCGCAGATCTCATTGAGCACCAAGTGCTCCCAGAGAGGCCCCTTATCATCGGGCCGCAGGTCCGGGATACCCTTGAAGCAGCAGACGAACCCCGTGTCGAAGGCGTAGACCTTGGGCGCCGAGATGATCTCGGCCGGAGATCTCCCGCTGAAGGGCCGGACCACGTGCGCGACGAACGTGGCTTCCAGGACCGAAAGATAGTTGGCGATGGTGTTCCGGCTCACCTCGCAGGGGGCCGCGAAGGCCGTCGCCTCGAATATCCCCCCGCTGCGCGCCATGACGAGCTCCACGAACCTGAGGAACGACGAGCGGCGCTCGACGCGGAAGAGCTCCTGGATGTCCTTGGCCCAGTAATCGTCCATCCAGTCCTGTATCTCGCGCTCCGGGAAGGCCGGGCTCAGGAAATGCGGCGGCAGGCCGCCGTGGAGGAGACGGTGCGGGAGGTCCTCCCGGCCGAAGTCCGCGAGGTCCCGCAGGAGCATGGGCGTCAGCCAGACCTGCGTCTTGCGGCCCGTCAGGGTGTCCTTGAACTTCGAGGAGGCGGAGAGGCTCGATGAGCCGGTCGCGACGACCTTCGCCTCAGGGAAGTGGTCGGCCGCGAGCTTGAGGAGTTCGGAAGGGTTCCCGAGCCGATGGATCTCGTCTATCACGACCCGCTTGCCGCGCATCTTCTTGAGGAACGCCTCCGGATCCGCGAGGTAGTTCCTGACGCTCGGGAGTTCGCAGTCGAAATACTCGACTGCCGGGAGGTTCCGGGTCAGGAAGGTCTTCCCGGACCTGCGTACCCCGGTGAGCCAGATGACGTTTTTCTTTTGCCAATCCCGTTCGATGGAATCGATCCAGAACCCTCTGTTGACCATATGCATTGATATTGACATAAAGTGACACCAAAACGCAATAGAAATGCATATAGATCCTTATGTCTCCTGGATTGTCTGGACTTCCTTGACCTCTGAGAGGGCGCGCGACTTACAATCTTTCGATGCGATCGCAAATCTGTAAACGCCCGGGGTGGGCGGATGATGTTAAATTGAAAGTCAGATTTACAATGACGACTCTGGCCAAGGATTTCGCCCGGTCCCTCGCGGGCCGCGGCCGGAGCCCCCTCTATCTCGACCTGGAGTTGAATTCGGACCTGGCGCGGCTCACGGACGCCGAGATGTTCTTGGGATCCCAGGCCGACCGCCTCGTCGTCATCGACGAGATCCAGAGGAGGCCGGACCTCTTCCCGCTCCTGCGCGCGCTCATCGACAAGGAGAGGCGCCCGGGCCGATTCCTCATCCTCGGCTCGGCGAACCTCCTGACCCTGAGGCAGATCCCGGAGAGTCTGGCCGGGCGCGTCCGGTTCCTGGAGCTGGGCCCTTTCTCCAGGACGGAGGCCGGGGCCAAGGTCCAGCTCAGGCGCCATTGGCTCCGAGGCGGATATCCGGAGGCGCTCCTTCCTGTGCCGCTCGGATGAGGCTGCCGGGCGCTGGCTGGAGGCGCTGATACGGAGCTATCTGGAAAGAGACCTCCATCAGCTGGGGTTCCGGATCGCCGCTCCCGAGCTCAGGAGATTCTGGACCATGCTGGCCCATAGCCACGGCTAGCCGTGGAACGCCCACGGGCTCGCTTCCAGTTTCGGCGTGACGCCGCCCACCGCCACGCACTATCGCGCCATCCTGGAGCAGATGTTCTTGGTCCGCAGCCTCCCGGCCTGGCATGCCAATCTGGGCAAGAGGCTGGTGAAGTCTCTCCGGGTGTTCGTCCGGGATAGCGGCCTCCTGCACTCTTTGCTGGGCATCTCGAGAGTAGAGGACCTGCTGGGCCATCCTATCGCCGGCAAGTCGTGGGAGGGCTTCGTCCTGGAGCAGATAATGGAGACGGCGCGCGGCCGACTGGAGGCTTCCTACTTCCGGACGCACGCCGGGGCCGAGATCGACCTGGTGCTCCACCGGGGACGGAGGATACTGGCGCTCGTCGAGGTCAAGCTGGGCCTCAAGCCGGTGCTGGCCCGCGGGTTCCACGAGGCCCGCAAGGACCTGGGCCGGCCCAGAGCCTGGGCCGTCTACAGCGGCAGCGAGCGCTATCCGTTGGGACCGGGAGTGGAGGCCGTCGGCCTGGACCGGTTCCTCGAGGAGATACTCCCGGGTCTTTTGACGCGCGAGGGCCGATAGGACGGGCCTTGCGGCGTCGGTCCTGCGAGGTCCCTCGTCGCCGCGTTGAGCGCTTTCCCCGCCGGACTCATGCACTCATGCAGTTCCGGCACCTAAGGGTGCGAGGCCTTGTAGGCCTCGAAGGCGGCCTTCAGCTCGTCGTGCGAGGTCTTGAGCTCCTTCACTACCTCCACGATATACAGGGGGATCTTGTCGTAGCGGATTGCTTCCGGCCGGCCGTCCTTGTAGAACACGAGCTGATTGAGCCCGGCCTCGTCGAACTCCTCGGCGATATAGCCCAGGTCCTGCGTTTTCGTCATCGTGTTGAAGAAGGTCTTGGGCTCCGCTTTGAGCACCTTGCGGAAGTCGTCTTGGAGCGGCTTTATGTTCTCCTTGTACCTGCGGGAGGATAAGCCCGGGCTCAGTTTCCCGAAGCTGCCGTCTGCCTCAATCACGACGTTGTACCCCGCATAACCTGCGAGGTCATAGGCGCCGATGGTGTTGCCGTAGAGCTTCCCGTTCGCCCAGGTGCCGCTCGTGAAGGAGCCGTCGTTATTGAGCCTAAGCCAGGTATCGCTTGAGTGGGAGGTTAAGGCGGCTTTGGAGTTAAGATAGAGCCCGCTGTTGTACGCCGCAGTCGTATAGAGGTTGAGCTTGGCCGTGTCCAGCGACATGCGCGTGGTGTGCGCTCCGGCCGTATCGTGCGTGTACCAGTTGTGGTTCGTCCCGACTTGCTGGTACATAGCGCCCGCCGAGCCGTTCGTGGTCCATGCGCTCCCGTTGTACCATTCGTTGTTCGCCAGGTGGGTGTAGTCCCCGCCCGAGCTCAGGTACGCGTTGCCCACCTTGATGGCCTTGTTCTGGGCGACCTCCAGCGCGACGCCGGGATTCGTGACCCCGATGCCCACGTCGCCGTCTCCGCTGATTCTCATCTTTTCTCTGGTCGTGCCGCCGCGTGAAGAGAACACGAATGCTCCCTTGAATTCGGCGTCGCGGTAGAAGGACAGTCTCCCGTAGGCTATCCCAGTCCCGTCGTTGGGCACCTTGAAGAGGATGCTGTTCATGAGGCTGTCATTGGTCGCATTGGCGTTTTCCACGACCAGCGCATCGGTGGACAACCCGGTGTATCCCGTCAATTGCGTCTCGCTGAAAACAGAGGCGTCATTTATATCCACTTCCAGTTTCGCCTCCGGGGACGTGGTCCCGATGCCCACGCTGCCCGAGAAGTAGTTGGAATCCTCGCCGCTGTTGTATATGCCGTACTTGGTCCCGATCTTGTCCCCGGCATCGGTGTATGCGCCCCGGAAGAGGTAGCCGTAGGTCGCGGAACCGGTGCCGGTGAGGTCGGCGTGGGTGACATTGCTGAATACGCCGGTGAGGTTCGTCACATCGCTGGCATTGGTGGCGCCGTCGCCGTAGTTGTAGGCGCGGTTGTATGAAGCGTAGATGCTTGAGACGTCGCCGTTGGTGGAATCATTGCTTCTATTGATCGCATCGTTATACCCGCCGAACATGCTCCCCACGGCCGCGGAATTGCTGCGGTTGTCCGCCAGATTGTATGTTCCGTACAGGGTGTTCATCGGGCTGTTGTTGCCGGTGATCCCATTGTAGACCACGTTATAGATCCCATAGCCATTCTTCTGATAAGTGGCGTTGCTGCTGTCGCTGTTGGTGTCGAGGCGGTTGTTAAACCCGATGTAGCTGCGCGCCGCCGTGAGCGCGGTGGCGCCGCTCACGACGTTCGTGTTGTAGAGGGACGAGACGTTGGTGTCCGGGTCATAGGTATAGGAGTTCTTCAGGCTCCCGGCTATGTCGAGGGTATAGGTCGGGTTCGTGGTCCCGACGCCCACCTTGCCGGCCTCTATCAGGACGTTCCCCGGCGTCTCGGACCCCCAGTAGCTGTGGTTGAACCGGATGTTGTTGTCGTTGTTGATGATCGTCAGATAGTCCACCGCGTTGGCCCAGGCGGCGTCATGCTTCCTCAGCAAGAATGACGCGTTCCCCGTCCCCGCCCCGGCGGTCTCCTTCTGCGAGATCAGGCTGAAGGTGTTGACGGAGCTGGCGATCTGCGGCTCGACGAACCGGACCATATTGGAGGAGTACTGCCCGGTGGACAGGTGTTCGAGCCGGATATCCCCCGTATCCCCCTGGAGGTGCAGACGCGCCTGCGGGTCCGCCGTCCCGATGCCCACGTATCCGCTCGTGGGATGGACCCACAGGTTGGCCGCGCCGGTCCCGGTGCTGACGTGCAGGGTGCCGGAGGGATACTCGGGCCCGATCCCGAGCTTGCCGTCCCCGGTGACCACGAAGCGGCTCGCCGCATTATCGTAGTGGATGGCGTTGCGGTTGGTCCCGACGGTCAGCGGCTCGATATAGATACCGTTGAAGTTCGTGATCGAGCCTCCTCCGGAGTTGACCGGATTCCCGATGTAGAGGCCGTTCGCGTTCGCGATGGTCCCGGCCCCGGTGTTCTGCACCTTCGCGATCACGGAGTTGGCGTTGGTGATGGCCCCGCCCGCCTCGTTCTTGATCTCGGCGAAGAAGCCGTAGGCGTTGGTGATCGTCCCGGCGTCCTTGTTGAACACCTGGTTGTAGGCCCCGATGGCGGACCCGAGCGTGCCGCTCGTCATCTGATTGAAGGCCTGGGACTTGGCGGCCGTCACCTGCGCGTTGGTCATGTCGTTGCTGCCCTGCGCGAAGGTCTGGCTCTTGATGGAGCTCAGGTCCAGGGTCGAAGCCCCGCTCGGCTGGGCGAACGAGTAGAACTGCGTGAGAGGCTTCTCTCCCGAGGTGTCCGTGTACGCCTTGTCGACATGCAGCGGCGCGCCGGGGTCCGTGGTCCCGATGCCGACCTTGTCAGCCGAATCCGCCAGACGCACAATGCTCCCGTCGTCCGTCCAGCCGCCCCCCGCGGCGCCGATCAGGTCCGCGAACGCGCCGTTGTTCTCCGATACCTTGAACTTGGTCCCGTCGTAGTAGAGGATGCCCCGCCCGACGGCCCGGCTGTCTTCGGGCGCGCCGATCCCTGTCATGCCCATGGCGCCGGCGATCGTCATGGTGGAGAAGGCGTTCGTCGTCCCGATCCCCACTCTGCCGTCGGCCGTGACCCTCATCTTCTCGCCGGAGTTCGTGTTGATGGTGACTTCGTTCGCGGCCAAGGTCTGAAGGCTCAAGGGGCCCGCTGTCGCCTGGACCTGGCCCCAGGTCCCCTCCAGATTGAGCTGATTCACTCCCTGGATGGCGCCGTTGACATGAAGCTTGGCTTGGGGATCCGTCGTCCCGATGCCGACGCTGCCGCCGAAATAGGACTTCCCGTTCTCGGAGTAGAGCGCGTAGTTCCTGTCCGCTCCGGTCACGGTCCCTATGTAGAGGCCGTACGCCGCGTGGTCCCCTGAGCCGGCGTTGTCCAGAGGCCCCATGCTGATGTAGTTGCCGTAGGTCCGGATCTCGCCTCCGGTGGCTCCGGTGCGCGTGGTGTAGCTGTAGAGCCCGTAGGTCCTGTCCGTGCCGCTGTTCACCGCGCTCATGTTGTTGGAGTAGAAAGATCCGGCTGTCGTCGTCCCCGCGGCGGAGGTGTAGTTCTTCCCGGCGTAGGCATCGACGCCATAGTTGGAGTCCGCGTAATACGCGCCGCCGGAGAGGCCTGTCGCGGTCCCTAGAGGACCTGCCGCATCGTCTCTCAATGCCCAGAAATCCCCGCCCATTGCGCTCGACGCGCTCCCTGCTCCCTCATGCAGCACGGACCCGTATACCGCATTCAGGTAGCCGAATGTCTTGTCATTGCCCGCCTTGGTGTTGACCTCGGTGTCCAGCGCATACACGTTCGCCGTGGCGTTGGCCGCGGGGTCGAGCTGGAGGTAGTTCATGACCCCCTCAACGTAGTTCATGCTGGTCATGTCCGTGATCCTTTCCTCCAAGGACAGCAAGTTCCTGAACTTGCCGGTCGGGTAGAGCAGCGTCGCGTCGTCCACGAGCGCGTCCGCGCCGATGGCCATGTGCTTGGCCACTCGGGCATGGCTGGACACGTCGAGCGAATAGGTCGGAGCCGTGTCCCCGACGCCCACGCGGGACTGGGGCTTATCGAGCGTGATGGGCAGGAGCGCATCGCCCGCGAGCTTGGAGGAGGTCACGGACCCGTCCAGGAGGCCGCCGTAGAGGTCCTTGAACGCTCCGTTGTTCTCGGAGACCTTGAACTTGTCGTCGTCGGCGTCGTAGTAGAGGATGCCCCGCCCCAGGGCCTTGCTGTCTTCGGGCGCACCGATCCCCGTCATGCCCATGGCGCCGGCGATCGTCATGGTTGAGAAGGGCTCGGTCAGGATCCCGACTTTGCCCTCGCCCGAGATGCCGAAGAGCTGCTGGCCCTCCGCGGTGCCGCTGGAGACGAAGAACAGGGTGTCCGCTCCGGTGGCCCCGGTCTTGTTCACGTGCAGCGCGGCCTGCGGGCCCGAGGTTCCGACGCCCACGTCGCCGCCCCACTGGTTCAGGATGAGGTTGCCGTTGCCGTGAGCCGTGGTGCGACCCTGGATGTTGGAGCCTTGATATCCGATCAGCAGCCCTCCATATACGTTGTCCATTGTGTAGATGGACTTGTTGCCGGAGGCGTTCACCTCCAGCGCCGAGTAGCTCTGCGTCGTCGTCGTCCCGATGCCGACACTGGAGTTCGCCCGGTCGAGCGTGATGGGGAGCAGGGCTTCGTCGTGGAGCTTGGAGGTGGTGACCGAGCCGGAGGCGAGCTTCTCCGTGGTGACGGCCCCGGCGGCGAGCTTGGCCGAGGTGATGGCGCCGTCGGAAACGGTGATGCCGGTCAGGGCGGACCCGTCCCCGAAGAACCCGGACGCGTTGATGGAGGAGGTCGCGGTGATGTAGGCGTGGGAGTCCAGGATCAGGTCCCCCGTGGCCGTGAACGTGCTCTTCGTCGCCCCGGAACCGAACTGGGCGTTGCCGTTGACGTCTAGCTTGGCGGCGGGGACATCCGCGCCGACGCCCAGGTTCCCGGCGAAGTAGTTGCGCATGTTCGCCTGGCTCACGTAGACGCCGTACGGGTTCGCGGCGTTTCCCACCCCGTCGATGCGCAGCCCGTAGCTGTTCGTCATGCTCCCGGAGGCGTGCAGCTCGGATACATGCAGGCCGTATGCGTTCGTGATCGTGGGCGCTCCGGCCTCTATGCCGTACTGCACCCACAGGCCCCGCAGGGTCGCGAGCGTCCCGTCGTAATTGCCAGAGCTGTCCTGGTAGAGGCTGTTGGTGTGCAGCCCCACGGCGTATCCGCTGTTCGTCATCCCGTCGGCCACGCGCGGCATCATCCGGACGTAGAGGCCCTTGTTGTAGTAGGTCCCGGAGTTCTCCGTCCCGAAGGTCGCCTGGCCGTCGATGAGGTTCCTCTGGTTGGTGTCGCTCACGCTCGTGACGAGGGCGAGCGGATGCGCGGGTCCGGTGATCCCGATGCCCACGTCGCCGGCGAAGTAGTTCTTCGCCGCGTTGTCCGCCACGTACAAGCCCCAGCTGTTCGTCATGCTCCCGGTCCTATTGAAAGGCGACACGTATACGCCGTACGCGTTCGTGATGGCTCCGGCGGCGTTCGCGTTGTTGACGCCCACCGCCAGGCCGTAGGCGTTGGTGAGAGGTCCGGCCGCCTGCTTGGTGACCGAGGCGTATGCCCCGTAAGCCTTCCCGAGGGTCCCGCTCCCCTCGTGCCAGGCATCGGTGTAGATCCCGTACATGCTGGCCCCCGAGAGGTCCTGCGCGTTGGTGTTCGGGGTCCCCATGCCTATGTAGTTGCCGTACCAAGCGTTTGACGCGCTCGCCGGATCCACGTCGTTCCATACATTGAGTCCATAACGGTAGCCGCTCGCGTCCGCGATCTTGCCCAGGACATGCAGCTTGCCGTCGGGATTCGTGGTCCCTATGCCGACGCGGGAGTTGACCCGGTCGAGCGTGATGGGCAGCAGGGCCTCGCCGTGGAGCTTGGAGGTGGTGACCGAGCCGGAGGCGAGTTTTTCCGTGGTGACGGCTCCGGCGGCCAGCTTGGCCGAGGTGACGGACCCGTCCGCGAGCCCGCTGAGCAGGTCCGTGAAGGCGGTGCCGTTCTCGGAGACCTTGAATTTGTCGGCCGTGACGTCGTAGTAGAGGATGCCCCGTCCCAGGGCCTTGCTGTCTTCGGGCGCGCCGATGCCGGTCATGCCCATGGAGCCGGCCACGGTCATGGTAGAGAAGGCGTTCGTGGTCCCGATGCCGACGCTGCCGTCTTGTGCGATGACCATCCTGTAGTTTCCATTCGTAGCTAATCTCAATGGATGGTTTGTAAGCGTCCCTATCCAGCCTCCTCCAGACCAAGCTTGCACTCCTACGGAAGTGCCGTCGGAAGAATCAGACACTTTGATTGTGGCGATGCCACTGTTTGCGACCTCCAATTTCTCCCCTGGCGCCGTCGTCCCGACGCCGACCTTGCCGCTCGCGCGGTAGACGTCGTCCCCGGAGGGAGTCCACTGCGCGACCATGGTGTCGGGCTCGTAGAGCTGGAACTCGGCGAAGCGGCTGTCCCCGGCGCCGGCGGTTCGCTTGATGCGCCAGCAAAGATGGGTCCCTCCGGCGACCTCCCGATTGATGACGGCGGAGACGGTGTTGACGGATTCAGTGTCGACCGTGGTCCAGCTGTCGTCCGTGGAGCAGCTGCTGTCCTTGTGCTGCAGGGCGAGCGTGCACGCCCCGTTAGCCGGGTTGTTGAAGCCGTAGTCCGTCGAACCCCAAGCTTTCCATTTCTTGACCGTCTTCGCGGTGCCGTACTGCTTGCCGACCCAGCCGTCCGTGCCGGTCCGGTAGGCGACCTGGGATTCCGGCTGCAGCGAGTTGCCGTCGAATGCCGCGGGGAGCCCGCCGTTCGAGGTGGCGTTGCCGATCTGCGTCCCGTCCCCGGCGCTGATCATCACGATGGACAAAGCGACGTCCGTGGGGGTCCACGCCGAGCCGTTCCAGCCCAGGACCTGGCCGCTGGCAGCCCCGCCCACGCTCACGTCTCCCACCGAGTCCAGGGTCGCGACCGCTCCGGCCGCGAGCTTGACCGAGGTGACGGAACCGTCCGCGGGGACTACCGCGGTGAGGGCGGACCCGTCCCCGGAGAAGGCGGTCGCTTTGACCGTCCCGGCTACGTCGAGCGCGGTCGAGGGGCTCACGACCCCGATGCCCACATTGCCGCTCGGACGGTAGATGTCGCTCCCGGATGCGACCCAGGTGGTCACCGCGTTCATGGCCCCTGGCGTGTAGAATTGGACCTCGGCGAAGCGGCCGTCGCCGGTCCCGGCCGTCCGCTTGATGCGCCAGCACAGGTGCGAACTCGCCGCGATCTTGCGGTCGATCATGCCCGGGACGCCGTTGACCGATTCCGAATCCACCGTGGTCCAGCCGGTGTCGGTGTCGGTGGCGCAGTCGCTGTCCTTGTGCTGCAGGGCGAGGGTGCACGCCCCGTTGCCGCCGGGGTTGTTGAACCCCATGTTCGAGGAACCCCAGGCCTTCCATTGCTTCACGGTCTTGGCCGAGGCATACTGCTTGCCGACCCAACCGTCGTTGCCGGTCCGGTACGCGGCATAGCCTTCCGATTGCCAGGTCGTAGCGTCGAAGGCCGCCGCCAAGCCTCCGTTCTGTGTCGCGTTCCCGATGTCCGTGCCCTCTCCCGCGCTGATGAGGATGTTGGAGAGCTCGACCTCGTACGGGATCCACGCGGTGCCGTCCCAGCCCAGGGATTGGCCCGCGGTGACGCCGGCCGCGTTGACGTCCCCGACATCGTCGAGGGAGGCGAGGGCCCCGCCCGTGCTGCTCCAGCCCGAGGCCTTGCAGACCTCCAGGTCACCGCCGTTGAACCGGAGCGTGCCCAGCTTGACGCTGTCCGTGCCCGGGCAGGCCGCGGCGTCGTCGGCGAGCTGGATGCCTCCGAGCACCTGCAGCATGGACTGCGGCGCCGCCGTGCCGATGCCCACGCTGCCGCCGAAGTAGGACGGCCCGCCCGCGGCGTAGAGGGCGTAGTTCGTATCCGCCCCCGTGACCGTCGCGATGTAGAGCCCGTAGGCCGCGTGGTCGCCCGCGCCGGCGTTGTCCAGGGGCCCCATGGCGATGTAGTTGCCGTAGGTGCGGATCTCTCCTCCGGTGGCGCCGGTGCGCACGGTTTCGCTGTAGAGTCCGTAGGTCCTGTCCAGCCCCGAACTCACGACGCTCGTGTTCGACGTCGTGAGGAGCCCGGCTGTCGTCGTGCCCGCCGCGGTGGCGTAGCCTGCGGGCTTATAGGCGTACGCCTCCACTCCGTAGTTGCTGATGCCCCCAGACGCGCCGATGTTGGCTCCGGCCATCCGATTGACGCTGCCCGCGACATCGTCCTTCCAAGCGCTGATGCTCCCGCCGTACATGAAGTCCACGCTCCCGGTCCCCTGATGGCCGGCATCGAAGTAGCCGCCGGTCATGCCCTTGATCGCCTTGTCGTTGCCCGGTTTGCTCCAGACTTCCGCATCGATCCCGTACGCGGTGGCTGTCGCGTTCGCGGCCGGGTCCAGTTGGAGATAGTCCACGATCCCCATCACGTACTTCATGCTCGTTAGGTCCGTGATGTCCTCCTGGATCGAGAGGGTGTTCCTGAAGCTGTCGCCGGGATACAGCAAGGACCCGTCGTCTACCTCGGAATCGCCGATGGCCATGTGCTTGGCCACCCTGGCGTGGCTGGACACGTCGAGCGAATAGGTGGGGGCCGTGTCCCCGACGCCGACCCGGGAGTTGACCCGGTCGAGCGTGATGGGCAGCAGGGCCTCGCCGTGGAGCTTGGAGGTGGTGACGGCGCCCGAGGCGAGTTTCTCGGTCGTGACGGCGTCGGCGGCCAGCTTGGCGGAGGTGACGGAGCCGTCGGCGGGGACGACCCCTGTCAGGGCGGACCCGTCCCCGAAGAAGCCGGAGGCGTTGATGGAGGACGTCGCGGTGATGTAGGCGTGGGAGTCCAGGATCAGGTCCCCCGTGGCCGTGAACGTGCTCTTGGTCGCTCCCGTGCCGATCTCCAGCTCTCCGGCCGTCGTGATGCGCATCCGTTCGCTGCCGGACGTCCAGAACGTCATGGGTATGAAGGACGCCGCGCCCGTCCGATGCGCCACAAGATGCATCCCGGTCTCCGGCAGACTGGGCGACGCCCCCCTGAAGCCGGCTCCTACGAAGAGGAATCCGGCGGCGGAGTCGGCCGCATCGTTCTGCCGGATCTGGATCCCGGAAGGCCATCCCGAGCCCGAGCCTCCGGCGATATCGAGCCACGCCGATGTGTCGGACACGCTCTTGAACTCTGCGATGGGATAGTCGTGGTTGTGGTAGTAGTTGATCGACAGAGCGGGGGCGCCGTTGCCGTACCCTCCGGGGTTGATCAGCAGATAGGGGATGTTCGAGTCGGGGTTCGGCCCGCTGATGTTGAGCGCCGCTGCGGGGTTCGTGATCCCGATGCCGACGCGGGAGTTGGCCCTGTCCAGGGTGATGGGGAGCAGGACTTCGCCGTGCAGCTTGGACGTGGTGACCGAGCCCGAGGCGAGCTTCTCGGTGGTGACCGCTCCCGCGGCCAGCTTGGCCGAGGTGACGGAGCCGTCCGCGAGCCCGCTGAGCAGGTCCGTGAAGGCGGTGCCGTTCTCAGAGACCTTGAACTTGTCGGCCGTGAGGTCGTAGTAGAGGATGCCCCGCCCCAGGGCCTTGCTGTCCTCGGGCGCGCCGATGCCTGTCATGCCCATGGAGCCGGCCACGGTCATGGTGGAGAAGGCGTTCGTGGTCCCGACGCCCACCTTCCCGTCGCTCCGCAGGCGCATGACCTCGTTCATGGTGCTGACGCCTTCCCGCAAGGCGAAGGCCAGGTCCGACTGCCCGCTCCCCCTGCGCAGCAACCCGATGCGGCCCGTGGTATAGACCAGGCCGTCGCTGGCCTTGGTGTTGCGAAGGGCGATGGCGGATATCTCCCCCGCGCCGTTGTCGTTGCGCACCCTCAGCGCGTCGAAGGGTTCGTTACCGGAGATGTTGCCGGGCCATGAAGACGCAGGCGAGGGGTCGTCCGCGCGCAGATCGAGTGGGTTCTCGGGCGAGGACGTGTGGAGGCCGACCTTGCCGTCCGTGCGCACGCGCAGGAGCTCCTGGGAGGCGGCCGCCCCGGTTGAGACGATCAGAATCGGGGTCGAGGCCGTGCTGGCCGCGCTTGAGACGTGGAGCGTGGCCGTGGGAGCCGTGGTCCCGATGCCGACCGAGCCTTGCGGCTCGATCACCAGGCGGGAAAGAGGCCCGTCGTAGTCCGAGGTGAACAATCTCAGGCCCAGCCATCTCCAAGTCGCGGAGTTGCTCCAGCCGCCGATGCCGGAGCCGTAGTTCATGTAGGAGCCTGTCATGTTCTTGCTGAACATGACTTCTCCAGGGGAGCGGTCGACGGTCGTGGGCATGTGGCTGCCGATGATGAGTCTGGGGGTCGTCGCATAGTCCGCCGGAGCGTCGCCCGCGAGCAGTGCGTGGACTTTGTAGGGATCCAGCCAAGTCGATCCGCCACCGGCCGAGATATGGAGAGAGGTGGTCGGACTCGTGACCCCGATGCCGACCCGGGAGTTGGCCCGGTCGAGCGTGATGGGGAGCAGGACTTCGCCGTGCAGCTTGGACGTGGTGACCGAACCCGAGGCGAGCTTCTCGGTGGTGACCGCTCCTGCGGCCAGCTTGGCCGAGGTGACGGAGCCGTCCGCGAGCCCGCTGAGCAGGTCCGTGAAGGCGGTGCCGTTCTCCGAGACCTTGAACTTGTCGGCCGTGACGTCGTAGTAGAGGATGCCCCGTCCCAGGGCCTTGCTGCCCTCGGGCGCGCCGATGCCTGTCATGCCCATGGAGCCGGCCAGCGTCATGGTGGAGAAGGGTGCCGTGTCCCCGACGCCTACGCTTCCCCCTCCGGAGACGAACAGCAGCGGCGTCGCGTCGTTCGTTCTGCGGAAGCTGAAATCGGATCCGTCCCTTTCCTTCCGGATGTCTACTCCGCCTCCCTGGGACATGATCCGGAGCTGGTTGTAGCCGCCGGCCCCTGTGTCCGTGTTGAGGAGGCTCAGGGGCGTGATGCCGCCGGCACCGGCGTTCTGGATCTCCAGGGTGTAGGCGGGGTTCGTGACCCCGATGCCCACGCGGGCGTTGGTCCGGTCGAGTGTGATCGGCAGGAGGACCTCGCCGTGGAGCTTGGAAGTGGTGACCGAACCCGAGGCGAGCTTCTCGGTCGTGACGGCGTCGGCGGCCAGCTTGGCCGAGGTGATGGACCCGTCCGCCACGGTCACGTTGGTCAAGGCGGACCCGTCCCCCGAGAACCCGGTCGCTTTGACGGTCCCGCTCACGTCCAATTGCGCCGCTGGATCCGCGGTCCCGATGCCGACGCTGCCGGAGTTCTTGACGACCATCTTGGTCGACCAGCTGTGCTGGCCCGCCGCCACGTTGGAGGTCTGGAACTTGAATCCCTCGGTCCCGGTGCCCTCGAGGACCAGCCGCCCGCAGCCGTCGCTGGCGTGGGCGGTCGTCCCGTCGGGGTTGGTGCAGCCGGCGATGAACGCGCCGCTCACGGTGTTCGGGGAGATGAGGATCGATTGGTTGTTCCCGCCGATGCTCCCCCCGACGAACAGACCGGTATTGTCCGCGGTGGTGTTCAGGTGGAGCATCGAAAGAGGCCCGGCCGTCCCGATGCCCACGTTGCCGCTGTTATCGATCCGGATGCCTTCGCTGCCGCCGTCGTTGGAGAGCCAGTTGTTGTTCAATAGCAGGGTCTGCGTGGCGGTGTGGTTTCCCAGGTTGTCCCCCCCGCTCGCGGTGCCGCAGTCCTCGGCCTTGACCCGCAGCACGCCGCCCGCGTCCGCGTACACGCAGCGGTTGCCCGTGCCCGTGAGGTTGGCGATGTAGACGTTGCCGTCCGCGCTGTCGATGCGCAGGCGGTCCCCCACGCTCCCCTGGTGTAGGGCGAAGGGGCCGTCGTTGTTGGCGGACAAGAACCACGCGACGTTGCCGGTGACGTCCTGGATGCGGACCCGCGTCGCGGTGTCGCCCGCGCTGTAGTTCTCCCCCATGAAGGTGGCCAGCTCTCCGGGGCCGGCTCGATGGACTTCGAGCCGGGCGCTGGGGATGACTCCTCCGATGCCCACGTTGCCGTTGCCCGTGACCCCGAAGAGGTCCTGGCCGGTCGCGGTGCCGCTGGACACGAGGAAGAGGGCGTCCGAGGCGGATGCCCCGGTCTTGTTGACGTGCAGCGAGGCGAAGGGGTCCGTGGACCCGACGCCCACGTTGCCGCTCATGCTGACGCGCAGGCGCTCCGCGCCGGCGGAGTAGAGAGTCGTGGTCGACCATGCGGAGCTGTATCCGACGATCAACTGGGCGTTCGATCTGCTCAGGCCCGTGGAGCCATTCAGGTAGAGGATGCCGGTGTTCACCCCGTCCGAGAGGATGGCGCGGTTCCCGGTGGAGAACCCGCCGCTGGTCCGGATGTTCCCTGCCTGGACGTCGAGCGCCTCCTGGGGATCCGCAGACCCGATGCCGACGCGGGAATCGGCCTGGTCCAGGGTGATGGGGAGCAGCGCCTCCCCGTGGAGCTTGGAGGTTGTGACCGATCCTGAGGCGAGCTTCTCCGTGGTGACCGCGTCCGCGGCGAGCTTGGCCGAGGTGACGGCTCCGTCCGCGAGTCCGATGCCTGTGAGCTGGGAGCCGTCGATGGCGGGAAGAGCTCCCGTGAGCTTGGAGGAACTCATGCTAACGATCTTGTCGTCCGTGACGGCCGCGGCGGCCAGCTTGTCCGTGGTGACGGCTCCGAGAGCCAGCTTGGCCTCGGTCACGTTGAGGTCCTTGATCTTGGCGGTGACGACAGCGTCCGTTCCCAGCTTGGCGCTGGTCACGGCCCCGTCCTTGATCTTGGCTTCGATGACAGCGTCGGCGGCCAGCTTGACCGAGGTGACGGCGCCATCCGCGAGTCCGATGCCTGTGAGCTGGGAGCCGTCGATGGCGGGAAGAGCTCCCGTGAGCTTGGAGGAGCTCATGCTAACGATCTTGTCGTCCGTGACGGCCGCGGCGGCCAGCTTGTCCGTGGTGATGGAGCCGTCCGCCAATGAGACATTCCCCTCCCCCGCAGGGCTCTCGGTCACGGTGAACTGGCCCCCTGTGAAGTCCAAAGCGCTGGTCGCGTTGACCACGACCGCGTCGTTGGCCTTGGTGGTCATGGCGCCGGCGCCCGCGTTGTCCGTCGCGCAGGCCCAGGCCCCGCCGCTGAGCTTGAGGATCTGCCCGTCGCCGCAGCCATTCGTCGCCAGCTTGCCCGTGGTGACCGCGCCGTCCGCGAGCTTGTCCGAGGTCACGGCCCCGTCCGCGAGGTAGGCTGTGGCGACCGAGGCGCAGGCGAGGTTGCCTGAGGCCGCGATGCCGTAGGCGAACTGATCGGCGCAGTCGGTCGGGTCCGAGGCGAGGGCCAGGGCGGAAGTGGCGGAGCCTCCCTGGGAGGAGGAGCCCGCGTAGTTGAAGCCGACCTTGCTCGTAGTGACCGCTCCGTCCGCGAGCTTGGCCGAGGTGACGCTCCCGTCCGGGACCACGATGTTCGTCAAGCCGGACCCGTCGCCGAAGAACGCGGACGCGGTCACCGACGAGAGCACCAGGACGTGGCTCGATACCGTCACCTTGCCCAGGAAGCTGTTCTGCCCGGACCAGGTGTTGGTGGAGGGCAGGATGCTGGACCCTCCCGAGGAATCCACATACGACTTGTTCACCGCGTGCGTCCCGGCCGTGGGCGTGGGCACGTTCACGGGCCCTGTGAAGGTCTTGGCCCCGTCGATGGTCTGGGCCGCGTGCGTGGATACGAACGACTGGTAGGTCCGGCCTTCGATGCTGTTCGCGGACATGGCGTAGGGCACGGAGACGAGCCTCTGGCGCGGGCTCAGGACCTCGATGCCCACCTGGATCTGGAGATAGACCTCCCCTGAGGCGAAGATGTCCGGCGAGAGCGGGGTGACGGCGCCGAGCTGGACTGCCAGCTGGCCGTTGGTCACCACGATGCCGTTGCGGATCTCGCTCCAGAGCTCGTTCCCGCCGGCGGGAGCGTCGTGGATGGAGAACACGAAGTCGTGAGGCCCGGCCAAGGGGTTGTTGCTCGAGTCCGTCAGACGGCCTTGGAAGGCGACCAGCGTGGGGACTGACTGCGCGCGGGCAGACTCCACCCCTAAGCCTTGGAAAAGTGGCATAAAAGCGATCTGAGCGGCTATGCAGAGCCGGACGAAGCGCTCCGCAGCGGGTTTGAATGCCGTGCCGAGTCTCAGGATTCGCTTCATGGCTTCCCCCTGACGGTCTTCGGAAGTACGACGTGGAAAACAGAGCCCTTGCCGGGCTCGCTCTCGACCCAGATCCTGCCGTTCATGGCGGTCACTGCCTTGTGCGTGAGGCTGAGTCCCAGGCCGGTGCCCGGGATGCGGGTCCGGTCCTGCTCGGACCGGTAGAAGCGGGTGAAGATGCGTTCCCTATCCTCGGGCGCGATGCCGCGGCCCGTGTCGCTGACCCAGAAGTGGACCGCGTCCCTGCTGTCCTCGATGCCCACCGCGATGGCCCCCTTGTCGGGGGTGTATTTGAGAGCGTTGGAGAGCAGGTTCATGGCGATGAGGCGCACGGTCTCCGGGTCGCCGTAGAGCATGGCCAGCGCGTCCTCCGGAGGGGCGGACAGGCGGATGCCCCGGCTCGCGGCCAACGGGGAGAACAGCTTGAGCACGGAAGCGAACACCTCGTTGAGCCACAGCACATCGGTCTTGGGACGCTCCCGGAGCGCGCCCTCCTCGGCGAACAGGCGCAGGGCGCTGGTGAGCGAGGTCTCCATTCGCAGGACGGCCTCCTGCATGGTGGCCAGGGCTTCGCCGCGCTCCTTGGCTCCGGGGGGCAGACCCCGGCTTCGCCAGAGCTCGAGGTAGGCTTTAAGCCCCGCCAAGGGAGAGTTCAGCTCATGGGTGAGCGTGTGCAGCAGATCCTCGCGGGAGCGCATGAGCGCCTTGAGGCGTTTTGCCATGTCGTTGAAGCGGCCGGCCAGAAGACCGATCTCGTCTTTGGACGTGGTCTGCACGGACACGTCCATCCGCCCTTGCGCCACCAGGGCCGTGGCCGCGGCCAGGGCCTGGATGGGCTTGGCCAGGAGCGCGCCGAAATACAGGCTGGCCAAGGATCCCAGCAGGAGGAAGGCTCCGGCGATGGCCGCAGTCTTTGACACCAGGGGGCGCAGGGCCTTGGAGACCTCCCGGTCGAGCGCCTCGGGGTCGAAGCCGAGCCGGACCTTGAGCCCGCCGAACTCGGCCGGCTCTTCGGTCCGCAGGTCCACCGGCCCGCTCACGCTCAGGGTCACGCCGGAAGAGGACACCCGGACGTCTCCCCGCTGTCCCGTCACCACGTACCGGGCGGTCGGTCCCTTGCCCGCGTAGCGCTCCACGAACACGAGCTCCGGCCTGTCGGCTCCCATGCGCGAGGTGTGGCCCTGGTAAGTGACCGCGGCGCTCACGAGTTCCGGGTGCTCTTTCTGCAGGAACATGAGATAACTGAAGAGCATGAGGCGGTCCCTGCCGGCCAGGGCTTCCTCCCCCACCCGGGCCACTCCCTCCAGGAGAACGTCGAGGCGCTGCCGGGACTGGGAGCGGAGCTCGACCTGCTGGGACCTCGTGACAAGGGCCGCGATGGAGACGACGAGCGCGGCCGTGAGCGTGGCGGTAAGAAGAGTGATCTTGGTTCGTATCTTCAATGTCGTCCTCTCAGTTCCTCTTCCACGCGCTGGAGCGCGCGGGCGGCTTCCTCATGGTTCGGCCGGGCCTCCAAGATGGCACGGAACGTCCGAGCTGCTTCCTGGAACTCGTGCTTGAGATAGTGGTCCACGCCCTTGTTGAAGAGGTCCTCCACCTCGGCTTGCGAGAGCTTGGGCCGTTCCGGCAAGGGGCTGACCGCGGGGCGGGCCGCGGAAGCCTTGGCCTTCCTCTCGCGGATGACGCGGTCGATGGAGCGCAGGGTGCCCCGGATGGCCTGCCTCACGCTCGGGCTTTTCTCGTATTCGTACGCTTTGCTCCAGGCTTTGCGCGAGCTTTCGAAGTCCTGGAGCGCGAAGTACGAGGTGCCCAGCGCCTCCCAGGCCCGGGCCGAGGTCTCGTCCTCGCGGAGCACCGCGAGCGCCTTCTCCACCGCCTCGTTCCAACGCCGGGCTTCCATGGCCGCCTCGGCCTGGGTGAGCTTCTGGTCCAGGATGAGGCTCCTGGGGGTGGGCTTCATCCCGGTCATGCGCCGGATGCCGGTCGCGGTCTCGATCTGGGCCAGGAAAGCCTCCACCCTCTTGTCGTCGGGACGCATGCTCAGGGCGGTGGAGACCTTGTCCATGGCCTCCAGATGCTGGCCCTCCAAGAACGCCACGATGCCGCGGTGCAGGGCCGCCTCGACGGGGTCGTTCTGGTGGTCGGGCAGGGACTCGAAGTGCTGGGCCACGAGGTTGAGCTCGCTGAAGCGCTCGAGCTGGTCCTTGTCCGCCGGGGCCAGGGCCAGGGCCTTGGCGAACTGTCCGGCCGCGTTCTTGTACTCCGCCTTGTTGACGTAGAAGCGGACGAGGTCCATGTTGGCCGTGAAGGTCACCTTCTGGCCGGGGTCGAGGCCCTCGAGCGCGGGAGCCTTCCTCCCGCGCGCCAGCTCCTTGAGCTGGCGCATAGCCTCCAGCACCATCTCCACGCTCTCCTCCGCGTCCGAGGCGCGGCCGAAGCGGAAGGAGACCGCCATGCGGTGGGAGCCCGCCGTGGAGGAGACGGTCTGGACGGGAAGGGCGAAGGCGTAGTCCACGCGCATGCGCCGGGTGCGGTAGGACAAGCCCATGGTGAACTCGCGCCGCTCCCGGCTGCCCATGCCGAAGGCGCCGCGCGCCCCGAACTCGCCGACGAAGAGCCTCGGGAACCAGCGCTCCGCCGCGACCGTCATGTCCGTGTCCCGCTGCCCGGTCGGTCCCTTTCGGCTGTCGAGCTGGAGCACGAGGTTCGAGAGCTGGCTCCGGTAGTTCCCGGCCATGCGCACGGCCATGGGCAGACGGTCCGTGTCGGAGGGGCTGAAGGCCATGTCCGGCTGCGGGACATGCGCCAAGGCGATTCCCAGCGAATAATGGCGCCCGAAGCGGTAGAGCGCGCCCAGGTCCGCGTCGAACGCGCCGTGGGAGCGGCTGCCGCTCAGGACCGGATCGGAAGCCCCCGTATTCACCACGATGCCGTCCGTGGAATCCGAGGCTTCGCGGAAGGAGCCGAACGATGAACGCAGGTACTTAAGGCTCGTCCCCAGGTAGAGCCCGCCCTCGCCGGACGGCCGGCACAGCTTGCCGTAGGAGACGTAGAAGCTGTCCTCCCGGTAGAGGTCCGTGTCCAGGGTGAAGGAGTTCCAGGCCGTGGCCAGGGTCCCGCGTCTGCCCTCGGACAGGGGATGGGCGTAGCCGATGAAGGACGTGCCGAGCCTCGAGCCGTCCGAGAGGCCCCAGTAGAGGCGCGTGTAGGAGCCCATGAACTCGGGGCGGTCGAGCTGCCCCAGGCCGGCGGGGTTGTAGTGGAGCGCGCTCACGTCGTCCGCCACGGCCACGAAGGCGTTCCCCATGCCGGGGCCCCGGGCGCCCACTCCCAGGTCCTCGAACGCGGCCCAGGCCCGTCCCGCGAGCGGGACGAGCAGAGCCGTGAGGATGAGAGAGCGCGCCTTCATGTCAGCGTATCACCAGGATCGTCCCGTTGAAGACCCTGTCCTCCGCCTTGATCTGATAGATGTACACGCCTCGAGAGACCGCGCGGCCGTTCGACGTCCCGTCCCAGGTCAGGCTGTCCGCGACCTGGGCCCCGGGGCGCATGTCCGCCACGTGCGCGCCGCGCAGGTCGTAGACGGCCCCGCTCAGGGAGGAGTCCCGCGGGTTCTCGAGCCGGAACACGACGTAATCGTTCCTCCCGTCCCCGTTCGGGGTGATGACTTTGTTGGAGATCTCGCGCAGGTCCAGGGAGACCGCGTCGGTCCTGAACATGGTCCGGATCTGGTAGGCGCCGGGCAGGGCGGACTGCAGGCGCACCGTCTGCTCCGACTCATCGACGTTGCCGAACATGCGCACGTATTCGCGGCCGTTGTGCCAGTAGGCGCCGAGCCAGCGCGAAGCCTCCATGGCGGAGACCGCGGGCTTGAGGGCGGTCGCCGCGGTAGCGGCAGAGGTGAAGGCGCTCGGCTGGACCACCCCGCCGGCCACCTCGTAGCGCATGGCCACGTCCAGCCCGGCGTACGGGAACCGGAAGTCCCTCCAGGTCTCGTTGCCCGGCGACTTGAACACGTCCAGACTCACGGACTTGACCACCCTGTCGCCCACGTCCCCGCCCCGCTCCTCGACCCTGGCCAAGAGCGGCGCGGCCTCGGAGTTGCCTTCCGGCCGCAGGGTCCCCGTGAGGGAAGCGGGGACCATGAACCGCGTCACCCCGTCCTGCCCGAGCGCGTACACGTTGTGGAGCGTGTCCACGGCCATGGCCCGGTCCTTGGGGGAGTACGCGTCCCGCGTGTCCACCCGGTAGAAGTAGACCTCAGACGGGTCCGGGACCTCGGCCGAGCACTCCGATGCGGCGGCCGGGGCCGAAGCCACCCAGACCCAGGTCGGCCGGAGGATGCCGGTGGCGCGGTAGACGTCGTAATGGGAGAGCTCGTGGATCCGGGACAAGGCGGCCGCCAGGCGGAAGGGGGTGCCGTCCAGGTTCGAGGATACGGGAGACCAGCGGATCGTGATCCGGGTCCCGTCCTGGTTCAGACTCGAGGCTAGGCCGGCCGGGGCCATGGGGGCGAGGTCCAGGAAGGCGGCGGTCGAGACCGCCGTGGAATACTCCTTTGACGTGTCGTGCGCGAAGAAGCGGAAATAGTAGGTCGCGTCCAGCAGGAGGCCCGCGGAGAGATGGGAGCTCGCCGCGGAGCTCGCCGCCACCACGCTCCCGTCCGGGAACGCGGAGCCCTGGGCGTAGGCGGTGCCGTTCGCCGGGTCGGAGACGATGGGCGAGGTGCTCATCTGCACGAGGACCCCGTCCGGGTCCGCGTACGGCTTCACGGTCCAGGTGAAGCTCACGGTCTTGCCGAGGGCGTTCGGGACCGAGGCCAGGTCCTCGATGGGCAGCGGTCCGCCTAGCCGGGTGCAGGTGGCGATGAGCGTTGTGAAGTTCCTGTCGTCCTGCCAGTTGAGCGAGCCGAGGCGGAAGTGGTAGGTCGTCAGATAGCTCAGCCCCGTGACCGTGAGGGTGACGGCGGCCCCGCTGTGCGTGGTCGTGGAGAACACCGAGCCTCCCACATAGCCGCTGGAGGAGGCGTCCACCGTGAAGCCGGCCGCGCCCCCGGCCGGCAGGTTCCAGACGAAGGTCACGCTCGAGGCGAAGACCCCGCTGAGCACGGGCGAGGCCGGCACGTTCGCCAGGGTGGATTCGGCCCCGGGAGCGGAGTCCTCGGCGAAGACCTTGCCGTCGTCTCCCAGATAGACGTGCGCGTAGTAGGTGGTGTTGGGCGAGAGCCCGCTCAAAGACAGGCGGTGGCGCTCGCCCGGCGACGCGGATGTCGAGCGTTCGGCCGTGAATGCGGTGGGAGCGAAGGAGTGGAGCGGGTCCTGGGACAGGTCGACGCGATAGAAGCCGTTGCTCACGCGCCCCAGGAACCCGTCCGCTCCGGGCGCGGACCACTCGAGCTCCAGGCTGCCCGTGGATTTAGAGACCGCGGCGAGCGAGGTGATCGTGCCCGGCTGGCTGGAGAGCGGGGCGTAGCCGGCCCGGAGCCTGCGCGCCGCGCCGGAGAACGGCTCCGTGACGGGCTCTCCGACGGAAGAGAGGAGGGCGAAGCTCGCCGAGGACGATATCCCGCCGCCGGAAGCGGAGACGTCAGCGCCAAGGGCTTTGCTCGCGCCCGTCATGGGCTCGCCGCAGAACCCCGCCGGAGCGAGGGCCGCGAGCCACAGACAGAGGGCGGCGAGCTTCCTGTTCAATCAGTCTCCTTGCCGCCTCGATGGACGCGTGGCGGTCTTGAGCAGGGCGCGGATGCGGGACACGAGCACCGCCGGAGAAACGGGCTTGAGCAGGTAATCCTCCGCCCCGGCCTCCAGGCCGCGCACCTTCATGGAGACTTCGCGAGCCTCTCCCGTCATGACGACGACCGGGATATGGCGCGTGGTCGGGGAGGATTTCAACTCCCCGCACACCTCGATGCCGTTGCGGTCCGGCAGGTTCACGTCGAGCACGATGAGGTCCGGCTTGTCCGAGGCGGCCATGGAGAGCCCGGTCGCAGCATCGCCGGCCAAGAAGACCTCGAAGCCTTCCGGCCGCATCACATCCCGCAGGGCTCTCTGGACCAGGGGGTCGTCTTCTATCAATAGGATCCGATACATTCTTCCTCCCGCGCGCGCAACGGAATCTTTCCATATATATAGAGCCCGCATAATACACGGACATGACATCGATGTAACATGTGGAAACTGAATTAATATTTGTAATTACAATATAAATTAACATTAGGTCTTGATTTTGAATTGATTACAGTTATAATTTGTTGGATGGGCTACCGTATCCTGGCCGTGCATCAGGACATCGCGTTGAAAGGCTTGGTGGAGAGCTGTTCAGCGGATGCGGACTTCATGATCCGTTCCGTCAACTCCGGAGGTCTGGGGCTCGAGGAGCTCAAGGGCTACAAGCCTGACCTGGTGCTGCTTCAATCCGACCTCCCGGACATAGACGGCCTCTCCTGGCTCAAGATCGCCCGAAGCTCGCGGGAGGGACGCGACATCCCGATCATGCTCCTCGGGCGGGGGCCTTCCGAGCCGGTCATGGCCCAGGCTTTCAGCCTCGGGGCGGATGACTTCGTCGATGCCAAGGCGTGCGATCCGCATGAGTTCTCCGCGCGTGTGCGTGTCGCGCTCAGGCGCCGCTACCAGCGGGAGGACGTGCTCGGCGACGTGCTCGAGTCCGGGCCCGTGCGCCTCGACCCTGTCCGGCACTCCTGCCGGGTCCGGGGCAAGGCGAAGGGCCTGCGGCCGAGGGAGTTCGAGCTCCTGGAGATACTCATGCGCAAGGCGGGCCGCGTCCTGGGCAGGGTCTATCTGCTCGAGAGCGTCTGGGGCATGAGCCGGCTGGCGGACACCCGCACCGTGGATGTGACCGTCTCCCGCCTGAGGGCCGCGTTGGGCGCCCGCGCCGGCCGCTGGGTCGAGACCGTGGAGCGGTTCGGCTACCGGTTCAGGGAGCCTTCTTCCGTCGGAAGATAGCCCCGTTCCTTCATGAACGCCCTGAGCTCATCGTCCTTTGGGGAGAAGACCAGGGCTTTCTGATAGGCTTCATTCGCGCTGACAGCGTCTCCCAGCGCGTGGTGAGCGGACCCTAGCCGCGTCCAAGCCTGGGCGTTCCCCGGCTCGAGCAGCAGGGCCTTGCGGCAGGCCTGCACCGCGGCCCCGTACTTCTCGGCGAAGAACGCCTCCTCCGCGCGCTGGAGCTCCAGGTGCACGATCCCGGGCAAGGGAAGGATCTCCGCGGGGTCCGCTTCGATCCCGGTCTTCTCCTCGAGGCCCTTGAGGAGCTTGCGCCGGGGTCCGCTGCCGGGCTCGGCGCCCGCCGCCGCCTGGGCCAGGAGCATGGCCTTGAGCTCCTCTCCCGAGGCATAGGCCTCGATGGCCTCGGCCGCCTGAGCCTCTCCGCCGTAGGGGTCCAGCTCCAGGGCCCGCTTGAGCTCCGCCTCCGAGATTCCCGCGGACCTGAGCAGGTCCACGCGCCTGGCTGCCGCGTCGGCGGCCGCCGGCCGGGGAGGCGCGGCCTTCCGCTGCGGCTGAGCGCAGCCGAGCAGGCAGGCCGCGGTCAGAAGAGACGGCGCGATGGAGACCCTCATACCATGTACAGGAGCTCCCGGTACTTGGGCACCGGCCAGATCCGGTGTTCCACGGCCTCCTCGGCCGTGTCGCACGCGGCGCGGAGTCCTTCCAGAGCCGCGATGCCGTCCTTGGAGAGGTAATGCGCGCGCTTCAGGAAGTCCTTGTACCCGGCGGAGCGTTCGAGCGCTTCGGCCACGGTCGCGGTCCACCGGGAGATCTCGTCGAGCGTGCAGGAGCATTCCTTGAGCCTCGCCCCCAGCGTCTCGGGGCCGGCCTTGGAGGCCTCGAGCGCCTTGTGGGCGAGGCCCAGGTCCGAGATATGCCGGACCAAGGCCGGGGTCACGTACGTGACCGCCATCTCCCGGAGAGTCCGGAGCTCGATCTCCTTGATCTTGATGTAAGTCTCGAGCCGTATCTCCTGCTTGGCGCGGAGTTCGTCCTTGGCGAGGACCTTGTAGCGCTCGTAGAGGTCGATGATCTCCTGGGTGCCCAGGAGTTCCAGCGCCTCCGGCGTGTTCTTGGCGTTGGGCAGGCCGCGTTTGTGCGCCTCCGCCAGCCAGGCGTCCTCGTAGTTGTTCCCCTCGAAGCGGACCCGCCGGGTGCGCTTGACGATCTGGCGGATGGCCGTCAGGGCGCGCTCCGTGATGTCCTCTCCTTCCTTGCCGTGCCCGAGCAGGCCGAGCACCTCGTCGATGCCGTGCGCGACCAGGAGAGCCCACACCGTGGCGCCCTCGGAGCAGCTCTGCGAGGACCCGACGGCCCGGAACTCGAACTTATTGCCCGTGAACGCGATGGGGGAGGTGCGGTTGCGGTCCGCGTTGTCCATGGCGATGAGGGGCAGGGACTTGATCCCGTGGTCGATGGCTTCCCGGGACTTGGCGGAGCCGGTCTGGCCCCTCTCGATCTCGTCCAGGAGGCCGCTGAGGAACTCCCCGAGGTACACGGACATGACCGACGGCGGGGCCTCGTTGGCGCCCAGGCGATGGTCGTTGCCCGCGTCGGCGACAGCCGTACGCAGGAGCCCGCCGTAGCGGTCCACGCCGGCCAGGATGGCGGCCAGGAAGGTCAGGAACTGGACGTTCCTCTTCGGGGCGGAGCCCGGCTCCAGGAGGTTGTTGCCGTCGGAGTCCAGGAGGGACCAGTTGAGGTGCTTGCCGCTCCCGTTCACCCCGGCGAAAGGCTTCTCGTGCAGGAGTATGGCGAAGCTGTGTTCGTCCGCCACCTTGCGCATGATCTCCATGGTCTGGAGGTTGTGGTCCACCGCCAGATTGGCTTCCTCATAAAGCGGTGCGAGCTCGAACTGGTTGGGCGCGACCTCGTTGTGCCGGGTCTTGGCCGGGATGCCTCTTTCGAAGAGCGCGGCGTCGAGGTCCGCCATGAACTCCAGGACCTTGGGCTTGATGGAACCGAAGTAGTGGTCTTCCATCTGCTGGTGTTTGGCCGGGAGGGCCCCCATGAGCGTGCGGGCCGCGTGGATGAGGTCCGGGCGGCGCTGGTAGAGGTCCTTGGAGACCAGGAAATACTCCTGTTCGGGGCCGACCGTCATGCGGACGCTCTTGGCCGTGCGGTTGCCGAAGAGCTTGAGCAGGCGGTAGGCCCGTTCCTCGGCCGCGGCCACCGCGCGCAGCAGGGGGGTCTTCATGTCCAGGACCTCGCCGGTCCAGGAGAGGAAGACGGACGGGACGACCAGGGTCGCGGCGCGGGCGCCCTTCAGGAGGAACGCGGGAGAGGTCGGGTCCCAGGCCGTGTAGCCGCGGGCCTCGAAGGTGCTCCGCATGCCCCCGGACGGGAAGGAGGACGCGTCGGGCTCGCTCTGGATGAGCTGCTTGCCGGAGAAGCGCTGGATAGGGTTGCCGTGGCGGTCGAAGGAGAGGAAGGAATCGTGCTTCTCCGCGGTCATGCCGCGCACCGGCTGGAACCAGTGGCAGAAATGAGTCGCTCCCATGGAGATGGCCCACTCCTTCATGGCGTGCGCCACTTCGTCCGCGATCTCCGGGTCGAGTCTCTTGCTGTTCTCGATGGTGTCGAGGAGCTTCTCGTAGACGGACTTGCTCAGGTAGCGGGCCATGGCCTTCTTGTCGAAGGTCAGGCTGCCGAAGCGGTCCATAGGGCCTCCCGCTCCGTTCGACTTGTCCACGGGCATTGCGGTCTCGAGATGTGATTTTAGCATGATTCAACCCAATCCTTTGTGCAAGTATAGCTAAAAACAACATGTTCCGCAATGCCTGAGACACAAAAACGCAAAAAACAGGCCCTGGCTATTGCGAGCCAGGGCCCGTGGGAGGTCTTATGCAGTGCTTACCAGCCTACGGCAGTCTGCTTCCTGAGCGTCTCCATCTTCATCCCAGGGGCCACGGACGGCAGCACCTTGGGGTTCTCGAGCGATTCGCGGACCTTCTCCCGCGCGGCGCTCTTGAACGGGCCGGCCAGTTCGCGGAACACGCCGTCGCCCTGCAGGTAGTAGATGCTCGTGCCCTGCTCTTCCTTCAGGACGGTCGCGATCTTCCAGTTGAGCTTGGACATCATGCTGGCGATGGGGTCCTCGGCGGTCCCGACATTGGCCACGCTGGGGACCTCGGCGTTCATGCTGAACTTGTACCCCCAGGCCACGGACACGCTGACCGGCTCGACCGTCACGCCGGTGAGATACTTCCCCTTGCCCTTGTAGGTCCCGCCGCAGGTCCGGAACACCACGAACTTGACGTCCACGGTCTTGACCCCGTACGCGTTCTTGGCGTAGAAGGCGTAGGTCGTCCCTTCCGGAGGCTTCCACTGGGCGAGCTGCGTCCAGTGCGTGATCCCGTCGGGGACCGCGGTGGCGTAGGTCGTCTTGATGTCCACGACCGGCTTGTTCTGCTCGATGATCTGCCAGATCTTCTGCGCGATGTTGATGATGTGGTCGATCACGACCAGGGGGTCCTGTCCCCCGCCTCCGATGGGAGGGATGGGCGGCGTCCCCGGGATGGTCCCCCCCTGGCCGGACGGCGGCTTGGGGATCGTCACTTCCGGGAGCACCGACGGCGACACGGCCGGGCCCAGCGGGACGATCTCGATGCTCGCGGCATCCAGCGTGTAATACTTGGGATCGGCCTTGGCTGCTTCCATCTCCAGGGCCGAGAATCGCTCTTCGCCCTGCTGCGGGCTCTGAGTCTGGGCGAACGACTGGACCTGCAGGACGAGCACGGCGGCTAGGACTGCCGGGATGACTCGCATGCCACCTCCCCTTCCCCCGCCATCGGCCTTGTTGCGTGCCTGGGTGCGACAGCCTCTGGACCGATCGGCCCATGTATTTTACCACAGGGCCTACTTAAGGGAAGGACCTTGTGGGCCTATTTTTCGCGGGAAAAAGGACCTAGGATGTTGAATGCCTTTTTTTTGTTATGATGGACGCCGCTGATGCCTAAACCGCTCTCCATCGACGACGACCTGGCCGAGCTCCTGAAGGCCGTGCTCAAGCTCGAGAAGTTCTTCCCGAAGTTCGGGACGCGCGAGCTCCTCATGCTCTTTCCCCACAGCGGCCTCTTCCGCTATGCGGCTGATGAGCCGGTCATCAAGCAGGGCGAGGCGTCCAGGGACATCTACATCCTGAAAGAGGGGAGCGTGGCCATCACCCGAGGCGGGGACAACCCCAAGCTGCTCGCCACCCTGGTCCCGCCCGAGATATTCGGCGAGATCGCCCTGGTGCGCGAAGGGGTCCGCGTGGCCAACGCGGTCGCGCTGGAGCAGAGCGCCATCTTCAGGCTCTCCTACCCCGACATCCAGGCCCTGGTCGTCGGCAATCCGCCGCTGGCAGAGCATCTCGAGAACCTCGCTAAAGAAAGAAGCTGATCTATAGGAAGTCGCGGTGCAGTTCGTCGCGGACGAAGACGCGCTCGATGATCTCGTTGCCCTTGGCGTACTTGCAGGCCGGGCACTTCCCGAGGTCGAGGCCCTCCAGGGCGCGCCGGTGCTCCTCCGAGAACCAGATGTCCTTGAAGCTGGAGCGTCCGATGTCGCCGATGGGCGCGACGCCTCGGAGTTCGCAGCAGGCGTAGACGCAGCCGTCGGGCCCGATGTTGCTGACCAGCCGGTTCATCACGCAGCGCTCGAAGTTGCGCCTGCCCGCGATGGTGTCCTCCATCTTGGTGAAGGATTCGTAGACGACGACGGGGAGCTTCCGCCGGACCTGCTCGATCTCGGCGAAGAGCTCGGCCTTCATGGGCCCGTCCAAGGGCATGCCTTTCACCGGCCGCACCTGCAGGTAGGCGCAGCCCAGCCGGCCCGCCCTCTGCGCGAGGGGGGCGAACTCCCGGTAGTTGAGCGGATGCGCCAGGAACCCGATCCCCACGGTCGTGCGCCGCGCGGCGCAGGCCCAGGCGACGTCGTCCAGGATGCGCTCGAAGCAGTCCTCCGCCGGCCGGTGCAGGCGCCGATGCGTCTCGGCGGAGCCGGCATCCAGGCTCACGCGCACGTACGAGAGGGCGGCCAGGGATTGCTCCCCGAGTTCGCGCAGGCGCTCGCCGTTGGTGTTGAGCGACGCCGAGAGCCCCGCTTGCCTGCAGGCCAGGATGACGCGGCCCAGGGCGGGGTTCATCCCCGGCTCTCCCCCCCCGCTGAAGCAGACGGCCAGGACGCCGGCCTCGGCCATCTCGCGCACGGCCTTGTGCGCGAGAGCCTCCGGCATGAGAAGCGGCTTCTCCCGCTTGTAGCGTTCGTAGAGGCACCAGACGCAGCGGTGGCCGCAGCGGTTGGAGATGTCCAGGCCCACGGTGACAGGCGGCGGCATGCCGCCGCCGAGGGCCGTGAGGATGCGTTCCCTGTGGATGATGGCTTTCGACGGGTCGATGGGGTTGAGGATCATGGGGTCCTGGGCCCGAACGGGCCGGTCAAGGCGAAGATGGCAGCTTGGTTGTCGTGGTACACGGGCTCCCACGCGCCGGAGATGAGCTGGGGGTAGAACCGGGCGTTCGGGGTGCGCAGGATCATGTAGCGCGCGCCGAACGAGTCCGCGAGCGCCTGCGCGTCGATCGGGAGACGCGCCATGCGCATGCCCTCCAGGAGCGCGGCTTTCTCCGCGTCGAAGCGGAGCATGTACGTGGGGTCCAGGCCCACGACGTAGCGCTGGCGCGAGCCGTCGTAGAAGAGCTCCGGGAAGTCGTCCCACCAGAGGTTGACCACGGTCTCCCCCGGATCGAGACGCTCCGCCATCCACCGCGCAGCGTTCCGGAAGCGGGGAGGGTCGTTGTCCGCGGCCATGTGGAAGGCGTGGGCCGCGCCGCGCGCGGTCAAACCGACGAGACAGAGCGCCAGGCAGAGGGTCAGCGCCCAGGCTGCGGCCGGCCTGGCCGCAGACCAGCGGGAGAGCCCCGTCTCGCGTCCCGCGAGGCAGTCCCTGACGGTGAAGGCCGCGGCCGCCGCCACGATGGGCGCCGCGTACTCGATGAAGCGCACGAAGACCATGGTGCCGACGAACGCGCAGGCCGCGGTGAGGAGGAGCCCCATGGTCTCCGGCGACGCGCGGCGGGAGCTTCGCCAGCCGGTCAGGCCCAGGCCAAGGACCAGGGCGGTCATGAGGGGATAGGCGAGCAGGAACGAGCGCGTGGAGAAGGGCGCGAACTCCTTGCCGACCTCCACCAAAGAGAGGCTGCGCCCGGCCAGGGCCAGGCGCAGGACCTGCAGGTAGGTGGAGATGCCCTCCAGGCTGTTGGGGAAATAGGGGTGGATCACCAGCCCCAGGAAGACTCCTCCAAGGGCGGCTACGGGCGACTTCCAGTCCGCTCCGCCCTTGCCGACCCACCGGCCCAGGCTCATCGCCAAGATGACGGCCGGGAGGATGAGCGGGAAGCTGTAGCTCCAGGAGTAGGCGAAGCCGAGGAAAACGAGGGCCTTCCAGTTGCCGCGCAGGCATAGGTGCAGGCCCAGGAGCATGAGGAGCACGCTCAGTACATGGGAGCGGATGAAGGATATCCTCAGCAGGAACGTCCCCCCCATGGCGGCCAGGACCAGGGTGAACAGGAGCGGCCATCGGACCCGGTGCGCCCGGAGCAGGAGGTGGAAGGCGAGGAAGACGCAGGCGCTGAGCAGCGCCGAGAAGACGATGGCCCCGCGGACGGGGTCTTCCCCGCGCGCGAACGGGCACATGAGCGCGTGATAGAGGAACTCCTTGTCCCAGAACCGGTCCCTGAGCGTGGACGCCTGCATCCAGGGGAAGCTCCGGGAGAGTCCGCGTTCGGGGAGCATCTGGGCCAGGCGCGCGTGGAAGTAGCCGTCCCGCTCCGTCAGGCCGGCGGGGACGAGGTTGAGCGCGGCGAAGAAGGCCGCTGACGCCGCGAACACGAGGAGCGGGGCCGCCTTCGCCGGGAGCTTGAGCGCCATGGGGGGTCATTCTACTATAATACCCGTCGCGCCCAAGGGAGGCCTTTAATGGAGATCAAGACCGTCACGGTCGTCGGAACGGGCCAGATGGGAGGCGGCATCGCCCATGTCTTCGCCTTGTCCGGGTTCCAGGTATGCATCCTGGACCAGAACAAGGAGCTCCTCCAGCGCGCCCTCGATGAGATCGGCAGGAACATGGACCGGCAGGCCAGGAAGAACGTCATCACGCCCGAGGCCAAGGACGCGGCCCTCGCGCGCCTGCGTCCCTTGTCCAGCCCCGAGGACGCGGGCGGCTCCCAGCTCGTGGTGGAGGCTGTCCCGGAGCGCTTCGAGCTCAAAGCGGACCTTTTCGCCCGGCTCGACGCGGCGTGCCCTCCGGAGACCATCCTGGCGAGCAACACCTCCTCGCTCCCCATCACGCGCCTCGCCGCGGTCACGAAGCGGCCGGCGAAGGTCATCGGCATGCACTTCATGAATCCGGTGCCGGTCATGAAGCTCGTGGAGCTCATCCGCGGGGTGGAGACCTCGGACGAGACCTTCGACACCGTCCGCGCCATGGCCGAGAAGCTTGGCAAGACCCCGGTCTGCTCGCAGGACTACCCCGGGTTCATCTCGAACCGCGTGCTCATGCCTATGATCAACGAGGCCTGCTTCGCCCTCATGGAGGGCGTGGCCAGCAAGGAGGACATCGACACGGTCATGAAGCTGGGCATGAACCACCCCATGGGGCCGCTCACCCTGGCGGACTTCATCGGGCTCGACACCTGCCTCTCCATCCTGGAGGTCCTGCACGACGGCTTGGGCGACCCCAAGTACAGGCCCTGCCCCCTGCTGCGCAAGATGGTGGAGGCGGGCCGCCTGGGCCGCAAGGCCGGCCGCGGATTCTACGATTGGGGGAAGAAATAGTGGACTTCCTGCTCAGCGACGACCAGCGCATGGCGCGCGAGAGCGCGCGCGAGTTCGCCGAAAAGCGGCTTAAGCCCGCCGCCCAGAAGGCCGATGAGGAGGAAGGGTTCCCCAAGGAGGTCTACTCCGAGGCCGCGGAGCTCGGCTTCTTCGGCCTGGCGGTCGCCGAGGAATACGGCGGGCTGGCCCTGGATCCCATGGCCTGCGCCCTGGTCATGGAGGAGCTGGCTCGCGGCTCCGCCTCCTTCCAGGTGTGTCTGAGCGTGCACAACACCCTGGTCTGCGGGGCCTTGTCCAAGTTCGGCACCGACGAGCAGAAGAAGCGCTGGCTGCCGGACCTGGCCTCGGGACGCGTCATCGGCGCCTACAGCCTCTCCGAGCCCGGGGCCGGCTCCGACGCCGGGAGCCTGCGCTGCGAGGCGAAGCGGCAGAAGGACTCCTTCCTGCTCAACGGCACCAAGGCCTGGGTCACGAACGCCGGGATGGCCGGGGTGTTCGTGGTCTTCGTCTCCACGGACCGCGCCAAGAAGAGCAAGGGCATCTCCTGCCTGCTGGTCCCCAAGGGGACGGAGGGCTTCTCCATCGGGAAGAAAGAGAAGAAGATGGGCCTGCGCGCCTCGGACACGCGCGAGCTCTTCTTCTCCGAGTGCGGCGTGCCGGCCGATTCCCTGCTGGGCAAGGAGGACGAGGGCCTCAAGATCGCCCTTGGCCTGCTCGACAGCGGCCGTGTCGGCATCGCGGCGCAGGCCGTGGGCATCGCCCAGGCGGCGTATGAGGAAGCGGTGTCGTACGCCAAGCAGCGCGAGCAGTTCGGCAAGCCCATCGCCCAGTTCCAAGCCAACGCCTTCAAGCTGGCGGACATGGCCCTGGCCGTGGAAGCGGCCCGCCTTCTCACTTGGCGCGCGGCCGCCGCGCTCTGCCGCGGAGAGCGTCCGACCCGGGAGGCGGCCATGGCCAAACTCTTCGCCTCGCAGGCGGCCAACCGCGTCGCCTACGACGCGGTCCAGCTCCATGGAGGCAACGGCTATATCCGGGAGTTCCCGGTGGAGCGCCTCTTCCGGGACGCGCGCGTGACCGAGATCTACGAAGGGACCTCGGAGATCCAGCGCATGGTGATCTCCCGGGAGCTGCTCAGAGCCGCTTGAGGATCAGCTCTTTCGACCTCGGCCTCGTCATCCTCGCCCTCGGGGCTGTGCAGGCGTTCTATCTCCTCAGGTTCTTCCTGCGCCTGCGTCTGGAATTCTCCGCCCCCCCCGCGGACCATGCCCCTGCGGTCTCCGTCCTCGTCCCGTGCAAGGAGGCGCCCGAAGGCTTCGAGGACGGCATCGAGGCCATGCTGGGCCAGGACTATCCCGGTCCCTGCGAGTTCCTGTTCGTGCTCACCGATGAGCGCGACCCGGCCTTCGCCCCTCTCTCGCGCCTGCTCGAGCGCCGCCCGGGGCGCGGCCGCATCGTGGAGGCGAGGGCCGCCCCGGTCCGCTCGAGCGCCAAGCTCGCGAACCTGATCGAGGCGCTCAAGGGAGTCTCTCCCCGCTCCGAGGCCCTCGTGTTCGCGGATTCAGACCAGACTGTCCCTCCGGGCTGGCTCCGCTCCCTGGTCGCGCCGCTCGGCGACCCGGCGGTCGGCGTGGCCACGAGCCCCATGCTCTACGTCCCTGCCAGGGAGAGCCTCTGGCCGCTGCTCCGGATGGTCTGGATGGGGTGGGGCATCGTCTACTGCGCCGTGCTCGGCCGGGTCTTCGGCCATGCGTTCGCCATGCGCCGGCGCGACTTCGAGACCCTGGGGGTGGCCTCGGGATGGTCGCGCTCCTTCTCCCAGGACATGCCCGTGGGGCGCATCGTGCGCCGGAGCCCCATGCGCGTGGAGTTCGTGGGCAGGGCCATATCCACCTCCCGCGCGGAATGCTCGCGCGAAGCCTTCTTCGGCGTGTTCAACCGCTGGGTCGCCGATTTCAGGACTTTCGACACGCGCTTCTGGCTCATGGGACTCGCCGTCACCGCGGTCAAGGTCGCCGTCCTGCTGCGCGCCGCGCTGGAGCCGGCCTGGGGCCTGGCCGTCTTCCTGCTGGCCGCGGACATGGCCACGCTCTACGGCGTCTTCTGGGTGTTCCGCCGGTTCGTCCCGGACCGGTTCCTCGGCGTGGCTCTTCCCTGGAGGAGCTATCCGCTGATCGCGGCGTGGTCCGCTCCCTTGATGCTGGCGCTCTACGCCGTCACCTTCGCGAACTCCCTGTGGATGCGGACGTTCTACTGGGGCGGATACACCTACCGGCTCAGGAGCGCGGACGAGGTCGCGGTCCTCGGGAGCGGCGACCTGCGGCCGCGGCTGGGCAGGGCCTGGGCCGGGCGCCTCCTCGCCTCGGCGGTCGGCGGGTGCGCGTTTTCGTTCGCCTTCGGTCCCTTCGATATCGGCTGGTTCAGCTGGCTCGGCCTCGTCCCCTTCTTTTGGGCGACGCAGGACCAGGAGCCGGACGCCGCCTTCGGCTGGGGCTGGGTCTTCGGCTGCGCGGCCTGGTCCACGGGACTCCTCTGGTTCCGGAGCACCGTGGTCCGCCTGCTGAACATGTCGCCGGCCGCCGGCTCCGCGTGCTTCGGGCTCCTGTGCGCCTATCACGGGCTCATGTTCGCCGCGGCGGCATGGGCCGTCCGCAGGCTTTCGCAGGCCTTGGAGCGGAGGCTCTCCCTCTCCCGAGAAGCGGCTCTGCTGGCTTGCGCGACCCCGGTCATGGTCGCGGTCGAGGGCTTTTTCCCCCAGTACTTCCCGGCCGCCATGGCGAACGCCCAGTTCTGGCACCCCGCCGTGCTTCAGTCGCTCGACCTCTTCGGGACCGCCGGCATCTGTTGGCTCGCGATCTCGTTCAACGTCTGCGTCTATCTGCTGCTGCGTCCCGGGCGGACGGCTTGGCGGGCCTTCGGCGTCTGCGCCGCGCTCGTCCTCGCCAACGAGGCCTACGGCCTCATGCGCATCCGGCAGGTGGACGCCGCGGTCGAGGCCGCCCGCGGGTCCGGCCGCCGTTTGCGCGTGGCCCTCATCCAGGGAGCCGTCCCGCGCGATGAGAGGAACGTCCCGGAGTGCTTCGAGCGGAACCTCGGCGTCTACAACGCGCTGACCGCCCGCGCGCTGGAGTCCGCGCCGGTGGATCTCGTGGTCTGGCCGCAGGACGCCTACGAGAGGGTCCTCGAGTTCGACGCGTCGGACGCGCGGAGGCGTTCCCCGTCGATCGCCGGAGTCCCCTTCCCGGAGGCGTTCCGGAGGGATTTCCCGCACCGTGTCCCCGCCCTGCTCGGGGTCAAGGCCGCGGTGCGCGGCCCGGGCTCCAGGACCCGAAGGTACGCGGCGACCTGCTCGGTCTCCGCTTCCGGGGACTTCCTCAGTTTCTCGGCGAAGAGGCACCTGACCCCGTTCAGCGAGTTCACCCCCTTCGGCCGGCAGTTCCCGGCTCTGAACCGGTTCCGGCCGAAGAACTTCTCGGGGCTATCCCGCGGCAGGGAGAACATCCTGGTCGCCGAAGGCGGGACGCGGGTGGGCGCCTACATCTGCTATGAGGAGCTCCTCAGCGGGCCCGCGCGGCGCTACTCGCGCTCGGGCGCGGAGCTCCTCGCCGCCATCACGCGCGACGACCAGTTCGCGGAAGGAGACGGCATGGAGCTGCACTTCCGTGCCAGCCTGCTGCGCGCCATCGAGAATCGGAGGTTCCTGCTGCGCTCCTCCACCTCCGGCGTGAGCGCGGTGGCGGACCCGGTGGGACGGGTCTCCCGGAGGCTCGAGCGTTCGGAACGGGGGTTCCTGGTGGAAGACGCGTTCCCCCTGGACCTCCGCACGCTCCATTCCAGGATCGGCGACCTCTTCCACTGGCTCGGCGCCGTCATCGCCGCGCTTCTGGCGCTCGCCTGCAGGGGCCGCGGAGAATAATAAAATCCCCAGGCGGATGAACGGGGCCGCCTGGGGACTCCGATTAAACGCCATCGCTCCGGTTTAGGGCCGGAGAGGTGGAAAAACGTCCGCCGCCTCGAGCCAAGTCCCTCCGGGACTTAGCCGCAGCTCCCGCCGGAAGACTCCTCCGCCGGCTCCTGCGTGACCTCGTTCTCTTCCTGGGCAGCCTGCGCGCCGCGCCTTTGCCCCTCTTTGATCCCGTCTTCGTAGGAGCCTGCGCTGACCCTTTCGGGGACGACCGACAGGATGCCGAGGACGCCCACGGCGAGGCCGATGACGATCGCTTGCACTAATCCGATCTTTTTCATGTCATCCCCCTCAGCCGCAGCTGCCTCCGCTGTCGCCGCCACTGTCCTGACCCTGGTTCTCCATGGCGCGTGTCGTCTCGTTGTAGGACCTCTCGTAGCCCTCGATGTACCCTTCGCGGTACTTTTCGTCATCCGAGGAGCCGCCGCCTCCGTCCGCGGACAACGCGCGGGCCATAGGCGAGAGCGAGAGGATGCCGAACGTCGCCACAGCCAGAGTCACGACCAAGGCTCGTACTATGGTGGTTCTCATGGCCATCTCTCCTCAAGTGCTCATCTGCCCCAGCCTCACCCAGCAAGCAAAAAACACGAGGGGCAACTGCACCTCTATCGACTAGCATAGGTCCTTTGGGGCATGCGCCACAAGGGACAAAAGGCCTATATCGTATAGGTCTAAAGGCCTATATCGCATTTGGGCTCAAGGGCGGGGCTCCACATGGATGACCACGCGGCCGAGGCGCGGGACCCTCGAGCGGAGCCAGCGCTCGAACTCCTCAGTGAGTTTGTGGGCGGAGGTGATGTCGATGGACGCGTCGAGCGAGAACCTCAGCGAGACCGACAGCTCGCCTTCGGCGAGCCGGGTCTTCACGTCGCGCGCGGCCCCGGGACATCCCCGGGCGGCGAGGAATTCCTCGACCGCGGCCGCGACCCTCTCCCCGTCGGTGGGCTCGGAGCGCAGCGTGCTCGCCGTTTCTCCCGACGGCTCCAGATGCGTGACGACCTCGGCCAGGCCCGGGGACGCGCGGCGGATATCGTCTTCGAAGGCGCTCGCGCGGTTGTGCGCCTCCTCCAGGCGCAGCCCTTCCGGGACGTCGAGATGCGCCTCCAGGGAGCGCTTCCCGCCTTCGTCGTAGATGCGCAGATTGTGCACGCCGAGCCTCTGGCGGGCCGCGGCGGCGCGGGCCAGGGCCGGCAGGTCCTGAGGCCCCCCGCCCGGCTCCACATGGACGACGACATCCGCGTGCGGGAGCGCGGCCCGTACGGCGTCCTCGGCCCGGTCCGCGATGGCGTGGGTCTCCTCCACGGTCTCGCCCTGCGCTACCGCGATGGTGACGTCCGCGAAGAACTCCGGCCCGCTGCGTCGGACGCGCACCTTGCGGACCTCCTCCACGCCGGGCACCCCGGCCGCGGCCGCGGACACGCTCCGCGGCGTCTCGGGCGGGACCGCGTCGAGCAAGTCGCTCACGGACTTTTTCCCCAGCCGCCAGCATACATGGATGACGATGGCGGCCACGCAGAGCGCGGCCAGGGCGTCCATCTTCATGAGCCAGGGCATGCCGAACCGCTGGGCCGCGAGCACGCCGAAGAGGCCGAGGAGCACCACGCAGGAGGACCAGATGTCGGTGGAGAAGTGCAGCGCGTCCGCCTCCAGCGCCTGGCTGCCGTACTTGTCCGCTACCCGCTTGAGCGCCCTGGACCTGGAGAAGTCCACAACGATGGACGTCAGCACCACGACGAAGGACCAGACCCGCACCTCGACCACGGGCTCGTGAAAGAAGAGCCGGTCCACGCCCTCCCGGACGATCCAGACGCAGGTGCCCAGGAGCAGCAGGGTCTCGAGGAGGGCGGAGAGGTTCTCGAACTTGCCGTGTCCGTAGGTGTGCTCCGAGTCGGCCGGGCGGTCCGACATGGAAACGGCCCAAAGGGTGACGATCGCGGCCACCAGGTCCAGGCTCGAATGGGCGGCCTCAGACAGGATGCCGAGGGAGTTCGTCCACAGGCCGACTCCGAGCTTCATCCCGGTCAAGGCTACCGCGGCCAGGACCGAGGTCAGGGCTACGAAGCGCTTCTCCTTGCCGGCTGCCTCCATGGCCGTATCATAGCTTGTTATAATGGCGTATGCTCAGGTTCGCGGCTCTCCGCAGCCCGACGCCCGCCCAGGCGCGGCAGCTCTGCTCCCTCTACCGTGGCCAGGGCTGGTGGGACCCCTGCGATGTCGGGGAATTGCTGCGCATGGTGCGCGGCAGCCACTGTTTCCTGGTTGCGCTCCAGGGCTCGGAGATCATCGGCATGGCCCGCGCCATCAGCGACGGCGCGAGCGACGCCTATATCCAGGACGTGCTGGTCAAGCCAGGGTTCCGGAACAGAGGCATCGGCAGGGGCATGGTGCGGGAGCTCGTCCGCCGGGTCGAGCGCGACGGACTGGATTGGATCGGGCTCATCGCCGAGCCGGGCTCCCGCAGGCTCTATGCCTCGCTCGGCTTCGCGCCTATGCGGGGCTCCGTCCCCATGGTCCGTCGCAGATCATGAAGTTCGAGCCGCTCTTTCCCGCGGACTATGGCCGCTTAGCTCCATACTTCCAGGGCCAGCGCTACCCGCTCTCTCCCTACTGCCCGGGTTCGGTGCTCTGCTGGAACAACCATCTCTACGCCCCCTCCGCCGCCGTGGAGGACGACTGCCTGATCATCGGGTACGAGTTCGCGAAGAAGCCCGAGGACAGGCACCTCATCATGCCGCTGCGGCCCGGGAAGGGGTTCTCTCCGGGGGAGCTCGCGGACCTGACGCGGCGCAGCGGCTTCGACACGGTGGGATTGGTCCCGGAGGGCTGCCTCACGCAGGGGGTCGAGGATCTCTTCACGGCCCGGGAGCTGGAGGGCTACGCGGACTACGTGTACCGGACCAAGGATCTGGTCTCCCTCGCCGGGAGCCGGTACTCGGGCAAGCGCAACCTCATCAAGCAATTCGAGAGGGACCACGCGGGCCACACCGAGCCCATGTCTCGAGCGAACTCCCGGGAGTGCCTGGATTTCCTGGATGAATGGTGCCGGGAGAGGGACTGCGACAAGGACCAGGAAGAGGAGCTGGCCTGCGAGAAGACGGCGGCGACGAACGGCATCAACCACATCGAGACGCTGGGTCTCTCGGGCCTCCTGGTGCGTGTGGACGGCAAGGTGAGCGCGTTCGCCGTGGCCTCGCGCTTGACCCAGGACACGGGGGTGCTCCTCTTCGAGAAGGCATTCGCGCGCTTGAAAGGCCTCTACCAATATCTCGACCGTCTTTGCGCGGAGCGCTTGTTCGCGGGCTACGAGTTCATCAATAAGGAATGCGACATGGGCATCCCGGGCCTGGCGCAGGCCAAGCGGTCCTACCACCCGGCCTTCAGGGTGCGGTCCTACGCGCTCACCCTGAGAAAATGAGGCCGTTCACCCTCCTGGTCCTTTCCGCGCTCCTCGTTTCCACGACCTTCTGGGCCGGGCCCATGGGCCCCTGCTTCTTCTTCGGCTTGGCTCCGCTCTTCCTCATCACCCAGCGCTGCAGGCCATCGGAGGCCTTCTTCAAGGGCTGGCTCTTCGGCACCGTGGCTTGGGCGGGCGGGATGTACTGGCTGGCGGGGACCGTGTCCCGCTTCCTGAGAGTGCCTGCCCCCGTCGGGGCGGCGGTCTTCCTCGTCATCTGCGCCGGGGGCGGACTCATGGCGGCGATGCCCGCCGGAGGGGTACGCTGGCTGGCCCCACCCCTGGAGAAGGCGTTGGGCGGGAGACCCTATCTGGCGTTCTCGCTCGTCTTCGTGCCGTTTCTGGTCGCGGTCGAGGGCTATGTGCCGGCCATCTTCCCCATCCGTTTCGCCAACGCCCTGCAGGGGCATCTGCCCGCGGTCCAGAGCGTCGAGCTCTTCGGCGCGGCCGGTCTCGCGGCGCTCATCGCCGGGACCAACGCGTCGGTGTACGTGCTGTTCCATTCGGGATTCAAGCGCTGGGGCTTCGCCGCGTGCATGGCCGCGCTGCTCGCCTGCAACGAGGGCTACGGCTTCCTGCGCATCCGGCAGGTGGACGCGCAGTTGGCCGGCCTTAAGCCCCGGGCCTTGAAAGTCGCCATCCTGCAGGCCGCCATACCCATCTGGCGAAAATCCGACCCGGCGAGTTCCCGCGCGAACTTGGAAAGCCATACGGCTCTCATCGACGAGGCTCTTCGGCGCGGCCCCATGGACCTGATCATCTGGCCGGAAACGACCTACGGCCGCGACCTCGGGTACCGCGAGGCTTGGGGAGAGCCTTTGGCTCCCTCCATCTCAGGCGAGCCTTTCTCCGTGCAGCTCTCCAAGGACGTGCCGCAGCGGGCTCAGATGCTCATGAGCGCCCTGGCCCGGTCCGTGGACCCCGCCACGGGCCGCCGCAAGGTCTATAACGTCGCTTTCCTGAGGGGCTCGGGGCATGAGTTCCTCGGCTTGGCGTGCAAGCGCTTCCGCATGCCTTTCGGCGAGTTCATGCCTTTGGGCGGCGTGTTCCCGGCCTTTTATCGGTGGAGCCCGAGGACGCGGCGCATCACCCCCGGGGAAGAACAGAGACTCCTGACCACTCAGCAGGGGATCCGCCTCGGGGTGCTCATCTGCTACGAGGACATGAACGCGGAGTACGCCCGGCGCTATGCCGCGGCCGGGGCGGACATCCTCGTGAACATGACCAACGACGCTTGGTTCGGCCGGAGTCAGGCCCCGGAGCAGCATCTGCGCTACGCGTGCCTGCGCGCGGTGGAGAACAGACGCTTCCTGCTGCGCGCGGTGAACACCGGCATCAGCGCGGTGGTCGACCCTGTGGGCCGGGTCCGCTCCCGCCTCCCCGGAGGGGCGAGGGGCGTGCTCATCGACGAGGCGATCCCCTTGCAGGGGAGGACTCCGGGGAGCCGCCTGGGACGCTGGCCCTACCGGCTGGCCCTGCTCCTGCTTTTCGTCCTCGCGTGGCCCGCCCTGCTCCGGGGCGGTTCACTTGCGCCGCGCGCCGAGACCTGTTAAACTTCTCTTGTCCGCTATGACGACACCGGATTCCCGCGCCACAAAGGCCAATATGGTCGTGCTGGTCGGCGTCATGGCCGTCGTCACCCTCGTCATCGCGGTCCTGCTCATGCGGCAGGGCGATGCTCCCGAGGCTCCGGCGCAGAACCCGTTCACCGGTCTGACGCCGGAGACCGACAAGCCCGTGAGCCTCGTCCCGGAATCCCAGCGGCCCGGGGAATCCCACATGCTGGGGGTCGCCGGCGGCCCGGGCCAGGCCCCGTCGGTGGTGGTGGGCAAGGGTCTCGAGAAGATGGTGGGGGTCGGCGACGAACCCGCCACCGCCTCGGGCGGCAAGACTCCCCAGGCCGGCGGCAAGAAGAAGGAGGTCGACGAGACCGCGCGCGACATGGCTTTCTTGAATAAGCATTCCCAGCTCATCGCGGCCGAGGACAGGCGCCTGCGGGGCATCACCAAGAGATACCGCAAGAAGCACAAGATCGTCGACGAGGTGAGCCGCTATTTCGGCCGCTTGCCCAACTACATGGCTCTGCTCAAGCAGTACAGGGACACCAACCCCTTCGCCCTCCTGCGCAAGTCCGTGGCGCTCCCCGAGGTCCGCGCCGGGGTGAAGAAGTTCGCGGCGAGGCCCGAGGCGATGTCCGTAGGCGTGATGATGGTCGCGGAAGCGGTCGGGGGAAAACCCCCCAAGCCGCTCGTCGATGAGGCCCTGCGCTTCCTCAATGAGGACGACGCGGTCGGCTCCTTCATGCACCGGGATTTCTGGCCGCAGGTCCTGCCGAGGCTGCCAGCCGCCATGATAGAGACGCCCATGGACCCGGACACGCGCAAGACGATGCAGGAGATGGCCGCCACGCTCACGGGGGCGTCTTTGGCCGGGGCCCCCAATCTCACGGGTCAGCCGCGCCGCTGACCTATTTCCGGAGCTTCTTCAGGTCCCCCATCAGCCTGCCGTAGGCCTGCTCCATCGCCTTCATCTGCTTGAAGGCCTTGACCGCCTGGATGAGGTTGAAGACGAACAGGCCGGCGCCGAGCGCGGCCAGGCCCAGGACGAGGGCCAGCTGCGCGGGCTGGACGGCGGCGCTCAGGGCTGAGAGCCCCAGCAGGGCGGCGCTCATCATGGAGCCTGGGCGGCGCGCGAACTCATCCGCCGGATAGTACGGCGGCTCCTGATCGGGGGATGCGGCCGTCCCCGCTTGAGGAAGGGCGGAAAGCATGGAGCCCATCGCCGCGTTCGCCGCGGCCTTGTAGCCGGAGAACTCCGTGCGCAGGTCCTTCGCCGTGATCTGGTAGGCGATGTCCGGGGTCACGCCCAGGTTCTCGATGGGCTGGCCGTTGGGCCGCTCCGCGATAGTCCAGGTGTAGGAGAACCCGGCGATGCCGAGCTGGTTCGGGAACTCCACGCTCTTGACCCCCCCTCCGGCTCCGGCGGTGCGCACGCCGAAGATCTTGGCGCGGCCGTTGTCCTGCAGGGTGGCGGGGAAGAAGTCGCCGGCCGAGAAGTCCGTCTCGTTGACCAGGACCATGATGGGCTTGGTGTAGCGGACCATCGGGTGGGCCGGGATCTCGTCCATGCCGAAGAGGTGCACCGGCTTGGTGAAGCGCCGGCCCGCCTTGAGCTCGCTCAGGATGAAGCGGGCGTACTGGAGCACGGCCTCCATGCCGGAAGCGGAGGGGCTGAAGCCGGAGAGCAGGTCCTTGAGGTCTTCCTTCATGGCGCTCATCATCGCTGCTCCCGACATGGCCTTCTGGATGATGCCCGCGGCCCAGTAGGCGTCGCTCTCGTCGATGATGACGCGGTGCTTGGCCACGGGAAGGGGCTTGTCCGTGAGCATGGACAAGAGCGAGTACATGTAGAACACGCTCCCGCCCGGGTTGTTGACCTGGTCGATGACCAGGCCGTCGGTGACCTTCTGGAACTGGGCGATGAGCTGCGCGAATATCTGGGTGTGCTGGTCCTCTCCCATGTAGTCCGGGATGCGGATGTAGCCGATCTTCCGGCCCTGGGCGTCCTCGTAGACGTAGGCGTAGATCGGAGACTCCTTCGGGATCTCCCAGAGCACCTTGCCGAGCTTCGGGACGAAGCTCTCGCGCGAGCCGATCATGAACTTGTTGTCCGCTTGGTCGCGGGCCATCCGCGAGAGGGCTTCGGCGTGGGGATGCGCCATGGAGGGCAGGAGCTTCGACAGCAGTTCCCGCAGCCCGGTCGCGGGCCTGCGGACCGGAGCGTCCTCGCCGGGCGTGTGCGGCATGAGGCCGCCGTCGCGCACCGGCACGTCGGCGGGCACCATCTCCGGCATGTACTGCCAGTTGAGCTTCGCTTCCCGGATCTGGCCGGACGCGTCCTTGATCTTGAGGGACACGGGCCCTTTCGGGACCGCGTTGCCGATCTGTCCGATGCGGTTGGTCAGGCGCATCTCCGCGAGCCGGGCGTCGGTCTCCGCCGTGTTCGGCGTGCGGGTGAGCGAGCGCACCGTCTCGGCCACGGGCTTGCCGTCGAACTCCACGACCTCGTCGCCGGGCTGATACGGGAAGGAGGCTTCAGGCAGGCTCGCGCGGTCGATGTAGGCGATGAAGTACTTGCCTTCCGCGCTCATGATGAGCATGGGGAGCCGGGCGCGCTCGGTGGAGAAGAACTGGATGCCGGTGTGGTAGTCGCGCGTGGTGCTGATGAAGCCCGCCAGCATGTCATGGAACTCGCGCTGCGTGATGGCCGGGTTGGAGCGCACCGTCTGCCGGATCTTCTCGTACTCCTTGACGAAGTCCGCTCCGAAGGTCTTCTGCTTCCACTCGATGGGGGCGTAGTGCTCGGTGTAGATGGAGGCGATCTGCTCGAGCGCGAGCAGCATCTTGCGCTGCGTGGCGTTGAGGCCCTGGCTCGGCTCGAGCGCGGCTGCGGGCTTGACCGCGGCGGTCGTCTTGGAGGAGCGGGCCTTGGGCGTGGCTGCGGCGTAGCCCTCGTGTTCGCGCGCTCCGGTCAGAAGGCGGATGAGCGTGGCGCCGATGCCGGAGGCGGACTCGGGCCTGGCCTGCGCGATGGGGCCGGCGGCGTCCAGGGTGTCCTGGACCTGGGTGGCGACGGTCTGGATCTGCTTGGACAGCGGTTGAGCGGTCTGGGAAACTGCTGGGGCGGCCTTGGCCTGAGGGGTCAAGCTCGGAGCGACCACCGCTACCGGCTTCGCCGTGACAGGCGCGGCGGCAGCTGCCTGCGGAATGGCCGGCGAGAGTCGCGGCGCCGCCATGGACGCGGCGTTGAACACGCTGACCGACGGCAGGGCCTGCCCGAGGGAGAGGTTGCCCAGGGCCGGGGTCGTCAGGCCGGTCTGCATCCCCGCGCCCAGCTGGAGCGGGACGATGGGGGCCGTCACTCCGCCCGCGGTCTGCACGGCCTGCGCCACGGTGTTGGCGAAGGCGGCCGGCGGGGGAGTCGCGATGAGGACGGAAAGAGAAACGGCGATGAGCTCGCTGCAGCGCTTGGACATGGGGTTCTCTCCTCTCATGATGAGGAGATACTACTCCCATGCAGGTCGAGCCGTGCGGGTCCAACGGGGTCCCACCGGCGCGAAAAGCGGCCTACCCGTGAATGGACCGGATGGTCCCTGGGGGTCCTAGAGGCAAGGCCTACCTCGGCTGCCGTTCAGTACGGGAACAGCTCGTCCAAGGGCTTCTCCATGACGCTGCCCAGCTTCTTCAATCCCTCGAGGTCCACGCGGGACCTGTTCCCGAGGATGTAGAGAGTCTTGGGCATGGACTCGAAGCGCTTGGCGAAGCCCTCCAGGTCCTTGAGCCCGTAGCGCAAGGACCTCTGGAAGCGCTCGGGCCGCGGGTCCTTGGCGAAGCCCATGTCCTCCCAGTAGAGCACCGTGGAGGGCACGGCCCGGAACGGTGTGGGAGAGGTGCGGTAGCGCTCCTCGATGGACTTCTTCGTCTCCTTGAACCGGTCCTGCGATGCCGGCATGCGCGAGAGCAGGGAATCCACGAGGGTGGAGGCCTCGAGCGTCTTGTCCGCCTGCGTTCCCACGAAGGCCCAGAGCATGTTCTCGTCCCCCTGGTGCGGGGCGGTGCCGTATCCCCCCTTCGCGGCGTAGGCCAAAGACCGGGCCTCCCGGACTTCCTGGAAGATGACCGAGCTCATGCCTCCGCCCATGTAGTCCGCGTAGAACTGGTAGTCCACGGCCTTGGCCGGGTCGTAGACCTCGTCGGCGGCGTGGAACCCGAACTGGGACTGGATCATGTCCCGGTGGGTGAAGACCACCTCCGGGGCCGCGGGCCTGCTGTAGCGCAGGGGCTTGTGCTCGGGCGCGGGCTTGGATTTGCGCCCGGGCTTGTCCAGCAGGGAGAGCACTTCCTCGGGCTTGCGCGCGCCCACGTAGCCGGCGCGGTGCTCGATGTCGAAGAGCTTGGCCAGGATCGCCTTGAGCCGCGTCTCGTCCAGGGCCTTGAGTTCGGCGTCCGAGAGCTCGGCCAGGACCGCGCTCTCCTTGCCCCTGCCGGCCCACTCCCGGAGCGCGTTGAAGACCTCCCCGGGGTCCACCTTGTTGTCCTTGTGCTCGCCGATCATGACCTCGACCATCTTCTGGAGCGTGTCCGGGGCGATGTTCGGGTCCTCGAAGCGCTCCCTCATCAGGCGCAGGGATTCGGCCAGGTTGGCCTCCAGGCCTTCGACGGAGACGGAGGCGCTCTGCTCCGAGCATTGCGCCTCGAGCGTCGTGCCCAGGGAGAACAGCTTCTTCTTGAGGGCTTCGGCGCTCAAGGGACCGGCGCCGGACAGGTTCCAGAGCTTGAACGCGGCGCACAGCTGCTTCTCGTGCAGCCGGCCCAGTTCCACCTGCAGGCGCAGGGAGAATAGGTCGTTGAACGGGTTCTTGGCCGTCACGAGCTCGCCCCACGGCGCCTTGAGCACGCGGTAGTCCCTGCCCTCGGCCAGCCAGCGCGGTTCGATGGGCTTGGCGGGCATGCGGACCAGTTCCTTGTAGAAGCCGGACTCGCGGTCCCGCGCGATGTCGATCTTGGTGAAGCCCGGCTTGGCGATGGTGGGGATCTCCGGCTTGCCGCGCCGACGCAGGGCCGTCACCCGACCTTCGCCCAGGTAGGCGTTCGCGACACGGACCACGTCCGCTTTCGTGACCTTCTTGATGCGCTCGAGCCTCCCGGCGGCCGAGGGCCACTCCTCGTAGCGCAAAAAGGACATGGCCATCTCCCTCACGCGGCTGTCGTTGGATTCCAGCTTGCGTTTCTCTCCGATCTCGTAGTTGGTGACGATGCCCCCGAGGTCCTCCTCCGAGAAATCGCCGGACTTGAGCTTGGCCGCGGCCGCCAGGAGCAGGGTTTCGGTCTCTTCCAGGGTCTGGCCGTCCTTGGGCACGGCGTAGAGGATGAGCGACCCGCCTTCGTTCATCAAGTCCAGGTTCGCGGCCGCTTCCCGCACCTTCTGCGCCTGGTTGATGTCCAGGTCCATGATGCCGGACTGGGAGTTGTAGAGAACGAGGCTGAGGACCTCGAGCTCCTCGTTGTCCGGATGGCTGTAGGCGGGCATGGGCCAGGCCGCGACCGCCATCTCGGGCGCCTCATACCGGACCTCGACCCGTACCGGCGCCGTGGGTTGGGGGAGCTCGTAGGCCGGCAAGGTCTCGACCGGTCGTGGAGCCCAGGAATCGAAGAACCGGTCGAGGAGCTTGAGCGCGTCCTCGCGGTCGAAGTCGCCGGCCAGGGCGATGGCCATGTTGTTGGGGACGTAGTTCTTCGCCGCGAAGGCGTACATCTTGGCCAAGGACGGGTTCTTAAGGTGCTCGATGGAGCCGAGCGTGGTGCGGCCGTAGGGGTGAGCGCCGTAGAGGGCCTTATCCAGGGCCTCGAAGAGGATGCGGTCCGGGTTGTCGTTGGAGCGGTTCTTCTCCTCGTAGACGGTCTCGAGCTCGGTCTGGAAGAGGCGGAACACCGGGGACTTGAACCGGTCGGACTCCAGCTTGGCCCAGGCGTCGAGCCGGTTCTTGGGCAGGTCCGCGAGGTAGACCGTCATCTCGTTGGAGGTGAAGGCGTTGATGCCCTTGAACCCAAGGGACTTGTAGGTCTTGTCGAGCTCGTTGGGGACGGCGTACTTGGAGGCCGCGATGTTCTCCCGGTCGATGCGGCCGTAGATCTCCTTCCTCTTGGCCGTGTCCGTGGTCACGAAGAGCTCTTCATAGAGCTTGTAGATGGCGTCGAGGTGCTTGGATTCCTGCGGGTAGTCCAGGGTCCCGAGCTTTCGGCTTCCTTTGAAGAACATGTGTTCGAGATAGTGGGCCATGCCCGTGCTGTCCGCAGGGTCGTGCCGGGAGCCGGCCCGGGTCGCGATCCAGGCCGAGATCCGGGGCATCTCATGGTTGGGACTGAGATAGACCGTGAGCCCGTTCTTGAGCCGGTGGACGGTGACCTTGAGCCCGTCGTCGGCGAGGGGAGCGGGGACGAGCTTCGGCAGGCGGGAGCCTTTCTCCCAGGCTTCCAGGGCGGATATCCGCGCGGTGAAGGATGCCAGGATGACGACGGAAAGCGCCACGACTCTTTGAATCGTTCTCATGAGAGTATTCTAACTTAATTCCTATAATGCCTTGATGTCGACCCGGACCGACCGGCTCCTTTATGAGGAAGCCCTCGCCTTCTTCGCCGGCCAGCCCCTCTCCTTCGACCGTGTCTTTCCCCCCCTGACCGCGGGGGCGGAGAGGGAGCCCTGGTCGTTCGAGGAAGTCCTGGCGCATTGGGACGCGTGGGCGCAGGGCGCACGGTCCGGGAAGGGCCCGGCGCTGCTCAACTGCTACGTCCACTTCCCGTTCTGCAGGGCCAAGTGCACCTACTGCATGCACTATTCGCGCGAGGCGGAGGGCCGCTCCGAGATGGAGCGGTATCTGCGCGCGCAGAAAGAGCATCTCCGCGCGCTTTCCGGCGTGTTCAAGGGCATCGAACTGCGCAACCTGGCCGTGGGCGGAGGCACTCCGAGCCTGGCCGGGCCGAGGGCGGCGGCCGAGTGGCTTGAAACGCTCTTCACGAGCCTCAAGTTCTCACCCGAGGGCGAGCGTACCTTCGAGTGCAATCCGGACAGCCTGACTCCGGCCCTGCTGGACGTGCTCAAACGCTGCGGGATCAACAGGCTCAGCCTCGGGGTGCAGACCCTGGACCGGGCCGTCCTGCGCCGCGTCAACCGCGGGTATCAGACCCCGGCCCAGGTCCTGCGCGCCGTTCGCCTGGCCCGGGAGAAGGGGTTCGAGCACGGCGTGAACGTGGACCTTCTGTTGGGACTCGTCGCAGACACGCCGGAGTCCTTTCTGGAGAGCTTCCGCCGCATCACGGCCGAGTCGCCGGACGGGGTGTTCATCAACGGCCTCATGCCCACTCCCGCCTACATCCAGAAGCACTATGCCGGAGACTCGGCCGCCGCCGTGGCCCACAGCCGCAGGCTCCAGGAGGCGCTCGAGGACAAGCTCATGGCCCTGGCGGCTAAGGCCGGCTACTCCCTGGCTCACGGCAGGGGAGGGAGCTGGGACCTCATGTTCGTGCGCAAGGGCATCGCCAAGTTCTACTTCTCCGAGACCACCTTCTATCTGGCCGAGGAGACCCGGCTGCCGTTCTCTTTGCTCAGCGTCGGCTGTCTTTCCCGCTCGCATGTGTTCGGGAGGTGCCACTACGAGCAGGGGCCGCTTCCCTTCGACCGTTTCGACCCCGAGGCGCGGGTCTACGAGGGCTTCCGCGTGGGCGCGGGCGACGAGCTCCTGAAATTCGCCCTGGCCTCCCTGTGCCAGGGCCGGGACATCCCGCGCGGAGAGGTCGAACGTCTGTTCGGCCGGGGTCTGAAGCAGGCCTTCGGAGCCGAGCTCAAAGCCTTGTCCTCCAAAGGCTTAGTCGAGGTCCGAGGCGGCAAGGTCCGGTTCACGGCCGAGGGCCTGCGAGAGCGGTACCTGACCGCTTTCGCTCTGGCCGGGCCCGAGAGGGTCGAGCGCATGCTGCGCCAGCGCAGGCCCGAGGCTTCCTCCGCGCCCGTCCCCTCCCCGGGCAAGCGCCAATGCAGGCTCCGCGGTCCCGCGTCCGGCGGACTGCTGGAGCGCAAGCGGCGCGAAGGCTTCGAGCAGGCCGTCTTCGTGGCGCAGGGGGCTCCCGCATGGCTCCAGGCCGCCGTGGCCAAGGCCAAGGACCTGGGCTTCAACGTGGTCCTGGAATGCGACGGCTCGGCGCTGGCCGAGCCTTCGGCCGCAGCCAAGCTGCTCCCCTTCCTGGACGGGGTCTGCGTGGACCTGCGAGGGAAGCAGGCCCTGGCCGCGCTGCGCATCGTCCAGACGCACCCCAAGCATCTGGGAGTGGCTGTGGAGACGAGCGACCCTTCCTCTGGGATTTTGGAAAGGGTCTCACGTTTCGGCAAGGTCCGGCATTTCATTTTGGCCGGGGGCAAGCCCCTCGAGGCCCTGGCCGTCCTCGATCCCATCGCCGCCAAAGCGAAGATCGGGCTCAGGGTGCGCGGGACCCCTGCCTGCGCGTTGGGCGATTTCTGGCGCTACTCCAGCGACCTCTACGAGGACCTCCCCGCGGACGGCCGCTCGCGCGCGCAGGCCTGCTCCGGCTGCGGTCTGAAGGAACGGTGCCCCGGGGTCTCCCCCGGGCAGCAGGCGCGTCCCCTGCGCGTATGAGCGAGGGCATCTCCGAATTCCTGGGGTTGAAGGAGCTTATCCCCACTTCCTGGCGGGTCGTCTCCGCCGTCCGCCAGGGGAAGGTGGTCAGGCTCGGGCTGTCCGACGGGAAGGGCAAGGCCGGCATCGTGATCCGCCCCCGCACGCCCGAGGGCGGGTTCATCCGGGCCGGGAGGCTGGAGCTCTGCTACGAAGGGAGGTCCGCGCCGGATTCGGTGCTGGAGCTCCTGCGCCGGCTGGCTCCCCGGGTCCGCGGCTTGAGCCTCGAGCGTCTGCCGGGCATCGAGGAGAAGGTCGACCGCCGGGACCCGGACAGCCAGTGCATCTCGGACCGCCTGGGCGGCAACCCTGGGCAATGGCGCCGGTTCTTGTGCGGCAAGGAGTTCCACCGCCAGTTCCACTGGGCGCACGCCACGGGATTCGCTGACCGCATCCTCTACCTGACGCACGGGGACTTCGACTGCACCTTCATGCCTCCGGACATGACGTTCCGGGGCATGACGTTCCTCAACTATCCCCCGTTACATCCCCATTGCACGCAGTCGCGCCTGCCGGACACGGTCTATGAGCAGCGCACCACGGACCTGAAGGAGAAGGACGTGGTCATGGGCACGGCTGCGAAGCTGCGCGCCGTGGAGCGGGCCGTGCGCCGGCGGAAAGGCTCGGTAGACGGGATCATGATCTCCTGGTCCTGCACCCCGACCGTCATCGGCGACGACGAGACCGCCATGGCTGAGAAGCTCCGGCGCATGACCGGCCTGCCCGTGGCCATGAACTCCATCAACTTCCGCATGCAGGAGAGCTTCAGCCTCTTCGAGGAGTTCTTCCGGCATGTCCGCGCTCAGCCGGGGTTCATGAGGCATGCTCTCCGCCGCACACGTGCCCAACGTCTTCCCAAGGGACACGGTGCCGTACCGCATCCGCGGTACGGGCTTGTGAATCTGGTGGACTGCCCCAAGACCTACCACGACGAGGAGCTGGCTCCGCTTTTGGCTTCCAGGGGGCTGCGGGTCAACGCGCGGGTCTTCCCCGACATCCGGCTCAATGAGCTCGAGCGCTACCTGGAAGCCTCCGTCCAGGTCATCCCCGAGCATCTCAAGGGCATGAAGACGCTCGAGCGCGCCTTAGGAGGTCTCCCCCTGCGCACGGTCTATGCCCCGGCGCCCTACGGGCTCGAAGACACCCGCGCGTATGTGCGCTCTATCGGCGGCGCGCTCCCGAGCCTCGACCCGGGCTGGGAGCCCCTGCGCCGGGAGGCGGGGAGGCATCGCCTGGCCTTCGTCCTGTCTCCCGAGGACCTGCCCGTGTTCGAGCAGCCCGGCTTCCAGACCGGAGTGCCTGTGCCCAAGATGCTCCGGGAGATGGGGTTCAAGGCCGATGTCCTGCTCTACGGCCGCGACTTCAAGGAGCCGCAGGAACTCGCCGCGCTGCTGCGCCGAGGCCCTTGGAAGGCCGTGTACTCGGACATCTTCTTCGACTCCCGGCTGACCCGCGCGGGCAAGGCGCAGTTCAGCATGCGCATGTTCGAGCCGGGGTTCAAAGGGGCGCTGAGGACGCTCGAGCGCCTGCTCGACGCGTGCCGCCTGCCCTTTTATCCCAGATACTCGCGGTATCTGAATGTCTAGCGATTTGCATGCGCCTTTGAGCTTCCCGTACAACCTCGGGGTCCTGCTCGCGGTGAACGCGGTGTCGGACGCCTACCTGGTGCTCGACGGGCCGGGCTGCTCGTTCTACCGCGGCATGATGATACACGGCAGGCACGACTGGGCCTCGACTTTGCTCTCGGCCGACGGCTGGCACAGGTTCCAGTTCTGCGGGGTGAGCGCGGACAGCATCGCCTCCTCTTACGAGGGGATGGTGCGCGACGTCATCCGCCGGGTCGCGGCCCTGGACCACGCGGGCGCCGTGCTCGCCACCTCTTTGCCCATGTGCACGGTCGCCGGGACGGACTACTCAAGGCTGCTCAAGGACGAGTGCGGTGGCAAGCCGGGCATCGTGGTGCCGGCGAAGGCTCTGACCGGAGGCTGGTTCGAAGGCTACGCGGCCGTGCTGGAGTCTTTGGCCCGCGGCCTCGACCTTTCAGGAGGCAGCCCCAGACCCGGGCGCGTCGCCGTCGTAGGCTATTTCATGGACCGGTGCGAGGCGGACCACCGGGGGAACCTCGTTGAGCTTCGCCGGCTCTCGGGGATGGACGTGGTCTCGATCTGGCCTTCAGGGGGCTCTGTCGAGGGGCTCAAGCGCGTCAGGGATGCTTCTACGATCATCTCCCTCCCGCACGGGAGGAAGGCCGCGGAGGTCCTGGCCAAGCGCTTGAAAGCCAGGCTGGTGGAGATGGATCTGCCTTTCGGCGCGAAGCGTTCAGCAACATGGATGGGGGCTCAGCCCATGAAGGCCCCGCAGCTTGGTCTGCGGGTGTTCTTCGTCGGCGACCCGCACCTAGCCGAGGGGATGAAAGACATCTGCGAGCAGACCGGCTCGAAGCTGGTGGCAGCCCTTTCCACAGGGTTCGGAGGGCCGGATACCGCTCGTGCTCGGGACCTCTGGTCCCGAGCGAAGGCTGATCTTCTTATTGGGAATTCCGACGCGATCGCCCTGCTCCAGCCCGAGTGCAGGGTCCTGGAATTCGGGTATCCGTCCATCGGACGGCATTGCCTGCGCGAGGAGCCCTACCTGGGCTTCGAGGGCGCGCGCGCCTTCATCCAGCGGATGGCGAACGCTCAGCCGCGCACGTCGAGGCCGAAGAGCGCGCCGCCTTCGGATAGCACGCGCTTTAAGTGCTCCTCTCCGCGGAAGCTCTCCCCGTAGAACTTGGCGATGGGCTCGGTCCCCGAAGGCCGGGCGAGCACCCAGGAGTCCTCGAGGTAGATCTTGAGTCCGTCCGTGTCGCGCACGCCGGTCACCTTCTCCCCCGCCACGCTCTTGAGCGTCTTAAAGGACGCGGCCTTCAGGCCCTTGAGCTTGGCCCGGGTCGCCTCGTCGACAGGGATGTCGATCCTGCGGTAGGCCGGGGTCCCGTGCTCCCGGACGAGGTCCTGGTAGAGCTCCGAGAGGTCCTTGCCGGTCTTGGCCATGACCTCGGCCAGGAGCATGACGGCGAGTATGCCGTCTTTCTCCGTGGTCCAGCGGAACACGGACAGGCCCGCGCTCTCCTCTCCGCCCATCACGTAGCGGTCCGAGCGGATGCCCTCCACGTAGTACTTGAACCCCACGTTGACCTCGTGGACCTCCCTGCCGAAGCTCTTGGCGATCCTGTCCACGAGATGCGTGGTCCCGATGGTCCGTCCCGCCTGAAGGGTCTTGGGCCAGTCCGGCCTGTTCTTGAGGAGGTAGTGGAGCAGGATGCACAGGGCCTGGTTCGGGGAGATCAGCCCCGCCTTCTTCGTGGCCGCGCCGAAGCGGTCCGCGTCCGGGTCCGAGGCGCCGGCCAGGTCGTACTTCCCCTTCTCCACGAGCTCGAGCAGCGGCCTCATGGGGTAGCGCGAGGAGGGGTCCATGCGGATCTTGCCGTCGTGGTCGAGCGGGATGAAGCCGAAGCCGGGGTCCACGGTCTTGTCCACGATGCGCATGGACGAGAGGCCTCTGTCGATGATCCCTTTGTAGAAGGGGATGGAGGTGCCGCCCAGGGGGTGGATGGCGATGCGCAGGCCCGAGCCCTTCACAGCCTCGAGGTCCACCTTCTTGGCGAGCCGCTCGAGGTACGGGGAGACGAGGTCCTTTTTCTTGAGCAGCCCTGCGGCCTTGGCTTTCGAGAGCGGCATCCTCTTGATGGAGCGCGGGCTCTGGAGGTATTCGTTGGCGAAGCGTTCGATGAGGGAGGTGATCTCCCCGCCTGCGGGTCCGCCGTGCGAGGGGTTGTATTTGAGGCCCATGTCGTCGGGCGGGTTGTGGGACGCGGTCCCGTTAAGAGAGGCTATGGCTCCGCCATTGAGGATCTCGGATGAGAATACGGGAGTGGGGAGCGGGATGTCCGCGAGCACGACCTCGTGGCCGTTGCCTGAGAGGACCTCGGCGCACGCCTTGGCCGTCTCCTCGGACATGAGGCGGGTGTCGCCTCCCACCAGGATGGGACCTTGGATCTTGTTCTCGGCATGGTAGCGGGCGACCGCCTGGGCGATGGCCTGGGCGTGAAGCCTGCAGAAGCCGGAGCCGAGCCTGCCGCGATGGCCGGAGGTGCCGAACTTGACCTTTTCGACCGGGGAGGAGGGATGCTCGAATTCTTTTTCGAGGAGGTAAGTGTTGATGACCTGCTTGGAAAGCCGTCCGGCCTCTGGATGGGGCATGGGGTGTCTCCGTGTGGAAGACATCATAGTATCTCGGCGAGGGAAGAGGGAAGGGTCGCGGGATCGGGGATGACGCGCTGCCGGCGGCGGCAGAAGCGAAGGCCATGGCATCCCTAATGGTAAATCTCCTTGCGATGTCCCAAGTCGATGATGATGATTAGGAGTCGATCGCGATGCGTCTCGTAGAGGATCCTGTAGCTGCCCATCCTGTAGGAGGATAGACCGTGCAATTGCCCGTGCAACGGCTTGCCTTGCGAGGGGTCGCGGGCTATGACATCGAAAGCGCGAAGGAACCGGTCGTACAATGAGCGGTCCGAACGGAACACGGCCTCGAGCGACTTCTCGGCCTGGCGTGTCAGTCGGACCTTATACACGTTCAAGCCGGCGGCGCAGGTCTGCGAGGGCTACGGTCTTGCCCGCCTTCGCCTGTTTCCTGGCCTGCCGGATGCGCTTGACGGCGCTCTTGTCGGAGAGGATGTCGATGGTTTCCAGCAGCCCCTCGAAGTCCTCCGGACTCATCAGCACCATGACGGGATGTCCCCGCTTGGTGACGATGTATCTGTCGAACCTCGTGGCGACGGCGTTCGCTACCTTCGGAAGCCCGGGCCTGAGCGCCTTCAGGGGGATGGTGTGGGTCATGCTATTGGTCTCCATCCAAAGTATACACTAAAGAGTACATTTCCGCAAGGCCCGGGCCTCGATCGGGATTGGCATAACGTTCACGATGAGCTGCTATAGGGTGCGCGAACGGCGCCCGCACCGCGGAGCAGCTCAATCGGAGGTTAGCGCGCATCGTTGACCCGCCAGTTGTGGAGTCCCTCGAGGATGAACATGCGCATGAGGATTTGATATGGGACTCCGCGCGTCTCGGCGAGCGACTTCAATTCCTTGACCGTTTCTTCCTCTAGCGCGACGCTCGTGGGGAGCTTTCGGCGTCTCTTGAGGCGTTTGGCCGCCTCGAGAATCTTCTTCTTCTCGAACTGGGATGGCGCCCTGTATTCACTCAGAGACTTCACGCACATACGCTTCATAGAGCTCTCTCTCCTTCCTGGCTGCAGGGCGGGCGCTGATGGGCCTGATCTTCCCCCATCCCGCAATGTGAAAACGACGTGCAGGATGCGGCCAGTGTAGGTCGGCCCGACTATTCCAAGCCGTTCCTCCGGAGCTTCCGGACTTACCTGAACGCCCAACGGCGCTGCTTGACCCGACAGGAAGACCTCCTCCGTCTCCACGGGATCGACCGCATGCTTGGTCACGGTCTTGGTCCTATTGCCCTCATCCCAATCGAACTGGAAATCTGTTGTCTCCTCCAGCCAGAGGATTAGCCATTCGACGAACTTGAATTTGGCCATTCCTTAGTATAGTGTACTACACTATATTAGAATCCGCCAGGCCTGATGCAGCCGCTGCACGCACTCGAGATGCTTCTGCAGGGGCTCCCGTGCCATGGCCGGGAGCATGGTGTAGCGGTCCTTGTCACCCTTCCCCGCGCGGACCGTGATCTGATTCTTGTAGAAGTCCACGTCCTTGACCCTGAGGCGGCAGCACTCGAGCAGGCGCAGCCCTGACCCGTAGAGCAGGGTCGCCATGAGGCGGGTGACGCCGTTCATCTTGCCCACGACGGCCAGCACCTCCTCGCGGCTCAGGACCACGGGCAGCCTCTCGGGCATCTTGGCTCGGACCACCCCCTGCACCATGCCGATGGGCTTGCCCACGACATGCTCGAAGAAGAACAGGATCGAGTGGAGCGCCTGGTTCTGCGTGGAGGCGCTGACCCGGCCCTCGGTGGCCAAGCTCGAAAGGAAGGCCCCCACATCGCCTTCTCCCAGGTCCTCGGGTTTGTTCTGGGAATGAGCGCGCAGGAACCGGTCCGTCCATCCGATATAGGTCTTCTCGGTCATCGGACTGTAATGGCGGGCTTGCAGCGCCTGCTTGAGCCGCTCCAGCAGGCCTGGGTGCGGCGTCTCGGCGCGATCGAGAGACGGGTCCAAGTCGACCGGTTCCCCTTTGAAGAGCTCCAGCAGGCGGTCCAGCGCCCTGCATGGGACCGTCCATGACTTCGCTTCAGCATCCCAGCGCCGGCCCGGGATGGTCCTGATCCTTTCCACGCGCTCGGCGGAATACGGAAGGCGCACCTTCAGCCGGCCAGCTTCTCCAGGCATGACCTGTATCCGTCCAGTTGTTTCCCCCATGGATCTTCCCCTACCTATAAGTACGAGCCAGGGGGCGTTTTGGTTCCCTGATTCTTCTGGGGATCGGCGGGCTCAGGCCCGCTTGAGGAACCGCTTGATGTCTGAGTGGGTACCGGCGACCAGGAAGGTGACCACGTCCTTGCTCCAGCCGAAGAGCACGCGGTCCTGCAGAGAGGAGCGGATCTCCCACAAGGGAGGACGCAGCTTCTTGAGCCCCAGCCCGGGGAGAGGCCGTATGCCCCCCTCGAAGCACTCCACGAGCGCGGAGACCGCCGCATGGATGGCTTTGAGCCGCCTTGCGTCGGCTATGGCGCGCAGGCTCCTGGCGTAGAGAGCGGCCTCGGCGTACCGCACCCTACCCTCGGGTGAGCCTTTTGTGCCTGGCGAGGAACCGCTTGGCCGGGCTCGTCTTCTTGGGCGAGCATTTCGCGAGCCGGACCAGCTTGCCCCATTCCGCCTCCGTCAGCGCGTCGGCCTGCGGGGTGATCTCCGCCTTGGTCAGGGTGATCCTGGACCCGTCCACCAGGAAGCCGACGAGCTCCCCGGGCTGGGTGATGCCCAGGGCCTTGCGCACGTGCTTCGGGAGGGTGACTTGGAACTTGACCCCCACGTGGCTGCTCCAGGTCTGCATGGCGTTTCTCCTTGGTAAGAAAGTCCTACAAGTAGGATAACATGACATTCACCAGCCGTCAAGGGGCTCCGGCCGTCCCCCCATTTTGCTATCCTCCCCTTGGATGCGCTTCCTCAAAGCCCTGCTCAGGCGCGGCAACCCCAACCGCAAACTCGAAGGCATGATGCTCGCCCTGTCGCGCGACTTCACCGACGACTCCCTGGCTGCGTTCTACAAGGAGCTCCGCTCGGCAAAACTGCGGGTCCCCGCGTCCCCCTTGCCGGGCCGGCCTATGCCCGCGGGCGCGGAGCCGATCCCGGCCGGCTTCCTCGCGGGCCGCGACCCGGACGGCAGGCGCGGCCTGCTCGCGTTCACCGGCGAGGAGGCCCTGCTCGCCTGGCATGGCTACGGCATCGACACCCTGGAGATGGCCATGCCGGAGCTCTGCACCAAGGCCTTGGAGTCGGGCATGGAGTCGGTCATCATCAACCCTTGCGGCCCGAGCGGCGCCTTGATCCGGCAGGAGGCCATGGGCGAGCTGGTCTCAGGCACAACCCTGGCCAAGAGGCAGGCCGTACCGCACGGGACCTCCGTCACCGTGGGCCCTCCGCGCGTGGCCCCGTCCACGGCCGTGATGGCCGTGCTCCGGGCCGAGGCTGCGAAGTTCCCCCAGATACGAGCCACCTATATCGTGGACGGAGCCGTCGGCGAGGAAGCTGCCCGCGCCATGGCCGCCGTGGTGCTCGATGACGGGACCGCTCCGGATTCGGTGATCCCCCGCTTCATAGAAGAGGCGACGGGTCAGGTCGGGAAAGCGAAGATGCCGGATGTGCTCACGCTCGATGAGACCGACCCGCTCACGAAGCTTGTCCGGGAGCAGGGCTTCGAGATCTACCTCCGGGCTTTCAAGAAGACATGAAGTCTTTGATCCTGCTCGCTCCCCTTTCCTTGGCCCCATTGACGCCGCCGGTCGTCACTCCGGCGGCCTTGGGACGGAGTCCGACGTTCGACTCCGCTGCGGCCATGCCTCTGCCGGTGAGCGTGCTCCCCTCGGTCAGGACGGTGCAGCCCGCGCTCGCTTCCGAGCGGGTGCTCCCCAAGCTGGAATCCGGGGACCTCGTCTTCCTGGACCTGGGACGGGCCCCGTTCTTGGACGCCATCGCGGAGCCCACCATGGAGCAGTACGGGGTGGACGGACCCCGGCTGCACCACTCCGGCCTCGTGGAGGTGGTCGACGGTCAGGCCTACGTCTGGGAGTCCTGGCCCCGCAAGGGCGTGACCCGCGTGCCTCTGCGCTTCTTCCTCGCGCGCGTGCAGGGAGGAGAGGACGAGGCCGGAGGCTACTACCTGGGGCGCATGAGGCCCGAGCGCCGCAGCGCGGCCCTGGCCGCGCTGGCCCGGGTCAAAGGGTGGGAGGGACGGCCTTTCGAGGAGAGCATGGCCTTGGGCGGGCCGGGGTTCTACTGCGCCCAGCTCATCAGCGCCGCGTTCGAGGGGTCCGGCTTCTTCACGCCCAAGCCCATGGTCTTCGGCCGCGAGGGCTCCCCGGCCCGGGAGCTCTGGAAGAAGTACTTCGCTCAGCACGGTCTGCCGGTCCCGGACGGAGAGCTCGGGGTGAGCCCCCTGGGCCTGTACCTCGAGGGCCGCCGGGAGCTTTTCGATGCCGTTTCTCCCAGATAAGAGCGAGATCCGGTCCGTCCTCTCTTTGGCCGGCCCCATCACGCTCATGCAGTTCGGCATGGTGGCCTACACCACCGTGAACACCCTCTACATGGGCCGCATCGGGCCCGAGGCCATCGCCGGGGTGGGGTTGGCGGGCTCGTCGATCTTCCTTCTCATCCTCTTCGGCATCGGCACGCTGCTCGGGGTGGACACGCTCTCCTCGCGCGCCTTCGGGGCGGGCAGGCGCGACGTCTGTGCCGCCATCGTGCTGCACGCGCTCGCGGTCGCCCTGCTGTGCTCGCTCCCACTCATCGCCCTGGCGGGCTTCGCGGGCCCGGCCTTCCGCGCGGTGGGCATCTCGCGCGAGGCCGCGGACGCCGCGCTGGCGTTCATCAAGGTGTTCCGCTGGGTCGTGCTGCCGGCCCTGCTCTTCACCGCCTGCAGGCAGTATCTGCAGTCCATGAACATCACGAACCCCCAGCTCGTCGCCATCGTGGCGGGCAACGGGATCAACATCGGGCTGGGCTACGCCCTGGTCTTCGGCCGGTTCGGCCTGCCGCGCCTCGGCATCCAGGGCGCGGCGATCTCGACCTTGGCCGCCGAGTGGCTAATGTTCCTCATCACGGCCGTCGCGGCGTTCAGGGAGATCCGCGCCTCGGGCTTCCGCTTCCACGGCTGGCACCGGAGCCTGTTCAAGGAGCTCTTGGCCATCGGGGTGCCGGCCGGGGGCCAGATGCTCGTGGAGATGGCCGTGTTCACCACGGCCACCTTCCTGACGGGCCGTCTGGGAGCGGTCCCGTTGGCCGCGCACCAGATCGTGCTGAACCTGGCCAGCATCACCTTCATGGTCCCGCTCGGCATGTCCTTCGCCGCGGCCGTGCGCGTGGGGCAGGGGATCGGCCGGCTGGACGCTCCGGGCGCGGTCCTGTCCGGGGACACGGCCTTCACGCTCGGAGTCGCGTTCATGGCCGCGGCGGCCGGGCTCATGCTCCTCTTTCCGAAGGTCTGGCTGGGGTTCTACACGGCGGACGCGGCGGTGCTCTCAGTGGGAGGGAAGCTGCTGCTCATCGCGGCCCTGTTCCAGGTCTTCGACGGCACCCAGGTCGCCTTGACCGGGGCGCTGCGGGGCTTGGGGGAGACGCGCCTGCCTATGCTGGCCAATCTTCTGGGGCATTGGCTCATCGGCGTGCCCATCGGGGTCTGGCTCGCCTTCGGCCTGGGCTGGGGGGTCTGCGGCATATGGACCGGGCTGTGCATCGGCATCATGGCCGTGGCCCTGACCCTCTACGGGGTCTGGAGGTCCAGGGCCCGCAAGCTCCTGGAGTCCCACCGGTTCACCGGCGCTGCGCTCGCGACAGAGCCCGGCTGAAGCGCTCCAGAAGCGCCGAGGTCTCCTGGGGCCCTTCGCCCAGCAGCTCCACACGGAAGCGACCGCATCGGAGACCCATCGACCGGGATTCGGCATTGTCGTGGAACACCGTGCTCCGGCCGAGGCCGTCCGGACGGATGGAATGCGTCACTCCCTTGCGGTCCTTCAGCCTCAGGGAAGGGGCGCTGCAGCGGCTTGGGCAGCAGGGACACTCCCTGCCGTTGAGGAACGCGGCGGAATGGAAGCAGTGCTTGGTGTGGAACATCTCCACATGCTGGTACGCGAGGACCTCGAACCTGCCGGCACCGCATCGGCGCAGGAGGTCCTCGAGCCCCTCCGGGCCCAGGTCATAGGCCGGCGTCACGCGCGAGAAGCCCATGTCGAACAGGGCTTGGGCCGAGAGCGGGTTGGACGCGTTGAGCCGCCAGTCCGCCACCAGTTCAGCGCCGTGCCCTTTCATGAGGGCGAGCGTGGCGAGGTTCCGGACCAGGACGGCCGGCGGCCGCAGGCGCAGGAGCGCCTCGAGGAAGGCCTCGTCCCCGGGCTCGAGCACGCGCGGTCCGGCCACGGCGGCTCCGGGCGGGACCTTCTCGAAGTCGGGGAAGTCGCAGTAGATGTGACTCAGGTCACAACAGCCCGAGGAGAGCGCGGCCTGGAGCTGGGCAGGGTCCCTGACCAGCACCATGAGCTCGGGCGGTGCGATCGAGGGAACGGGCAGGACCCGGCTGCGCAGCCTTTCGAGCGCGTCCGGATCGCTGGCCCGCGTCCTGGGGCGCAGGAGCCCGGCCAGAAGCTCCCGCCTGAGCCTGTTGAGCACGCTCTTGGGCACGAGCACAGGGTCCAGCACAGGGGCGCTGAGCCTGCCGAGGCGGAAGGGGGTGTCGCCCAATCTCCCGAGCTGCTCTCTGAGCAGCTCGGGACTTATAGGATGTTTTTCCGCTTTTGCAAGAGTCGTTTCCCAGACGGTTTCCGCCTCTCTGCCTGATGCTGTTTTCGCCTTGATCCGGAACGCCCCTCCCAAGGGGGCGCGGACCTCCATGTCGAGCGGCTCGCGCCGGGGCGGGAATGTCCAGGGGCGCGGCGGACGCGCGTCCGAGGTCTTGCGCACCTCGGTGCCGGGCCGGAGGAGGCCGGGGTCCGAGCGCAGCCTGAGCTCCATGAGCTTGCCGCGGGGGAGGAGCTTGACGATCCTTCCGCCGGTGCGCGTCTCCCCGGAGCCGAAAGCCACTCCATCGCCGGGCTTGAGCCCCAGGACCGGCTCGATCAAGACCCCGGAAGGCGTGCGCCGGATGACTTTCCCCGCGAGGATGCCGCGGCTCTCAGGGGCCGCGCCTTCCACGATGCTCCCGCGCGGGACCTTGCCGAGCCATCCCCTGGTGAAGCCCCTGGAGAAACCCTGGGCCAGGTCCAGGATGTCCTGGCCCGAGGGCTCGAACCGTTTCCCCTCCAAGGCCGCGTCCAGGGCCCTGCGGTAGAACCCGGTCGCGGCTCCGACGTAGCCGCCGCTCTTGAGCCTGCCCTCGATCTTGAAGCCCTTGACCCCTATGGAGACGAGCTCAGGGAGCAGTTCCCAGGCCGAGAGGTCCAAAGGGCTCAGCGGGAAGCCGCGCTTGCCGCTGAGCGTGTAGGGCAGGCGGCAGGGCTGGGCGCAGGAGCCGCGGTTGCCGCTGCGCTCCGCGCGACCGCCCAGACTGGCGCTGGCCAGGCATTGCCCGCCGTAGGAGAGGCACAGGCTGCCGTGCACGAAGACCTCGAGCTCCGCGTCGCTCGACGCCGCGACGGCGCGGATCTGTTCTGCCGAGAGCTCGCGAGGGAGTATGACCCGTTCGACGTTGAAGAGCTTGCGCATCAGGGCCACGGCCGAGCCGTGGGCCAGGCTCATCTGGGTGGAGGCGTGTACCGGGAGGGATGGGGCCATCTCCCGCGCGAGCCTGGCCAAGCCCAGGTCCTGAACGATGACCGCGTCCACTCCGGCCTCGGCCAGCTTCGCGAGCAGGGCCGCCGCCCGGTCGAGTTCCTCGGGGAAGAGGAGCGTGTTCATGGCCGCGTAGCCGCGCACGTTGCTGCGGCGCAGCAGGTCCATCAGGGAAGGGAGCTCGTCGGCCTTGAAGTTCTCGGCCCTGGCCCTCGCGCTGAATTCGCTCAGCCCGAAGTAGACCGCGTCCGCGCCCGCCGCGACCGCGGCTCGGAGGGACTCGCGCCCGCCCGCCGGAGCCAGCAGCTCCGGATGCCTCATCCGTCGGAACGGCCGGCCAGGCGCAGGGAAGCCAGCACGATGGACGTGTCGAAGAGCATGGCGAAGCCGACGCCCAGGAATTGACGCAGGTGGGACCCATGGGCCTGGATGTGGTATCTCCAACAGTTGCTGTTGGTCCCCCAGAGGTCCGCGAGGAAGATGCAGGGGAGCCCGGCGGCCAGGACCCAGAAGCCTTGCTCTGGCTCCGGTCTGAAGAGGAGTCCCGCCGCGACCACGGCTGCCATGAGCCACGTCGCGGGGCTGCCCCACGCCGGCCGGGTGAAAGCGGCGAACGCGGCCAAAGTCAGGAGGGCGACGGCCCAGTAGCCCGTTGCCCGGGCTGCGGCGGGGAAACGGTCCGCGAAAAGCCGGCGCAGCCGGTCGGAGAAGCGGTCCATGACCAAGGCTCCCAAGGGCCAGACCGGCAGGAGCCACAGCGGCGGCGCCTCGCGGGTGTAGTACCGCCAGAGCCCTGTCCGCGTCCCCCAGGCTTCGGCGAACGCGGAGAGCACGGCTGCGAAGAGGACGATGCGAAGGTCGCGGCGCGGCTCCGCCTTGTCCAGGATGAGGCGGGGCATGCAGGCGAGGATGGACACGAAAAGGGCCGTTTCGAAGGCGATCCTCGCGGCCGAGAGCCCGCCCTTGGCCCATTGGCTGCCGACTCCCGCGAGGGAGCGCAGCAGCAGGTCCGAGCGCAGGGCCGCCACCCCGGCCAAGACGCAGGCGATGGCGAGGGCGTAGATCATGGGCAGGCCCCCAGGACCCTTCCCCAGGGGGGCCTGCACGGCGGCACTTCCGTGCCCGCCGCGCCTCATGAGGCCTTCTTCCACCGCCAAGCGAGCCCGAAGGCCAGGCCGGCTCCCATAATAGAGACGAACTGCGCCGTGGTGAGTCCGAAAGGCTGGAACGTCCCCGGGTCCTTGCCGCGCAGGAAGTCCGTGGAGAACCTCAGCGCGGCGTAGAAGAGGGTGGTCGCGGCGAAGGCATACCCTGCCGGCAGCTCCTTCCTCTTAGAGCGGGCGAGGATATAGTAGTGGGAGAAAAGGAAGATGAGCAGCGCCCCCGCGGACTCGTAGAGTTGGGTGGGGTGCAGCGGCATGTTGAGCATGCCGTGGCGGACCGAGGAGCGCGGGTCCGTGAACACGATGTAGAGGGGGCCGGTCGTGATCTTGCCGTGGCAGCAGCCCTGCAGGAGGCATCCGACGCGGGTCAAGCTCAGGCCCAAGGGGGCCGCGTTGGCCACGATGTCGGCGATCTTCGGGAAGCTTAAGGATTTCCAGCGTGAAGCGGCGAAGCAGCCCGCCAGGGCTCCCCAGTAAGCCCCGTAGAACGCGCCGCTCGTGCAGAATCCCCGGCTCCAGATGCGGGGCAGGTTCCGTTCCATCCCGCCGCCGTAGAAAAAGAAGTACATGATGAAGCTGCCGGCTATGGTGCCCAGGGCCAGCAGGAGCATCAGGTCCCACAGCCCGTCCTCGGAGAGACCCGCGTACCCTTTCTCGTGCCGGACGTACAGGAAGGCCAGGATGGCGCCCAGGCCCGCGAAGACGGGAGAGGCGACGAAGGCGAAGCCGCCGATGGAGAACAGGACCGGATGCATCCGTGCCGAGTCTAGCGCATTGCCTTTCCCTCTGCAACATCAGGGGCCTCTGGGTGCCGGGGACGCTGGGACCGAATCCGGGAGTCTCCTGGGCCGCTCGCCCTTTGAAGAATCGGCCCCCAAGTGCAAAAATAGAGGGAACTTTTTCGCGCCATGATCGTAAATAATAGTAGGGGGGACCCGGGAGTGCCCGAAGAGCGCTTCGAAGCGTTCCTCCAGGAGTATGGAGATCGCGCCTATCAGTTCGCGTACAAGCTTTGCGGCAATCCGGACGAGGCCAAGGACCTCGTCCAGGAGGCGTTCTTCCATCTCCTGCGGCGCAGGGAGGATTACGACGCTTCCCAAGGGATGGAGGGCTGGTTCTTCACCACTCTCAAGCATGTGTTCCTGGACGCGCGCAAGCGCTTCGAGAGGCGCAACTTCGTGTCCCTGGACGAGAAGGTGGAGTGCGCGGAGGACGACGCCACCTACGCGGACCTGCTCCCCGACGAGGAACGGGCGGCGCTCGACAGGCTGGAGTCCGAGGAGTCCGCGTCCATCGTGCGCGAGGCTCTGCAGGCCATGAGCGGCGAGCATCGGGTCATTCTGACGCTGTGCGACATGCAGGGGATGAGCTATGAGGAGATCGCCAAGGTCCTGGACGTTCCGCCCGGCACGGTCCGGTCCCGGATCAGCCGGGCCCGTATCGCGCTGCGGCGCAGGCTGGCGCGCAAGATGAGGGTGGACCCATGAGATGCCCGGACAACGAGCAGTGGTCCGCGTACGCGGACCGGGAAGCCGAGCCTGAAGAGGCGAGGTCGCTGGAGGCCCATCTATCCGGGTGCGAGGTCTGCCGCCTCACCCTGCGCTCCTTGCGGGCCGCCAAGCGGGTACTGGGCGCGGAGCCGGTCCCCGCCATGCCCGCGGACCTGCGCCGTAGCCTGCGCCGGAGCATCCGGGACATGCGCCCGGCCCCCGATGAGCGGAGCTGGCGCATCCTGCTGGGCGGCTGGCTTCGCCCGGCTGCGGCGTTTTCCTTGGCCGCGGCGGCCCTGCTGTTCGTTCTTTGGATGAAGAGGCCTGTGCCTCGGCCGACGGAGGCCCAGGCTGTTCCGGCGGACCTCCTTTTGGCCGCTCACGACCGCTTCGCCATGACCATCCCGCTGGCTTCCGCGGAAGTCATCGTCTCAGCGGAGCGGCCGCTTCTCGCGGGAGCCGCTTCGCGGGAGGAGGAGGGGCGCGATGTCTACTGAGCTCGCGCTGCTTCTGGGCCTGGCGCTCAGCCCGGGTTTCGCCAAGGGGCCGGCCGCCCTGGACGTGCTGCGCATGACCCTGGACGCCTCGGAGGCGGCTTACGAAGGGGAGATCAGGGTGGCGACGCGCAAGGGGTCGCAGGAGCTTCTGGTCCGCTTCTCCCCGCCCGCGCGTTATCGTCGACAGCTTCTCGATGAGCTCGGAACGCCGGCCCTCACCCTCGTATCGGACGGCAGGACCGAATGGGTCTACGACCGGCGCCGTTCCGCGGTCTGGAAAGGCGAGCCGACGGACCCGGATTTCAAACCGATGGATCCGGACGAGGAGTACGGGCTCCTGACCGGCAACTATGCCTTCGCGCTCGGGCCGGAGGACGAGGTGGCGGACCGGGACTGCGCGGTCCTGGAGGTGCGCGCCAAGAGGGGCTCCGCGCTCGTCCAGAAGCTCTGGGTGGACCGCGACTACGGGGTCGTCCTCCGGCGGCAGTCCTTCGGCCCGGACGGGTCTCTTTCCAATGAGATGCGCTTCGTGCGCGTCTCTCTCCCGGCCGAGGATGCCGGTTGGGATTTCTCGTTCCGCCCTCCTCCCGGGGTGAAGGTCGAAGAGAGCCGGATACGGCCGGACCCCATGGAGCTGTGGGAAGCCGCTGCGGTCTCGGACCTCGAGCCCAGGACCCCGGGCTGGCTTCCTCCCGGGTTCGTATTCGAGAGCGTGGACCTCGTCCCGTACCGGGAGGCCACGCTCCTGCATTTCCGCTACACGGACGGAGTGGACGCGCTCTCCTTGTTCCAGTGTCCGTCCGGGCTGGAGGTGAGCTTCTTGGGCGCGGGAGGAGCCGACGCCCGTAGCGTCCGGCTGGCCCATTCCTCGGCCCGCCTCGCGCTTCAGGCGGACCGCAAGCTCCTGGAATGGGCGTCCGGCGACCGATTCGTCCTCATCGGCAGCTTGGGGCTCGACGCTCTCCGCCGGGTGGCGGATTCGGTGAAGTAGGCATGGCCTCGCGCGTATGCGACCTCCATCCGGTGGAGCGGCCGCGCGAGCGGCTGCTCAGCTGCGGCGCGCGCCCCTTGTCGGACGAGGAGCTCCTGGCCGTCCTTCTGCGCACCGGGTACGCGGGGCGCAGCGTGCTCGAGCTCTCTCGCGAACTGCTCTCCCGGTTCCCCTCCGGCGCCCTCGGCCGCGTGCCGGTCCGGGAGCTGAGCCGCATGAAGGGCGTGGGCCCGAGCCGCGCTTGCGCGCTCGCGGCCGCGGTGGAGCTCGGCCGGCGGTGGGGCGTCCCGCCGGAGCGGCCGGCCGTGGTCCTGGACGCGCCCCGCCGCGTGTTCGAGGAGCTCGAGGGCGTGCGCGACCGGCGCAAGGAGCATTTCATCGCCTTCTACCTGGACGCCTGCAGCGCCCTGCTGCATCGGGAGACCGTCTCCATCGGGACCCTGACCGCGAGCCTGGTCCATCCTCGGGAGGTGTTCGGGCCCGCCATCAGCCACGGCGCGGCCGGAGTCGTGGTCGCGCACAACCATCCCTCCGGGAGCCTGCAGCCTTCGCCCGAGGACCGGGAGACCACCCGGAGGCTGGGCCAGGCGGGCGCCATCCTGGGCATCCCGCTCATGGACCACGTGCTCGTCACCGGCCGGGGCTATTTCAGCTTCCGGGAGCATGGGATGATGTAGGGCCTCACCGCCACTGTGGCGGTGCTGTGGATAACCCATCGTAGCTTTGTAGAATAAGAGCCGCTTGAACAAAACGAACGGCTCATACGTACTTTGCGCCGCGCTTTGCGCGGCGCTATTAGGCTGCGCGGACTACGATTTCCGCAAGGCCGTACGTCTGGAGTCGAAGGGAAAGGTCGCCGAAGCGGCGCGCGCCTTCGAGCGCTTCCTGGAAAAGCACCCGGACGACCCGCGCGTCCCGGAGGCCGCGTACCTGGCCGGGAAGATACACGCCGACAAGTTCGATCTCTGCCGGCAGGCCGTCCCCCTCTTCGAGAAGGCAGCCCGTTTCGCCGGCAAGGGCGCCGCCGCTTCTTCCGGCACCGCCGTTTCGCCGTGGCCGGAGCGCGCCCGCCTCGCCCTTCTCTCCTGCCCGGATTACTTCCCCGCTCCGCCGGGTGGACGCTGGGAGTACGTGGATACGCTCAGCGGCGGGCAGAACATGCGGCTGGAGGTCGAGGTGCGCGGGTCCACGGACACGGCCGGGACCGAGCTCGCCGGGTCCTACTTCGCCGGCGAGGAGAAGTTCCGGGAGTACCGCAGGGTCTGCGGCCGGGAAGGCTGGAGCCTGTGGGAGGAGGAGTCCGGGGGCAGGATCCCCGTGCTGCGCTTCCCCTTCCGCAAGGGGCACGCCTGGGAGGCGGTGCTCAAGGGCGAGCGGGTGCGCTTCCTCATCGAGGAGGACGCCGCGTCCGTGAAGGTGAAGGCGGGGACCTTCTCCGACTGCCTCAAGGTCAAGCAGCACCACGCGGGATTCGAATCCTGGACCTACGATTATTTCTGCCCCAACGTCGGACGCGTGAAGACCACGGTCGGAGTGCCCGGGGCGGAGAATCCGAACACCGAGCTGGCCTCCTATAAGCTAAAATAGACGTTCGCACCGGCATTTTCTCATCCCGGGCGCGCGCATGCAGAAGCTCTCTCATTCTTCGATACAGACCTATCTCGATTGCCCGAAAAAGTGGCACTACCGCTACGTCGAGAAGATCCCGGAGAAGCCCAAGTATTTCTTCTCCTTCGGCAAGTCCATGCACTCCGCGCTCGAGTTCCTCTACAAGGCGGAGCTCCCCCCCTCCCTGGAGGGGCTCCTGCGCTTCTACTACGAGAACTGGATCAACGAGGGCTACGAGACCGTCGAACAGGAGGACGCGAAGAAGAAGGAAGGCGAGGAGATCCTGCGCAGGTACTACGAGAAGAATGTCCCCGGATTCCGCCCTCCCCTGCACACGGAGCTGAAGTTCGGGTTCGGCAGGGATTTCCTGGTGGGAGGCGTGGCGGTGCGCGGCGTCATCGACAGGGTCGACTTGGCCGAAGGCGGCCGCATCGCCATACTGGACTACAAGACCGGCAAGCCCATCCCCAGGTCCCGGGTCCAGACGGACGACCAGCTCACTCTCTATCAGATGGCCTGCAAGGAGATCCTGGGCCGGGAGGTGGAATCCCTCATCCTCTACCACCTTCCGAGCCAGACCCCCCACCGCTCCGGGCCGCACGGCCCCGAGTTGGTGGAGGCCTTGACCGAGACGGTGGTCCGCGTGGCCGAGCGCATCCGCTCCGAGGACTTCACGCCCGAACCGTCCGAGTCCAAATGCGGCTGGTGCGACTATAAGACCTACTGTCCGGTCTGGAGCCAGCCTCGATCCCCGCAGCCGGAGCCGAAGTTCGACGCCAAGACGGACGACCAGTTGGGCAAACTCGTGGACCGCTACGGCCAGATGAAGGCCGACATCCAGACCCGCGAGGAGGAAGCGGAGAAGGTCAAGGAGTCCATCGTCGCGGCCCTCCGGGGGCGGGGCTATGTGCGAGCCTTCGGCGACCATTTCGAAGCCACGCTGCACGACGAGGACCGCTGGGAGTTCCACGACAAGCGGAAGGTCCTGGATGCCATCCAGCGGGCCGGGTTCTGGGACCGGGTCATCGCGCCCTCCGCGCCGGCGGTGCAGAAGCTGCTCAAGGACCCCAATATCCCGTTGGATCTGCGGGACAGGCTGCAGAGGCTCGGCGACAAGGTGACGCACGCGGTTTTGCGATTGAAGAAGATCGAGGAGGAAGAATGACGGAGCTCAAGCTCGTGAAGCTCGACAGCCGGCGCATGGGGGATTTCGAGCGGCTGCATTCCGGGAAGGAGTTCGGCGGCTGCTTCTGCGCCGTGTGGTCCAGCTACGGCGAAGACTGGGAGGAGCGCTGCAGCAAGGAGCGGCGGCTGGAGAACCTGGAGCACACCCGCTCGCGAGTGCGCCGGGGGACCCATGTGGGGTTCTTGGCCTACCGGGAGACGGACGGAGCCGTGGTCGGCTGGACCGGGGCCGGACCCAAGACCTCCTTCCCACTCCTCAAGGAGAAGCCCGGCAGCCGGGCGGGGGCTTTCGACGATTCCGTTTGGGCCATCGCCTGCCTCGCCATCCCGTTCGCCTACAGGAGTCTCGGCTATGCCCGGACCATGATCGAGCTCGTGGTCGAGCAGGCCCGCGCGGCCGGGGCCAAGAGCATCGAAGCCTATCCCGTGGACCCGAGCGACGACGAGAGCGCCTACCGCGGGACCCGGAAGCTCTATGAGGCCCTCGGCTTCTCGGTCGCGGACTCCGAGCTGCTGCCCATGCCGGCCCCGGAGCCGGAACCGGAGCGGCCTGCCGCGGAACCGGCCGTGGCGCAGGCTCCCGACGCCGTTCCTGAGGGGAGCCTGCACGGCGACGCATCCGCGCCCGCCGAAGCGTGCGTGAGCGCGGGCGCAGTGGCTTCCGCTTTGAGCGCCATGAACGCCGCGGCGCCGAACGATAACGCGACGCCCGAGGCGCAGGCGCAGCCCGTCGTGGAGACTCCTGCTCCGCCGTCTCCGGCTCCCGAGGCGAAGCCTGCGGAACCGGCTTCCGTTCCGGTCAAGGCGGCTCCCGCGCCAGCCGTCCAGCGCATCGCGCTCAGGATGGTGAAGACCTTGGCATGAAGTCGCTGACCGAGTATCTCTGGTTCAACACCAAGCAGCGCAAAGAGCTCGTCAACATCACGGGCACGGTAGCCGAGCTCGTGTCCAAAAGCGGGATCCGAGAGGGCTTCTGCCTCGTCAGCGCGATGCACATCACCGCCGGCATCTGGGTCAACGACGAGGAATCCGGGCTCAAGCAGGATTACTTGGATTGGGCCGAGCGCCTGGCTCCTTTCTCGGACTATCGCCACCACCGGACCGGGGAGGACAACGGGGACGCGCACCTCAAGCGCACCCTGACCGGCCACCAGGTCTTGCTGCCGGTCACCGGCGGCAAGCTGGACCTGGGTCCTTGGGAGCAGGTCTTCTACGCGGAGTTCGACGGACGGCGCAGGAAGCGGGTTGTGGTCAAGGTCCTCGGAGAGTGATGCCCCGCTCCCCCGAAGTCGTCATCGCCATCGACCAGGGGAGCTCGAGCTCGCGCGCGCTGGCGTTCGATCCCAAGGGCCGGGTCCTGGCCAGGGCGCAGCTCCCCATCCGGACCTTCACGCCGAAGCCCGGATGGGTGGAGCATGACGCCTTGGACATCGCGCGCACCGTCGAAACCGTCCTGGACGCCGTCCTCGACAAGCTGCCGGCGAAGTCGCTTGTGGTCGGCGCCGGGCTGGCCGCGCAGCGCTCGACGGTCGTGCTCTGGGACTCGGCCAACGGGAGGCCGGCGGCCGGAGCGCCTTCCTGGATGGATGGGCGGGCCAGCGCCGTCCTCGAGTCGCTGCGGTCGCAGCCCGAGCTCCAGCGCGAGGTGCATGAGAAGACGGGCCTCTACCTGACTCCCTATTACTCCGCCCCGAAGATCCAGCATCTGCTGCAGCACGAGCCCAAGGCCAGGGCCTTGGCCGAGGCGGGGCGGCTCCGCGTCGGTCCCGTCTCCACGTACCTGCTCTGGCGGATGAGCAAGGGCGAGGTCTTCCGCGTGGACCCGGCCATGGCGCAGCGGATGATGCTCTACGACATCCGCAAAGGGGATTTCGACGAGAGGCTCATGGCCCTTTTCGGCGTGGACCGGGAGTCTTTGCCTGCGCCGGCGCCGACGGTCGGGCTCTGGCTTCAGATGCGGCGCAGGGGACGCAGCTTCCCTCTGCTGGCCGTCATGGGCGACCAGCAGTCCGCGGCGCTGGGACAGGGAGGCTGCGAGGCGGGCATCGGGGTCCTGAACTACGGGACAGGCGCTTTCTTCCTGCTGCACACCGGGGAGGCCCTGCACCACATCCCGGGTCTGCTGAGTTCGGTCGCTTGGCAGAGGCGCGGCAGGCCGTGCGATTACTTCTTGGAGGGGACCGTCCACGCCGCCGGAATCTCGTTCAAGTGGCTCAAGAGCAATTTCGGCCTGCTCAAGGATGTCCGCGGAGTCGACTCGGCGTGCCGCAGATCCACCCACAGGCTTTTCGCCCTCCAGGCCATCGGAGGCCTCGGGGCTCCCCGGTGGGACTATCAGACGCCCTCCGTGCTCCTGGGCATGAAGTCCAAGACCCGTTCCGAGGATGTAGTCCGGTCCGTCACCGAATCCATCGCCTTGCTGATGTCGGACATCGTGGCCGCGGCGCGCCGCAGCAAGCTCGACATCCGGGAACTGCGTGCTTCCGGCGGCCTGGCCCGCATCGACTATCTCCTGCAGTTCCAGGCGGACCTCCTCCAGAAGCCGATCGCACGGCTCAGGCAGAGCGAGGCCACGGCTCTGGGAGTGGCCTCCCTGGCCGCCGAGGAAGCCGACATGGACTGGGCGGCCCGGCTGCGGTCCGGGTCCTCGGACAGGATGTTCGCTCCGGCGATGGACGCGCGCAAGGCCGAAGCGCTCGCGCAGGGTTGGAGCCGATTCGTCTGCGCCCAGCAGGAACTGTGCGCCTCGCTGCGCGGCCTGGGAGTCCTGGAGTAAGCAGGATGACGCATCGGGTCCTGTCGGCACACGTGCCCAACGTCTTCCATAGGAGCACAGTGCCGTACCGCATCCGCGGTACGTCCGGGTCCCTCCCAGCCTGCGGTCCGCGGCTTCGCCGCAGTCCTCGGCTGGGAAGCCCTTCCGGACGCCACCCGATGCGTTACCCTGCTAGCGCAATGAATTCTTCAGTCGGCAGTCGCTTCCGAGCGACTGTGGGCGTCCACAGTCGGTCGGTTTTTCGACTCCCTGCCCCCGACGCCGCAGGGTAAGGAGCACGCCTCTTCCCTGCGGTGCCGCTCGGCCTCGGGCCCTGACGGAACAGCACCGTATTGCGCTACCTGGGGAGATGGCACAGCAGAGGGCGCCTGCTGTTGTGCTACCCGAGAGGAGCGCAGAACAACCAGAATCTAGGGACACAAAAGCCCGGCCCTTCCCCTCTAGGAGAGGCTGCCAACAGAATTTTTCAGGTTAGTTCTGCGCCAGGTACCGCTCGGCCTCGAGCGCGGCCTGGCAGCCCGCCCCGGCCGAGGTCACGGCCTGCCGGTAGTGAGGGTCCATGACGTCTCCAGCGGCGAAGACCCCCGGTACGTTCGTGCGGGCCCGGCCGTCCGTGACGATGTAGCCGTTCGGGTCGAGCGCGAGCTGCCCTCGGAAGAGGTCCGTGTTCGGCTTGTGGCCGATGGCGACGAACAGGCCGTCGCAGCGGAGTTCAGAACTCCGCCCCGTCTTGACGTCCTTCAGGCGCACGCCGGAGACCTTCTCCTGGCCCAGGACCTCCTCGACCACGCTGTCGAGAGCGAAGGATATCTTCGGGTGGCTCCGCACCCGCTCCCGCATGACATTCGAGGCGCGGAACTCGGAACGGCGGTGCACCAGGGTGACCTTGCTGGCGAAGCGCGCCAGGAACAGGGTCTCCTCCATGGCGCTGTCCCCCCCGCCCACGAGCGCGACCTCCTTGCCGCGGAAGAAGAAGCCGTCGCAGGTCGCGCACGCCGACACGCCTTTCCCCCTGAGCCGCGTCTCGGACTCCAGCCCGAGCCATCGGGCGTCCGCGCCGGTGGCCACGATGAGGGCCTGGGCGTCCTCCTTCCGGCCTTCCGTGGTCTCGATGCTGAACGGGCGCGACGAGAGGTCCACCCGGGAGACGTCCTCCTGGACGCTGGCCACGCCGAGCCTCTCGACCTGCTTGCGCATGCGCTCCATGAGTTCGGGCCCCGAGACCGGCTCCGGGAAGCCCGGGAAATTCTCCACATCCGTCGTGGTCATGAGCTGTCCGCCGGCGCGGATGCCGGCCAACAGCAGTGGCGAGAGGCCCGCGCGGGCCGCGTAGATGGCCGCGGTGCACCCGGCCGGGCCGGAACCGATGATGATGATCTTATGATTACCCATAACGGATGCGGCCTCCCTTCGGTCGCCGAGCCCTATCGGAAGGCTCGGGACCGTGGGGTAGGTCGTTCTCCTTAGCCCACGGTCGGCAGATGTTCATTCGGAATACGCCGCGCTCGACGTCGGGGTCTCCCAGAACCGGACCCTCCGGACCGGGATGTCCAGACCGCGGCAGCGTCCGAACACGTGGCGGGCGAGGTTCTCCGCGGTCGGATCGCCGGGGAGCGTCAAAACGGGCTCGCCTTCCCGGCGCAGGACCTCGACGAGGGGGTCCTTCTCGCACAGGAGCGTCCGGTGGTCGAGGTCCTCGTCGATGATCCTCTCGAGCGCCTGCGCGACGGAGCCGAAATCCGCGACCATCCCCGTGGAGTCGAGCTCGGGAGCCTCCAGCGTCACTTCCACGGAACCGTTGTGGCCGTGGAGGTGACGGCACTTGCCCTTGTGGCCGAGCAGACGGTGGCCGTAGCAGAAGCGTACGCGCTTGGTCAAAGAGAACATGGCGGTCATATTCTACCTCAGGGAGCGGCCTCCGTCGACCGTCATGGAGGTCCCGGTGACGAAGCTCGAGGCCTCGGCCAGGTAGACCACCGCGTCCGCCACGTCAGCCGGGCTGCCGAGCCGGCCGGAGAGCGTGGCCCGCGCCGCGGCCCGCCGCAGGCGCGCGGGGACGAGCACGGCCCCGGGGAGCACGGCGTTGACCTGCACCTCGGGGGCGAGGGCTTTCGCGAGTCCCGCGTTGAGGCAGAGCAGGCCGGCCTTGGACAGGGAGTAGGGCAGGGTGTCGGCGTAGGGCTTGGACACGGACCAATCCACGATGTGGATGATCTTGCCTCCCCCCGCCCGGCGCATGCGCCCTCCCAGGGCCTGGCTCAGCAGGAGCGGAGCCCGGAGGTTCACGGCCATGTGCCGGTCGAACTGCGCCGCCGTCACCCGGCGCAGAGGGGCCTTTTCGTAGAGCGAGGCGTTGTGGACCAGGATGTCGACGGGCCAGGCGGCATCCGCGAGCCGGAGCGTCTGGCGGACGTCGGAGAGGTCCGCGCGGTACGCCTCGGCCCGGACCCCCAGGAGCCTGAGCTCCCGGACCAGGGAGGCCGCGTTCTTCCCGGAGCGATGGTAGTGGACCGCGACGTCCGCTCCCCGGCGCGCGAGAGCCAGGCAGATCTCCCGGCCGATCCTCCTGGCCGCGCCGGTCACGAGGGCTCTCTTATCCTTGAGCATGTTTTTCTTCCGCTATGCATGCTTCCAACGCCTTTCCTGACGGGAAGCAGCACCGCGCCGCCTCCGCGGCGCGGTAAGAGCTGCGCACCAGGGGGCCTGAGGCCACCGAACGGAACCCGGCGCGGCGCGCGAGGCCCGCGTAGCGCTCGAAGCGCTCCGGGGTGATGAACTCGGCCACGGGCAGATGCCGGGGGGAGCGCGTCGGCCGGAGGTACTGCCCCAAGGTGATGGACTCCACCCCCGCTTCGCGCAGGTCCCGCATGGCGGCCAGGACCTCCTCCTCGCGTTCTCCCAAGCCCAGCATGAGCGAGGACTTCGTCACGGCCTCGGGGCGCAGCCGCTTGAACTCGCGCAGGACGGCCAGGGAGCGGCGGTATCCGGCCCGGGGGTCCCGAGCGACCGGGGTCAGGCGTTCGACCGTCTCGATGTTGTGGGCCGCCACGTGCGGGCCGGCCGCGAGTACGGCCTCGATGCAGGCGCTCTCTCCACGGAAGTCCTGGACGAGAGCCTCGACGCGCGTCTTGGGGCAGGAGCCGCGGACCGCGCGAATGCACGCGGCCACGTGGCCGGCGCCCTGGTCCGGCAGATCGTCCCTGCAGACCGTGGTGAGCACCGCGTGGCGGAGCTTGAGCTTGCCTACCGCCGCCGCCAGACGGCCGGGCTCCTCGGGGTCCGGCGCGGCGGGCGAGCGTTCGCATCGCACGGAGCAGAACCGGCAGGCCCGCGTGCACGTCCCCCCGAGCACCATGAAGGTGGCCGTCCCGCTGCACCAGCACTCGCCCAGGTTGGGGCAGCGCGCCTCCTCGCACACCGAATGCAGCCCCGCGGAGCGCATGGCGTCGCGGACCTGCGTGTAGACTCCCCCGGAGGGCAGCCGCGCTTTCAGCCAGGGGGGCAGGGGAGTATGACAAGACGACATCGAACAGATTATATATCTCTTGCAGTCCCGGGCGGGGATAGATTCATTGAGAACCCCGGACCGGACTGTGGGCGCACATTCCAAAACGATTACACCCATTACACTGGAGAGGAGAGCGCCTTTTGAAAAGACGCCGCCGGACTTCGTCCGGCGGGGTATTACTGCCGCAGCCCGTCGTCCTCTTCGATGAGGTCCTCTTCGGCGGGCTTGGCCTTCTTCTTGCGGCGCTTCTTCGGCGCCTGGCCCTGCGGGGCCTTCGCCTGCTGCACCTTGCTCAGGCCTGAGAGCATCTCCTGGAACAGCTTCTGCATCGAGGCCTGGTCCTGAGCCGAGACCTTCTCGCCCCGCTGCGAAGCGGAGGAGAACTTGTTCGCGGCGTTCAACATCTGCATGAATTTGTCCTGCTGCTCCTGAGGCAGCCCTTTCAGGGCGTTCGGGTCCGAGGCGATCTTCTGCTGGATGGTCCCCAGAAGGCCGAGCCCCATCTCCTGGTACGACCCGTTGGCCGGAGGAGCGCCGCCTCCCGGCGGGGCGCCGAGGGGATAGCCGTCTCCTCCTCCCGGGTAGCCTGCCGGCAGGCCTCCGTCGTCGCCCGCCTGGCGCACCATGTCCAGGCTCGAGCGCCGCTCCGGCTGCGCCGGGGCCAGGCGGTCCGGGGAGTAGGGGTTCGGGGTCTGGTCCGGCGGCAGGGCGCGCGGGAGCACCGGGGCCGGCTCAGCGATGCCGTCGACCAGGGAGGGCGTCTGCTCGGTCTGCGTCGCCGCTTTCGCGCCTCCGGTGGCGTAGAGGTTCGCCCGGTGGGCCAACTCGCGCTCGAACTGGGAGATGTTCTTCTGGAACATCACCTGAGCGGCCGCCATCAGGCCCCCGAACGAGCCGACCACGAACCAGGCCTGCATCCCCGGCGCGTCGTGCAGGACCTCGAGCCCGCGTACGGCCAGGAAGGTCGCGTACGCGGTGGGCAGCAGCCCCAGCAATGGGACGGGAGAACGGAGCAGCAGGGCTGAGACCGGGGCCACGGCTCCGAGCAAGACCAGGGTCTGGTAGCTCCGCGCGAAATCGCAGCGCCCGCCCGAGAGCATGGCGAGCCCGTGCAGGCAGCCCGCGGCGACGAAGCTCAGCGGCACGGCCAAAACCGAGCCGGCCGCCACGACAGCGAGCATCGCGCCCAGCCCGATGTCCGCGGCGG
>JBAZKS010000019.1:0-78005 GCA_041650695.1 Elusimicrobiota bacterium
CTGCGGCCCAGGTCGGCGCGGCGGGACTCTCCTTGGGACCGGCCTCTGTCGGCCTGAATGCGACGCTGATTCTTCCGTCCGCGCAGTCCGTCCAACCGACTCTGAGCAGGCAGTCCGCCGTCTCCCCCGTTCAGACAGCCGTCGCGGCAAAAGCGACGCCCATCCTTCAAGCTCCCAAGGTCCGGGTCGCTGAGAAGACGCGGAGCGCCGCAGCCCCTTCCACGAAGGAACTCCTGAACGACCGGACGCTCATCGAGGTCAAGCCCGCGGAAGTGGCGGACATGCCCGCGGGGGAGGCGCACGGGTTCGGCCAGAAGATCATGGACCGCATCCTCGGCCTTCCTTCCCGCCGGGACACGGCGTCTTCCGACGCAGTCCAGGCGACGAAAGCCTGGACCATGGGCCGGGCGGGCCTGTCCAAGGCGAAGCCGGCGAAGCCCCTGGGCAAGCCGGACCTCCCCGTCGCGCGGCCCTCGCTGCTGACCGCGGGGGTGGCCCTCTCTTCGCTGGGATTCCTGGCTTCCGGGGCCTGGATGGCCGCGGGGTTCTTGGCCGGCGCCGTGCTCGGGGCGCGGGTCTCCATCGAGTCGGCCGAGGAGGGGCATGCCTCTTGGGCCCGGGTCGCCATGGGTGCGCTCATCGGAGGCGCCGCTGGGCTCGTGGCCGGCGCCTACCTCGCGGAGTTCCCCGCCTGGGCCGGCGCGGCCTTGGTCGGGGCCGGGATCGCGGCGACCTCTTTGCTCCGTCACCTGGGGGCTGAAAAGCCCGTGGATACGGCGGGTGAAGAGGTGTCCGCTTCCAAGGACCCCCTCTTCGAGTTCCACGGCACGGGGTCCGGGGTCCTGATGTCCGTCCGGGAAGACCAGCTCGGAGTCCCCTTCCTGATGACGGCCTCTCTGGAGAAGGGCGTCGGAGAGAACTTCCTCTATTCCACGTTCCCTCTCGGAGAGCAGGTCGTCTATTTCCGCCGGTCGGGTCGGGAGATGCAGCTCGTGGCCAAGAACATGGGCTACCGCGCCGAGCCCGGGACTCCGGAGGCGCGGGTGGTCGAGCGCTCGTTCGCGGACTCGGTGCTCGCCTCCGTCCCCATCCTGGGGCAGGAGGGGAAGGGCGGGGTTCGGACGTGGACCTTCGACATGAAGGGTCTTTTCTTGAAGGACCATTTCGAGATCGGCGCTCAGCTCGGACAGAACTACTCCGATGCCGCGCCGTATGAGTTGAATGAGAAAGGGAGTCTCGTACAGTCCGTGAAAGCGTTCCCCGGGAACGTGGAGGTCCAATCCGAGCTCGCCCTGCGCACCGAGGTGGGCGATGTCCGGACCCCGACGCCGAAGCCGGAGAACATCGGGGTGACGGTCCGCTACAGCGTCAGCGCGCTTCCCGAGCCCGGCTACGAGCCGCGCGCCGCGGACGAGAGAGTCGGATACTTCACCACCGTGTACCGCGACTTCAGCCGGCTCGGAGAGCTCGACGCCCTGCACCAGCCCTACACCCGTCTTATCAACCGCTGGCGGCTCGAGAAGGAGGACCCATCGGCCGCGGTCTCGAAGGTCAAGAAGCCCGTGGTCTACTACATCGAGAACACGGTCCCCAAGGAGTACCGGGACGCGGTGCGGCGCGGGGTGCTGACCTGGAACAAGGCCTTCGAACGCATCGGACTGCTGGGAGCCTTCGAGGTGCGCGAACAGCCCGACGAGGGGATCGACCCGGCGGATTCCCGCTACAACTTCATCCGCTGGTTCGCCGGGACGGACGCGGATATCGCCATGGGTTCGGTGGACACGGATCCGCGGACCGGGGAGATCACCCGCGCGCTCATCAACTTCTCCATGAACATCGTGGCAGCCCCCTACTACCGCGGCCTGCATGAGCTCTGGGGCGAGAAGAAGGACCCCGCGGCGCATGGGCACGCCTGCCGCATGGCGGAGGAGACCGCGCGGGCTGTCGCCGATGTCAGGGCCCGGGAGGACATCGCCCCCGCGGTCCGCCAGCGTTTGGTGGAGCAGCTCATCGAGAGCTTCATCGTGCACGAGGTGGGCCATACCCTGGGCCTGCGCCACAACTTCGCGGCCAGCGCGTTCAAGAGCCTCGACGAGATCGCCCAGGACCCGGACGGCGTGGTGTCGCAGTCGGTCATGGACTACGCTGCGGTGAGCTTCCCTTCCGAGGAGAACCCGAACGGGGTCTACGTGCAGACAGAGCTCGGGCCCTACGACTACCTGGCCATCGAGTACGGGTACAAGCCGTCGACCGGCAAGGACGGGCTCGGCCGCATCGCGGCTCGGATCGGCGAGCCGGGCCTGGAGTTCGCCACGGACGAGGAACTCACCGGCATGGACCCGTACGTCAACATCTTCGACCTCGGGCCCGAACCTCTGGAGTTCTCCCGCAGGAGCGTGGAGCGGACACGCGCGGCGTTCAGGGAGATGGCGCGGCGGACTCTGCCCGCGGGTTCGAGCTACTCCAAGCTCAGGCGAGAGTTCATGCTGGGGTGGAAGTTCTTCATGAGGGCGGTCAACCTCGCGGTGCCCTACATCGGAGGCGTTCGGTTCAGGAGGGTGCGCGCCGGGGAGAACGCGGGCCGGGCGCCGTACGAGCCCATCTCTTCCAAGAAGCAGAGGGAGGCCCTGGACTTCCTAAGCCGCAGCCTCTTCTCGGACGAGGCGATCAGCCTGTCGCCGGAGCTGCTCGCCAAGCTGGGCCCGGACGTGCGCGGTATCCTGGGAGCGGATCCGGACGTCCCGCACATGCCCTACCAGGAGATGGTCAGTCAGGCGCGGCTGGGAGTGCTGCGGCGCCTCCTGGACCCGGCGCGCCTCGCGCGGCTGGAGGAATCCCGGCATCTGCTGGCCAAGGGCGAGAAGCCGTTCACGGTCCGCGACCTGCTCATGGGGTTGGAGCGGCACGTGTTCTCGGACGTGCTCGGGCGGAGCAAGGACCCCGAGCGCCGCAACCCGTCCTCCATGAGGAGGGAGCTGCAGGTAGGCTACGTGGAGCTCCTCATCGAGCTCGCCAAGTACACCGACTCCTTGGCGGAGCAGTCCGAGAGCGGCAAGGCCCCGACCGGGGAGGCGACGCGGGCGGCGCACATCTCGCTCCTGCGCCTGTTGGAGCGGTTCGAGACGGTCCTGAAGTCCAAGGCCCTGCGCCGCGAGACCAAGGAGCACGTCCTCTTCCTGCAGGATCGCATCGTCAAAGAGATCGAGTCCTGAGCCAGGACGCCAGCCCGTCCCAGAAGAGCACGGCCCAGGCCGCGATGGCGATGAAGCTGAAGCGTCCCTGCGGCTGGTAGGACATGAAGAAGCCGTAGACGAAGTTCTGAGCCAAGGCCAGGCCCAGAGCCAGCAGAAGCAGGGGTCGGCCCGGCTTGCGGGCCAGCGTCCTCCAGTCCCTTGTCCATCCCCCGAGGGCGAGTCCTGTCCAAGCCAGAAGCAGGACATAGACGGCGGTGGGCATGGGTTGCGTCATCTGCCCGAAGCGTCCCCAGAAGCTCTGGAAATACAGGATGAGCCAGGACGGGAGCTGAGAGAGCCCGAACCGGTTCGGGTCATAGGCGCTGCTGTGGCTGTAGCCCCAGGGGTCTCCGTAGGCCCGGAGATTGCGCAGGTAGAACCAGCCCGCGATGAGAGCGGCCGTCAGCAGGGCGAGGCAGACCTTCTTCCAAGCCCGCTCTTTGACCAGGAGATAGAGCAGACAGGCTCCGGCCACCGGGAGGAGCGTGCTTTTTGAGAGCATCCCCAGGCCCATCGCAAGGCCGATCCAAAGGCCCGAGGCCGACGCGGCCGTGGCCAGGAGTATGGCCGTGCCGGCCAGGTTCACCGCGGCGTCGTTGGTCACGGTGCTGCCGATGAAGACGAACATGGGCAGGAGGGCCGCGAGGGCCGTGGGGCCCAGCGCCGCGGCCGCACTCATGCCGAGACGGCGGCAGAGGAGATATGTCAGGACGAGAGCGGCGAGATGGCAGAGCGTGGAGACGGCTCGCAGCGTGCGGACCTGCCCCAGAGGGCTCGACACAGGCAGTGCGCGCAAGGCAAGGCTCCCCGCCCAGTAGTAAAGGGGCGGTTGGTGAGCTTCGTAGGCGTACGGGTCCGCGGGCCAGGCATGGGGATCGGGGAGCGAGCCGGTGCGGGCCAGATGGAGGGCGTATTCGGCGTGCGCACGTTCATCCGGCGCGTTGCCCGGCTCGATGCGGGCTATGCAGAGGCCGCAGAGCAGCGCGTAAGCGACCCATATCATCAGACCCCATGCCCACGGCCGGATGGCCCGCTCCATGAGCAGATGATAATACTTATCCACCATACTTCCGTTCCGGAAGTATGGTGGATAACTCCGCCCGGCGTGGATAGGTCCTTCGGGGAGGTCTCGGTCGGGTACCAAGACCCCTGAACGGGACGTCTTCCGCGGGTATCCTTGGGGCATGAGGGATTGCGCCCTTCTCCTGATACTGACTGCCTCGCCGGCCTTCGCCGGGTTCGAGGACCAGGTCCGGAACGCGTCCCTTGAGGTCCGCGAGACCCTGGCGCAGAAGAAGGCGAACGCGCCGGCCCAGCTCCGCTACCCGGAGCGATGCGTGCTCCAGGCCGTTGCGCAGAGCATGGGCGTGCAGCTTCGCGACGATGTGCCGGTCCCGCCGGTCTACTACGAGAGCAAGATCCCGCTCCGGCAGTTCCAGGACGCGGTCGAGCCCCAGTGGCAGATGCGGCCGGACGTGTTCGTGAACGCGTACATCCCTGCCAAGAACGAGGTCTACCTGACCGACGACTCCTCCTACTATACCCGCCTGAGCCGGGCCTTGGACGACTCCCTGGCCCATGAGTACGCCCACTACATCCAAGTGAAATACAAGGGGACCCGCCTCGAGGATTTCGGCGACGCCGAAGAAGGGCAGGCCATCGAGCACCAGACCGCATTCCGCGAGAACTACATCCACAAGGCCCCTCCCGAGGGCTTCTGCCCGAACCGCTGAAATTAGCTAGAATAGCCGCGTGACCAAGAAGGCTTCTATCGAGCTCGGCTATCCGGCCGGCAATCTCCTCTATAGGAAGCTCAAGCGCAATTTCCCCCGCATCGTGAGGGGGGAGGGCTGCTGGCTCTACGACGACGCGGGCAAGCGCTACCTGGACGCCTGCGGCGGCGCCGTGGTCGCGAACCTCGGGCATGGCGTGCATGAGATCGGGGAGGCCATGGCCGCCCAGGCGCGCCGGGTCGGCTACATCAACGGCACCGCGTTCACCCACGACCCGGCCGAGGAGATGGCCCGTGAGCTGGCCGAGATGGCTCCGAAGGGCTTGGACAAGGTCCTGTTCATGTGCAACGGAGGCGACGCGGTCGAGGCCGCGCTCAAGCTCTCCCGGCAGTACTGGGTCGAGACCGGCAAGCCGGGCAAGCATAAGATCATCGCTTTGAACCCGAGCTACCACGGCAACACGCTCCTGGCCATGTCCGCCTCGGCCCGGCCGCACTACCGGGTCTTCTTCAAGGAGTGGCTCGTCCCGGTGGTCACGATCCCGGCCCCCTACACCTATCGCTGCTCCTGCCGCGGGAAGGACAAGGATTGTCCGACTTGCACGGGAGAAGCTCTGGAGACCGCGCTGCGCAAAGAGGGGCCTGAGACCGTTGCCGCCTTCATCGCGGAGCCGGTGGGGGGATCCTCCACCGGGGCGTCGGTCCCGCGGCCGGGCTACTTCCGCCGCGTGCGCGAGATCTGCGACCGCCACGCCGTCCATTTCATCGCGGACGAGGTGATGAGCGGCGCGGGCCGGACGGGCGCTTGGTGCGCCATCGAGCATTCCGGCGTGAGTCCCGACCTCCTCACCATGGGCAAGGGCATCACCGGCGGGTACGCTCCGCTCTCGGCCCTCATCGCCCGCAAGGAGATCGTCGACGCCGTCGCCCGCGGGTCGGGCAGCCCTTCGCACAACCAGACCTTCTCCCAGCACCCGGTCTGCTGCGCCGCGGGACTCGCCGCGCTGCGGATCATCCGCTCCAAAAAGCTCGTCGAGCGCTGCGCCCGGATGGGGCGCCTGATGCACGACAAGCTCCGCCCCTTGGCCGAGCTGCCCCACGTGGGCGATGTCCGCGGGCTGGGCCTTTTTGCCGGAGTCGAGTTCGTCAAGAACAAGGACACCCGGGTCCCCTTCCCCCGGAAGCTCAAGTTCGCCGAGCATCTGACCGAGGCGGCTCAGGGGGCGGGGCTCGTGATCTGGCCGAACACGGGACAAGCCGACGGCACGGACGGGGATCTCGTCATGCTCGCGCCTCCGTTCACCGTAAGCGAGGGCGAACTCGATGAGATGGTCGAGCTGCTGAAGATCGCTTTGGAGACGACGCTCAAATCCCTGAAGTCGTGATTCAAGGTTATGCGTTTTTATTGTGAAGCCGTGATTCAAGGTTATGCGTTTCTATAAGGAGGATTGATATGGCCACCGCGGCACCGGAGAACCTGAAAGTCACCTACACGACGTCGGCAGCGGACATGGACGCGATCCACCGCTACTTCGACGAAGGCCTGGCCAAGGTCCGGTCCCAGATCGGCCGGGAGTACCCGCTCTACATCAGCGGCAAGCCGCAGAAGTCCGGCGACCCTCCGGTGGTGGACCTGTGCCCCATCGACACCTCGGTCGTGCTCGGCAAGTTCACCGCGGCCTCGGCCGAACAGGTCGGCCAGGCCATCGACGCGGCCTACGCGTTCAAGAGGAAGTGGGGCGTGGAGACCTCGTGGAAGGACCGCGTCGGCCTGCTGCGCAAGGCTGCGGCGGTCCTGCGCAAACGCAAGTTCGAGATCGCCGCGGTCATGAGCCTCGAAGTGGGCAAGAGCCGCATGGAGTCCTTGGGCGACGCGGAAGAGTCCGCGGACCTCATGGACTACTACGCCCAGCAGATGGAGGACGCGAACGGATTCGTCCGCAAGATGAACAAGCTCACGCCCATCGAGGACAACACGGACATCCTGAGGCCCTTCGGCGTGTTCGTGTGCATCGCCCCGTTCAACTTCCCCATGGCCCTGTCCTCGGGCATGTCCTCGGCCGCGCTCGTGGCGGGCAACACCGTGGTCTACAAGCCCGCGCAGGACGCGCCCTGGACCGGGCATTGCCTCTACGAAGTGTACCGCGACGCGGGCATCCCCGCGGAGGCGTTCCACTTCGTCACGGGCAAGGGCTCGGTCATCGGCGACACGCTCTGGCAGCACCCGAAGGTGGGCGGCATCGTGTTCACCGGCTCCATGGACGTGGGCATGCGCATGTTCCACGGCTTCAGCCAGAAGTGGGTCAAGCCCTGCCTTATGGAACTCGGCGGCAAGGGACCGGCCATCGTCATGGACACCGCGGACCTCGACATGGCGGCGGAGGGCGTGTATAAGTCGGCCTGGAGCCTGCAGAACCAGAAATGCAGCGCCTGCTCCAGGGTCTACGTGCACAAGAAGGTCGCCAAGGCGTTCCTCGAGAAGCTTATCGCCCGGACGAAGGCGATAAAGATCGGCGACCCGACCGAGAAGGACGTTTTCTACGGCCCGGTCATCAATAAAAAGGCGGTCGAGACCTGGGAGAAGGGCGTGGCCCTGGCCAGGAAGGACGGCGAGATCGTCCACGGCGGCCGGCGCCTGACCGAGGGCGCGCTCGGCAAGGGTCTCTACGTCGAGCCCACGATCGTCAGGGCTCCCCTGTCGAGCCGGCTGTTCATGGAGGAGTACTTCGTCCCCCTCTTGCCGGTGGGCGAGGTCGACAGCCTCGACCAGGCCATCGAGGAGAGCAATAAGGCGGACTACGGCCTCACGGCCGGGATCTACTCCGGCAAGGACGAGGAAGTGCAGCGCTTCTTCGACGACGCCGAATTCGGGATCTGCTACGCGAACAAGCGGACCGGCGCCACGACCGGAGCCTGGCCCGGGGCCCAGCCGTTCTGCGGATGGAAGGGCTCGGGTTCGAGCGGCAAGGGCGGCTGCGGGCCGTACTACGTCGCCCAGTTCATGCGGGAGCAGTCGCGGACAGTAGTCCGGGAGCAGAAGAAATGACACCCAAGGGAAAGGTCGTGCAGGAAGAAAAGGCCACACGGGACTACCCCCGCATCGTGGTGCCGCCTCCGGGCCCCAAAGGGCGCGAGGTCGTCAAGCGGGACAAGGCGTGCTCATCGACCTCCTACATCAAGGAGTACCCGCTCGTGGTGGACCACGGCCAGGGCCCCTGGCTGGAGGATGTGGACGGCAACCGGTACATCGACTTCATGGCCGGCATCGCCGTGGCTTCGACCGGATACTCGCATCCCAAGGTCGTGGCCGCGATCCGGGAGGCGGCCGGGAAGTTCCTGCACATCTGCGGGACGGACTTCTACTACGAGGGGATGGCCGCCCTGGTGGAGCGGCTCGCCAATCTCGCTCCCGGCCACATGAAGAGCCGCGTCTTCCTGACGAATTCCGGCACCGAGGCGGTCGAGGGCGCCATCAAGCTGGTGCGCCAATCGACCGGCCGCCCGGACCTCGTCTCGTTCCGCGGCGCGTTCCACGGCCGCTCCTACGGCGCCATGAGCCTGACCTGCAGCAAGATCTCGCAGAAGGCCGGCTTCGGGCCGTTTTTGCCCGGCGTGCACCATGTCCCGTTCCCGAACACCTACCGGCTCGGCGAGGACGCCGGGGAGCAGGTGCTGGACACCATGCGCAACGAGCTCTTCAAGCGCGAGGTCTCGCCCAAGGACGTGGCGGCGGTGTTCATGGAGACCTTCCTCGGCGAGGGCGGCTACGCCATCCCGCCGAAGGGCTTCCTGAAGGGCCTGCGCGAGCTCTGCGACGAGCACGGCATCCTGCTCGTCTTCGACGAGATACAGACCGGGGTGGGGCGCACCGGGAAGATGTGGGCGTGCGAGCATGAGGGCGTGGAGCCCGACGTGCTGCTCGCGGCCAAGGGCCTGGCCTCGGGCATGCCTATCGGGGCCATCGTGGCGAAGGAGTCCGCGATGAAGTGGGAGACGGGCTCGCACGGCAGCACCTTCGGCGGCAATCCCGTGTGCTGCGCCGCCGCGCTGGCGACCCTGGACATCGTGGAGTCCGAGCTCCTGAAGAACGCGAGGGTCATGGGGGAGAGGCTCCTCACCGGGATGAAGGCCCTGCAGGAGAGGCACCCGTGCATCGGCGACGTCCGCGGACTCGGGCTTTTCATCGGCGTGGAGTTCGTCAAGGACCGCGCGACCAAGGAACCGGCCAAGAACCTCGTCCACGACCTCACGCAAAGGGCCTTCCGCAAGGGCCTGCTCCTGCTTTCCTGCGGGGAGAGCGTCGTCCGCCTGGCGCCTCCTTTGGTCGTCGACGAATACGACGTGGATACCGGGCTGCGCCTGCTCGACGAGACGCTGAAGGAACTCACATGAGCAAGGTCGTCTCCATGCGGGAGGCGATCGCGTCCCACGTCAGGGACGGGGACACGGTCGTCATCGAGGGCTTCACCCATCTGATCTGCTTCGCGGCCGCGCATGAGATCATCCGTCAGAAGCGGCGGGACCTGACGCTCTGCCGCCTCACCCCGGACCTCATCTACGACCAGCTCATCGCGGCCGGCTGCGCGAAGAAGCTCGTCTTCTCCTGGGCGGGGAACCCCGGAGTGGGATCCCTGAACGCGTTCCGCGGAGCGGTCGAGGGCAAGGGCTACCCGCCGCTGGAGCTGGAGGAGTACTCGCACTTCGGCATGGTGGCCCGGTTCTCCGCGGGTGCCGCGGGGCTGCCGTTCTGGCCCCTGCGCGACTTCATGGGCACGGACATCCCGCGCGCGAACCCCGCGATCGGGTCGGTGACCTGCCCGTTCACGGGCGAGAAGCTCTCCGCGGTGCGGGCCCTGAACCCGGATGTGACCATCGTCCACGCCCAGCGCGCGGACGAGGAGGGCAACGCCCAGATCTGGGGGCTCATGGGAGTGCAGAAGGAGGCGGCCTTCGCTTCCAAGCGCGTCATCGTGGTGGTCGAGGAACTCGTCTCCGAGGACGTCATCCGCTCGGACCCCAATCGGACCCTCATCCCCGGGCTCATCGTGAGCGCGGTGGTCGTCGAGCCTTTCGGAGCCCATCCATCCTACGCGCAGGGCTACTACGACCGGGACAACGACTTCTACATCGCGTGGGAGCAGATGTCGAACACGCCTGAGAAGCTCCGGGCGTACCTTGACGAGTACGTCTACGGAGTCGGCGGCCGGGCGCAGTACATGGCCAAGCAGCCGGGCTTGGCGGAGCGGTTGAAGGCCAAGGACCAGGTCTGCACCGGGGTCAACTATGGCTTCTGAGACGACGACCTACACGCCGACCGAGATGATGGCTTCCGTGGCCGCGCGCGAGCTAAAGGACGGGGACGTCGTGTTCGTGGGCATCGGCCTTCCCAACCTGGCATGCAACCTGGCGCGGGCCATGCACGCGCCGCGCCTGGTCCTCATCTACGAGTCCGGCGCGGTCGGGGCCGTCCCCGACCGCCTGCCTGTCTCCATCGGCGACCCCTCCCTGGTGACCGGGTCCTTGATGGTCTCGAGCATGGCGGACATCTTCCAGTCCTTCCTGCAGGGCGGGAAGATCCAGGTCGGGTTCCTGGGCGGCGCGCAGATCGACCGGTGGGGGAACATCAACACCACGGTCATCGGCGGGTACGGGAAGCCCAAGGTCAGGCTCCCGGGAGCCGGCGGGGCCTCGGCCATCGCCATCAGCGCCCAGCGCACCCTGGTCGTGTCCAAGCTCAACAAGAGGGCGTTCCCGGAGAAGGTGGAGTTCGTGACCAGCCCGGGGTTCCGCCATCCGAGCGGAGTCACGCGCAAGGAGCTCGGCATGCCGGGAGGCGGGCCTGTGAAGGTCATCACGGACAAGTGCGTGCTGGAGTACGACGAGTCCTTCGGCGAATTGGTGGCCAGCGCGCTCTATCCCGGGGTCACGCTCGCGGACGTGAAGGCGGGGGTGGGTTGGGACCTGAAGTCGAAGAAGACGCTGCCGGTCATTCCGGCGCCGAGCGAGAAGGAGCTCAAACTCCTGCGCGAAGTGCTGGACCCCAAGAAGCTCTATCTCAAGTAGGCCGCGAGCCCGGCAGCTGCCGCCGCCTCGTTGAGCCGCGCGTCCAACGACACGAAGCACGCGTCCTGGCACCCCTGTGCGAGGATCAGAGCGGAGCCGAGCTGCAGCGCGTCTCCGGGCTTGAGCCCGAACTCCATCGCCAGCCTTCGGCAGGACTCGAGCGCTCCGGCATCCGGCCAGAGCAGGGCCAAGGCCTCCTCCAGCATCCTCGCCTGCGCTCTGAGCGGAACCAAGCCTCCCTCTCCCAGAGAGCCTTGTCCCAACTTGCGCGAGAACGCGGCCTCCATCTCAAGGAGGGTGAAGAAGGACGTGTACCCTGGCAGGCCTCCTCCTTCAGAGGCCAGGCGGAGCATGTCCTTCGAACGGGGCTCGTCGAAGAGGAGCGGGAGCAGGGCCGACGTATCCCAATAGCAGGTCAATGCCCCTCTTCGTCGCGGATCTGGCGGATGAGCGTCGCGGAGTCGGGAGTCCCCTTCTTCGTCTTGATCGGCGGCTTGCGGAAGAACTGCTCCAGGTCCGCTTTCGGCAGCGGCGGGATCCGTGAGACCGGCACCAGCTTCGCCGCCGGACGGTTATGGTCCGTCACCAATATCTCGTTTCCTGCGGCGGCTTCGCGGACGAACGAGGAAAGACCGGCCTTGAGCTCGGCGATGCTGCAGTATCTCGCGGAAGGACGCTTCATGGAATAATTATAGACTATATTATGACCAATTTCAAGACCTATTTGATGACCCAAGCTAGAGCGACACGTTGTCGAGGAACCGCTTCTGGAGGAGCTGGCCTTCCGCTTCGACGCCCGCCAGCTCCTTGTCCAGCCGGGAGAGCCGCTTGCTCATGGGCGGGTGCCTGCTGTTCCAGGCGGCCAGGCCCTCGGGCTCCTTGCCGCCCTTGGCCAGCCCCTGGAGGACCACGTAGAGCCCGTCCGCCTGGTAGCCGCGCTCGGAGAGGAGGGCCACGGCCCGCTTGTCCGCGTCGTACTCGTCCGCCTGGGGCAGGCCTTTCTCGACGACGCTCTCGATGAGCGCCTGGGTGAGCTGGTCGAAATCGGACTTTTGGGTCAGCTCCTTGCCCAGGGCGCCCAAGGCCTTGCCCTTCATCGAGGCCATGACGGCGTGCTTGCGGTCCACGTGCACGATCTCGTGCGCCAGGACTCCGGCCAGCTGGGCCTCGTTTCGCAGGCGCATGAGCAGGCCCTTGGTGATGAAGACGTAGCCGCCGGGGCACGCGAAGGCGTTGAGGCCCTTGGTGTTGAGTATGCCGAAGCGATAGCGGAGGTCCGGCCGGCCGGCCTTCTTGACCAAGGATAGGCCCACGAGGCTCACGTAACGCGTGACCGCCTCGTCCGTATAGAGCCCGTACTTGCCCACGAGATGCGCCGCCACCTCCCGGCCCAGCTTGATCTCGTTATCGCGCCCCAGGTTGAGCTCGTCGCGCAGCGCGGCGGCCTTCCCGAGGCCTTCAGCGACGTCCTTGAGCTGCAAGCCCGCGCACATGGCGGGGAGAGCCAGGCTCAGCAAGAGCAGTGCCAGGCTCATGCCTCGGCTTCCTCGACGGGCTCCGGGACCGGGATGGGGACGAGCCAGGAAAGGATCATGCCCAGCAGATAGGTCAGGAGCCCGAGCGGGAGCAGACAGCCGTTGTTGGAGAACCTCTGCTTGAGTCCGACCAAGGGGGCCTTGAGTTGGTAGTTCCAGTCCAGCCTGGCCGGGGCTTTCGGGGCCGGAGCGGGCTCCGGCTCGGGCTCCGGCTCCGGCTCCGGCTCCGGCTCGGGCTGCACCGGCTGGTCGCCGTCGATGGTGATGGTCACGGGTCCCCCCGGAGACCGCTGAGGCTGCTGCTTGAGGACGCGGCGCGGCTGCGGCTTGGGGGCTTCGAGCGGCGCGGGTTGACGGTGCTCCAGCGATCCGGCCGCGTACACGGCCAGGAGCCCGCCGAGCAGACACGGGAGGGAGAACACCACCCGGTTGAGGTCCTCGGCCTGGGACTGATAGACCCACCAGGCGAACAACACGAGCAGGGCGGACACGCTCAGGAGCAGCCTGGCCTTCTCATGCAGAAGGCTCGGGCTGAACACGAAGACGGCCGGCATGGCCGGAGGGATGGCGAAGATGTAGGCGCAGGATGCCGCGCCGAGCAGGAGGAGCCAGATGAGGGCATGCCAGTGCGGTCCCTTCTGCGGAGGCACCGCGTAGTAGCCGAGCCCGAGGAGGACGGCCAAGGGCAGGCACGCCGCGCGCCGGTCCGCGGAGCGCAGGAAGTCCGCGAACGAGGAACCTGTGTCCCCGGCCAGATAGAGCATGGCTCCGCCGAGGAGCAGGAAGGTGACGGCCGCCTCTCCCAGCCCCGCCTGCGACGCGTACCAGGCTCCCGCCAGGATGGCGGCCGCGGCGCCGGCCAGGATGAGGCTGCCCTTCACGCCGGCGAGGTAGGCGCAGACTCCTGCCGCGGCGACCAGGGCCAGGCTGATCGCGGCGCGCTTGAGGTCCTTGGGGGGGGCGACCGGGAGGGCGGGGGGGGCCATCTGCGGCGCAGGCTCCTGCCTGGGCGCCGGGGTCTCATGGCGCACGACCGGCTTGTGCGCTCCGGGAGAGACCTTGATCCCGAGGTCCAGGCTCCGCTCCCCCGTCATGATGGGGGATTCCAAGACCACGCCCGGCGCGTTGAGATCGGAAAGGAAATCCTCCACGGCCTGGTAGCGGTCCTCGGCTTTCTTGGCCATGGCCTTGATGATGATCCGGGCCGTCAGGCTGCTGATCCCGGGGTTGTAGTTGCGGATGTCCGGGGCCGGGTTGTTGATGTGCATGGCCACGACTTCCTGCCCCGTGGGAGCGAGGAAGGGCGGCTCGCCGGCCAGCATGTGGAAGAACGTCACCCCCATGGAATAGATGTCGCTGCGTCGGTCCGCGGCTCCTCCCCAGGCCTGTTCCGGAGCCACGTAGAGGGGGGTGCCCAGCACCCCGCCTCCGCCGCTCGCCCCTTGGGTGGCCGGTACGGCCAGGCCGAAGTCGGAAAGACGGATGGAGCCGTCCTTGCCCAGGAGGATGTTGGAGGGCTTGACGTCCCGGTGCACGATGCCGTGCTTGTGCGCCTCACCGAGGCCCTCGAGCGCGGCCTTGATGATCTGCAGGGCTTTGAGCATTGGGATGGGACCGTCCCTCTTGATGACGTCCTCGACGTTCTCCCCGTCCACGAACTGCATGATGATGTAGTGGACGTTCCCCTCGCTGCCCCGGTCGTAGACCTGCACGATGCGGGGGTGCTCGAGGCGCGCCGCGGCCCTGGCCTCGCGCAGGAAGCCCTCGAGATAGCCGGGGACGGCGGCCAGATTGGGGTGCAGGGTCTTGACCACCACGATGCGGTCCAGGCCCAGGTGATGGGCCTTGTAGGCGGAGCCCATGCCGCCCTCTCCCAGCTTCTGGAGGATCTTGCAGCCGCCGACCTGTCTGCCCTCGAGCGCGTCAGGCATGCTGGATTAAGAATAGCACATCCTCCCGCCCTTAAGGAAGGACGCGATTCCATAATGAAATGCTAAGATACCCCGGATGAGCCATGTGACGAATAAGCCCAAGAGACCGGCCCGTGCGGCCGAGCAGCCGTATAAGTACCCGCCCGAGCTCCCTCCTGCGGAGCGCGATTGGCGGAGGTTCCCGGGATGGCGGGACGTCTCCAGGGAACAGTGGGAGACCGCTTTGTGGCAGAGGCAGCATTCGGTCAAGAGCCTCAAGGAGCTCAAGGCCGTCATGGGGAGCCTGCTCTCGGACGACCTGGCTGAGAGCATCGAGAAGGACCAGCAGGAGACGGCGACCATGTGCATCCTGGTCCCGCCCCATCTCCTCAACATGATGGATGAGCGCGACCTTTGGAAGGACCCGGTCCGCCGCTACATGCTTCCGGCGCGCAAGGACCGCCATCCCGAATGGCCCAACCATCCCTTGGCGACCCGGGACAGCCTGCACGAGTCCGAGATGTGGGTGGTCGAAGGCCTCACGCATCGATATCCGACCAAGGTCCTGGCCGAGCTCCTTTCGACCTGCCCGCAGTACTGCGGCCACTGCACGCGCATGGACCTCGTGGGCAACGACGTCCCCCAGGTCTCCAAGGGCGGGTTCACCATGCAGCCCGCGGAGCGCTATGAGGCGATCCTGGACTACCTGCGCAAGACCCCGTCCGTACGCGACGTGGTCGTGTCCGGCGGCGATGTGGCGAATCTGCCCATCGCCAAGCTCGAGGGATTCGTGTCCAAGATCATGGATATCCCCAACATCCGGGACATCCGCCTCGCCTCCAAGGGGCTCATGGCGATCCCGCACCACTTTCTCCAGGACGAGGTGCTCCGCGGCTTGGAGCGCCTGGCGAAGAAGGCGCGCGAGAGGAACATCGACATCGCCCTGCACACCCACATCAACCACGCCTGCCAGGTGACGCCGCTTCTGGCCAAGGCCGTGCGCCAGATCCTGGCCATGGGCTTCCGGGACGTGCGCAACCAGGGCGTGCTCATGCGGGGGGTGAACGCGACCGCCAAGGACCTGCTGGACCTCGGCTTCGCTCTGGTGGACCGCGGCCGGATCATGCCCTACTACTTCTACATGTGCGACATGATCCCGAACTCCGAGCACTGGCGCCTCTCCGTGCACGAGGCGCAGAAGCTGCAGCACGACATCATGGGGTATCTGCCCGGCTTCGCCACCCCGCGGGTCACCTGCGACGTGCCTCTGGTGGGCAAGCGCTGGATCACCCAGTGGCAGGAGTACGACCGGGAGAAGGGCATCACCTACTGGACCAAGAACTACAGGACCGGCATCGAGGCCGACGACCCCGAGGCCTTGAACCGCCGCTATGAGTACTACGACCCGGTCTACACCCTTCCGCCGGCCGGTCAGGAGTATTGGCGGAAGAAGCTGGGGAAGCAGTAGAACAAAACAGCAGCTCCTCCGCGCCGCGTGCGCGGAACTTAGCCCTCCCGCTCTGCGGGAGGGCTAAGTTTTTCAACAACGGCCATTTCCGCAAGGGGAATTCCTTATGGATCCTCTTCCTCCGAGAGCTTCGCCTTGAGCCTCGCGACCTCGGCCGTCAGCTCCTCGAAGCGCTTGCGCCCCGCGAGCGATTGGCTTTCCAGCAGCCGGTCCGCCTGTTCCCGCCCCTTCATCTGCGCCGCCAGCCGGTTCTTTAGGTCCTCGCGCTCGCAGGCGAAAGCCGCGTTCTCCCGCATCCTCGACTCGGCTTGGGCGAGCGCGCTGGCGAGCTTGCGCTCTGCGAGCTCCTTCGCGGCCGTCTCCCGCTCCCGCGCGGCCGAGGCCTCCTGGAGCTGCTCGCTCCGTTCGCGGAGCTCGCGCTCCAGCTCGGCGCGGGCTTGCTCCGAGCGGGTCCTCTCCTCCTCGAGCCTGGCATGGATGCCCTCGAGTTCGGAGGACGCCGCGGCCTTCTCCCGGCGCAGGTTCTCCGCTTCCGTGAGGGCCCGGTGGAGCTTCTCCTCCGCCAGGGTCCTGGCTTTGGACTCGGCCTCCCAGGAGGCGGAGATCTCGGCCAGACGCCTGCGCTCGGTCTCGAGCTGCTCCTGGAGCGTCCGGGTCACTTGCTCGAAGACCCTCGTTTCGGCCTCGAGCTTGGCCTTCATGGCGTCGAGCTCGCAGGCGGCGGCCGACCTTTCGCGGAGCCTGGACTCGGCCTGGGCGAGAGCGCGCGCGAGCTTCTCTTCGGCCAGCGTCCTGGCCCTTCCTTCCCGCTCCCATGCGTCCGAGGCTTCCTGGAGCCGCTTGCGCTCGGCCTCGAGCCGGCCCTGCAGGACCGCGTTCACCTCCTCGACGTGCTTCTTCTCGGCCGCGGCCCTGGCCTTGAGCTCCTGGAGCCCGTAGGCCATCGAGGCTTTCTCCGCCAGCCAGGACTCGGATTCGGACAGGGCTTTTCCGAGCCTTTGCTCCGCCTGCTTCCTGGCGCCGCATTCCGTCTCGAGGGCTTTGCGGGCTTCCCGCAGGCGCTCGAGCGTCTCGCGCAGCTGCGCTTGGAGCGCGTCGCGGTCCCGCTCCCCGCCCTCCCTCTCAGCCGCGAGGTCCGCCTTCAACGCTTGGAGCTCGGTCTCCAGCGCCGTCTTCTCCCGCAGGCGGGCTTCGGCTTCCGCGAGGCTCCGGTCGAGCTTCTGCTCGGTCTGTCCCTTGGACTTCCGTTCGGCCTCGAGCTCCGCCGAGAGCTCCTCGATGCGCTTGCTCCATCGGTGGAAGCGCTCCTTGACGGCGGAGCCGGCCTGCGCCCATCGCTTCTTTTCGGCGGCGAGCTGGGCCCGCAGCTGCGCCACGCCGCGGATGAAAGCCGGCCTCTCGGCGAGCCAGGACTCGAGCGCGGCCACGGTCGAGAGCAGCCCCTCTTCTCCCGAGACTCCCTCCAGATGCTCCCGTTCGGCCTTGAGCCGCTGGCGGAGGATGCCGCTGACCTGCTCCAGGCGCTCGCTCTCGGCGGCGAGCCTGGCCTTGAGGCTCTCGAGCTCCCGCGCCCCGGCGGCCTCCTTGCCGCGCCTCGTCTTGATCTCGGCGAGGGCGCGCTCCAGCTTCGCTTCGGCCATGCGGCGAGCGGCCTCCAGGGCCTGGAAATACCGCTGCCAGAGGGCCTGCTTGCGGGAGAGCGAAGCCTTCATGTCCGCGAAGCGGGCCTTGGCCGTCTGCACTAGGTCCCGGAGTTGGATGCGTTCGCTCTCCGAGGCGTTGAGACGGGCCTGTCTGGCGCCGAGCTCCGCGCGTGCGTCGTCCAGGAGCTTCTCGAGCGCGGCCTTCTCTTGGAACACGTGCGGGTCGCCGGACGCCAGGAGCTCCGCCAGGCGCCGCTGCCAGGATTCCGCTTCCGCAGCCTGCGCGGCCGCGGCCGCCGCGCACGAGCTCTTGAGCTCCTCGAGATTGCGCAGGAGCTCGGCCTTCCTGCGCTCCCAGGCGCCGCGCTCGGATTCGAAGCGCGCGCCTTGCTCCAGGAGTTCGCGCTCAAGCACCGCGATGCGCTTCTCCCTGTCCTGCAGCAGGGACAGGTCCTGCCCGGCCGCGTCCTCGCCGGCGGTCGTCGGAAGGGGGAGGCGCTCGAGCGCCAGGGCGTCGGCGATGAGCTCCTTCATGCGCGCGCGCGCGCGATTGAGATTATCTTCCATCATCCGCTACAGGATAATGGGAATGAATAACGGAATTATTTCAAGTCCAAGGCGCCTTCAGCCCCAAGGTCTTGAGCTTTTCGTCGAATTCGGCGCGCTCCCGGTTCTTCTTCCCCTTGGCCCAGCCGGCTTGTTCCGCGAGTCCCTCGGCGGCCTTGGGCTCTCCCCGGGCGATCCTCGCGATGATCTCCGCCTCGAGCCTGGAGAGCGCGAGCCCGCCTACGCGGTAGTCCAGGAAGGCCTCCCAGGTGAGCGGGCACCAGCGCCTGACGATCTCGTGCCCGATGAGTCTCGCGTAGCTCCGTATCTCCTGCTGGGCGTTGGGGGCCATGCGCAGGTGCAGGAAGCGCAGGAGATTGTGGAGGTCCGTCTTCCAGTATGCTTCCGTGTAGGTGCTCAGCGGGAGGTCCTTGCGCGCCTGCTCGCGGGCCACGCCGGCTTTCAGGCGCTCCTCGTAAGCCTCGCGGCAGAGCCTGTGGACCTCGGCCTCGCGTTCGGTCAGGCGCTTGCCCGGGGCCGGGTCCAGCGAGCCGGAGGAACCCTGCTTGTTGTCCGCGGATTGCCTCCTCCAGGCGTCGGGGGAAGTCTTCTGCATGGCGTCGATGGCCACCGAGTAGCGCGTGGAGTATTCATTGACGCTGGACATGCGGTGGCGGATCCACTGCCTCCAGCAGTCCATGGGGACCCGCACGTGTAGCTTGATCTCGCACATCTCGAAGGGCGTGGTGTGCTGGTGCCGCAGCAGGTAGCGGATGAGTCCGCGGTCCTCGCTGACCTTTTTCGTCCCCTCGCCGTAGGAGACGCGCGCGGCTTGGACCACGGACTCATCGGAGCCCATGTAGTCCACCACACGGACGAAGCCGTCGTCGAGGACCTTGAGGGGGACCCCAAGGACCTCGTCGACGGCCGGTACGCACGTCCGCTGCAGCCTCTCCGCTCGGATCATGCGGAGAGTGTAGCAATTCGTCGGTTGCGCCGCCTCTTACTGGGCCGGCGCGAGTGGCGAGCCGCTGCTCGTCCCGGCGGGGACGGTGGTCGCCGGGGTCGTGGTCCCCGTGCTCTCCGGCCCGGAACTCGTGGTCGACTCAGGAGCGCTGCTGCCGCTGCCGTCCGGCGTGACGTTCGTCTCAGTCTTCTCCGGCGGGCAACCGGTGAGGGCCAGCGCACAGACCCCGATGAGCAACCATGGGATCAATTTCTTCATACGCATCCGTCCTCCTGTACTACTATTAGTCTCCACTACTTCGAGGCTCCTGTCAAGGGCCCGGGCGCAAAAGGTACGACAAAAGTACTTGCGCATAATGGGTTCTTCTGCTATACTTCGCGTAAATCGGGGGACGCCAATGCAAAGACTCACGGTCGCGGAGCCTGCGAAAGCGGAGCGCATCATCTGGACGGAGATCCTGCGTTCGCGGGAAGCACGCTATCACCACCGCCTGCACGGGGTGCTTTTCGTGTGCCGGGGTTTGAGCTGTTATCAGAGCGCCGCCATCTGGGGCCGCAGCCCGCGCTCGCTGGAGTATTGGGTGCACCGCTTCGAGCAGGACGGAGTGGAGGGGCTGCAGGAGGCGGATCGGCCGGGACGCCCCTCGAGCCTGCGTCCTATCGAGCGCCGCAGACTCTGCGGCGAGCTCGGGAGCGACCCCGTGACCTGCGGATTCCCGGAGAGCGAGTGGAACGGCCGGCTCGTGCAGCAGCATCTGGCCAGGGCCTACGGGGTGCGCATGGGTCTGCGGCAATGCCAGAGGCTGCTCCGAAGGCTCGCGGCCGCATAGCATAGCGCGAAAAAAATAAAGTCGCGTCCGTCTTCCCGCCCAGGCCTTCCTCTGGGTCGAATGGCCTAGGCCGGCCTGGGCCATTCGGCGCTACCCCCGCTCTCCCCGCGGCGTATCCTATCTCGTGATGAAGGCCCTGCTTGCTCTTTTCCTGATGGCGCCGCTCGCGTCCGCCCAGGACTCGAAGGAGATGCTCGGAGCCATGTCCGACGACCGCGGAGTCATCGGCGGCGCCTACGACGGTTCGGCGGCTCTCAGGGACTCCGTCTCTCCTGTGCCGGTCCAGACCCGCGGCTATGGTCCGGGGGCCGTCGCCCCGGAGTTCCTGCGACTGCAGAGAGTGCTCGCGGAGGCGCGGCGTCAGCCTTCCCCGCATTGGCAGAGGGGTTTGGTCACGAAGGAGCCCCGCGGTCCGCTGTTCAGGGAGGAACGGCCTCTCATGCGCCCGGGCGAGGCCGTGGCATGGGTGGCTGAGAAGGGCCCGGTCGGCGTGGGCATGGGCGTGTCCATCTTCCTGGTGCTGGGCCCCCTCACCGGGTTGGCCGGCATGCTGTTCGGGAGAGTCGCCGGGGTCTCCTCGGACGACGAAGACGAGACGGCTTAGGCCCAATCCAGCTTCCGCTTATTCAAGAAGGCCTCGATCCCCTTCTTCGCCTCATTCCCGGTCTTGATCTCCGCCAATACGCGAGCCGTGTGGCGCATGGCCTCGTCCAGGGACATGCCGGGCAGAGTCCGGAACAGCTGCTTGCAGACGCCTTGCGCGAGGGGAGCGGCGTCCATGAGCGAGGCGGCCTTGGCCAGGGCATCGGGAAGGGCCCGCCCAGGCTCCGCGATGAGGTCCAAGAGTCCCGCCGCTCGCGCCTCCTCCGCGCCGAAACGGACCCCGCTGATGAAGAGACTCTTGAGCATGGCGCGCTGAGGGCTGCGCAGGAGCAGGTAGGGGGCGATGCAGGCCGGGACCACGCCGATGCGCACCTCGCTCAGGCCGAAAACGGCCGACGAGGACGCGATGACGATGTCGGCGACCGCCAGGAACCCCACTCCTCCCCCGAGAGCCGCCCCTTCGACCGCGGCCAGGACAGGCTTGTCCAGATCGTAGATGGAGCGGAACATCCTGGAGATCTCCAGGGTCTGCGCCTCGTGCTCCTCGCGGGGGAGGTCTTGGCCTGCGCCGAGCCAGCGCAGGTCCACGCCTGAGCAGAACGAACCCCCTTCCCCTGTGACGACCACGCAGCGGACTCCCGCGTCGGTCTGGAAGGACTCGAAGGCCTGGCGTACTTCCCTCACCATGGCGGCGTCGAACGCGTTGCGCACCTCGGGCCGGTTCAGCCGCAACACCGCCGTCTTCCCCTTGTTCTCGACGCGGATCGTATCGTATGCCACGATGGAGGAATAATACAATTTCGCATGACGATTCTCCTCCCATGGCGGTCCTGCTGTTCGCGCTCGGGAAGGCGGCTTTTCGAGAGGGCTCAACGAGGACCAGGGGCCTATCCGGCGCAAGGGCCCATGGGCCCAGCTTTTGTCTATATCATCGGACCTGCGACCTTTGTGGGTCGGACCGGCTACAATATCAGGTAGATGACGTCGTGTTTCCTGCAGGCATTGTTCGCCTTCGGCATACTCCGGAGCGCCCACGCTCTGGAGCCCAAGCCCCTATTCCAGGATGAGATCCAGGTCCATGTGAGCAGGCCGGCTCGGAAGCGCGGACGCAGGGCGGTGAAGAAAAAGGCGGATGGTGTCGCGGTCTCGACCTCTGCCGCAAGGGTCGCGATCTCCACTGCCGCCGCGAAGATCGAATCCAAGTTCCCGGTCGTCCCCGCTCCCGGCAAGAAAAAGGCCAAGCCCGCCGAACCGCTCGAGGCCCGCGGCGCGCTCAAGTCCTTCCCGGAGCAAGGGAAGCTCCGTCCAGCCCCGTCCGGTCCCGCCGTCCCGGCGGTGCCCAAGCCCGTATCCAAGGGGGCGTCCGTGGCGGTGGACGGCGGGGCGGTGGAGCGGCTCATACGCGAGTATCAGGCTCAGAAGCAGAAGAAGCCGGCCGCTTCCCCAAAGAAGGCGGTGAAGAAGGACCCGCCCGTGGTGCGGAGGCTGGATGCTGTGCAGGCCCCGGTCCAGACCTCGGCCGCGTCCCAGCCTGCCATGGCCCCGGTCCAGACCGCCCCGGCTCCGCGTCCCTCTTTGCGAGAGGAGAAAGATCGCGCTCCGAGAGCCTCGACTCCAGAGCCGCGGCCCAAGTCCCCGCCCGTCCCTCCTCCTCAGCCGAAGCCGAAGGCTTCTTCACCCAAGCCGGAGGAGCTCCGGGCTCCGCCCCCTCCGGTGCAGAAGCCCGTCCCGGTCCAGGCCTCCGTGCCCGCCAAACCTGCGGGCAAGTCCGTCATCTCCGAGCCCGCAGTAGTGAAGCCTCCGCCTGCCGCCAAGCCTGCGCCGGAGGAGCCGAGCAGCCCGCGGACCGGCGCCGGAGCGGCGCAGAACAAGGGTTCAGCCCCTTCCGGCTCCGGGAAGAAGTCCTCATCCAAGGGGAAATCTTCCTCTTCCGGCTCGTCCTCCTCGAGCGGAGGCGATCCCGGGTCCGAAGGTTCGGCCGCGCCGAAACCCAAGCCGAAGCCGCCGCCCAAACCGATGCCCAAGCCGAAGCCTCAGCCCAAGGCCCAGCCTAAACCGCAGCCGCCCAAGCCCCAGCCTGCTCCCGGGCCTGAGAAGAAGACCCCTCCGGCCAAGGAGAAGCCTCAGCCCAAAACCATCCTGCCTCCGCCCTATTCAGGGCCTCTCATCCCGGTCATCCCCGAGGATGTCCGGCTCAAAGAGCCTCCCGCCGCTCTTTTGCCTCCGTTCTCGACCGAGGCGGCCACGGGGAGCACGGGAGTACAGCTTCTGCCCGCGACGATCAAGGACCGGGTCCAGACCGATGTGCTGGCCAAGGAGGCGTTCCTCAAGGAGAACGCCCTCGCATCCCCCGGCTGGCATGAGGACAAGGGCGTCCGCTACTACACCCACCCAGATCGGCAAGGCCTGCTGCAGGTGCATCCGGCCGGAGGCTGGTTCTGGGCCCAGAGCCATAAAGGCTTATGGTGGTGGAGCCACCCGGCCAGCTCGCGCTGGCTCGCGCAGGACAAGGGTGACTGGTGGCATCACTCGCCCAAGAAGGGGTGGACCTTCTGGGACGACAAGACCGACCGGTTCTACCTCATGGAGCCCGGAAGGATGCTGCGGGACGACCCGAAGGGGCACGAGGCCGTCTACTTCACGCCGGACCGGAAGCTCGCCGCGCACGTGCTGGGTCCCAAGCGCAAGGCGTATCTGTACTCCCTGCCCGCCTTCGTGCCCGTGGCGGAACTCGGCGAGGGCGTCAAGGCGGTCCGCTTCATCCAGGACGGGACCAACAACGGCAAGAAGGCGGTCTCGATCCAGTACGGGGACGGCCGGACGCGGATGGTCGGCATGGATGGGAAGCCTTACGGCGCGCCCGAGCCTACGGGCCTGCCGGGAGGCCGCGCCGAGCTGGAGAAGCTCGTCGACGAGCTGGGCCGGGAGCCCGAGGCCCCGCCCCGGGTGCGCGGCCGGGCCGTCACTCGCTAGAGCCCGGAGGGCTCTGGTCCCGCGCGGATATGGGAAGTGCGTCAGCGCGTGGGCTAGAGCCCGGAGGGCTCTGGTCCCGCGCGGATATTGGGAAGTGCGTCAGCGCGTGGGCTAGCCAGCAGGGCGACCGTCTCGATGGCCAGGCGCGAGAGCGCCTGCGCGAAGGCGAAGTCCAGGCGGGAGCTCGTGTCCGTGGATTCGTGGTAGTGGCGCCGGGTGAGGTTGTGCTTGGCGTTGATGTGTTCGTTGATGAGGATCACGGGGTAGCCCGCCTCCGAGAAGATGAGGGCGTCGGTGTTGTAGAGGTAGCTCTCCGGGTCGTAGCGGGTGCGCAGACGGCCTGAGAACGGGGCCGCGACCTCGAGCCCGAGGGCTTTGCGCGCGATGTCCAGGGACTCGGCATCGGGTCCGGCATTCACCTGGAAGACGGGGTCCCGCGGATCCCTATAGCCGATCATGTCCAGGACCACGACTCCCCGGAGCTTCTGCCTGCCCGCGAGGAGCTCCCGCACGAGCCTCCTGGCGCCGAGATCGTCGGCCGGGAACTCCTCCCCCGTGAGATGGACCAGCCAGATATCGCGCTTGGGGCGGACATCCTTGAGCATCCGGCCGGCCTGCAGGAGCGCGGCCGTCGCGACCGCGTTGTCGTCCGCTCCCGGGGAGGAGACGCGGAGCTTCTTCTTGTCGAACACGTCCTCGCAGAACGCCGTGTCGATGTGGTCCACGAGCAGGACGGGCGGCTCTTCCTTCGCGCTCCCGGGGATGAGGGCGATGAGGCCGGGCTGGAGCGTGCCTTTCCAGCGGAAGTCGGCGCGCCGCACCGGCAGGCCCAGGGCCGCGTAGCGCTCCTGCAGGTAGTCGGCGAGGGCCACGAGCTGGTGGTCCGGCTGGGCCGAGTTCTTGCGCGTGAACCGGTCCCCGGAGAGCAGGCGGACGTCCTTCCGGTACTGGGCCAGGTCCCGCTTCGACCACGGCCCCAGCCGTCCTTTGAGCGGCTCCGGAGGAGGGGGGGCTTCCTCGCTCGCCCAGCGGAGCTCTTCCGGCCAGACGACGGCGGCGGACCCGGTCTTGACCACGAAGGTCGTCGGGAAGCCGTTGAAGAACGCGGGCTGGGGCAAGGCCATGCACAACCGTTTCTCTTCGAAGGGCTGCTCCCGCCGGTCCGTGGGCAGCCAGCCTTCGATGATGTCCTCGCCGCTTTCGTCGGTCCACACGCAGTCCCCGAACACGGGCTTGTCGTAGAGGCCGGGCATGAGCAGGAAGTCGTTGAACACCGCGTCGCGCTCCTCCTTCACCCAGGTCCTGTAGGGCTTGGGGAAGAATGCCTGCGGCTCAGGAGCCGCGGTCCTCGGAGCGAGGTCGTTCTCCTCTCGCGAAGAGGGCGCCATCTCAGGCAAGCCTGTGAGCCAGCGCCAGGCTTTCGAAGGGTCTTCCCTCCAGCGGGCGAAGGTGAAGGCGAGCCGTCCTTCATCGTCCCGGGCCGGCCAGAACTCGACCTCCAGGGAGGAGCGCTCCAGGGTCTGACGGATGCGCTGCAGCTGCTCTTCGCCGGGCTTGCGCAGGGACTCGGGCAGCGAGGGGAAGCGCGCTCCGGGCTCCTTGAGCACGATCTGCAGGGGCGTGAGGCCGAGGTATACGGGCTGGCGCTGCTCCGAGTTGGCCTCCTGGGTCAGCCAGGGGGCGTCGTCGTGGATGTAATGGGAGAGGGGCTGGGCTGAGGCCAGCGAGGGCAAAAGCAGGACGGTCAGAAGCATGGGCTCACGGCTTGTGATTCATCATGAAGGCCATGCCGACGAAGAGGGCCGCTCCGCCGAACACCATGAGGCCCATGGGGCCGCCGAAAGCCATGGCGAGGAAGCCGCCTGTGATGGCGCCCAGCAGGCCGCCGATAGCCATCTGCTTGAGGGGGAGCTCCTTGAGTTTGGAGAGCAGGCCCTTGTCCTCCTTCTTGCCGGCGGCGCCCGTCTTGTCCTCGCCCACGACCGGGCCGCCCGCGATGTTCGTGGTCTTGAGCCCTTTCTGCCTGGCCTTCTCGGCGGCGTTCTCCTTGTCCGCGAGCTTTTTGGGGTCGTCCGTGGTCTCGGTCTGCGGGGCGGCCTTCACTCCGGGGGTCTTCTGCCCTTGGAAAGCGTTCTCGATGGTCTTGTTCGCCTTCTCCAGGTCGAAGCCGCGGGCCTGCTCGGCCTGGTCAGCGATGACCTCGACGCGCTCCTGGGCGGTGCCGGCGGAGGAGGGGGATGTGATAAAGGAAAGGATCAGGGGGAGCGTATAGAGGGGCATAAAGGAAGTATAGCCGGGAAGCCGCGGATTTCAAGGACCGCCTTGGTCAATAGCCGAAACGGCTTTTTATCCAGTCGTACATGGCGTAGCCGGCCCAGCCGACCGCCTGGGATCCGTAGAAGTCCCCCAAGCCCCAGACTTTCTGAAGTTGGCCGACCACCGTGGGGGTCCCGGCCGTCGCTTTCGTGACCACGAGGACATCGCCGACCCTCTGGGTCTCGAGGATCTTCACGGAGTTCTCCGTGACCATCTGTCCGGTCACGTTCTTCCACCCGCTCATGGGCCCGTTCACGCCCTTGGGATGGAACCCGACTTTTGCCGCGATGTCGGGCGGGAAGTATATGGCATTGCTGGTGTCCCTGCTCAGCCCGACGAGGGACTTGTTCAGCTGGGTGAGAGGGTGATCGGCCGCCCAGACCGTGCCTCCTTTCCCGGTGCGGAGTTCTGTCTGAAGTATGCTGTCCACGGCCTCCTGGCTCGTGTGATGCCACGCGCCCAGTTTCGTCTCCTTGCCGAACAGCTTCAGTTCGGCGGTCGTGAGCTCGGAGAACTTCCCTTTGCTGAGCAGATCCATCGTCCTCGCGATCCCCGCTCCATGCTCTCCGCGGAGCGCTTCCATGAACCCGCCGAGCTGTTTCGACGAGATCGCCCCGGATTCGGCCCACTTCTCCGCGGTCCTCATCGCATTCAGGACGTCTTCCGCCTTGGCGCCGCTCCGCACGAGCTTCGCCAATGTCGAATAGGCCTCGCCCCCCTTGGCTACTTTGTTGAGGCGAGAGAGTTCGTTGACCACTTTCAGGCTCTTGAGGGCGGCTTTCGTTCCCGCCACGACCGGAGGCGCGATCGTGGCAGCGGCCCCGATATAGGTCATGACCTTGTTGAAGCCCTCCAGCTTCTGATTGGTGAGGGTGACCCCGCGCGCGGCCGAGACCAGGTCCACTCCCGGCACGAATGACGATGCGGCATCGACGATGTCCTTGCCGTTCGCGATGATGGATTGGGCGGCGGTCTCGGCGTCCGCCCGGGTGATGCCGTACTTCCTCTGCAGATGGTCCGCCAAAGGCGCCTCCATCGCTTTCACGTCTCCCTGCATGGCGGCCTGGGTGATCTTCTCGGCTTCAGCCTCGGAGAATCCGTTCTTCGTCAGCGTCCCCTGCAGCGCGTTCGAAACGTCCTTCATCGAGAGGGGGGCGTTGATCGACGTGTTCTGCAGACCATTAGCCCACTTCGGGTCATAAGCTCCGTAGGGGTGCTCCTCATTGCGGCCCCACCATTGCGCCGGGTCGTACCCTTTCTGCCCTGGGATGGGGATGCCTTTGCCCATCGCAACCGCCAGCTTGTCGATCTCCGAGGCAGGCACCTCAGCCCTGATCTGCTCGGGTGTCAGGTTCGGATATTGCCGGAGCAGCTCCTTGTAGACCTTGTCCCGGTCGGCCAGGGCTTGGCCCTGTTGTTCCTGGCTCAAGCCTTTCGCTGTGATGCCTTTGATCTCCGCAGCGCTCAGGTGCGGGTGCTTCTCCATCAGCGTCTTCACTGCGGGGTCCACAGTGCCTTCCTTGGTCGGGCCGCGCGGCCCGGGCCGCGATGCGCCGGGGGCCGGGACCGGACCCGTATGGGCGCTGACTTGTGGGGTTACTCCGATCCTGGGGGAAGTCTTCGGGCCTGAGGGCGCTCCCTTCCCCATCGCGTGTCTGGCCGGGTCCCGGACCGGGCCTTTCGGAGGAGCGGCGCTGGAACTGAGCGGTTTCCCAGCGGGGTCTTTGAGCGTCGGGTCCACGCCGCCGGTGTAGGTATCCTTGATGTACGCATCGATGGCTGGGCCTTTCATGCCGAACTCCTTGCCGAGTACTTCCCGCAGTTTGCTGTAATCCCCATTCTCAGCGAGTTCGCGCGCTTTCTTCAGGTCAGGATGCCTTTTGTCGAGGTCGTCCTGTGCCGCTTCGGGAGCCTTCGGGTCGGTGAGGGTTTTCCGGTCCTTTTCCTCCTCCTCTTTCTTCTTTTTTTCCGCCTCTTCTTGCCGCCTCCTTTGCTCCTCAGGCGTCAGCTTCTGAGGCGTCTTATCACTCGTGCCTTCTCCGCCCGTGGTGGTCGTATCAGACGTCGTGGGGGTGTCCGTCGTCCGCGAGGTGACGGCGAGACACGCCAACATCACCAGGCTTAGGAGCGCGGAGGCGAGCTTCATCACATTCCCCTGGATTAGGATAAGGCCGGAAAGGTTTTATTTCAAGGGGATGTACGGAAGATTCGCTTCAATGGCACAAGGAGCGCGATGGAAAGAAGAACGCTGAGCGTCCCCCGCATCCTGGCCTCTTGGATAATTTTTCCCGCGAACGTTTTTATCGTCAAGGGGCCCCATTTGAACGCGCGCGGGCGAAGTGATACTCTCTGCCCATGAACGGGAAAGCCTCTGCGCAGGACATCCTCGCGCGCGTCGTCGTCAACATCGAGAAGGTCATGAAGGGCCAATCCGCGGCCATCCGCAAGCTTTTGGCCGCCTTCGCCGGGGGCGGGCACGTGCTGATGGAGGACTACCCGGGCACGGGCAAGACCACGCTGGCCAAGGCCTTGGCCAAGTCCATCGGCGCGGGCTTCAACCGCCTGCAGTTCACCCCGGACCTCCTGCCCACGGACATCCTGGGCGTGTCCATCTACGACCAGAAGGAGGGCGTCTTCCGGTTCCACGAGGGGCCGGTGTTCACCAACATCCTCCTCGCCGACGAGATCAACCGCGCCTCTCCCCGGACGCAGTCCGCGCTCCTGGAGGCCATGGCCGAGAACCAGGTGAGCGTGGAGGGGAAGTCTTTGCCCCTCTCGGAGCTCTTCTTCGTCATCGCGACCCAGAACCCGGTCGAGTCGCACGGCACCTACCCCCTGCCCGAGGCGCAGATGGACCGGTTCATGCTCCAGTTCAGCCTCGGCTACGTGGCTCCCGAGGAGGAGGTCGCCATCCTCTCGGACCAGGAGCGGATCCATCCCATCGACTCCACCTGCGCGGTGGTAAACGTCGACGAGGTGCTCGCGGTCCGGCGCGCGGCCCGCGAGGTCCGCATGAGCCCGGAGATCAAACGCTACATCGTCGAGCTCGCGCGGCGGACGCGCGGAGAGCCGGGCGTCCAGCTCGGCGCGAGCCCGCGCGCATCGCTGTCTCTCATGCGGGCGGCTCGCGCCCTGGCCCTGCTCGACGGGCGGGAGTTCGTGTCCCCCGAGCACGTGCAGGAGCTGACCGTGCCCGTGGTCGCGCATCGGCTCATGCTCGACCCCCAGGCGCGCTTCTCCGGACTCACCGCGCGCGCGGTGGTCGAGGGGATGCTCAAGAAGGTGGCCGCTCCAGCCTGATGCGCGCCCCCCGCGTCGAGGTGTGGCGCTACCGCGCGCTCCGCTACGGCTTCCTCGCCTACGATTGGATCCGCCGGCGCTTCACCCCGGCGGGGATGCTGGCCCTGGGCGCGGCGGCCGTGTCGGCCGGCCTGGGCCTGGATACCGAACAGAGCACGGACTACCAGGCGTTCACCTTCCTGTTCTGCCTCCTCTCGCTCGCCATGCTCTGGAGGCATCTCTTCCGGCCGCGCCTCCTGCTGGGCCGGAACCTGCCCCGCTTCGGAACGGCGGGAGAGGCGTTCCCGTACGCCATCACCGCGCGCAACCTCGGCTCCCGGGTCGAGCGGGGCCTCTCGGTGCGCGAGGACGCGGACGAGCCGGTGCCCACGCTTGCGGAGTTCGCGGCCGAGCCGGGGAGCTCGTCGAGGTGGGCGCGCCTCGTCCGCTGGACGGGCTTCGACCGCTACGCCTTGCTCAGGCGCAGGCAGCGGGTGTCGGGCCTGCGGGAGATCCCGCTGCCGGACCTGCCGGGGTCGGATTCCTGCGAGGTGTCGGCCGAGCTCGTGCCTCCCAGGAGGGGGAAGCTCCTGCTGCGCGGCCTGGAGGTCATCCGGCCGGACCCCGTCGGGATCTTCAAGGCGTTCCGCAGGGAGCGTTCCGGGGCCACGGTCCTGGTCCTGCCCAAGCGCTACCCCGTCCCGCGCCTGACCCTGCCCGGGTGCCGGCGCTACCAGCAGGGCGGGGTCGCGCTCTCCTCCTTGGTGGGAGAGTCCCAGGAGTTCGTCTCCCTGCGCGACTACAGGCCCGGCGACCCGATCCGCCGCATCCACTGGAAGACCTGGGCCAGGACCGGCAAACCCGTGGTCAAGGAGTACCAGGACGAGTACTTCGTGCGGCACGCCTTGGCCCTGGACACCTTCCTGCCCGCAGGCGGGCCGAGGCTGGAAGAAGCCGTGTCGGTAGCGGCCTCCTTCGCGTGCTCGGTGCTCACTCAGGATTCGCTTTTGGACCTTCTGTTCGTGGGGGCCGAGGCCTACTGCTTCACCGCGGGACGGGGCTTGGGCGGGCCGGACCGGATCCTCGAGGTCCTCGCCTGCGTGGAGCCCTGCCGCGACAAGCCGTTCGACGCGCTGGCGTACAGCGTCCTGCGCCGGCGGGCCACCCTGAGCGGGTGCATCTGCGTGCTCACGGACCTCGACGAGCCGCGCCGGGAGTTTTTGAGCCGGATGGCGGCCGTGGGGCTGGAGTGCAGAAGCTTCCTGGTGACGGACGGTGACGCGCCGCCGGAGGCCGCTTCGGTCCCCGGGCTGCGGGTGCTCCAAGTCGGCAAGGTCGCGGAAGGCCTGGTCGCGGAGGCGACCAGGCCCTGAGCGGATATGGGAATTGCTCCAGCGAAGGGACTGACGACGCCATGACGCCGCCTTTCCTGCTCGGCGCCGGGATGGCCTTCTGGGGCTGGCAGACGGACAGCCTGCTCCTCGCGGTCCCGGCCGCGCTCGCGCTCGAGGGCTGCCGGTCCCTCCCCGCGCGCTGGGACGTGCCGCGCCAGGCTTTCCACCGCATGGCGGACCGCTGCAGCCTTCTTTTCGCGGCGGCCGTGGTCTACGCGTACTCGACGCGCGAGGCCGTGGCGGCCATCATGTGGCTGGCCGAGACCCTGCCCGCGGTGCTCTTCCCCATGATCCTGGCCCAGTCCCTCAGCACGCAGGGCCGCGTGGACCTCGGCGCCTTCTTCTGGTCCCTGCGGGGCGAAGGCGGGGCCGGATATCGGGGAGATGTCGACGTATCCTTCCCGTACCTGGCCCTATGCGCGCTGGCGGCCGGGGCCGCGAACAAGCCCGGCCCGGGCTTCTACTCCGGGGTCGTCCTGCTCGCAGGCTATGCTCTTTGGAGGCATCGGCCGGCCGGGACCTCGGCAGCGGCGTGGGGCGTCCTGTTCTCTTTGGCCGCGGCGCTGGGCTACTACGGGCACGTGGGGCTGCACGGCCTGCAGCACACTATCGAGGTCGTGGCCACGGACCTCTTCTTCGGAGTGATCCATCCGGAGAAGAACCCGTCCCGGACCCATACGGCCATCGGCAGCATCGGGACTCTCAAGCAGTCCGGCCGTATCCTGCTGCGCGTGCGGCCGGGGGCGGGCCAGCCGGCGCCGCCCCTTCTCAGGAACGCCTGCTACGACTTGGTCAAGGGTTCGGAGTGGTTCGCCAGGAACACGGAGTTCAAGGACGCTCCGCGCGGCCCGGCCGAGGGGAGCTGGGAGCTTGGGCCCCTTCGGGAGAAGCGCTGGAGCGCGCGGATCTCCATGCCGTTGAAGGACGGTGAAGGGCTCCTGCCCCTGCCGTCGGGCGCCTTCCTCGCGGAGGACCTGCCCGCCGCCTCGGTCGCGCTCAACCGCCTGGGCGCGGCGCGCGTCCAGTACGGCCCGTCCGACGCGGAGTTCCGCGTGTTCTTCGAGCCCAAGGCCTCCGTCGACGCGCCGCCGGGAGAGACGGACCTGCAGGTCCCTCCGGGCCAGGCCGTCTGGCTCTCGCCTCTGGCTCGCCGCCTCGGCCTGAGCCGGGAGCGTCCCCAGGACTCGATCCGGACCCTGCTGCGCTTCTTCCACGAGGAGTTCGAGTATTCCACGGACCTTCCGGAAGTCCCGAAGGGGGCGGACCCGGTGCGGGAGTTCGTGCTGAACACGCGCGAGGGGCACTGCGAGTACTTCGCGACCGCCGCGGTCCTGCTCCTGCGCGCGGCGGGCATCCCGGCGAGATACGCCACGGGGTTCTCGGTCCAGGAACTCAGCCGGCTCGAGGAGGCCTATGTGGTGCGCCAGCGGCACGCGCACGCCTGGACGCGGGCCTTCCTCGAAGGGGCTTGGATGGATGTGGACGCCACGCCGCCTTCCTGGGCGGAGCACGACGCCGGGCAGAGCGGCTTCTTCGAGCCGATGTCGGACTGGTTCTCCTGGCTGCGCTACCGGTTCATGGCGTGGAGGGCCGGCGAGGGCTCGGGCGGGAAGCTCAGGCTCGTGGTCTTTGCCCTGGCGGCGCTGTCTCTTTGGGCCGGGTGGAAGGCCTACCGCACCGTGCGGCACGCCGCGGCCCCTCAGGCGGCCGCTGCGGCCAGGGTGGAGGCTCGTTCCGGCATGGACTCCGAGTTCTACCGCATCGAGCGGATGCTCGCCCTCTCGGGACGGGGGCGCCGCCCCTGGGAGACTCAGTCCGCCTGGCTCAAGCGCATCGACCAGGAAGGGGCCTTGAAGGGGCTGCTGCTCCTGCACAACCGGCTGCGCTTCGACCCCCGAGGCCTGAGCGCGGCCGAACGCGGGGAACTCCGGGCCGGGGTGGAGGGCTGGTTCGCGGGGGGGAAGAAAGGATGAGGGTCACGCTCTTCCTCCCCGTCCGCAACGAGATCGCCGGAGTCCGGCGCATCCTGCCGAAGATCCGGCGGGAGTGGGTCGACGAGATCCTGGCGGTCGACGCTCATTCCACGGACGGCACCCGCGAGTATCTCCTGGGCGCTGGGGCCCGGGTCGTGGACCAGAAGTCCCGCGGCGTGGGAGGCGCCTACTGGGAGTGCGTGCGGGAGGCCTCCGGGGACGCGATCATCGCTTTCAGCCCCGACGGCAACTCCCTGCCGGAGCTCATCCCGGTCCTGGCGGACAGGATGCGGGAGGGCTACGACATGGTGATCGCCTCGCGCTACGCCGAGGGAGCCAGGAGCTACGACGACGACTGCGTCACCGCGCTGGGCAACCGGATCTTCACCCTGGCGGTGAATCTGCTCTTCGGCGGGAGCTGTACCGACAGCCTGGTCATGCTCCGGGCGTTCCGCAAGGACCTGCCGGAGCGGCTCGGGATGCGGCCCTCCGAGCTTCCGGTATTCGAGTACCAGCTCTGCATCCGCTGCGCCAAGCGGAAGATGAGGACCCTCGATATCCCCGGGGACGAACCGCCCAGGATCGGCGATGCGCGCAAGATGCGGCCGTTCTTCAACGGCTCGGCCCTGCTTTGGTGTCTGGCGAAGGAAGCCCTCGGCGGCCTCAGCCCCCGTCGATAGCGTCGGCGATGGACGACGCGACGTCCATGCATTCCCGGACCTCGCTCGCCTCGGTGGGCACCGAGACGCGCACCTCCAGCTGCTTGCCCTGGGCCAGCACCCAGAGGTCGGGCAGGCCCAGGAGCTTGCGCCGCATGGAATGGTCGAAGGCCGCTTCGCCCAGCTCGGGCGGGGTGGCGCGCACCAGGAAGCGGGCCTCGAACTCGGGGTCGTTGAACGTGACGCGGTCCGGGACCACCATGCCCGAGGCCTTCTCGATCTGCTCGCGCGGGCCCACCTCGACGCGGAGCTGGTGCTTGGGGTTGAGCGGGGTCATCAGCACGGCGGCCATCCGTTCTCCCTCCTGCACGGCCGTGAGCGCCATCTTTCGGTCCTTCCAGGAGCCGACGATGCGCGGAGGGTCGGGCTGGAACTGGAGCCCCAGAAGATCGGCCAGGCGCGGCCAGCGGGACGCAGGGTTGCGGTAGCGGCTTTCGCGCCAGAAGTACACTCCCAAAGGGATCGCGATGCAGACTACGATTACGAGTATTTCCATAGTCTCATAATACAAATTCCGTCAGTGTTCTCAAGGGGCGGACGGCTCACCACAACCCTTCCATCAGCACCTTGGTCATGCGGGTCGCGGTCTCCATCAAGGGGACGCTGGCCTTGGCGTACTGCACTGCCGCGGCAGAGGCGGTCTGAACCGAGGACGCCAAGTGCTTCTTCCACGCGCCGTAGTGGCTCTCTTCGCTCGTGAAATCGATGCGCATGCCGTTGGGCATCTTGACCACGGCATCATCCCCGCGGCTCTTCAGGGTCCCTTCCACCTGCGCCCCATCCTTGCGCAGCGCGTCCACCAGCTCCCTGTGCAGGGGATGGGCCGAGTAGTTCCCGAAATCGGTCTCCACCCCGTCCGTGCTGTGCACGAAGCGCATGGAGACCGGCAGCTTGAGGCCGTCGAAGAGCTTGGCCGCATCGGCGTAGAGCCGGACCTGGAGCGCCGCAGCCGCGGAGTCGCCGTCCGTGAACCCGCGGAAGTGGTCGTTCACGAAAGCCGTGACCGTGGGGTCCTTGCCGTAGAGGCTGGTGAGGTGGCGCATCGTGGCTCCGCCCACGATCCCGCCCGCGGAGAGCACGCTCATGGTGAAGGCGGTGTCCTTGTTCGGCGCGTCCTTGGTGAGGTGATAGAAGGCGTCCACGAAGACCTTCGCCTTGTCCCCGTTCTCCTGACCCGCGGAACCCATGTAGCTCTTCACGAACTCGGGCCACGCCTCGCCCGCGCTCTTGGGGTACACGAAGATGGCTCCCTCGCCGGCCTTGAGCGACTTCATGACGGCCTCGCGCGCTCCGGACGTGTCGCTGCGCAGGTCCTGCGAGGACCGGCCGTGCACCCAGGTGTTCACGCTGTCGAGCCGGGTGAAGCCTTCCTTGGGGATGAGGGAGATGACGTTGAGTTTGACCCCGTCGACCTTGTACGTCTGCCGTGTCTCGGTGTAGGCCTTGCCTCCGATGGCGAGTTCCTTCGTCTCGGCCTTGCCCACGGTCTGGAAGCGCGACGCGTCCGGCATCACGGCCCGACCGGGCTGGAGGGCCGGACCCTCGGGGCGCAGGGAGCCGTCGAAGAGCTCCGGGAGCACGCGCATGAGCCTCTCCATGGTCCCGTCGAGCGCGCTGCCGACCTCGGAGCGCAGCGCCGGGATGTGCTCCGCCAGGGCCTTGCCCGGGCACTCGGTCTTGGCGTAGTCCCCGTGCGTCTTGATCTCCGAGACCGGGATGCGGTGCGAGTCCGCCAGCCAGGAGGTGAGCTGGCCCAGGGACTTCAGCTGCTCGGCCGAGGGCTTTTCCTTGGTGAAGTTGCCCTCGAGCACGACCTGGACGTGGCCCGAGGTGTCGTACTTGGTGTTGGAGTCCCCGGCGTAGTCCACGGACCGGCCTTCCGCGATCTTGCCGTCCGAGCCGATGTAGTAGTGGTAGGGCACGTCGCCCCAGCCCTTCTCTCCCTGGGAGAAGGACTGGAGCCCGCGCATCTTCTGCTCGATGGAGGTCTTCGGCTTCTGCCGCTCGCCCGTGTGGTGGATGGTGATGTGCTTGATCTCCTTCTGCCGCGTCATGGAGTCCGTGTCCGCCTCGGCCGCGCGCCAGTCCTTGCGCGAGACCATGTCCGGCTTGGCGACGGGCTGGCGCAAGGGGACCGGACCCGGAGGAGGCGTCGTCGCCGGCCCCTGACCGGGCTTGATCGACGGCAGGGGACCGCCTACGGGCGCGGCCGCGGCCTCCGGCCGCGGGGCCGCGCCGTCGAAGAAGCCCTGCGAGGCGAGGTAGCTCCGCATCGTCGCGGCGTCCTGATGCTCGTAGGCGCTCAGGAAGAAGGTCGCTGTCTTGCCCAGGAGTTCGCCCTGCCCGCCGCGGATGTCGGTGCGGGCTATGGTCCAATCCCAGTTCGCGCTATGGTCGTTGATCATCTGCCCCTTCCCGGGGCGGCAGCCGTGGGAGCCGAGCTTGCCCGGATGTATGTCGTAGGGCCGGTTCTGGCCCCTGTCGTAGTCGCCTTGGTGCTTGGGGTCGGCCACGAGCCTCCCGCTCTCAGGGTCGACCTTCAGCGCGCCTTTGCCCGGGGTGTAGTTGTGCATCATGACCTTTTGGTCGATGTGGTGGTTGATCCAGCCGGGATCCCTGCTGCTCCCCGTGCCCGGCTGGCCGTCTCTCTCGATGTTGGTGAAGTACGTGACCCCGACCGAGGCCGCCTCGATCTTGGGAGCCAGCGCCGAGACCTGCGCCTTGAGCCTCTCGACCTGGGCCTCGTGGCCGCCCTGCTGCTCGAGCTTGGCGATCTGCGCCTGCAGGTTCTCGCGCTGCTGCAGGAGCGGCGCCGGGTCCCTGGGGGCGTCGTTGGCGAACGGCAGGGACCCTGCTGTCGCGAACCGGTAGAGCACGACGCCTTCCCGGGTCGCGACGATGTTGTCGGTCAGCTTCGGCTCCGACCCCTCATGGTACTGGACGCCGTACCATATGAGCGGCTGATCCTTGGGCGCCGCTTCGAGCGCTTTCTTGAAGTAGTACTGGTCGCGCATGGCGCGCGTCTCGGCCGGCACCTTTGCCATGGCCTTGGCGAGCTCCTTGCTGACGATGTCGGTCCGGGGGTCGTCCCTCAGGCGCTGGATCCTCTCCTGCATCTCCTTGGGGTAACGGTTCAGAATCTTCTCCTGCTCCTCCTTGGACAGGGCGCCGAAGTCGACGAAAGGCGGCCTCTTGGCTGGAGCGGCGGGCGCCGCAGCCTCGGGCGCCGGCTTGGGGGCGACCGGGGCTCCGGCCGGGACCCCCGGGACGGGCAGCGCGGCCAGGGCGTCGCGCGGCTTGTCCCCGTCGAAGGTGCCGGCCAGGAGCTTCGTCAGCCAGGCGGGTTCGCTATAGCCCTCCCCCACCTTCCGGCTGAGCGGGCTCTGATTGACGCCGGAGCCCTTGAACGCCTGGAGCAGGGCGTCGCCTGCGCTCGCGCCCGCGCTCGCCCTGCCGTGGAAAGCGTCGTTGTGGCCCTTGACCAGGAAGGCGCTCATGGTCACGGAGCCGAGCTGGCGGGATATTTGGAGCCTGCCCTGCCCTGAGCCGTCGCCCCAAGGCGTGAGCTCGGTGATGCCGTCTTTCTGCAGGATCTGCTGCACCTGGGACTGCAGCTTCGCGATCTGCTCCGGGCTTCCTCCCTGGCGCTGGAGTTGGGTGATCTGGTCCCGGAGGCCCTGGGTCTGCCTCTCGGCCGCCTGCAGTTTCTGGGGCAGGTTCTCGGACATGAGGCGGTTGGTGAGGGCCGAGAGGTGGTCCATGGGCCTGGGGCTGCCGTGGGTCGGGTTGGCCCCGTACGTGAACGCCATGTGCACGCCCATCTCCTTCATCTTCTGCGCGAGTCCGAAGTCCGCGGCGATGTCCGTCCCGGGGGAGTACATGGCGTCCGCGCGGTACTGCACCCCGCCCTCGAGGTAGAGCTTGGAGTAGCGCTCCATGAGCCCCTTGACCGCTTGGCCGAGCTGCTTGTCGTGCGCGCTGAGGTCGCCGCCGCCTTTCTCGAGCTCGCTCAGCCGGCCCAGTATCCTCTGGGCCGCCTCGCGGGTCTGGGCGTCGGGATGCGTCTGGCTCAGGGAGGCGAGCATTTCCCGGTTGCCCATCAGGCTCTTGGGGATGTCGAGCTTTCCGTTGAGCCCGTTGGTGACGGCGTTGTTCCTGGACGAGGCCGCGCTGTAGGCCCCGGAGAAGTAGGAGGTCTTGTCCGGCCCGACCGTGGAGGACATGCCGTGGAGCACGAGCTCGACTCCCGCGTAGCCTGTCTGATCGTTCTTGTAGGCGTGCCAGTTGTCCGGGTGGGATTGGTTCTGATAAGGAGCGGTATTGGCCACCAGGTAGCGGGCCTCGACGACCACGGGCTTGCCGAGCCTCTTGGACTCCTGCTCGGCCAGGGCCTGGTGCGCCTTGTCCAGCAGGGGGCTCTGGTCCTTCTTGGGGTCCCGGGCTCCGGCGTAGGCCGCGGCTCCGCCGGACATGCCGTGCAGGTGCGTGACCACGATCCTCACGGGCTCGGCCCCGCTCGCGTCGGGCCCGGACTTGAATTCGCGGACGTACATGCCGCTGACTCCCCTCATGCCCGTGATCTTGTGGTAGGCGCCTTTATCCAGTTTCTTGCCGTCGGGCCCCACGGCGGAAGCCGGGCCGATGTGCGAGGGCTTCAGGACGGGGGCGCCCGGCGCCGCGGCCGGGGGGACGATGGAGGGCAGGGGGGCCGCGGGCGCGGGGACAGGCTCGGCCTGGGCCGCCTGTAGCCCGCTTCCGTCGAAGCTCAGGTTCTCGAACATGTGGCGGAACCCGTCTTTATAGACCTGTCCGTGGGAGCTGGAGGCGCGGAATCGGAGGCGGTCCGTATCCTTGCCCGCGGAACCGCCGTTGTCGAATCCCTTGCCGCCGAACTCCTTGGAGATGGAGGATTGGAACTCGCGTTGATAGTCGTAGTGGTACTCGTTGGAGGAACCCAGACTGTGATAGAAATCGGCCTTGATGTGCGGGTAGCCCTTCAGCACGCTGATGAAATTGTCCCGCCGCGTCTGATCCGACCAAGAGCGCACGGCTTCGGCATCGACGATCCTCTCGATGCGCTTGGCGTGGGCATCGGCCTTGGCCACGTAATCCTTCAGCTCCTGGAGACCCTGGCTTTTGCCGATGAGCTTGGCAACCTGGGCCTTGGCCACGATGCCGTCCAAGTCCTGCTGGCTTTGGGCCTGGGAGATGAGGTCGCCGAACCTCTTCGCCGTGGCGAGGTAATCCGTGGCTCCGAGTATCTGGGTCCCGCCCCCGGATTGCGCGATGAGGACCGTTTCGGCCTGCGGATGGCCGAGAGCGGCCGCCACCCTCGCCGCTCCGTCGAGATACGCCTCTCCGGCTGAAGCGGACGCCGGGGTCTTCTGCCAGTCGCCTTGAGGCGAGAGGATGAGCGCGTACGAACCCTTGGGGATGTCCTTTGCCGATGCCTCGGCGTCCCCCCGGCCCCAGGAACCTGCCACGTTGGCCTGCGCATCGCCGTGGAAGCTTACCACGACCTTGGCGAGCCGGCCGTTCACGTCGCCCACGGCCTTGAGGTAGACGGAGCCCGAGCGGGTCTTATCGCCGAAGAGCGCGCTGGCAGGCACCTTCAGGCCCTCCCCCTGCAGGGCCTTGAGTACGGCCTCGTCGCTCATGTTCTGCCCTTTCAGGAATTCCTTGACGCCTGCGGGCAGGGGTACGGCTGGCCGAGCCGGCTGCGCAGGCGGCGCCGGTTTGGGAGCGGAGAGCTCCGTGACCGTCTGATGGGCCTTGAGCATCCCCTCGTACTTGGCGAGCGTCTTCTTGTCCGCGGGGTCGGAGGAGCTCCGGAGCCTGTTCATCTCGGATTCGAGCGCGGCCCTGTCCTTGAACCCCAGGCGCTCCGCCGGATCCACCTTGGCCTGCTGGGCGTAGTCGAGCCCGATCTCGGAGAACTTCTTGCCCGCGACCTCCTGGAGGGCCGCGTCCAGGTCCCCGCCGTGCTTCTGGAGGCCCGCCTCGAGCCTGCTCTGCGCATCCTGCTCGGAGACGCCGAGCCGGCTGGCCACGAGCTTGGAGAGACCGACCTTGGCGTCGACGGACTTGAGCTGCTTGGTGAACTGCTCCGAGACCGGCTTCTGGACCGGCGGAGCGGCCGGCGTCATCTCGCGGAGATCGTTGAAGGGCGTCGAGCTCAGCTTCGTCTCCCCGCCCGACGCCAGCAGGTAGAGCGGGCTGCCGTCATGGGCGGCGCCCGCGGGGATGACGGAGACCTTCTTGTCCGCAGGCAGGCGCGTGTTCGCGAGCTTGACCAAATCCTGCACGTTGCGCGGCAGGCTCTCCGGGAGCTGGACCTTGCCGGCCTTGAGGGAGGCCACGGCCGCGAGGTGGGCCTCGAGCGCGGCCTGATCCTTGAACTTCAGGAGCCCGTGCTTCGGGTCGGCCAGTTCGTTCCAATCCCCCTTCTCACCCATCTGGACCCGGGTCTTCCCCGTCGGGTCGATCTCCGAGACGACCTTCTGCAGGTCCGCCGGAGGCGTGGGGCCCTCGCTGCTCCATGCGCCGAAGCCCTCGTGGGTCAGCTTCATGCCGCGGCCTTCGTACTGCCATTCGCCGTTCTTCTGCTGGACGAAGCCGGCCGTCCCCTGCGGCGTCTGGATGGAGAGCCGCTTGACCCCGTCCGCTCCGGTCTCCACAGGGGAGCCTCTTATAATGGAAGGCTTGCCTCCCGTGACCTTCTCCACGGCAGAGCCGATCAGCTGTTCCGCCTGCTCGGGGGTGAGCTTCTGTCCCGGCTTGAACTCCATGGAGTACTTGGCCTCACGGTCGACCTTGGGCGCGGCGGGCGCCTGCTCCGGGGCCGGAGGCTGGACCGGCAGCTTCCGCGGCCCGACCACGGCGCCGGAAGGTGTGCCGTCGGCCCTCGGTGCGGGCGGAGCCTTCGGCAAGGTGTGATGCAGGGACTCGTGTTCCGCCCGCGGGACGCTGCGCGCGTTATTGAGCGCATCCTGCACGCGTTCGCCCATGCCTTTGGCGGGCTGGTAGGCCAGGGGCGCCGGGGCCTTGGAGGGGATCGGCGCCTGCCCCAGGCTGGCGCGCGCGAGGAGCCCGTCCACGTCCGGGGCCTTGGGCCGCTCCCTCTCGGAGAGCTTCCGCGGCATGCTGTCGATGATCCCCTTCACGTTCTTGGCGTCCAGCTGGTGGATGTCCCCGCCTTCGCGGAGGAAGCTCACGCTCACGTTGTTCTCATCGAACGACTCCATCTTGCCCGGGGTGAGGCCTTTCGGGTCCTTGATGTTGAGGTCGTTGACGTACTGGTTGACGAAGTCCGTGACCTGCGCGCTGCGCTGCCAAGCCTCCCAGGTGCGGGGGTTGTCGTTCTCATAGTTCCTGGCGAGGTAGTCCGCGACGGGGCCGGTGACCGAGAGTCTGAACTCGTCTTTCCCCGCGGCGTCGGCCACGGCTTCGACGGCCTGCTGCAGGGCCGCGAGGCCGCTCGAGCCCCAGCCGTCGTAGTCCACGGCCATGGCCTTGGCCGCGTCCACGGTGAGGATGACGGCGGTGTCCTTCCCCAGCTCCGAGTCCAGCTTCTTGAGCGCGGCGGCCTCCGCCTCGGGGGTCTTCTCCGCGGGGCGGACGACGACCCGGACCTGCGTCGCTTTCTTCAGATCCTGCAGCGTCCCCTTCACCCGGACATTGACCTTCTCCAGCCCTTCCAGCTTGACGTCCAGACCCTTCTCCTTGTCCTTGTCCGCGCGCTTGAGCACGGAGAGGGTGATCTCGGTCGGCATCCTGGCCGGAGGCTGCTTCTGCTCGGGCGGAGGGGGCTGCTTGGTATCGCCGGTCTCCTGCTTCGGCGGCGGCTGCTGCGGCTGCGAAGACGTCCCCGACCCTTCCTCGCCGGCGAGCGGGCACGGCAGGAGCAGGAGCGCGACCAGTAGCGTCCGCAGGGAGCTTGCCATCACTCCAGCATGGCGCTTGCGGGCCCAAAGAGGCTGTAACCAAAGTCCTAGACAGGGAATAGGACTCTGGACCTAGATGTAAATAGGCCCTAGGACCTAGGCGGGTTTATACGGAAACGACTTCCTTTACGCCGGGGACTTCCTTGCGCAGGGCCTGCTCGACGCCTTTTTTGAGCGTCATCTGGCTCATGGGGCAGCAGCCGCACGCGCCGGTGAGCCGCACCTTGACCACACCGTCGGGGGTGACGTCGACGAGTTCGATGTTCCCTCCGTCGGCCTGGAGGGCGGGGCGTATCTTCTCGAGCGCGGCTTCGATCTTCTGCTTCATGATCCAGAGTCTACCAAAATTTCCTATCATGGGGCCATGAACATCGGACGATTGGCGGGCAGCATCGCGGAGTCTCCCACGCTGAAGCTCAATTCCCAGGCCGCGGCCCTGAAGGCCGCGGGGGAGCCCGTCATCCACCTTGGCGGCGGGGAGCCCAAGAATAAGACCCCGGAAGCCGCGGTGCTGGCAGCCAAGGCCAAGCTCGACAGCGGGGAGGTCAAGTACACCCCCAGCGAGGGCGTCCCCTCGCTCAAGAAGGCCATCGTGCGCTACACGGAGGAGAACTACGGCCGCTCCGCGTCTCCCGGGAACGTCATCGTCTCCGCCGGGGCCAAACCCGCCCTGTTCAGCCTGCTCTACGCCATCCTCGACCCGGGAGACGAGGTGCTCATCCTCGCGCCCTACTGGGTCAGCTACCCCGAGATGGTCCGGATGGTGGGGGGCGTCCCGGTCGTGCTCAAGCCCGGGGAGGGACGCTTCGTCCCTACGCTGCGCGAGATCGAGCGGACCCTGACCCCCAAGACCAAGGCCGTCATCGTCAACAGCCCCAACAACCCCTCGGGCGCGGTCTATCCCGAGGAGCTCGTGGCGGACCTCGTGCGGCTGTGCGAGAGCCGCGGCGTCGTCTATATCTCGGACGATATCTACCACAAGCTGGTCTTCGGCGGCAAGAAGGCCGCGTCCCCCTACGCCTGCACGGACAAGGACATCGAGTCCACCCAGGTGGTCAGCGTCAACGGGATCTCGAAGGTCTACGGCATGACGGGCTTCCGCATCGGCTGGGTCGTGGCCCCGAGGAAGCTCGTGGAGGTCATGGGCAACGTGCAGGGGCAGATCCTTTCGTGCGCCTCCGCCCTCGCGCAGGCCGCGGCCGAGGGCGCTCTGACCGGCCCCCAGACTCCCGTGGTCTCGCTCTGCGAGGCCCTGCAGAGGAACCGGGACGTGATGATGCGCGAGCTCTCCGCCATGAAGAAGCTCAAGGTACGCGAGCCCGAGGGGACCTTCTACTGTCTCCCGGACTTCAGCGCCTACAAGGCCGACTCCATGGAACTCTGCCGCTTCCTGCTGGAGAAGGCCCTCGTGGTCACGGTGCCGGGCCGCGAGTTCGGCATGGAGGGCCACCTGCGCCTGAGCTACTGCACCTCGGCCGAGGACGTGATCGAGGGGGTCTCGCGCATCCGCTGGGCCTTGGACCCCGAGTCTCCCGAAGAGATCGAGATCGGCGGCAAGCGCCGCGTCAGGGATTGGGCGTAGCCCGGCCGGGCTCTTCCCGCACCACCTTGCCGTCCATGATGTGGAGCACCCGCTGGGAGCGGGCGGCCACGGCCTTGTCGTGCGTGACGAGCAGTATGGTCATGGACTCGCCGTGCAGCGTGCTGAAGAGGTCCAGGATCTCCATGGCCGTCTTGGAATCCAGGTTGCCGGTGGGCTCGTCCGCCATGAGCAGGACGGGCCGGTTGGCCAGGGCCCGGGCGATGCCCACGCGCTGACGCTCGCCGCCGGAGAGCTCCAGGGGGGTCCGGTGCGCCTTCTCGCCGAGGCCGACGCGGGCCAGGAGCGCCTGTCCGCGCTCGAGCCTTTCGCGGCGGCCGACCCCGGCGTAGCCCATGGGCAGGCACACGTTCTGGAGCGCGGTCATGCGCGGCAGGAGGTTGAAGGACTGGAACACGAACCCGATCTTCTCGCGGCGGAGCCGGGTCCTGTCTCCGTCCCCAAGGCGCTCCACTCGTTGTCCGTCGAAGATGTAGGTCCCCGAGGTGGGGCGGTCCATGAGCCCGAGCACGTTGAGCATGGTGGATTTGCCGCAGCCCGAGGGGCCCATGACGGAGATGAACTCCCCTTTGCCCACGGAGAAGCTCAAGCCCCGCAGGGCCGTGAAGCTCCCCTCGCCCTCGCCGTACACCTTGATCAGGTCGCGGACGTCGAGCATCACGGCCACAGCCGTTCCCCCGCGGCGCGGCGGTACTCGGCGCGGTTGATGCTCGCGTCGTAGAAGGCGCGCATGCGCTGGACCTGGGAGTTCACGTAGTCGAGCCGGGCCTGGGAGAGACGGATGACGTCCGCGCTCCCCTGGCTGTATTGCTCGAGCACGATGTCGAGGTTCTGCTTGGAGATGTCCTCCTTGCGCACCGAGATCTCGTAGGACTGCACCGCGCGCAAGAGCCCTATGTGGGCCTGATAGACCTGCTCGCGGATATCGCGCCGGAGCTCCTCGCTCGCGTTCCGGGACTTGCGCCACGTCGCCTGGGCCGCGCGCACGTTCTTGAATTGGGAGTAGAAGTTGAACGAGGCCGGCAGGGCGAGCCTGAGCGTGAACCCGTACACCGCGGCCCTCCACCCGAAGGAGTCCGTGGGCTGCATGAAGTCCGCGGCTACGGCGTGGCTCAGGCCGAAGTCCAGCGCGAGCGTGGGCAGGGCCGACTGCAGGGCCTGCCGGAAATTGATGTCCGCGGTCTCGAGCTCCATGCGGTTCTTGCGGATCTCGGGCCTGTCGATCAGAGCGGCCCTTAAGCCTGCCTCCAGCACCGGGATGTCCGTGGTGCCGAGGATGAGCGAGGTCTCGAGCACGGCCGGGAGGCCCTCGTCGCGTTTGATGAGGGAGTTGAACCGGAACAGGGCCAGGCGCTCCTGGGCCTCGTCCGTGGCCACGTCGAGCTCGGCCGAGCGCCAGTCGGTCTCGGTCTTGAGCAGGTCGGAGAGGCTCTTCATGCCGTGGTTGTAGCGGTCCTGGGTGAGGAGGTAGGCCTCATGCTGGGATTGGAGGTTCTGCTTGGAGACTTCCGCGAGCTTCTGGGCCTGGAGCAGGCCGTAGTAGGTCTGCAGGGCCGCGATGACACGGGACTGCTGGGCCGAGGCGTAGTCTTCCCGGGACATGTCCCGGGCCAGGGATGTCCCCTTGAGGCTGCGGGCGTCCTGCCAGCTGTTGAAAAGGTTCCAGTTGAGCGCGGGGTTGAGGTCGATGTCGTTGGCGTTCAGGCGCCAGGCTTCGAAGGTGAAGCGGGAGCCCGCGGCGAGCTTGGCCGGGGTCATGGACGCGGAGAACGAAAGCGTGGGGAAATACGTGTGCGCGAACTGCGAGTCGAGCCTGGCCTGCGCCGCCACGAGGTTCTCGCGCGACTGGGCCAGCTCCGGCGAAGCCTCCAGCGCGGCGCGCACATAGGTCGAGGGGGACCAGCTCGTACCATCCGGAGCCGCCTCGGCTGATCCGAAGGACAAAAAGAGCAGTAGGAGGAGGGGCACTAGTCCTGGACCAGGAGGTTGTTGATCACGACGCGCACGCCGGCCACCCCCCGGACGACCTGCCCGATGCCCTGCTTCATCTCATCGGATTCCACGATGCCTGCGAGATAGGCGACGCGCATGTGGACGTCGATCTGGAGGAAGCGCAGGCTCAGCTCGGGATGCGCCTTGAGCTCGGCCTGGATCCTGGCCCGGATCCCAGGGTCGCTCATGTCGAGTTCCGAGAGGTGCTGCGTGCATGCCGTGAAGGGGGAGAGCGTCATGCATAGTACGGCCGCGGCGAGCAGTCTTCGCATATGATTATGGTACAATTTGCCGCGCGTCATCTCAACGCGTCTCACCTCGATGAAGCTGCTCCTGGCCACGGGCAACCCGCACAAGGTCCGCGAGATCTCCGAGATCCTCGGCCGGACGGGCGTGGAACTGCTGAGCCTCAAGGACCTCCCGGGGCTGCCGCACGCGGAGGAGGACGGCTCCACCCTGGAGGAGAACGCGCGAAAGAAGGCCGTCCAAGCGGCCGAAGCCTCGGGGCTCTGGGCCATGGCGGACGACACGGGCCTGGAGGTGGAGGCCTTGGGCGGGGCCCCCGGAATACACGCCGCCCGGTACGCGGGCGAGGGCTGCACCTTCGCGGACAACGTCCGGAAGCTCCTTCGCGAGCTCCAAGGGGTCCCCAGGGAGCGCCGGGGCGCCGCGTTCCGCTGCGTGGTCGCGCTGTGCGGTCCTGGACGCGGATGCGGCCAGGTCCTGAGCGGATATGGGAAGTGCTCCAGCGAAGGGCCCGGGCTAGAATATTTCTCCGAAGGCAGGCTGGAGGGCGTCATCCTGGAGAAGGAAGCCGGGAGCGGCGGCTTCGGCTATGACCCGGTGTTCTTCATCCCGTCCGCGGGGAAGACCCTGGCCGAGATGTCGGCGGAGGAGAAGAACCTCATCAGCCATCGCGCCCTCGCCTTGCGCGCCATGGCCCCGAGGCTCAAGGAGCTGGCTCGCTCATGAGGCTATCCGCCGCAGTGCTGTCGCTCGCGGGGCTGCTCTGGGCCCAGGCCCCCGGGCCGTCTCAGCCTCCCGCGGCCAAGCACGCTCAGCGTCCCGAGCTCACCCCGGAGCAAAGGCTCAAGCTCGAGGCCCAGCGGGCCCGGCTGCAGGCCGCCGTCGTCGCGGCTCCGGAGAACCCCGAGCTCTGGCGTCATCTGGGGCTCACGCATCAGGCCCTGGGCGACGCGATCGGCGCCAAGGGGGCCTTCGAGAAGGTCGTGGCGCTCAGGCCAGCGGACGCGGCCGGACATTTCATGCTGGCCCTGGCCTTGGAGAAGCTCCAGGACCCACGAGCCGTGGCCGAATGGGAGCTCTGCCTCCAGCACGCCAAGGACCCCAAGATGGCCGAGGCGGCGAAGCGCCACCTCAAGCACCTGAGGGGCGGATGAGACGGCGGGCCTATCCCACTTCCCGCCGCCCCAGGGGCACACGGGGTCCCCTGGGGAGAGCCGCGCTTGCCGCGCTCCTCGTCCTGGCTTCGGGCTGCATGGGCCCGGAGGTCACGTTCAATAAGCGCTACGAGTTCTCCAGGCTGCGCCGCGTCGCGGTATCCAGATTCGACGGGCCCAGCGGAGAGGCGGCTTCCGATTTTTTGACGCACGCGCTCCTGGGCTCGGGCGCGGACGTGGTCGAGCGCTCGCGTTTGGAGTCCTTGCTCGCGGAGCAGCGCCTCTCCGGGCGGGGGGCCTTGGACCCGACCACGGTGAAGCGCATCGGGAAGATCCTGGGCGTGGACGGCATCTTCATCGGCAACGTGACGAAGTACACGCCGGCCCAGAGCTATCTCGTCTATACCGGGTCCTCCACGGTCGTCGCTCCGCCCGTCACCTCGATGGGCGAAGCCTCCCGGTTCAGCCGGACGACGGCCTCGGGCGCTCCCGGGACCGACATCCTGACGTCCTCCGCGCAAGTCGGGCTGACCGCGCGGCTCGTGGATGTGGAGACCGGCTCCGTGGTATGGTCCGCCCACCAGAGCTATGAGGGCTTCGACACGGACTCGGCCATGTCCGCCATCTCCACCGCCTTCGCCCGGACGCTCGCCCACCTGTGGGGACCGCGCTAGCCCTCGCCGCCCTCCTGCTGGCCTGCCCCTCCCATGCGGGCAAGCCGGAGCCCATCGGGCAAAGGACGTTCTGGGACGAGCTCATGGAGCATCAGACCCGGAAATCCCTGCACGCGGGCGCCCAGTTCATGAGCGCGTCGCAGTATGAGGAAGCGGCCAAGGAGTTCGCCAAGGCCGTCATCGCCTCGCCCAACGACCCCGAAGCGCATCGCATGCTCGGGGTCGCCTATTATTGGTCCGGGAACGTGGCCCAGGCCGAGAGCGAGTTCCGGGAGAGCCTGAGGCTCGACCCGGAGAGCCCGCAGGGGCATCTCCTGCTCGGGATCGTCCAGGCCTGGAAAGGGGAGATGAACGCGGCCTACGACTCGTTCCTGCTGGGCGCGAAGTTCGACCCCGAGCGCGCGGACCTCCAGATGAACCTCGGCTCCATCGAGGAGTCCCGGGGGGACTTCCAGCCCGCCTTGGCGCATTTCCGCAGGGCCGCGGAGCTCGACTCCCAGAACGCCCTGTACCATTTCCAGCTCGGCATGCTCTATGGCAAGCTCGGCCGGTACGAGGAATCCGTGCCGTCGCTCCGGAGGGCGATCAAGCTCTTCCCGGGCTACGAGGACGCCCTGCTCGAGCTCGGAGCCGTGTACGAGCGCATGGAGAAGGGCGATGAGAAGGAGGCGCGCGCCTGCTTCGAGAAGGCGGTCAAGCTCAAGGAGCGCGACGCCGTGGCGCGGCTGCGTCTCGGGAGGGTCTATCTTTCGATGGGCGACCCCGCGAAGGCCGCGGGGGTGCTGCGCGATGTGTTCCATCTCACCCCCGCGGACCGCGGGGGCGGGCTCGCCCTCTCGGTGGCCTACGGCGGGCAGGGGGGGGACGACGCGGCGGGTAAGGACGCTCCCCCGGAGGACCCGGCTTCCGGAGGCGCTTCGTCCGGCCCGCTCGACTTGGTGCGCAGGAACGTCTCGCGCATCCCGCTGGACCAGGACGCGGTGCTCAACGTCGACATCGCCTTCATCGCGCGGCCGAAGCTGGTGCGCAGGCAGGCCCGCGAGACGCCTTCGTCGCTGAAGAAGGAGCTCGAACGCGCGGGGAAGCTCCCCGCAGGGGGGGCCATGGGCGTGCGCAAGGAGTACGAGCTCAAGGCCGGGACCCGGGAGGAGCGGCTCGCCGAGATACGGCGCATCCTCGCGGACCTCAAGGGGGCCCTGGATTCGGCGCCCGCGGACAGCGAGACCCGCATCGGCATGAACCTGGCCTTCTCCGACAGGCCGTCGGCCTCGCGAGGAGGCAAGCCCGCGGAGGCGAAGGTGTCGTACCAGCCGCGGGACGTGGGAAACGACATGGGGCTCTGGGTGATGGGCACGGGCTGGATGGCCCTCGTCGAGGAGGTCCTGACCCCGGCCGGAGAGAGGATGCCGCACGAAGGGAGCGCGGACTGGTGGCTCCTGGAGGGGATCGGACACGCGACCCTGGGCAGGGCGCGTCCGGCGGCGGAAGCCTTCGCGGCGGCCCTCAAGCTCGATCCGCGTTCCGAGCTGGCCACTCTCGGCCTCGGCGTCGCGCGCGTCATCTCCGGGGATGAGAAGGGCGCGGCCGAGGCCTACCGGAGGGCCCTCGAGATCAACCCGAAGAACAAGACCGCAGAGGAAGGTTTGAAATGGCTGATGACGCAGTCCACGGTCGCCGCTCCGTAGACAGGGCGCTGGCCGGACATCTCGAGGGAAGGGTCCGCCGCCTCCACTTCGTGGGCATCGGAGGGGTGGGGATGAGCGGGATCGCCCAGATCCTGGTCAACCTCGGCTACAAGGTCTCCGGCTCGGACCTGAAGGCCACGGAGCTCACGCGCCGCCTGGCGGCCGCGGGGGCCAGGATACACGCGGGCCACAAGGCCTCCAACATCCGCGGTGCCGAGGTGGTGGTGGTGAGCTCCGCGGTCTCGCCGGCCAACCCCGAGGTGGCCGCGGCGCGCAAGGCCGGCATCCCTGTGGTCCCGCGGGGCGAGATGCTCGCCGAGCTCGCGCGGCTCAAGAAGACCGTGACCGTCGCCGGGACGCACGGGAAGACCACGACCACGGCCATGACCGCCATGGCCCTGCGCGGCGCGGGCGCGGACCCCACCGTGATCGTAGGCGGGCAGGTGGCGGACCTCGGCTCGAACGCGCGGGTGGGCTTGGGCGAGTTCCTGGTGGCGGAGGCGGACGAGTCGGACGGGTCCTTCATGAGGCTCGCCCCGCTGGCCGCGGTGGTCACCAACATCGACGACGATCACCTCGACCATTACGGGAGCATGGCCGAGTTGAAAAAGGCCTTCCTGAGCTACCTGCACGGGCTGCCGTTCTACGGGGCCGCGGTGCTCTGTTCGGACGACCCGGGAGTCCGTTCCATCCTGCCCAAGGTGGACCGGCGGGTCATCACCTACGGCCTGAAGCCCGGGGCGGAGTGGCAGGGGAAGGTCTTGGACGGCCGGCGCGTGGAGGTGCTCCATAAGGGGAGACGCGTGGGGACCTTGACTCTCAAGCTGTGGGGGAGGCACAACGCCCAGAACGCTTTGGCGGCCGTCGTCGTGAGCGACTTCTTGGGCTTGAACGTCGCCAAGGCCATGGCCGGGCTCTCCGCTTTCCGCGGCGTCGGCCGGCGCATGGAGCTCCTGGGCGAGGGGGCCGGCATCGTCTTCCTCGACGACTACGGGCATCATCCGACCGAGGCGGCCGCCACGCTCGAGGCCGTGCGCAGCGCGTATCCGGATCGGCGGCTGGTGGTCGCGTTCCAGCCCCACCGCTACAGCCGCACGAAGGCCCTCCATCGGGCGTTCGGGCCCGCCCTGCGCCGGGCGGACCTCGTATTCGTCATGGACATCTACCCGGCGGGGGAGAAGCCCATGCCGGGAGTGAGCTCCCGCCTGATCCTCGATGCGCTCAAGCGCGCGCGCGTGCCTGCGGCCCCATACACCCGCACCCTGGACCTGGCCAGGGAGTTGCGGCGCGGGGACGTGGTGCTCACCCTCGGGGCCGGCGACGTCTGGAAGGTGGGGGCGGACCTCCTGCGCCGCGCGCAGAGCTCCACGCTCACCCTCGTCTGATGGGAGCGAGGCTCGGGCAGCATTTCCTGGTCTGCGCCGAGGCGGCCGACGCGATCGTGCACGCGGCGGGCCTCGCGCCGGGGGAAGCCGTCGTCGAGATCGGCCCGGGCCGGGGCGTCCTGACCGAGCGGATGCTGCTCTCGGGCATCTCCGTGACGGCAGTGGAGCTCGACCGCCGGTTGTGCGCCGGGCTGTCCGCGCGCTTCCCGGAGGGGCTGACGCTCCTCCACGGGGATTTCCTGAAGATCGACCTCGCCGCTCTGCCCCGGCCGTGCGCCGTGGTGTCGAACCTGCCCTACGCCGTGGCCGCGCCCATCCTTCAGCGCCTGCTGGACTGGCCCGGATGGGACCGGGCCGTGCTCATGTTCCAGAAGGAGGTGGCGGAGCGCATCCTGGCCGGTCCGGGGTCGAGGAAGTACGGGCCCTTGACGCTCTCGGTCCTGCTCAAGGCCGAGGCCGAGCCGGTACGCGTCGTGCCGCGCACCTGCTTCTCCCCGCGGCCCCGGGTGGATTCCGCCGTGGTCCGGCTCAGGCGCCTGGCGCGGCCGCGGCTGGCCGAGGGAGTTCCCGAGGACCGGTTCTTCAAGGCCGTGGGGGCCGCGTTCCAGCACAGGCGCAAGACCGTGGGGAAGTCCATGTCCTTGGCCTTGGGGATCCCGCGCTCCGACGCGGGCGCGCTGCTCGCTCGCGCGGGGCTGTCTCCCGATGTCCGGGCCGAGGATATCCCGTTCGAAGGTTTCGCGTCGTTGGCCAAAGAGGTTTAGGCCGCTGCCCGCAGCCCTTTGTTTCCCGATGACCCAAGTGCGTCGAGTCCCCTTTGCCGGGTGAGGCGCCTTTGATGCGCGGGTCCGGCATCTCCTGATGATGGGACGTGCGCACAAGAGCGTTCGTGCGCGTTGGGATGAAGAATCGTGAATCTGGACTTGCGAGCGGAGAAGCGATTAAAAAACATACATTTATTGATTTTCAATGATGGCGCCATCACTGGATTTCGGATAGTGTCGAGAAGTCAACGATTTTTTCGTTTCCACCTCCGGATTTTCAAGAACAGGACGCCACCTTCGTGCAACCGGGGCTTGCCCGGGAGTCTCGGGGAGTCGTCGCGCGCAATGAGCTAGGTCCGCCGGGATCCGAGCGCCGGGAGCGCTTTGAGGAACTCCTCATACACCGCGTCGACGCTCACATCCCTGCAGGAGCCCCATTCGTTCGACACGGCCTGGAAGTGCGGGACCTTCCAGCGCTCGCAGTCCTGCGGCCGCGGCATCCACACGGCCTGGGTGTAGCGGCCCAGGATAGAGAGCGTAGGCGTGCCCACGGCCACGGCCAGATGCGCGGCGCCTGTCGCGTTCGTGACCAGGAGGTCCAGCCCTTCGAGGAAGGCCGCGAAGAGCCCCAGGGGATAGGGGCCGGCGACCGGGGAGGAGCGCACCCTCTCCTCCTCCCCGGGCCCGGGAAGGAAGACGACGTCGGCATGCTCTCGGACGCGGTCCGCGAGCTCGGCGAACTTCTCCTCGGGCCAGCGGTTGTCGAACTTCTTGAAGTTGCCCGGGAAGAAGCCGACGAGGGGCCGGCCCTTGCGAAGGGCTGCCAAGCGGCCCTTGGCGTCATGCCTGTCCTCGTCGCGGACCAGGACCCGGAGCCTGGGTTCGTACGGCGCGGACAGGAGCTTGGCCAGCCTGGCGTAGCGGTCGAGCATGTGCTCGTCCTCCGCCGGGGCCGCGGCCAGCAGCGAGTAGGCGCCGTCTCCCCGCCCCTTGGCGAATCCGGCCTTCACGCGCGCGCCCGCGAGGCGCGCCAATATCCAGGAGCTCCGCGAGAACGAGGGGTTGAGGTCCACCAGGAGGTCCGCGTCGGCGGTCGCGAGCTCCCAGGCCAGGCGCACGGCGGAGAGCGGGCGCAGGACGCGGGTCTCGTCGACGCCGGGGAGCAGGGCCGCGGCCGCTTGTCCGCGCTCGCCCGTGACGAGCGTGATCCGGGCTTCCGGGAAGCGGGAGCGCAGGGCCGTTATCGCGGGGGTCGCGATCACGAGGTCGCCGAGCCTGCCGATCCTCAGGAGGACGAGGCTCCTGACGCTGTCAAGCATGGAGGAGAATATTCTATCATTAGAGGTCTTGGACCATTAGGGGGAGAGCATGATCAGCGCGACGGATTTTCATGAGGGGATGGTGTTCGAGGACGACGGCCGCATCCTCCAAGTCATCAGCTACCAGCATCACCGCAAGTCGCAGGCCCGCGCCAAGGTCGGGGCGAAGATGCGCGACCTGGACAGCGGGTCCATCATCGAGAGGGCCTATCCGTCGGACACGAAGTTCCGCGAGGTGGAGGTCCGCAAGAAGGACTTCCAGTACCTCTACGCGGAGGGGGAGACCCTGCACTTCATGGACGTGGAGAGCTACGAGCAGGAGACCCTGCAGAAGGGCAAGCTTGGGGTCACGGCCAAGTTCCTGGTGGAGAACATGGACGTCATCGGCGTGTTCTTCGACGGGAAGTTCCGCACCGTCGAGATGCCGGCCAACATCGTGACCACCGTGGAGTGGGCCGAGCCGGGGGTGAAGGGGGATTCGGTCTCGAACCTGACGAAGATGGCGCGGACCGCCAACGGCATCGAGCTGAAGGTCCCGCTGTTCATCACGGAGGGGACGAAGATCAAGGTGGACACGCGCACCGGAGAGTACATCGAGAGGGCGCAGTAGGTGAGGCTCCTGACGGCCGGGCTGGTCCTCGCGTTCGCCGCGGGTCCCGCGTGGGGGCTCAAGACCGAGAGGCTCGTCGACAGCCGGTACGCGGCGGCGGCCGGCAGCGCGGGGATAGAGGTCGTCTCCGGCCTCGTCTTCGTGAAGCTCTCCTCAGGGACTCCGCAATCGCAGGTGGATGCCGGCCTCGCTTCCATCGGGGCGACCCGCGGCCGAGAATTCAAGGACGAAGGCTGGACCGTGGTGCACTTGGCCAGCGGGACCTCCGTGGCCGACGGTCTGGCCCAGGTGCGCGGCCTGTCCTTCGTGCAGGATACGGCGCCGGACCACGTGTATCACGCATCGGCCGCGCCGAACGACCCGTATTTCTGGCTCCAGTATCACATGAACATCCTGGACATGCCTTCCGCATGGGACCAGGAGCAAGGGGCCACCAACAAGGTCACGATCGCTGTCCTCGACTCAGGCATCCAAGGCAGCCACGCGGACCTTTCCTCCAAACTCGTGGGAGCGAGCCAGTTCTGCGATCCGGGTCCGTCCAAGACCCTCGCCGGGGACAACACGGCTTGCGCGGCCAATCAGCCGCCCACCCCGGCGTGCAGCCATGCGACCCAGGTGGCTGGAGCGGCGGCTGCTGCCACGAACAACGGCTTCGGAGTCGCGGGCATCGGCTGGCAGGTGAACCTCCTCTCCATGAAGATCTTCCGCGACCAGGATTGTTCGCCGACTGGAAGTTGCACAACCGCGGGATGCTCCACGGATGATAAGGCCGTGATCGACGCGATCAACCACGTCCGAGGGCTCGTGGGTGATGCGACCTACGGGAAGCTCGTCATCAATCTGAGTCTTGGCGCGCCCGCCACCGCGTGCGACGGACTCGTGGAGACCGCGATCGGCAACGCCGTCGCCGATGGGATCCCGGTCATCGTCTCTGCCGGCAATGACGGCGCGGCGGTCAACGCGCCCGCGAACTGCGCCAGCGCGATCCCGGTCGGCGCCACGGACCAGAACGACAGGATCGCTTCCTTCTCATCGCATGGGACCGAGTTGGCGAACAACGGGGTCTCCGCTCCCGGGGTGAGCATCGTCACTGCGGATCTGTCCAATAGAGTCACTGGGAACGCGACAGGGACATCCTTCTCCGCGCCTATAGTCTCAGGCCTGGCCGCGCTCATGCTGGCGCGGTATGCGTTGAACGTCGCGGCTGTCAAGGCCGCGCTGAGGAATTCAGCCGTCGATCTGGGAGACGACAACTATTTCGGCAAGGGCCGCGTGCACGGGTGCCGCGCACTGAAGTTAGCGGGAGGCGGGGACCCGGACACCTGCGTCGGCACCTCAGGCTCCGCATTGGGCGGGCTAAGGGAAGACGACTCGGTCATCGCGTTCCCCAACCCTTTCCGGCGGAGCCAGCATGCCAACGCCTACATCAAGGTGCCCACCAGTCTGCAGTCCTCCCCGAAGGTGCAGGTCTATACCAGCGACGGCCAGTTCGTGCGCGAGCTGGAAGTCATGGGGGCTCGGGCAATGTGGGACGGGAAGAACACGGGGGGCAACGAAGTGGCGACCGGGGTCTACGTCCTTAGGGTCAAGTCAGGCTCCAAGTCCAAGACCGGCCGCATCGCGGTCATCCGCTGACCGGACTTATCCACATTACTTCCGCAGCGGAAGTGCTGGGGATAAGTCGGAGCCTCGGATCGGTGTCGGAGCGGCCGCGACAGTTCGGGACAGCCGGCATAGCAATGAATAAGAATTATTTTGTAGCGTTTAACCGAACGCGCGCACGCGAAGTCGCGAAGCGGGTGCAGTTGGCGAACACGCCGCGCTCGCGCGCGAAAGGTCTTCTGGGACGCGAGTCGCTGGCGCAAGACGAGGGCATGTGGATCGTTCCGTGCTCCATGGTCCACACCTTCTTCATGCGGTTCGCCATCGACGTCGTGTTCCTGGACCGGGAGAACAAAGTGCTGCGCGTCTGCGAGGGCCTCGAGCCCTGGAGGGTATCGCCTTGGGTCCTACGGGGACACAGCGTGCTGGAACTGGCCGGCAGCAGCCTGCGGGGGACGCTCCGAAAGGGGGACGTCCTGGAGTTCGAGAAGGCGTGAGCGAGAACGATTTCACCACCCCGTCCGGCATCGAGATCCAGCGGGTCTACGACACGCCGGACACCCGGGACCCGGAGTACGTCCGCACCCATCTGGGGAACGCGGGAGAGCCTCCCTTCACCCGCGGGGTGCAGAAGACCATGTACCGCGGCCGGCTCTGGACCATGCGCCAGTACGCGGGCTTCGGCACGGCCGCGGAGACGAACGAGCGCTTCCGCTGGCTCCTTGAGCAGGGCCAGACCGGGCTCTCCGTGGCCTTCGACCTGCCCACGCAGATGGGCTACGACGCGGACCACCCCAAAGCCGCGGGCGAGGTCGGCCGCGTGGGCGTGCACGCCGGGACCCTCGACGACATGCGCACGCTCTTCAAGGATATCCCGCTCAAGGACGTCTCGACTTCCATGACGGTCAACTCGACCGCGGCCGTGCTCATGTCCATGGTCGCCGCTGTCGCGGAGGAACAGGGCGTGGCGGCCTCGGAGCTCCGGGGGACCGTGCAGAACGACATTCTCAAGGAGCACATCGCGCGCGGCACGCACATCTTCCCGGTGGCGCACGGCATGCGCCTGGCCGTGGACACCATCGAGTACTGCACCCGGAACATGCCCAAGTGGAACACCATCTCCATCTCCGGCTACCACATCCGGGAGGCGGGAGCGGACGCGGTGCAGGAGCTGGCCTTCACCTTCGCCGACGCGGAGGCCTACGTGCGGGCCCTGGTCGAGCGGGGCATGTCCGTCGACGAGTTCGGCCCCAGGCTCGCCTTCTTCTTCGGCTGCCACAGCCATTTCCTCGAGGAGATCGCCAAATTCCGCGCGGCGCGGCGCCTGTGGCACCGCATCATGACCGAGGAGTTCAAGGCCAAGGAGCCCAAGGCGGCGCAGCTGCGCTTCCACGTTCAGACCTGCGGCTCGACCTTGACGAGCCAGCAGCCCATGAACAACGTCATGCGCGTCGCCCTGCAGGCCATGGCCGCCGTGCTGGGCGGTTGCCAGTCCCTGCACACGAACTCCTTCGACGAGGCCCTGGCCCTGCCGACCGAGGAGTCGGTGCAGATCGCCCTGCGCACCCAGCAGATCCTGGCGTGCGAGACCGGGGTGACGTCCACCGTGGACCCGCTCGGCGGGGCCTACGCGGTGGAGGCATTGACGGACCAGCTCGAGGAGAAGGCCCTCGAGCGCATCAGGGAGATCCGCTCCATGGGCGGGATGATGAAGGCCGTCGCGGACGGCATGCCGCAGCGGGAGATCCAGGAATCCGCGTACCGCGCCCAGAAGGCGGTGGAGAACGGGCGGCGGGAGGTCGTGGGGCTCAATTGCTATAAGATCGAAGAGAAGGCGCGCCGGGGCAAGAGGCTGAAGGTCTCGCCGGCGCTGGAGGCGCGGCAGCGCAGGAGCCTGACCGCCTTCCGCAAGAAGCGGGACGGGGCCGCGTCGTCGCGGAGCCTCGGAGACCTGGCGAAAGCCGCCAAGGCCCCTCGCGAGAACCTTTTCCCGCACATCCTGCGCTGCGTCGAGTCGGGGGCCACGCTGGGCGAAGTCTGCGGGTCTCTCAGGGAGGTCTTCGGAGAGGATGGCATTTAAAGGTCTGGTCCGGCGCAAGACGGTCTCGGAGATACTGCAGGAGCGCAAGATCCTCGACGAGAAGCAGGTCAAGGCCGTCGAGGAAAAGGCCAAGAAGGAGAACGTGACGGCCCAGGAGGCCATCGTCAAGCTGGACTTCCTGAAGACCCCGAAGCTGCTCAAGGTCCTCTCCGAGGAATGGCAGGTCAAGGCCGTGGACCTGAGCCAGATGGAGATCGACGACGAGATCCTCAAGATCATCCCGGAGGCCGTGGCCAAGAGGCACCTAGCCGTGCCTTTCGCCAAGGAGGAGTCGGTCCTGTTCGTGGCCATGGCGGACCCCAAGGACTTCTTCGTGTCCGAGGACCTGCACCTGCGCACCGGCTTGGAGATCCAGACCTACCTCGCCATGCCTTGGGACATCATGGCCGTGCTCAATAAGGGTCAGGGCAAGGACGACGGCGCGGTCCTCAGCCAGATGGTCGAGAACCTGCAGGCGGGCCCGCAGACCCCTCCGGAAGGCGGAGACGAGATACAGAAAGATGCGGGCAAGGCCCTCTCGGACGTCTCGGAAGTGGACGCTTCGGCCCCCGAGGTCGAGAAGTGGGTCAACGCCATCTTCCTGGCCGCCATCAAGAACAAGGCCTCGGACATCCATATCGAGCCTTTCGAGGACCCCAACGGCAAGAACTCCAGGGTCCTGCTGCGCTTCCGCCAGGACGGCGTGCTCAAGGAGGGGCCGTTCAACATCCCCTGGGCGTACCGGAACGCGATCTCGGCGAAGCTCAAGATCATGACGAACTCGATGAACCTCACCGAGCGCCGCATCCCGCAGTCCGGCCGTATCCAGATCCTGGCCAGCGGCAACCCCATCGAGTTCCGCGTCGAGATCGTGCCCACGGTCTACGGCGAGAGCGCGGTGCTCCGTATCCTGGACCGCCGTTCCATCCAGGTGGACATCAACAAGATGGGCTTCATGCCCGACACCCTGGCGAAGTTCCTCGGGCTCCTGCAGGGCATCGGAGGCAAGAAGAACTTCGGCCTCATCCTGGTCTGCGGCCCCACGGGTTCGGGGAAATCCACGACCCTCTACTCCGCGCTCAACTACGTCAACCGCCCGGACATCAAGATCCTCACCGCCGAGAACCCGGTCGAGTACAACCTCGACGGCATCGTGCAGGTCCCGGTCAACCCGGACCTCAAGCTCGGCGAGAACAAGAAGTTCGACTTCGCCGCGGCCCTGCGTTCGTTTTTGCGCCTCGACCCGGACGTCATCATGGTCGGTGAGATCCGCGACACGGAGACCGCCCACATCGCCATGGAGGCCGCCATGACCGGCCACCTGGTCTTCTCCACCATCCACACCAACGACGCGCCCTCCTCTCTCACGCGCGTCGTGGAGATGCACGTGCCGCCCTACATGGTGGCCGCCACCATGAAGGCCGTGCTGGCCCAGCGTCTCGGACGGAAGGTCTGCGCGGACTGCGCCAAGGAGGTGGACCCCAAGCCCGAGGAGGTCGCCCTGTTCAAGGAGCACCATATCGACCTCCCGGCGGGCCTGAAGTTCAAGAAGGGAGAGGGCTGCGACACCTGCAAGGGCACGGGGTTCAAGGGCCGCGTGGGGTTCCATGAGCTGCTCATCATGTCCGACGCTATCCGGAAGACCTGCGTCACGGACATCTCGGCCGGGGCCATCGCGGAGATCGCCATGAGGGAGGGCATGCGCACCATCATGGGCGACGGGCTCGAGAAGGTGAAGATGGGCTGGACCACGGTGCGCGAGGTGCTCGGCGGGCAGGAGAAAGACGAGGAGAAGAAATAGCCATGGGTGCCGAACCGAAGACGCAGACCGCAGAGGGGGGGCCGGTGATGGATACGTCCCTGGCGCTCGAGCTCTTCTCCATCGCGGGATCGCTCAACTCCACCCCGGACCTGGACTACCTCCTGGAGAAGATCGGCGTGGCGGCGGAGCGGCTCCTGGACTCGGAGGCGAGCTCCATCATGCTCGTGACGGACGACAAGAAGAACCTCTTCTTCAAGATCGCGGGAGGCTCCGCGGGCGCGAAGCTCAAGAAGATGACGGTGCCCATCGGCAAGGGCATCGCGGGCTGGGTCGCCCAGCACGGCAAGCCCGAGGTGGTCAACGACACCCGCACCGACCCCCGCTTCGCGGGCCAGTTCGACAAGGCCTCCGGGTTCGTGACGCGTTCTCTGCTGTGCGTGCCCATGTTCTTCCGGGGCGAGCTCGTGGGCGTCGTCGAGGTCCTCAACAAGCGCAGCGGCATCTACACCCCGGAGCACATCAATCTGCTGACCGCGCTCGCGAACCTGGCGTCGGTGGCCATCACGAACACCCGCATCATCCAGGAGCAGAAGAACTTCTTCTCGCACGTGCTCGAGCTCCTGGTGGGTATGATCGAGATCTCCAAGCCCGGCATGCTGGGCCACCCCAACCGCGCGGCGAGGCTCTCGTGCGCGCTGGTCAAGCTTTTGGGCGGGGACGACTACGAGTACCGGATGATGTACTACGCAGGGCTCCTGCACGACATCGGCTACGTTGGGTTCAAGAACCCGAAGATCCTGGCCGACGTCGGCATCATGACCCCGGTCGACGAGCAGCATCCCCTCCTCTCGATGAAGATGCTCGAGGGCATCAAGATGCTCGAGGGCGCCCTGCCTGCGGTCTGGCACCACCACGAACGCTTCGACGGGACGGGATATCCCTCCAAGCTCAAGGGAGATGAGATCCCTCTCGGGGCCCGCATCCTGGGGGTCGTCGAGTCTCTCGAGGAACTCCGCATGTCGAGCGGGCTCTCGGGAGACGAGCTCGTCAAGCGCGCCGTGCAGGACGTCAAGGCCGGCAAGGGGGCCGCGTTCGACCCGCAGATCGCGGACGCGGTCTGCGAGCTGCTCCAGTCCGGGCAGGGAGTCTGGTAGGAGGCCTTTATGCCTGTTTCTCTGCGCATCCTCATCGCCAAGCCGGGCCTCGACGGACACGACCGCGGGGCCAAGGTGGTCGTGCGCTCGCTGCGCGACGCCGGGTTCGAGGTCATCTACACGGGCATCCGGCAGACGCCGGAGATGATCGCCAGGACCGCCATCCAGGAGGGCGTGCGCGCGGTCGGGCTCTCGCTGCTCTCCGGGGCGCACCTGACCCTGTTCCCGCGAGTGGTCGAGCTCCTGCGCAAGGGCGGCATGAAGGACGTGCTGGTCTTCGGGGGGGGCGTCATCCCGGACGAGGACATCCCCGTGCTAAAGAAGAAGGGCATCGACGAGGTCTTCGGCCCCGGAACGCCGACCGACATGATCGTCGGATACCTCCGCGAGCGTCTCGGCCCGAATGCCGGGAAGTAGGCGGGCGAGGGAACTCATCGAAGGGGTCGTCGCCAGGGACCTGCTTTCAGTCTCCCGCGCGCTGAGCCTCGTCACGGACGAGGGGGAGGGGCACGAGGCCCTGGTGGCGGGGCTCTTCCGGCGCCAGGGGCGGGCCCACAAGATCGGCCTCTGCGGACCCCCCGGAAGCGGGAAATCGAGTCTGGTGAACCGGCTCATCTCGGGGCTGCGCAAGACGGGCGAGCGGGTCGGGGTCCTGGCCGTGGATCCGTCGAGCCCGTACAGCGGAGGAGCCTTCCTCGGCGACCGGCTGAGGTTCCAGGAGCACGCCACCGACGAGGGGGTGTTCATCCGGTCCCTCGCATCGCGAGGGATGATGGGAGGCCTGAACGCGACCATCTACGGCGCCGTCCACGTCCTGGAGGCCACCGGCGCGGACCGCATCCTCATCGAGACGGTCGGCACCGGGCAGGACGAGGTGGACATCGCCGACGTGGCCGACACGGTCGTCTACGTCACGGCCCCCTACGGCGGCGACGAGTTCCAGGCGATGAAGGCGGGAGTCATGGAGGTGGCGGACCTCTTCGGCGTCAACAAGGCGGACCTGCCGGACGCCGGGAAGGCCGTGGCCGCGCTGCGCGAGGCGCTCTCCTTGGGACCGCAGGAGCGGCGCGGCTGGATCCCGAAGGTCCTCGGCGTCTCGGCCCTGAAGGGGCAGGGCATGGAGGAGTTCCTGCTGGCCCTCGACGAGCACCGGGCCCACCTGCGCGGGGGTCCCGAGGGCCGCGCGCGCTCGGCGAGGCAGGTGAGACGGGAGCTTTCCTTGCTCATCTCCCGGAGGGTGTACCGGGACGCGGTGGGGCGCATCGAGGGCCGGCACATCGAGATGCTTTTGGACCGGGAAACGGACCCGGTGACGCTGGGGAAGAAGCTGATCAGGGGAAGACCATGAGACTGGACCACATCGCCATCGCCGTCCCGGACCTCGAGGAGGCCCTGAAGGTCTATCGAGACGCCTTGGGCCTGGCACTGACCCACTCCGAGGAGGTCGCCGCCCAGAAGGTCCGCGTGGCCTTCCTGCGCGGGAGCTCGGGAGACGGGACGTGCGTCGAGCTGCTGGCTCCCACGTCTCCCGACGGGGCCGTGGCGAAGTTCCTGGGGTCGAAGGGGCCGGGCCTGCATCATCTCGCGCTCCGGGTGGACGACATCGAGGCCTCCATGCAGCGCCTGCGCGCCATGGGCAAGGCGCCGATGGAGGAACGCCCCCGAGCCGGGGCCAAGGGCCACAAGGTGTGTTTCCTGCACCCCAAGCATGCGGGAGGGGTGCTCATCGAGCTCGTCGAGCACGGAGAGGAGTGAGGTCATGAGCATCAGAAAGCGTGGTGAGGGCGCGAAGGTCGTCAGCGACAAGACCGCGGACCTGCTCAAGCGCATCCAGCAGGTGCAGGCCGGGGGGGGCGCCCAGAAGGTCGAGGCCCAGAGGAAGGCGGGCAAGCTCCTCGCGCGCGAGCGCTTGGCGCTCCTCCTGGACGAGGACAGCTTCCAGGAACTCGACATCCTGCGCGAGAGCCGCTGCCGCGAGTTCGGCCTGAAGGACCGCTATCTGCCCGCGGACGGGGTGGTCACCGGCACCGGGCGCGTGAACGGCCGGGACGTGTGCGTGTTCAGCCAGGACTTCACCGTGCTGGGCGGCACGCTCGGCCAGGCGCACGCCGAGAAGATCTGCAAGGTCCTGGACCTGGCGCTCCAGAGCGGCGTGCCCGTCATCGGGCTCTTCGATTCGGGGGGGGCCCGCATCCAGGAGGGCGTGGACGCGCTCGGCGGCTACGCCGAGATCTTCTACAGGAACGTGAAGGCCTCGGGCCGCGTCCCGCAGATCTCGGCCATCCTCGGGCCCTGCGCCGGAGGGGCGGTCTACTCGCCCGCGATCACGGACTTCGTCTTCATGGTGGAGGGCACCAGCCACATGTTCATCACGGGGCCCCAGGTCATCCAGGAGGAGACCGGGGAGGTGACGGACTTCGAGAGGCTCGGCGGGACGGACGCGCACGGCACGCGCTCCGGGGTGTGCCATTTCACGGCCAACTCGGAGCAGGACTGCTTCCGGCAGATACGGGAGCTCCTGGAGTACCTGCCCCAGAACTTCGGCGAGGGCGCGGCGCAGAAGTCCACGCAGGACGACTCCAAGCGCGAATCGGCCCTGCTCGACAAGATCGCGCACCTGGACTCGCACACCCCCTACAGCATGCACGACGTGATCCGGGAGATCGCCGACGAGGGCCGCCTCCTGGAGGTGCACCGCGCTTTCGCGAGGAACATGGTCTGCGGCTTCATCCGCCTCGCCGGGGCCTCGGTGGGGGTGGTGGCCAACAATCCCCTGGTCCGCTCGGGCGCGCTCGACGGAGCGGCCTCCGAGAAGGGCGCGCGCTTCGTGCGCTTCTGCGACGCCTTCGGCATCCCGCTGCTGAGCCTCGTGGACGTCCCGGGCTACTGGCCGGGGGTCGAGGAGGAGCACAACGGGGTCATCCGCAGGGGAGCCAAGCTCGTGTACGCCTACTGCCAGGCGACGGTCCCCAAGGTCACCGTGGTCCTTAAGAAGGCCTACGGCGGCGGCTACGACGTGATGGGCTCCAAGCATGTGCGGGGAGACATGAATTTCGCCTGGCCGTGCGCGGAGATCGCGGTGATGGGCCCGCACGCCGCGGTGGACATGCTCTACGCGCACGAGATCCAGGCCAGCGCGGATCCCAAGGCGCGCCGGGAGGAGCTCACCACGGAGTACATCAAGCGCTTCGCCAACCCCTATCTGGCGGCGCAGCGGGGCTACATCGACGAGGTCATCGAGGGGAAGATCACCCGGCAGAAGGTCATCCGGGCCTTCGAGTTCCTGAGGAACAAGAAGGTGGAACGGATCCCCAAGAGGCATGGGAACATCCCGCTCTAGCCCCGTCCTTCTGGCCTTGGACGTCGGGAACACCAACGTCACGGCCGGGGTGTTTCGGGGCGAGCGGCTGGTGAAGGTCTTCCGGCTCGTTACCGCCGCGTATCCCTCATCCTACTCGGCGGCACTCCGCCGCCTCGAGGTCGGCGCGGTCGTCTATGGGAGCGTGGTGCCCCGCTTGGACCGGGTCTTCGAGAGGCTCTCGCGGAAGCTTTTCGGCGTGAAGGCTCTGGCGATCACGCCCTCGAGCCCCTTGGGGCTCAAGCTCCGGGTCAGGACCCCGAAGGAGGTGGGCGCGGACCGCGTGCTCAACGCCCTCGCGGCCCGCGAGCTCTTCGGCGCTCCGGCGGTGGTCGTCGATTTCGGGACAGCCACCACGTTCGATTGCGTTTCCCGTTCCGGGGATTACCTGGGCGGAGCCATCCTGCCGGGTCCGCACCTGGCATCCCAAGCCTTGGCGCTGCACACGGCCAAGCTGCCCCTCATCGAGGTGGCTCGTCCCAGGCGCGTCATCGGGAAGGACACCAAGGAGTGCATCCAGGCCGGGCTCTACTACGGGTACGTGGGCATGATCGAGCGGGTGCTCGCCGGCACCGTTCAGGAGATGGGGTGCAGGCCCAAGCTCATCGCCACCGGCGGCTTGGCCGGCATGTTCTCAAGGGAGCTGGAGTTCGATGCCGTGTCCCCGGACCTCACCCTGCAGGGGTTGAGGCTGGCGTACGAAAAAATATGTCCCTGAGCGGTCATCGTTTGTTAACATATGCCTGTGGACACTGGGCACAACCCTGTGGATATGTGGAGCGGCTTGTGAAGATGAGACATTGGTTGCTGGGTTTTTTATGGGTCCTGTTCTTCCCTGCCGTTTCCCTGGCCGGAGACCAGTTCGGTGGATTCCGGGCTTATGTGAACAGGGATTCGCTCAAGCCCTTCGCCAGGGACCTCGGCGCGCTCATGGGTGCGTCCACTTTCCATAACGGCCGCCCTCTCGGCTTCTCCGGGTTCGATGTGGGCGTGCGCGGGGGCATGGTGCTCCTGCCGGACGCGCGCGACAAGGTCCTGCGCGACAGGGGGGTCAAGGCCTATGGGCTTCCCTGGGTGCAGGCTGAGATCGGGCTGCCATTGAGGCTCGACGGCTACATCCGCGGCATCAGCTATCAGGGCCTCACCATCGCGGGCGGCGGGCTGCGCTACGGGCTCACCAAGACCGCGGACAAGCCGCTCAAGCCGCAGTTCCTCATCGCGGCGTCGGCTCATTCCCTGGCTCACCGCTATTTCTCGGCCTCGCATTTCGGAGGGGACCTCATCGCGTCGATCATGGTGAAGGGGGTGACCATCTACTCCGGCGCCGGGGTGGACAGGACACGGGTCGTGGTGCGCACCGTGCCGGTCCGGGACGCTTCGCTGGAAGGCGAGTCCGAGGCCGCGTTGGGCTCCCGGTTCACGGCGGGAGTCTCTCTTCGGCCGCTGAAATACCTCTACCTGCACGGAGCCTACATGCTCGTGAGCGAGCAGAGCGGGTTCAGCTGCGGGTGCGGGATCCGTTTCTGAGGAGCTCCCGCACCGCTCCGGAATCTTCGTCGGACGGACAGAGTCTGAGGAATTCCCTGAAGTCCCGCTCCGCCGCTTCGCGGCGGCCGGAGCCCCACAGCAGCCGGCCGTGATTGAACCGGGCGCGGCAATCCCAGGGCCGCGTCGAGAGCGCGGCCTCCAGATGCTTCTGCGCTTGAGCCGGACGGCCCTCGCGCTCCGCGATGAGGGAGCGGAAGACGCGCACGTCCGCGTCGTTCGGAGAGGCTCTCAGGAACGACGCCTCGGCCTGGCGGAGGTCTCCTTTCTCGAAAAGGAGGCGTCCGAGATCGTAATGCGCCACCACATCCGACGGGTCCTGGGCGATCGCCTCGCGCAATAGGGCCTCGGCGCCGGCCGCGTCTCCCTGCCGGAGTCTGCAGACGGCCAGGGCCGGCAGCACATGGGCGTGGGGGTTGCGCGCGCGGACCTCGGCGTTATACGTGCACGAGTCCCGCCACAGCCGGTTCGTATGCACGGTCCAGCCGCCGTACCAGAGCAGCAGCGCGGCGAACGCGGCGGGAGGGACGCGCGCCAGAGCGGGCGCAGTCGCGGCGCAGAGCGCGGCGGCGGGGAAGTACATGAAGCGCGGGGCGCCGAGCTCATCGAGAGGGACTATGAGGTTGGATACCGGGAGCCACCAGAGGAAGGCGGCCAGGACCCAGGGCCGCCGCAGCGACCCAAGGGCGGCTGCCAGCAGGGCGGCCAGGCAGAGCCAAGCCCGCACGTCCCCGAGGCCGGAGTCCGGGATGAAGGGCCTCTCGAAGTTGAAGCCCATGTTCAGTCCGGTGGCGAGCGGGATGAGATAGCGCTCGACCGTGAACCGCGCCATGGTGAGCAGGCGGACCGGGAAGGTCGCTTGGCCGAAGTACGGGACGCCGACGCGCCAGGAGTGCTCCAGCACGGTCGAACGCAGCAGGAGATAGGCGATGGAGCACAGTCCCAGGCCGATGTAGAGGGGGAGCCTCCTCCGCCCTTGGACGCGGTCCCATCCGATCACGAGCAGGGGGAACAGGATCCCCTGCTCCTTGCTCAGCATCGCCAGAGCGTAGAGGACGAGCGCCCAGGGGCTCTTCCCGCTGTCCGCGCACAGCCAAGCCGCGAGCATGAAGAGCGCGCACAGGGGCTCGGATCGGCCGGACACGTAGCCGACGGCCTCGCAGTGGATAGGCAGGCAGGCGAACAGGGCGGCGGCGCAGAAGGCGGCCTTCTCACCCGCGGAGCGCGAGAGGAGTTCGAAGAGCAGGAGGCAGACCGCCGCGTGCAGGAGCAGGTTGACGAGGTGGTGCGTCCAGGGGGCTTCGCCCGCCGCCTGGAAGACGGCGAAGTTCAGCAAGGACAGGGCGGGTCTGTACTCCTGCACCCGGGCTCCGGGACCTTGAGCCTGGTCCCAATAGCCGGTCGTGAGCAGCCTCGGCAGGGAGCGCCAGGAGCGCAGCAGCGCGTTCTCCACGATGAGCGGCCTGTCGTCGCGGATGAGCTCGCGCGAGGCCAGCGTGCCGGCGTAGAGCACGGCCACGAGGAGCGCGAGCCCGAGGCGCTTCAAAGCTAGAACTTCCCCTTGAAGGACTTGCGGAGCTCGCGCTCGCTCTCGCGCTCCTTGATGGCCTGCCTCTTGTCGGGGCCGCGCCGGCCCTTGGCCACGGCCAGGGCCACCTTGGCCCAGCCGCGGAGGAAGTAGAGCTCCAGGGGGACGAGGGCCAGGCCCTTGATCTCCTGCTGGCTCCGGAGCTTCGCGATCTCTCGACGGTGCATGAGGAGCCTGCGGTCGCGGTCCGGCGCGATCTCCTCGAGGGTGTTGTGCTTGTAGGGCGAGATGTGGAGGTTGTGGACGACGAGCTGGCCGTTCTCGACTCGGGCGAAGCTGCCTTCCAGGCGCACGCTGCGCTCGCGCACGGACTTCACCTCCGGGCCTTTCAAGGAGAGGCCCGCTTCGAGCACCTCCAGGATCTCGTAGTCATGACGGGCCTTGCGATTGCTCGCGACCAGGAGCTTCTCGGGTTTTTTCGCTTCGCCGGACATGGTTTGACCGAATATGAAGGAAAACTGTAAAATAGGATTGTAGCATTATAAGTTCAGCGAGCTTCGCTCGCTGAAGACATATGCGCAGGTGGCGGAACTGGCAGACGCGCACGGCTCAGGACCGTGTGGTCGAAAGGCCTTGGGGGTTCAAATCCCCCCCTGCGCATTTTTTATTCCCCGCCGTGGTCCTCGTCCTCGTGGCCTTGCTCCAGCTCTTCTGCGTCCCCGGCCATTACCTGGGCGAGGAGCATGACGACGCGCAGTACGTGCTCGCTGCGCGCGGGCTCCTGAACGGACGGTATTCGCTCGGGATATTGCCTGCGGACCCTCCCCTGACCTTCGTCACCCCCGGCTGGCCATTGCTCCTCGCGCCGGCCGCGGCGCTCTCGGGAGACTCGAACCTCGGCTATGAGCTGTGGTCCTGGGCCTGGCTCGTCCTGTGCGACGTCCTGGTCTGGCTGTGGCTGCGGCGGCGCGCGGGGCCGTGGCCCGCCATGGCCGGGGCCGCGGCCTTCGGCCTGAACCCCCTGGTCCTCTCCCGTTCCGGCGTGGTCATGAGCGAGGTCCCCTTCCTCGCGACGGCCTTGGGCCTGCTCCTGGCTCTCGATAGGCCCTTGAAAGGGGCGTGGAGCGGCCTCGCCCTGGGCTTCGCCTGGCTCATCCGGCCCGGCGCGGGTCCTTTGTTCCCGGCGACCTGGGCTGCGCATGCCGTGAAGAGGCGATGGCGAGACCTGGGAGTCTCCGTCGTTCTTTCACTCGGCTGCGTCCTAGCCTGGAAGGCGTGGGTGGCCTCGGCCGGAGACAGGCTCGCGGAGTTCAAGGAACTGGCCTTGGCTTCCCCGACATGGGGGGGCGGGTCGGACAATCTGCGGGAGGCGGCCCTGCTCCTGGGACAGACATTGCTCCCTTGGCCCGCGCCCGACGGCCTCGCCCCGCTCCTGGCCGGGGCGCTTTTCGCCGCCGTGTCTTTGGCCGGCATGGTCGTTGCTTTCCGGCGGGAGCGGAGGCTCGAGCCGGTCTCGGTGTATGTCCTTTGCTGGATCGGGATGCACGCGTTCTGGCCGTACTGGTATGAGCGGTATCTGGTCACCCTGCTGCCGTTCCTCCTCTGGGGGTTCTGCGAGGCTCTGCGCGCGGTCGTCCGGCCCGAGAGCCTGCGGGCGGGCTTGTTGGCCGCCCTGGCCCTGGTCCCCTTCCCGGGGCAGGCCCGATGGCTGCTCTCCGGCACTCGCGAGAGGAGCGTCCCGGAACTGCAAGAGACCTATTCCTGGATCCGGGAGCGGACGGACCCCGCGGCCATGTTCTCCTCCGCCTTCTTCTGCAGGGACGCCCTCTATACAGGGAGGCCGACCGTGCCTTTGCCGCTCGCCGGAGATGACGGGCCGCTCGCCCGGAGGCTGTCCGCGCGCAGGGTCCGCTACGTGCTCTGGCAGAACGGGCTCGACCTCGGGTCCACGCTCGGGGAGTCCTTCCATTGGACGAGGGCGCTCAACGGAGCCGCGCGGGAGCTCGCGGGACCGGGCTTCAGGCCGGTGTACGGGAACGCGCGGGAAGGCAGCGTGGTCTACGAGGTGCTGTGACCACAATCTTCTTGACATCGACCCGGCGCAGGGGATAAACTATCACGCAGTGCTATCATTCAGCGTGTCCGCGCCATCAGTGCCGAAATCGAAAGAATTACTCCTTGATCCATCATATCGGCACAAAGGAGGACGTAAAGACATGCTGAACAAGAAGAACGGGAAGGCGAATAAGGGCTTCACGCTCATCGAGCTGATGATCGTGGTGGCTATCATTGGTATATTGGCGGCAATCGCCATACCCAAGTTCGCTGACCTGATCCGTAAGTCGAACGAAGGTGCGACGCGGGGTAACCTCGGAGCAGTCCGCAGCGCGCTGAGCATCTACTACGGGGACATGGAAGGCCAGTATCCGGATGACCCCGGAGCGCTCACGCTCAACCAGAAGTACCTGCGGGCGATTCCCACGGCAAAGATGCCGCCGTACCACACGGACAGCAACGCCGTCTCGCTGACGAGTTCGCAGACCGTGGACGGCAGCGGCTGGGGCTACAACAACGTCAGCACCTCGGATGCGCTCGGGACCATCTGGACCAAGTGCACCCATACGGACACGAAGAGCAAGAACTGGTCAGAGTATTGATCTGACTACGGACGACAACGGGGCTCCCGGCTTTGCGCCGGGAGCCTCGCTTGTTTCGGGGAGAGGGGATGGGGGAGTGCATCGTCCCGGCGTTCTGGGCCTTCTGGGGCCTGAGCCTCGGGAGCTTCGTGAACGTGCTGGCGTACCGCCTTCCCAAGGGCGAATCGCTCTGGAGGCCGGCGTCGCATTGCCCGCGCTGCGGCAAGCCCGTGGCGTTCTATGACAACGTGCCCCTTGTGAGCTTCGTGCTCCTGCGCGGCCGCTGCCGCGGCTGCCGCGGACGCATCTCCTGGCGGTATCCCCTGGCGGAAGCCCTCATGGGCGCGATGGTCCTGGGCCTATGGTGGCGCTGGCGTCCGGACTCCTCTTGGATCGTGCTGTCCAGCGGAGCCGCGGCCGTGCTCGCGGCAGTCGCGCTCATCGACTGGGAGACCTTCCTCATCCCGGACAGCCTCTCCTTGGGCCTGCTGGCCGCCGGCTTGGTCGCGAGCCCGTTCAACCCCATCCTGGGAGACGCCTGGGGCTGGCGGCTCCTGCATTGCGCGGCCGGCGCCGCCTTCGGCTTCGCCTTGTGTTGGGCCGTGGCCGAATTCGGGGAGCGCCTGTTCAAGAAGGAAGCCATGGGCGGCGGAGACATCAAGCTGCTGGCCGCGGTCGGGGCCTGGACCGGGGTGCTCGGCGCGTTCGACTGCCTGCTCATCGGGTCCTTCGTGGGCGCCGCCTACGGGGTGGTCCTGTTGGCGCGGCGCAAGGTCCGCCGCCAGGACCCCATCCCCTTCGGCCCGTTCCTCAGCGTGGGCGCGGCCGTCGACTTGTTCTACGTCCTGCCGTTCGGGTTCCCGTTCAATTAGCGCCTCGGGGTCCTGCCGGCTTGGGGCCCCATGCCCCTCTGCGCGCTTGTGCGCGCACCCGGGGCATCCGACACCCCAAGCCGTCACCCCTCGCGTTCTGCTATTCGGCGAGTCCCTGTATCCGGTACAAAACGTCTCCGTGTCTGCGCGAGACCTCGCTCAGGTTGAGCAGCGAGGGGCTGGTGTCGGCTTCGCGCAGGACCGAGGAGGTCACGAACACCGGACTGCCGCTCTCCAGGATCTCCCAGAGGCGGCCGGCCAGGGCTTCGCGACGGCCCTTGAAGTAGCGCAGGTTCAGCGGGCGGCGGTGCGCGAAATAGGGGATGTAGACGTCGAAGATCCCGTAAGACGCCACCCACGCGTCCTCCGGGGTGGAGTCCCGTATCCAGAGCGCCCGCTGCAGCGGGACATTCCCTTGCGCCCGGCTCGCGGGAAGGATGCCCGCGCCGAAGTTGACCGCGCCGAGCAGCAGGGCGAAGACCAGGCACGCGGCCTTGCCGTGGCGCGAACTCCATATCCGCTCGGCGAACACTCCGGCCAGGAGCCACAGCGGCAGCATGTCGCTCATCCGGTAGGCCATGGTGAACGGCTCCCACCGCGTGAAGAGCAGGGCGTAGCAGCCGAGCCAGAGCCAGGCGCTGAGCACCAGGCGCAGCCGGGCCTCGGGGCGCTTGAACAAGGCCCAAAGCCCGCAGGCCCAGGGCACCCAGCCCAGCCAGGGGGCCGGCGAGAGCGTCTTGAGGCTCATGCCCAGCCAGACGGGCAGGCTTTCGAGGAATCGCGTCCCGTGCCATGAGAACGAGCGGTCCGCCGTGAGCGCCGCGCTGCCCAAAAGCCAGACGCGCAGCTCCTCCAGGCTCCTCGGCCGGACGAGCCAGACGACGGCGGCTCCGTAGGAGACGATCACGAGCGCCGCCGCGGACACCAGATAGAGGCTCGTGGCCCGGCGCTTGTCCTCGTGCGCCCTCCAGAGGTTCGCGACCACGACCGGGGCGAGCAGGACGTTCGCGCCGTGGCTGAGCATGGAGAGCCCGTGCCAAAGGGCGAGCCTGTAGGGCGAGGGCCGCTCCCGGAGCATCTCGCGCAGAGAGAGCGCGAGCAATAGCGCTCCGAGCGCGTAGACCTGCGCCTCCAGGCTCCAGAACCAGAAGCCGAAGGACAGCGCGAGACCTGCCGCGGCCAAAAGCGCCGCGCCAGGGACGAGCCCGGCCGCCAGGAGCGTCGCGTGGAACACGCCGACCGCCGCGGCGCCGGCGAGCGAGTCCAGCACCTGCAGGGCCCAGAGCGCGCTCAGGCGGATGCCGACGCTGTTCAGCAGGCCGTGGAAGGCCCAGCCGGCCAGACCGTAGACGAGGTGGTTGCCGTGGACCAGGTACCTGGGCTCGCCCAGCTCCACCGCGATGGCGCAGGCCACCCCGTCGAAGTTGTGGAAGCGCGAGGGGTAGGATAGATAGAGGAGGAAGACGACGAGGCCCACCACGATCGAGGAGGTCCTGCTCATGCCCGCTTCAAGCATACAAAACCGACGCACGCCAAAGCTGCGGCGGCCAGGAGCGTGCCGATGAGGAAGGAGGCGGGGCGGTAGGCGAAGCGGACCGTGGAGGTCCCGGCCGGCAGAGCCACGGCGCGGAAGCAGTGGTCCGCGCGCAGGACCCTGGCCCGCTTCCCGTTCACCCGCGCCTTCCAGCCGGGGTAATACGAATCGAAGAGGACGAGCCAGCCGGGAACGGACATATCCGCGCTCACGACGACCTCGTCCGACGCGTAGCGCACGACCCGGACTTCGCCCGAGCCTGCAGCCCCTGGAGCCTCATATGCTCCAGGGACAGCGGGAAGCGGAACCGTGCCCGCAGCGGACGCCGATCCCGGATCCTCTTCGAAGACAACGGCCTTCGCGGGGTCGAAGTCCGGTGCCAGGAGCCTGTCGAGCCTGGCTTGCGGGTCAAAGATCACCTCGTGCGAGAACACGGCCAAGGCTCTTGCGGGAGGCTTCCGGACGACGACTCTGTCTTCCAGGAGGATGTGGCTCACATCGAGGAGGGGGAGGGCCTTGGGCAGCTCCAAGGCGGCTGAATAGAAATAGAAGCTGTGTCTGCCCACGGACCCGTTGATGAGCTCCTCGTAGCTCCGCAGGGACATGAAATCCACGCCGCGGACATCCTGCAGGCCGAACATCATGCCCGTGTTGGGCGGGAGCGCCCCTTTCAGGCCGAGGACCCTGCTGCCTTGAGACTCCAGCCTGAGCCTGGTGAGGGCCGGGGTCTCGGGGTAGTACTGCTCCCTGGGAACGGCCGGGTTGCGGCCGTAGGCGAAATGAAGGAGGTCCGCGGCGGCCAGGAGGATCAGCAGGCGCGGCAGCTTGAACCGGTCGAAGGCCAGCCCGGCGAGGACGCAGAAGGACAGGTCCGCCACGAGGAGCAGCCTCGTGGGATTGATGTCGCGCAGGACCGGCAGGGAGCCGAATATCTGCGGCCAGGGGAACAGGCCGTAAACGGCAGCGAGCGCCAGCACCGCCGCGACGGCGTGGAACCTGGCACTTTTCTCCTTTGATGGAAAGGAGAAAAGTGCGAGCGCCAGGGGGAGGAGCCCGACGTAGCCCGTGCGCTCGTTGAAATTATCCGCGAACGCGCCGGGCCAAGAAGGCAGGACCCAGCTGAGAAGGGAGGTCCATTCGAGCCGGGTGGAGGCTCGGGCGAGGCCTGCCGAGGCTTCGGCCATGGAGCTGTGCCTCGCGTATTCGAGGAAGGGCAGGAGCTGCGGCGCCGCCAGCAGGGCCCCCATGAGCAAAGACGACAGGAGCAGGAGCGGCCGCTCGCGCGTCTTGAAGACGCCGTATAGGAGGAGGAAGAGGCTCGCGTGCACGATGGTGGGCGGGTGCCCCCCGAGGATGATGAAGGCGTAGGCGACGGCGAAGACGGCCCAGACCCGTGGTCCCTTGAGCCCTTTTTCCAGAAGATGGAGGCTGAGCGGCAGCCATAGGGCGCTGTTGGCGTGCGGGTGGCCGAGCCAGCAGACCATGAAGCCCGAGAGCGCGAAGCTCACGCCCGAGAGCGTGGACGCGGCCCTGGAAGCCCCGAGCCCGCGCAGGTAGAGGAACATGAACCCGCCCGCCAAAAAGAGCTTGAGGAACGCGGCCAGGCCGCTGGCGCGGAAGGGGTCGATGGGGCTCAGGAGGAGGTTGATGGGGAAGAGGACCGCGGTCTGCATGGACGCGAGGAACGGGACCCCGCACAGGATGAGCGGGTTCCAGAGGGGGAGCCGGCCCTGCGTCAACTCCTGGTGCATGAAGTGCCGGGCCGGGGCGAAGCTGAGGAACACGTCGACCCCCAGGGGGTTCGACGGCTTGGGCGCGCCCGGGCTCCGCCACGGGGGGAAGAGGAAGGCGGTGTCCGCCGGGACCAGGGCCTTGTCAGAAAAGAGGACTGGGAAGAGGAGCGCCGTGACGACCGCGGCGATAAAGAGGAGACAAAGTGCGGAGAGGGCGGGATTCGAACCCGCGAGGCCTTGCGGCCTACACGCTCTCCAGGCGTGCCGTTTCAACCGCTCACGCACCTCTCCGTTTCAACTGGATACGGTTTGCACCCGGCCGGAGGCCGCGGTGCGCACCTCTCCGTACTGAACAGCAGGGGGATTATACTGTATCCGCTACTCCTGGCTCCACAACTTCGGCGCGCGCGCGAACAGGACCGCGGCCGCGGCCAGGGAGAGGAGCCCTGCAACGCGCACCGCCCACGGCTCTCCGAGCGCCTCGGCCGCGGGTCCTATCCACAAGGCTCCCAGGGGAGCCAAGCCGAAGAACACCAGGCTGTAGACGCCCATGACGCGGCCGCGCAGGCGATCCGGAGCCGCGGTCTGGACCAAGGCATTGGCAACGTTGAACGTCAGGATGAGCGCGGTCCCGGTCAAGGCCACGAGCAGAAGAGCCGGCGTCAGGCTGCGCTGCCAGCTGAAGAGCAGGATGAGCACCGGGAAGGAAAAAGCGCCCCAAGCCAGCAGCCTGCCTCGGAAGCGCTGGCCCACCGAGGCCACGATGAGCGAGCCCGCCAGCGCCCCGATGCCGCGGGCGGAGAGAAGGAATCCGTTCGTCTTCGCGTCCCCGCCCAGCACCTCCACGGCCCAAGCCGGCATGAGGGTCACGATGGCGAAGCCGAAGAGCGTGCTCGCGCCGATGAGGAGGATGAGCGAGCGTATCATGGGATGGTCCAGAGTGAAATGCACTCCTTCCTTGAGGTCCTCGAGCAGGGGCGTCGGAGGAGCGGGTTCGGCTTTGGGAAGGTCCATGAGCGCCAGCGCCGCGATGATCGCAAGGAAGGATATCCCGTTGATCAGGAAGCACCAGGCCGGGCCGAAGGCCGCGTACGCGAGGCCGGCCGCGGCGGGCCCCACGGCCAGGGCCAGGTTGAACATGCCGGAGTTGAGCGCGATCGCGTTGGTCAGGTCCTCGCGGCCGACCATATCGAGCACGAACGACTGCCGCGCCGGGGCGTCGAAAGCCATGGCCACCCCGGTGAGGAGCGAGAGGGCCACGACGTGCCAGGGCCTCACCCAGCCCATGAACGCGAGGCCGGCCAGGGCGAAGGCGAGGAGCATCATGACGGCCTGGGTGACGATGAGCAGGCTCCGCTTGGAGAAGCGGTCCGCGGCCACGCCCCCGTAGAGCATGAAGAGCCAGGAGGGAGCCCCGGCCGCGAACCCGACGTAGCCCAGGAACGCGGGCGAGCGCGTGAGATCGTAAATCAGGTAGCCCTGCGCCGTGGTCTGCATCCAGGTGCCCATGAGCGAGACCACCTGGCCCGCGAACCAGAGGCGGTAGTTGCGGTGGCGGAACGCGGCGAAGGTGCGGGGAAGAGCGGGCATCAAGCCCGCAGGCAGTAGCCGACCCCGCTCACGGTCTGTATGAGCTCTCCGGAGCGGCCGAGCTTCCGGCGCAGGGACTCCACGCGCTTGTCCACCGTGCGCGTGGACTGGGACGGCTCGGACTTCCAGACGTGCTGCAGGATGATGCCGCGCGTGAGCACGCGGTTGGTGTTGCGGATGAAATGCACGAGCAGGTCGAACTCCAGGGGCGTGAGGTGCACCGCCTTGCCGTCCACGCTCGCCTGGTGCCCGGCCAGGTCCACGACGATCGTCCCCACGCCGAGGAGCTCTCCGGAGGGGGAGTCGTACGGGCCGGGCCCCGCGGGGGCGGGAGCGGCGACGGCGCCGCGGCGCAGGAGCGCGGCCACCTGGGCCAAGAAGACCTCTCCTTGCACGGGTTTAGCCAGGAATTCGTCGGCGCCCAGGCCCAGGGCGCGGACCACGTGCTCGGGCTCGCGGAACTCCTCGGAGACCGCGATGAGCGGCATGCGGCGCGTGGCCGCCAGCCCGCGCAGGATGCGCAGGAGCTCCCAGCCGCTGACCCCGGGAAGCTCCAGGCAGAGCACGGCCAAGTCCGGGGGAGGGCCTGAGAGCATGTCGAGGAATTTGCCCGCGGTCGGGCAGGGGAGGGGGGCGTGGCCCGCTGCGCCGAGCCACGACTCCGCCCGGCCCAGGAACTCCTCGTCGGAGTCGACGACCGCGACCTTCTTCACGGGGCGTTGTCTTTCCCGGCCGTGCCGGCCGCCTTGAACACCCCGTGGATGCGCAGGAGCACTTCTTCCGGGTCGAAGGGCTTGGTGAGATGGTCGTTGGCTCCGGCCTTGAGCCCTTTGACCAGCTCCGGGAGCTTGGAGTGCACGGTCACCAGGAGCACCGGGGTCCTGCCGATGGCGGGGTCTGCGCGCACGGCCTTGCAGACCTCGTAGCCGTTCATCCCGGGCATCTCGATGTCGAGCAGGATCATGTCCGGCTTGGCCTTGCGGGCGAGCGAGAGGCCCTCGTTCCCGTCCTTGGCCTCCAGCGTGGAGTAGCCGCCGGAGCCCACGATCTCCTGGAGCAGGCAGCGGAACTCGGGGTCGTCGTCAACGATGAGGATGGTCCGTTTTGTCATGGATGGGAAGCTAATATCGTAGAATAGTCCGATTATAACAAAGTTGCCCATGCTGAGATTCGCGCTGATCCTCCTTGTCCCGTTGAGCGGCCGGTGCGTCGAGGATGCGTCCTCCTCGCGCATGGATCAGTTCTTCGCCCCGTCCCGGCCGCCGGTGGAGCGCGAGACGGCGGACCTCGCGGGGACGTTCGACCGCATGAAGGCGTCCCAGAGCCTCTCCGGGGGCAGCGTGTACGAGCGCCGCGAGCTGGAGTCCCCGTTGGCCCAGACCCTGGAGGATCCCGCGTCCCCGGACGTGCGGTCCGCGGTGCTCCGGCATCGCTACGCCGAGGCGTACAAGGCGCTGGCCGGCCGCCTCGTGGCGCAGCGGTCCGCCTGGCAGGGAGTGGACCTGGGCAAGAGGCTGGAGCTCGTGCAGGGCTTCTACCCGGACCTCGACCCGGGCCAAGGGCAATGGTCGCGCGTCCTGGCCCAGGGGATACTGGACTTCCTCTACGGCAGGGACTCGCACGCCGTGCTCCGCGTCTCCTACGCCTTGAGCCTCAATCCCGTGGCGCCCAAGCTCCAGGATCTTCTCGCCAAGCTCGAGGAGTTCACGCGCGTGAAGGGGCAGCGCATCCCCTGGGGCACGGGGCTCTCGCTTTTGGAGGTCAAGCTCAACGATTGCAAGGCGGCGTTCGCGGCCAAGCGGCTGTCGGCCGTGGTCCGCCTTTCCCGCGACGTGCTGGTGCTCAGGCCCCAGCATCCGACCGCCCTCTCTAGGCTGGGCTCCGCCCTGTTCCTGCAGGGCAAGCGCAGGGCGGCCGCGTCCGTCTGGAAGCAGGCCCTCGCGCTCGAGGCCCGGCCGCAGGAGCGCGAGGCCCTGCAGTACATGATCGAGGAGGCGGCCCAAGCCCCGGCTCCGGCGCGGCCCGAGGCGGCGAGCGTCCCCGCTCCTCCTCCGGACGCGCTGGCGCTCCGGCGGCTCTACAAGCTCGGCTTGGAAGCGTACTCCCAGGGGGACGTCGACGCCGCGTCCAAGAGCTTCAACGAGATGGTCGAGCTCGACCCCGGCAACTCGCAGGCGGTGAAGGCCTTGAAGCGCATGGAGGACGAGCGTTCGTCCATGGGCGGGCCCGTGCCATGAGGCTCAGGACACGCCTCACCTTGATGTTCTTCGCGGGCCTGCTGCTCACGGCCGCGGCGGTGTGCGCGAGCCTGCTCTGGCTCCAGTTCCGGGAGCTGCGCGTCCAGGACCTGGAGAAGCCCCAGCTCATCACCGAGGCCGCCGCCCGCATGGCCAAGGAATCGCTCCTGGCCCAGGACCCCTTGATGCTGACGAGCTACCTCTCGGACCTGCTCCGGGAGCGCGAGGAGCTTCTGCGGGCCAGGGCGCTCGTGGACGGGACTTGGGTCGAGGTGAAGCCTCCCCCGGACAAGCCCTCCCCGGCTGCAGAGAGGACGCTCGTCCGGCAGGGCCGGGCCAAACTGGGCGTCAAGGGCTCGGCGTCGGAGATATCGGTCGAGCTCGTGTTCTCCAAGGACCTGCTGGAGCGGGGCGCGCGCCGCGCGCTCCAGGACAGCCTGCGCAGCGCCGCCGCCATCGTGGCTTTGGTCGCCCTGCTCGGCCTGCCCCTGTCCGCGCATCTGGCGGGCCGCTTCCTCAAGCCCGTGGCCGAGCTCGGCCGCGCCATCGACCGCGTGGCCTCCGGCGAGTCCCGGAGCGCCATCCCGGTGGAACACGACGACGAGTTGGGCTCGCTCACCCGCCGCTTCAACCGGATGTGGGAGAAGCTCGGCGAGCTCGACGCCATGAAGGCCGCGTTCATCAAGTCCGTGACGCACGACCTGAAATCCCCGCTGAGCGCCATCGAGAGCTTCGCCAGGCTCCTGGCCAAGTCCGAGGGCTTGGGCGCGGGGGAGCGGGAGAAGATCGGGCACATCGAACTCAACGCCAAGCGCCTGAACCTCTTCATCGCCCAGCTCCTGGAGAGCGCGCGCATCGAACGGGGGATGCTCGACATCGCCCTTCAGGCCGTGGACCTGGCCGAGCTCATACGCGACACCATCCTGTTCCACGGCCCCCGCGCGCGGGAGGCGGAGCTCCGCCTGTCGTTCGAGCTCCCGGAGGGCGAACTGCGCGTCATCGCGGACCCGGAGCGCGTGCAGCAGGTGCTCAACAACCTGGTGGGCAACGCCATGAAATTCTCCCGTCCGGGCGGGCAGGTCACGGTCAGCGCCAAGCGTCTGGGGGACAGGTCCGTGGAGGTCTCGGTCCTGGACACGGGCATCGGCATCGCGGCCAAGGATATGGCGAGGCTATTTACGCGCTTCGAGAGGCTCGAGACCCCGTTCAAGACGGACGGCAGCGGCCTCGGGCTCTCGATCGCCAAGACCATCGTAGAGCTGCACGGCGGCAGGGTCGCGGCCGAGTCCGAGCCGGGCAAGGGCAGCCGGTTCTATTTCACCCTGCCGGACCGCAAGACCCCTGAGGCCTCATGAGCGAGGAGCGCGTCCGCGAGCTGGAGGCCGAGGTCGCCTCGCTCAAGGCGGAGCTGGCCGAGGCCCTGTCGCGCGTCCCCCCCAAGCGGACCTTGAAGGACTACCTGCTCTGGCTCTTCTGGCTCGCGTTGGTCATGTGCCTGGGCGCGTATCTTTACAGCATACTCGCGCCCGCGCCCGAGACTCCAGCGGGCCCTATCCAGCGCATCGCGGTCCCCAGGCCGGGGCAAGACAAGCCTGAGCCTGTGAAATCTCCGCCTCCACCCCCGCCTGAAGAACCCAAACCGGTCAAGTTTCCCGGTTTCTAAATAGCATTTCGCAATATTGTCGCAAGATAATCGCAAACGTGTAATACTTCGCGGAAATGGGCCATTCATACTCATATCGTGCAGGTCCATTTATACGTTTTCTTCTTTATTTATAGCATCCTCCTCTCATCCGCTCCCGACGCACACTCCGCAGGA
>JBAZKS010000020.1:0-74787 GCA_041650695.1 Elusimicrobiota bacterium
CTACGCCCGGGGTGTATCACGCGGCGTGGACGCTGAGGAACGATCGCGGGGAGAGCGTGGCGAGCGGGGTGTACCTGTTCTCGGTGAAGGTGAAGGGGGTCGACGGCCGGAGCGGGAGAGTGGTCAAGAAGCTGGCGGTGGTCAGGTAGGGCGTGCTCAATGTCTTATGTGATTTCGACGGTTTATGTGCCACAATATGCGTATCAACGGTAACATGAAACGTTGGCTTGCGTGCGCGGTCGCCGTGTCCTGTCTCCGGATGCCGCTTTGGGCGGGGCTTTTGACCCCGCAGGGGGCGGCGGTGCTCGATTCCGGGGGGCAGGAGCGCAGCAGCTTCTCCAACAACGAGAAGATCACCTTGAAGCAGGTCGTGCACAACGGGGTCGCGAGCCCCAACCGCATCGAGTTCAAGTTCATCCTGACGCGCGGCGGGGCCGTGGTGTTCACGCACGCGGGCAACGCCGTCCCGGGGGCCATCGGCAACGCCTCCAGCCGTTTGACTCTGCCGATTTCCCGGTGCTGCACCGTCCCCGATAAGTACACGCTGAGCGCCGAGGCCTTCCTCGACGGAGTGACCGTGGCCCAGCCTCCGAAAGAGTTCATGGTGTCCTCCCCCAACATCGTGCCCACGTACCCGCCCAACGGTGCTAGAAAAGTCGCGCAGAAGCCGGTGACCTTCCAGTGGACCGGGAGCGGGGCTTTCCGCTACCGGGTGACGGTCTGGGGCGGGGAGAAGGGCCCGTCGTTCGAGAACCCGATCATGAGCGAGATGACGGCGGGGGGGGAGACCAGCTGGAGCTATCCGGAGACCTCGGATCCGAACAAGAAGCTCTCCGCGGACCCGCAGATCTACTGGTGGAAGGTCGAGGGTCTCGACGCCAACGGCAACGTGAACGCGGTGAGCGAGCCGCCCTACAGCTTCAGCATCGACCTCGCGACGCAACTGAGGGACCTGGCCGTGACGGAGCTCGAGGTGCTCGGCGCGGCGGGCCTTGACGGGGGCATCCCGTTCCGGGTGCGCGTGCAGAACCAGGGGAACTCGACCGAATCGAACGTGCAGCTCAAGTTCAGCGTGGGTGCCCTGCCGGCGGCCGGGAGCCCGACGCTCATCGCGCTCATAGAGCCTGGGGGCACGCTCGAGTTCGACTTCACGGGCTCCATCCCGAGCGATCAGACCGAGAGCATGGCCGTCGCCTGCGTGGAGCTCTTCGACGACAACGTGCCGAACAACTGCAGGACCGTCAAGGTGACGAGGGCGACGGGGGATTTTCGCGGGGATCTTCAGAACACCTGCCTCAGCATGCCTCCCATGCAGATCTGCGAGGCGATCCTGAGCCTCATGGCGCAATGCGGGGACGCCGACGCGAAGGAGAGCACCTGCGCGGGGGTGGAGGGGACCGTCGAGGACCTCTGCGATGTGCTCGCGGCGGAACAGTCCTGCCAGGCGGTCATCATGCCCGTCCCGGGCGCGCCGATCCCCGAAGTGCCGATCAGCCCGACGCCGGAGCTCGAAGCCTCCGGTCCTCCGCAGCCGGGCGCTCCCGCGGCCGAGGTGAGCTGCCTGAGCATGACGCCCCTGCAGGTCTGCGAGTCGATCCGGGAGCGGATGGAACAGTGCGGGGAGCCCGACGCGAAGGACAGCCGGTGCGTGGGGGTGGAGGGGAGCGTGGAGGACCTCTGCGCCGTGCTCGAGGCGGAGCAATCCTGCCAGGCGCTCATCATGCCCGCCCCGGGCGCGTCGATCCCCCAGGTGCCGATCCCCGCGACGCCGGAGCCGGAGCCCGTCGCCCCGCCGGTCACTTTCGCGGCCGAGACGGACTGCCTGAACATGACTCCCATGGAGGCCTGCGAGGCGATCCGGGAGCGGATGGAGCAGTGCGGGGATCCCGACGCGAAGGACAGCCGGTGCGTGGGGGTGGAGGGGAGCGCGGAAGCCCTCTGCGCGGTGCTCGAGGCGGAGCAATCCTGCCAGGCGATCATCATGTCCGTCCCTGGCGGGCCGCCGGTTCCCCGGGTCCCGATCCCCGCGACGCCGGAGCCCGAGCCCTTCGGCCCTCCGGGCGCTCCCGCGGTCGATGTGGAGGAGGATACGGGGCAGGAATGGCGCGGCATGGCCGCGCCGTTCGCGCGGGGCGACCGCACGCTCGTCATCGACGATAACAAAGAGTGGAGGCGGGAGTGGAGCCGCTTGAGCGACGAGAAGGTCCCGAAGCTCAGATTCAAGAACGTCATGGTCGTCGGCGTGATGGCCGGGAGCCTGAGCCGGGCCAAGGGGATCGATATCGAGGAGATCCTCACGAGTCTCGAGGGCCTGACCGTGCGCTATCGGCTCGTCGGCAAGACGAAGGCGAGGGCGGGGGAGGCCGCACGCGTTCCCTTCCATCTGAAGGCTATTCCGAAGACTGGAGCCCAGATCCGCTTCGAGCGGATCGAGGGCCGGGAGGAACGATGAGCAGACTATGCAAGGTCTTGTGCGCCGCGGCGCTCGCGGCGGTCGTAGGACGTCCCGCCTGGGCCGGCGGGACCGTGGCGGGGGTGGTCATCTCGCTGAAGGGCTCCCCCATGGTCATCGGCACGGACAAGAAGGAGAAGAAGCTCAAGGTCAACGGGTTCGTGTATGAAGGCGACACGGTCAAGACCGACGTGGGCGAACTGGTCGGGATCGCGTTCGTGGGCGGGGCGGAGCTGCGCATCAACGAGGGCTCCGAGTTCGTCATGGAGTCCGGCGGCGGGAGGCAGGTCACGAGCGTGAAGACGCGGGTCGGCCAGGCCTGGACGCGCCTGCTCCACGGCCGCGCCGGCATGCAGGTGAGGAGCCCCATGGCCGTGGCCGCGGTGCGCGGCACCGAGGCGGACGTGGACGTGCAGGACCGCATGACGGTCAAGGTCTACGAGGGGCTCGTGGACGTCTTGAACGACAAGGGCAAGCAGTCCTTGGGCGCGGGCCAGATGGCCGAGGTGGGCGGCGTGGGGCAGGCTCCGGGGGCGCCGCGCAGGATGAGCCAGGGCGACTACGGGAACTGGCAGGAAGGCCTGCAGGCCAAGGATCTGGACAAGAGCCTGAACAAGCTCAAGGCCGAGGCCGACCGCATCAAGGAGAAGCAGGTCCAGGGCAAGGGGAAGACCATCAAGCTGAAGCTGGAGAAAAAGAAGTAGTCGAGGGTCAGCCCTCTTCTTGTTCTTGGAGCAGTTGTCTTAGTCTGCGTATCGTCTTGAGCATCTTCTCGCGTTCAGCCTTCCACGCGAGCAGCCGGGTCGTCGCCTCCGCGCGCCAGGCTTTGAACCGCTCGAGTTCCGCGCGCAGCCGCTCACGCTCGGACTTCCACGCCGGCAGACGCTTCTCGACTTCCGAGCGCCACGCCTTCAGGCGCTCGAGCTCCTCGTGCTCGGACTTCCACTCCGGCAGCCGTTCCTTGAGGCGGTCGAGTTCCGCGCCGAGGGCCTTGCGTCGCTCGGCTTCGGCGCGCGCCTCCTCCTCCACGGCCCGGAGCGTGAGGCGCTGCCGCTCCGCGTCCGCCGTCGCCGTCCCCCTCTCCCGCTGCAGCTCGGACTCGAGGCTCTTCACCCGCTCCGACAGGGCTTGGGACCGCTCCAGCGCCGCGCCCAGCTTGGCACTCGCGTCGTCGAGCTCCCGGGGCCTTTCGAGCGCCTTCCGGCTCCAGGCCTCCATCTCCGAGAGCACCTTGGCCCGTTCGGCTTCCCAGAGAGCCTTCGCGCGGTCGTGCTCGGTCCGCAGCCTCGCTAGTTGGGACTCCAGAGCGGTCTGTTGGGCGCGCGCCTCGTCGGCTTGAGCGCGCGCTTCTTCGGCCAGGCGCCGAGATCCCTCGCAGGCTCTGAGCGCATCGTGCGCCGGGGTGGCCGCAGCTTCTTCCAGCTCTTGGACCCGGAGGGCGAGGCGGTCGCGCTCGGCCGTCAGGAGCGCCTTGCCCCTCTCCCAGGCGAGGCGCTGGGATTCGAGCCGCTCTGAGACGAGCTTCTCGAGAGCGGCCAGATGCTCCTGGGACTGCTCCCGCAGGAGCGCGCGCAGGCGATCGGCCTCCTCCTGGAGGCTAGCCAGGCACGAGCGGCTGTGGTCTTCGAGCTGCTTGCGCTCCTCGTCCAGGGCCGCCTCTTTCTGCTCGAGCCGCATCTGAGCGATCTTGCCCTGGAAATGCCCTCTGCGCTCGGCCTCCGCGGCCTTCGCCGCCCACTCGCGCTCGGACGATTCGATGCGGCGTTCGACGGCCTCGCGCAGCCGGGTCTCCTGTTTGGCCTTGGATTCGGCTTCGGTCCTCTGGCTTTCAAGGGCATGGATGCGCTCCAAGGCCCAACGCAGAGCCATGCGGGCGGTGTCCAGATTCTCGATCGCCTCGAGGTTGGCGAGATTCGCGGGGTAGTCCGGCTTCGAGTCTTCCATTCAACCCAAAGGATACATCGCGGATGTTAAATTTTCAATATAAAACCTAATAAAACATTAATATTCCATATATAAATAACATCTTGACAAATGGGGTTATTGGGGTTAACCTGAAAAGAATCAGAAATGTCGGCGCCATATACTCTTTTCAGCAAAACATGAGACACCCGGCTGTCTTGGTGCTGACAATCCTCGTCGCGCTATCGAGTGAGTCCTCTGTCGCCCAGACGACCCTTCCCGGCCGGTACTCAGCCAGTCTCCAATTCACTGTTCCCGCGCCTGATCCCGTGCAAGCCGGAGAGACCCTGGCTCTCCAGGTCCTGGCGGTCAATACCGGCGATCGGGGGCGGGCCGGTGTGATAGAGGCCGGCGACTGGGAAGCCGGCAGCTACTACTGGGTGGCCGAGATCTATGACCTGGAGAACAACCTCGTGGCTCGTACGGATCAGGTCTCTCCAGTCGATGCTGTCAAGGGCGGCGAAGTCGCCGCCATCTCCCTGCCTTTCAAGGTCCCTGAGACCATGGCGGGCCGCCGGCTGTACCGGGTCTTCCTCGTCAAGGACGCGCAGACCCTGCTCGTCTCGGACTACAGGCCGTTCCAGGTCGTGGAGAAAGCGGTCGCGCCGCCGCCGGAGGTGACGGACTACCGGCTCGAGGGGAACATCACCGTTTCCTACAAGAACAACAGCCGGTACAAGTGGAAGGACCATTCCGCGGCGACCACGCTCAACACGGTGGGCAAGATCAAGGACTGCTCGTACCTCCTCAACGCCTACCTGCTCCACGAGCCCGGCAACGTCTTCGACCCGTTCATCATCCTCGGCTCGTTCTACGCCCCGTGGGGGACCATCTACGCGGGCGACGTCTCCCCTTCGCTCGGGCCCATCTCGGTCAACGGGCAGGCGATGCGCGGGGCCGTGCTGGAGCAGAAGCGCGGTTCCAACGACTGGTCCGTGCTCGGCGGGCAGATCATTGAATCCCAACCCGGCAACCGGACGACGAACGGACGGTACGCGCGCTCGCTCTACGCGCTCAAGTACGGCCGGGAGATGCCCGGGAGGGTCAAGCTCAACCTGAACTACTTCCTCAGCTCGGATGAGACCGGTTCGCTCTCGAACGACCCGAACTCCAGCGACTTCAGGGGCCCGACCCTGAACCCGCGCAAGAACCGGGGCTACGGGCTCGACCTCCTCTGGACCCCCGCCCGGCGTCTGAGCATCATCCTCGCCTACCAGTCGAACGCCTACAGCTACGAGGGGGGGGACTGGAAGGACACGGCCTACCGGGGAGAGGTCAAGTTCGACCGCCAGTACTTCAAGACCCGCGCCTATCTGCAGCGGGCCGGGCCAAAATTCGTGGCCTTCGCCTCGCCCTCGGTGGTGGGAGACCGCCTGACCTACGACTTCTCCTTCGGGGTCTACCCCGCGTCCTGGTACAACTTCTCGATGAGCTACAACCAGAACAAGAACAACCTGGAGTCCAACCCGAACATCACCACCATCACCCAGGGCCTGATGGGCACGAGCCACAACTTCCAGTTCCCGACGCGGACCGGCCTGGGCCTGTCCTACACCATCAACACCACGAAGAGCCAGCCCTCGACCATGGACAGCCAGACCACGACCATGGGCGCGAACCTGTCTCAGTCCGTGGGAAGGCACAGCGGTTCGCTGAGCATGCAGACGAGCCAGTTCAAGGACAAGAGCGCGACCGGCCTGAATCTGGACACCCAGACCCTCTCGTTCTCGGTGAACATCGGCCTGCCCAAGAAGTGTTCCTCCTCCTTCGGCGTGACGCGCTCGGAGACTCGGGACAAGCTCGAAGGGTCGAAGCGCACCTCCATGACCGCGTCGCCGAGCCTTTCTGTCCCGTTCAAGCCGGGCTTGACCGGGCAGTTCTGGGGCAACTACTCGATCGTCCAGAACACCTCGCCCACCTTCCCCTCGGACACGGCCACGATGTCGTTCAACTCCGAGCTCACCAAGATGTGGAGCCAGAACACGGCTGTGACGTGGGGGCTCGGCTACAACAGCTTCCAGGACAAGAAGACCACCTCGGCGAGCCATACCGAGCTGCTGTTCAATTCGCGGATCAGCTATTCCTTCTGAGGGGCTACCGCTTCCTCTTGGCCGCTTCCCGCTTCTCGAGGTTCGTCAGGAACTTCCGCAGCTTCTCGTCGTTCGGAGCCAGGGTCAGCGCGCGTATCCAGGCCTTGCGCGCCTCCTGGAAGTGGCTGAGGGCGAAGTGGGCCGAGCCCAGGCGCTTGAGCGCCACCACGTCGTTGGGCTCCAGGGCCAGGACCTGGTTCAGGAGGTCCGCGGCCAGGGGATACTTGCCGTCGTAGATGTAGTTGAGCGCCACTTGGCGCTTGTAGTCCAGGAGGCGCATCCCGGGCGTCACCGTCTCGCGCCCCAGCTCCGGAGCCTCCTCCAGCACGAGGGTCAGGAGTTTGGAGAAGCGCCGGTCCTTGGGGTCGAACTCCGTGGCGCAGACCAGGCCGTTGTAGGCCAACTGCAGGTCCTCCTCCCGGCCCAGGTAGCCCTCGATGCCGCGCAAGGCCATGGCCCAGGCCTGGCCCCGGGACGGCAGCTTGGGGACGATCTCCGACACCCGCTGCAGCCGCCTTCCGAGCTTGCGGTAGAGCAGCTGCGTGGGGTCGCGCTCGAGCAGGCGCTGCACCGCGACCCAGGCCCTGTAGTATTGCCCGGAGCGGACTTGGGCGAAGACGGCCTCCTGCTCCTGCTTGTCGCGCTGGTCGATCATCTCGCGGGCCTGCCGGATCATGGTCTGCGCGGTGTTCTGCTCGGGGTCCAGGCGCAGGATCTCGCTCCACTCCTGGATGGCCTGGCTGTAGCCCCCGGCCTTGTAGTACTCGAAAGCCTTGTCGTAGCACTGCCTGACCTGGGTCGCGATCTGGGCCTTGAGCTGGGCTTCCGTGGGCACGGCTTCCGCCGCGTGGGCCGCGCACAGGAGGCAGAGCCGGAGCAATAGACTAGCCGGCACTCTTGCGCACCTCCCGGACCAGCCGGATCTCGATGCGGCGGTTCCTTCGACGCCCTTGCTCGGTGTCGTTCGGGGCCACGGGGCGATACTCGCCGTAGCCTCGAGCCAGGAAACGCTCGGGCGCGAGCCCCTGCCCCACGAAGAACTCGATGACGGAGAATGAACGCGCGGCCGAGAGCTCCCAGTTCGTCCGCAGGCGGCCGCCCACGATGGGGACGGGGTCCGTGTGGCCCCCCACGAGCACGGGGTTGGGGGCCTCGGCGAAGAGCTTGGCCAGGGGGGCGAGCACGCGCGCCGCGTCCGGGGAGAGCCGGTCCGAGCCCAGGTCGAAGAGCACGGGGGTGGGGAGCGTCAGGTGGACGTAGCGGGCGGTCACCCGGATGCCGAAATCGTCGAGCTCCAGGCGCTGCATCTCCTCCTTCATCCGCATGGCGAGCTCGGCCTCGCGGAGCTTGGCGTCGGCCTCCGACTGGGTCTTGGCCGGGGCCATCTCCTTCTCGATCTGGGCGACGGCCTTCTCGTACTCCGGCGAGCGGTTGTCGGCGTAGGAGTAGGCGAAGAGGGCCAAGAACAGGATGACCATGTTCGACATGAGGTCCGCGTAGGGCACCATCCAGAGCGAAGTGTCGAGCCCCTCGGACCCTCCGAGCTGGACGAGGAACCTGCGGGACCGGGAGCCCTCGCCGCTCACTGCTCGGCCTCCTTCTGCCGGAGGATGAGGACCTCCACGCGCCGGTTCGCGGAACGGCCTTCGGCCGTGGCGTTGTCTGCGATGGGGTGGTATTCGCCGTAGCCGGCCGCGACGAGCCGTTCCGGGGCGACCCCGTCGGCCGATAGGCGCTCGATGAGGGAATGCGAACGGGCGACGGAGAGCTCCCAGTTGCTCCGGTACGGGCCTGAGACCACGGGGATGACGTCGGTGTGGCCCTCGACGATGACCTCGTTGTCGATCTGCCGCAGGACCGCGGCGAGCAGGGAGACCGCGCGCTGGGCCGATGCGGCGAGCTCCGCGCTCGCCGTGCCGAAGAGGATCTTGTCCAGGAGGCGCACCCGGATGTACTCCTCGGTCTCCTGGACTTCGACGGAGCCCTTGAGCTCGGGGGAGCTCAGCAGCTCCTTGAGGTCTCGGGCCGCCTGCTCCTCCTTGAACTCGGCGACCACGGCTTCGGCTTCCCGTTCCTTGGCGGTGGCGACGATGCCCTTCCCGTCGAAGCCGCGGACCATCTCCTCCTGCATCTGGCGGCCGCCCTGGGTGAGCACGTACATGACGAGGAAGAACAGCATCAGGTTCGTCATCATGTCGCTGAGCACGATCATCCAGAGGGGGTTCTCCTCCATCGTGCTCGGGGACATGCGGTGCATGAAGGGGAGCATGTCCCGGTCCCTAGGCCGCGACCTTGTGCGGCTTGGCGCCGCCCTGGCGCAGGGAGAACGAGAGATAGGCCTCGAGCTTCTTGGCCACGAGCCAGGGCGCCTCGCCCGCATGCAGGCAGAGCACCCCCTTGGCGATCATCTCGCGGTTGAGGACCTCCTCGTCGGAGTAGAAGGTCAGCTTGTTGGCGATGGGCAGGAAGAAGAAATTGGCCGCGAATATGCCGTAGAAGGAGGCGCTCATGGCCACGGCCATGGAGGCTCCCATCATGGACGGGTTGGTGATGTTGCGCAGGACGTGGACCACCCCGATGAGCGTGCCCAGGAGGCCGAAGATGGGGGAGTAGGTCCCGGCCGAGCGGAATATCCCCGCGACCTGCAGGTGCCTCTGGCGGGTGGCGATGATGTCGCGCTCGGCGCGGTCCTGGATCACGTCCCGGTCCAGCCCGTCGATGAGCATCTGGAGGCAATCCATCATGAACGGGTGCGGCATCCGGTGCATCTCCGCGGTCAGGGAATCCAGGCCTTCCTTGCGCGCCTTCTCGGCCATGCGCACGAAGGCGTGGATGAGCGTGGTGGCCCGGGCGCGCTTGGGGGGGATGACCATCATTTTGACCGCGTTGGGCACCTGCTTGAGCGCGGACCAGGGGTAGCTGATCATGACCGAGCCCAGGGTCCCGCCGAAGATGAGGACGATGGCCTCGACGTTGAGCAGGAACTGGGCCATGTCGCCGGCGACGAGGATGAATACCACCACTCCCAGGCCGATGATCGTGCCCAGGATCGTCATCAGGTCTAGCATGGGCTGATCCTCACGAGGTCCCCTTGCTCGGCGGTTCCGGGAGGTCTAAAAAATCGAAGGCGCCCGGCGCGGAGGGAGATTCTCCGGGGAGGCTTCCGAGCTCCGGGAAGTCCAGCTCGTCGAAGACCGAGTCCTTGGTCCCGGGAGGCATGGTGCCCATGTCCAGCGGGTCGTCCGGATTCTCGGCCGGGAATTCTTCTTCCGCGACCGGCGCCGGAGCCCGCGCGGCCGGCGCGGGTTTGGGCGGCTCCGCGGGTGCGGGCGTCGGCGCGGCCGCGGGAGGCTTCGCCTGCGGCTCAGGAGCCGCGCACGCCGGGGTTTCCTGGGGGGGTGGCGCCGTCTTCCCGTTGCCCTTCCTCTTAGGGGCCGGCTCTTCCTCGGCATCGAGGTCTTCCGGCGGAAGCCGTCGCTTCCTGGGCTTCGGAGGCTCGGCCGCAGTGCTTTCGACCTGCTGAGGCGCAGCGACCGACACGTGGATGACCGGGGTCTGGGGCGCGGGCGCGGCGGCCGGCGCCCGCGGCTCGGGTGCGGTCAGCCCCAGGTCCAGGACCTGGACCGACTCGTCCTCGGGCCCGGCGCCGTCCGGAGACCCTTCGGCGCCCTTCTTGAACGTGATCTTGCCTTCGTGCACGAGCTGGGTCAGGGCCGTGAGCACCTTCTTCTGCTCCCGGTTGAGCGCGTCCGGGGGAAGCTGCTGGGAGAGCTCGATCTCCTGGGAGAGCCACGCGGCGAGCCCGCCGGTCAGCTTCGGCAGCAGCTGGCTGCGCAGGGCTTCGTTGGACTTGAGCACGGCGGCCAGGCTCTGCACCGGGATGCGGCGGGTCAGGATCTTGAGTTCGTTGGACTCCAGGAGCGCGATGTCCTCGATGAGGATCATGCGGTGGCTGAGTCTCGCGCTGAGGTTCTGGTCCTCGTCCGCGACCGTCTTGAGGACCTCCTCCTGCAGACTCGTCGGGGACGACTCCAGGATGGACGCCAGCTTATCCTCCCCGCCCATGAGGTACTCGATGCGCTTGCGCACGTCGTGCTCGATCGCCTTGACGTCCTTCTCCTGGAGCTGGACGACCTTGCTCATGTGCTTGACCACCTGCTGGCGCATGGCGGGGGCCATCTGCTGGAGCAGCTGGGAGGCCAGGGCGGAGGGGACGTATTGGATCACGACCGCGGCCATGCGGGAGTCCATCGTGCGCATGAGCACCTTGAGCATGGGGAGATGGCGCTCCTCCAGGAACGAGAACGGCAGGGCCTCCGGGGCCCCTTCCTCGCCCTCGGACTTGCCAGCCTGCGGGAGCGCGGCCTGCACCACGGTGGTCGCGGCCGGGGCGGCTTCCGCGGGCGCCGCCGCCGGGGGTTTCGCCGCCACCGACGCCTGCAGGGCGATCATCTCGCGCATGACGTTGAGCAGGGGCTTCAGGAATCGGGAGTAGACCAGGACCACGGCGACGAAAACGAGCAGGAGCCAGAGGCCGGACACGAGCCAGGAGTTCCCGAGCGGGCTTGCCGCGGCCTCGGCGGCAGCTTTCCCCATCCTCCCCGCCGGGGCCTTGGCGGAGCGCTTTAGGTCCATCTTGCGCACCGTGACCCGGTCTCCCCGCTGCGGCTTGACCGCGAGAATGTCGTCGGCGGTCTTGCGCACGAGCTGCAGATCCGCCTCGCTGGCGGATTGGTCCACGAGGATGTCCGCGGAGATGCTCTTGACCATGGTCCTGGCGGTGGAGTCCGCGCGGTCGCCCGCCAGGGTGTCCTTGATCGGCACGCCCGGCAGGATCTCCGCTTCAGCCGCCTCGGAGGCGGTGAGCGTCTCCACGTTGACCATCACGATGACGTCCTCGGTGCCGAGCACCCGCTGGAGCACGGCCTGCAGGCGCTTCTCCAGGGAGGCTTCCAGGGCCACCTTGGCTTCGATCTCGCGCGAGGCCGAGGCGGGCGTGGTGGTCGCGGCGTGCGTCAGGGGAAGGGCCCCGCCGAAAAGCAGACAGGCCGACAGGACTGGATGCGGGATCCGGTGCACGTTCATGAGAAAAAACCGCACTTCCCGAAGGTTAACATCGGGGGGGCGGAATGTCAAGGCGCGGGCAACGGAATTGTAACATCTGCCGGAGATTGTGATACAATCCCGGCTAATGCTTTTCTTCGGGGAACAGAAAAAGAAGACCATCCTGCTCGTTGACGACGACGTTTCTGTGCGCACCATGCTGGGGATGCTCTTCCAGTCCCAGGATTACGAGGTGCTGGAGGCCTCCAGCGGGGACCAGGGCGTCCGGTTGGCGATCGAGAAGCTGCCGGACGCCATCATCCTCGACGTCATGCTGCCGCAGATGTCCGGGTTCGAGGTCCTCGGGCTGCTCCGCTCCAACGAGAAGCTCGCCAAGACGCCCATCGTCATGTGCACCGCCAGGGACACGCTCGACGACGTGGAGCGCTGCCTCTCCGCCGGGGCCAACGACTACATCCAGAAGCCCTTCGACCTGAAGACCGTCTTGGGGAAGATCCAGAAGCTCCTCTCCCCGGCCTAGCGCCCCAGGGACTGCCGTCCTAGTTCAGGAGCCCGGGCCGCCCGAACTTCGGCCCCGTGCGGGAGGCCCGCGGCTGGCGCCGGATGTCGGTCACTTTGGACTGGTAGAAGAGCAGGACCTTGCGCACGTAGAAGCGGCTCTGGCGGAGCCACCATCTCGAGCGCAGGAAGTGCGGCCCGGCATGGTAGGAGGCGACCACGCGCTGGACGACCCAGAGAGGGGCGTCGCGGTAGGAGACGCCGCGGAGCTTGTAGAGCTTGAACGCCCTGTCGAAGAGGTGGGCCAGATAGGCGGTCCCGGCGCGGATGTTCTCCTCCGGGTCGTTGAGCCGGTGGCGGTCCCCGCCCACGGACTCGGCGGTCCCGGGCAGCATCTGCATGAGCCCGAGGGCCCCGGCCGGGGACTTCGCCGCCGGCTTGAACTCGGATTCCGCGGCGATGATGGATTTGACCAGGCGGGGGTCGAGCCCGTACGCGCGGGAGTACTTCACGATGAGGTCGTCGTACCGGTCCGATTTCTCGGGTGCGGAGAGAAGGATGCGGAACGTCCTCTCGTAAGCCGGGCTTGCCTGCGGCGGTCTGACCACGAGAGGATAGCGCAGGGACTTCAGCTTGCCCTTGGGCAGCCTCTTCGGCATGCGCTCGACCCTCTCCGGGAGAGGTTCCGGCTCCGGGGGCAGCGGCTCCAGGAGCGAGGGGGGCAGAGGCCTGACCGAAAAGACCCCTGCCGGGATCTCCGCCAGGGCGATGAAGGTCGGACCCCCTTCCGTCGCATGCGAAGGGTGTCCGGCACTTACAGGGGTCTGGTCGGATGCGTGGGCGCTCAGGAGCGAAGCGGCAAGCCAGACCGGCGCTAGAACACGACTAAGGCCCACCAAGGCTACTATTATACCAAACGCCCGCCGTTCTGTAATGGGGCATCGGCCCCTGGTGCAATATGGGACTTTGGACCCAGGAGCCGGGTCCATTTGGCTCTACCAAGTCTAATGGCGACCTGCTACCGTAGCGTTAGGATGAACACGCCCATCCTGTCGGCGCTGCTGTTGGCGGCGTCTCCCTCCGTCTGGGCCGATGCGCGCTCGGAGCGGGAGGTGCGGGACGCGGTCACGCGCGCCGTCCCAAGCTGGCGGAGCAGCGCTCCGGCCGTCATGCCTCAAGGCGCCGATTGGGTGGACATGGGGACATACCAATTCGTCCCGCCCGCGACCCCGGAAGGCGTGCACGCCAGGTTCTGGAGCCAGATCTACCGGATGGAGCGCAAGCGCGCGGCCTACGGCGAGGGGAGCGGGGACGGCCTGGTGGAGGGCATCCAGCAGGACCTGGCCAAGCTCTCCAGGCAGGAGCAGTTCGACGCCATGCTGCGCTTCCTGCGCATGACCTTCCATTATCGAAGGCGCGAGGACCCCAAGAGCCAGGTCCAGGACAGGGTCTTCCACAACAACCGCTTCATGGAGGAAGTCCGGGACTTCGCCAGGCTGGCGCGCAAGGCGGCCGACGAGAAGAAGAACGACACCTATCTCAGGCTCTTCGCCAGCGTCCGGGCGCTGGCCTCGGCCGGGCCGGAGGGGCTGCGGCTGTCCAAGGAACTCGCCGAGATCGCGCCCGACAACTCCTCGGTGCTGAGCCAGCTGGCCCAGGATTTCTTCGACGGGGGGGACCTCTCCAGCGCCATCGATGTCAGCCGCCGTGCGATCCAGCTGCAGCCGCAGGGGGCCGACGCCTACACGATCATGGCGAGCGCGAAGTATCAGCTCAACGATTATGAGGGGGCCTACCGGGCGGCGTCCGCGGCCGTCAAGGCCGATCCCGCCGACCGGGTCGCCTCCAATATCCTGCAGCTGACCCGCGACCGGGTGCCCCTGCCCGCGGTGCTGTCCTCATCGCAGGGCTCGCACGATAGGACCGGGCGCCGGATGGTCTTCTACATCCTGTGCACCATGGTGGGCGGCTTCCTCGTGGCCCTCGCCCTGCTGCACACGGTGGCCGGCCTGGGCGCGCGCCGCGACACGGCCGCGGTGCAGGTCCGGGACCCGACGCAGCCGCCGGACGCGCCCCCGCCGCTCGTCGGCGGGAGCTACCGCGTCACGCGCAAGATCGGCACGGGCGGCATGGGGCACGTGTTCGAGGCGCAGGACGTGCGGCTCGACCGGCGCGTGGCCATCAAGCAGATGCGCGAGGAGATCAGCTCCAACCCGAAGGAGAAGGCCCGTTTCCTGCAGGAGGCCCGCACCGTCGCCTCCCTCAAGCATCCGAACATCGTTGAGATACACTCGGTGGTGAGCGAGGGCGGCGAGGTGTACCTCGTCTTCGAGTACGTGGACGGGCACACGGTGTCGCAGTACCTCGACCACTACCACCGCTTGGCTTTCGGGCACGCCTTGTGGATCATGCAGGGCGTGGGCGCGGCCCTGGAGTACGCCCATCTGCGGGGGATCATCCACAGGGATCTTAAGCCCTCGAACATCATGATCACGCGCGACAAGTCGGTGAAGGTCATGGATTTCGGCGTGGCCCGGCAGGCGAAGGACACCCTGCAGACCCTCTCCATGGCCGACGCGGCGAGCGGGACCCCTCCGTTCATGGCCCCGGAGCAGGACCACGGCCAGGTGTGCAAGCAGTCCGACGTCTACGCCCTGGCGGTCTGTTTCTACCAGATGCTGACCGGCGAGCTGCCGTTCCGCGGGACCGGCGCGTCTTTGGCCCTGGCCAAGATGAGCAACTCCTACACCCCGGCGTCGAAGGTCGTCCGGGGCCTTCCCGCCGGATTGGACGAGGTCATCGCTTGGGGGCTCGATCCGGATCCCGTCCGCCGCTGCCCGAACCCGGCCAAGTTCGTCTACAGCCTGCAGAGCCTGATCGGAGTCAACGGGCAGGAGGGGCTGTAAAGAGAAGCCCCCCTCGCGGGGGGCGTGAAGCTTGGTTGGGGAAGGATTCGAACCTTCGAAGGGCTGAGCCCGCTGGTTTTACAGACCAGTCCATTTGACCGCTCTGGCACCCAACCTTTTCCGAATGCGGCCGAGCAATTCTACCTTATCACGCCTGGGGTGACAATGGGGAACCGCCTCAACAAGGAAGGGCCATTATTTTTGACACAAAAGCAGCATATTATTTGTGTCAGATATGGGTAAGCCACAGCTGTCCGGGAAACCCAGGAATGGGTTTGCTGCTGCTGCTTCCAGTTGCCCCGGCCTCCGTTTCCGACATTTTAGTCCTTCTATTTCCAGCACTTTTCACATCGCCCGGGCGATGTGAATAATGCTGTGTTTTGCGTCACTTTTTTTCGCAAATGTGAGGAGTTTAACACGGATATCCCGCGCAGATGCGGCCTCGATCTGATGCTGTCCGGAATCATGTCTTGAGCAAATCTCTCTGAAAGACTCCGATTGGAAGGGAACGCATCCAGGATTCGAGATGTTGGAGGCCGTCCGACTCAGGCGCAAGCCGACCAGGCGGGCGTTCCGTCGATGATTGATGCATCCGTCGCTCACCGCCGAGCCTGGGTCCGCCCCGGAGAGCAGAATTTCCCCGGACAGTTCTGATGGGTAAGCATGCCGGTTCCACCGATAGCCGCATACTCAGCTTGATCATGAGTCGTCCCGCCGGTTGGGTGTTCACACCGGCGGACTTGAGCGACTTGGGCAGCCGGGACGCCGTTGCCGGGGCTCTGAAACGGCACAAGAAGGCGGGACTTATCCGCCAAGTCGCGCGGGGACTCTACGACTCTTTCCCGGTTTTAATTCAGATTAATCTAAGTCTATGCTAAAAACCAGACTGTAATCACGGTTTGGATTATTTAGTATTGACAAATTCTATTCCATACTCTATTCTATAAGCATGCCTAAAAGCCCACGGATTGATTTTGACAGAGTGGCAACGGATCTTAGAAAGCACCTCCTCAACGGAGTTTCAAGTGCTAGTGAGGCATGCAAATATCTTGGAATTAGCCAGTCAACGTTCTCAAGAGTTGTAACTCGGCTTACCGATGAGCTGTTGATAGTTGGCCGTGCCAGTAAGACTCGGTATGCTTTGAGAAGGACAATCCCTGATGTCGGATCCCAATGCCCAGTCTATCGCATCGATGAACAGGGGAAGACTTCCAAGTTCGGGACTTTGCATGCGATACACTCGCGAGGGTTCTATTGCGAATCATCTCTTGATGCTAAGAACAAGAGCCATTTCTTCCCAGACTTCCCCTATTTCCTGGATGACTTGAGACCCAGTGGCTTTTTAGGACGGCTAATTCCCAAGCAACATCTAGATTTGGATTTGCCAAAGAGGATCGATGATTGGACAGCCAATGACTGCCTGAAATATCTCACACGCTTCGGGCATGACTTGATTGGAGATTTAATTCTTGGAGATGAGGCATTTCAGCGTTATTTGGATGCAAACCGGGGGAGGCCTCATTTTATCTCGCGTGATGAGCGAAGCGAGGAATATCCAAAACGGGCGATTGATGTCCTGAAATTCGGCGATCCTGGGTCCTCTGCAGGCGGGGAACAGCCCAAATTCTCGGCCATAGTCGGCCCAGAGATCACGCCCGTTCTTGTGAAGTTCTCTCCGAAGATCGAAGACAATGTGAGTCGGAGACGCGCGGATCTCATGATTTGTGAGCACCTCAGTCTTGATGTCATAAGACGGTCCGGACACTCCGCTACCGAGTCTGAGCTTATTCAGGGCGAAAATCAGATTTTCCTGGAGGTTAAGCGATTCGACCGCACGGGGATACGAGGACGACTAGGCCTTGCGTCGCTTCGGGCCCTTGACGCCGAGTTTGTCGGCAATGGAAAGACATGGACGGAGATTTCTCAAGGGCTCTTGAAGCGGAGATTAATAGATGAAGATGCCTATCGCGATATTCGTTGGGCGGAGTGGTTTGGACACTTTATTGGGAACACTGATATGCATCCCGCGAATATGTCCTTCTATTTCCAACTCCCTCGGGTCGTCGGACTGGCTCCAGTCTACGATATGCTGCCTATGCTGTACGCCCCACAGAACGACCAAATCATCGAGAGGGAATTCCATCCGCCTTTACCAAAGCCTGACGATGCTGAAATCTGGCGGAGCGCTTGGACGGCTGGATGCGAGTTTTGGACGGCCGTGAGCAATGATGCGAGGATATCCTCGAACTTCCGGCAGATCGCTCGGAAGAACCTTGAGCACCTGCGATCAATCGAGGGATTGAGAGAACTCCTTCCCTAACGTTTACCCCCTGCCGGTCCATCCGTCAAGGGCGTCTTGCGAAATCCTGGGACATGGGCTATCTTTGACAGGACATGGAATTCACTCCGGTCTACTGGTTCATCCTGATAGGCGCCGTCGCGGCGTTCGCCATCGCGAAGCGGATGATGCAGGGCTGGCCCGACGAGTCCCGCAGGCGCCAGGACGCCGCCGAGCTCGGCTTCCGGTTCCTCGAGGCGCAGACCCCCGACTCCCCGGAGCCGGAGTTCATCCCGCGCCTCTACTCCGAGGCCGTCCACCTGCCGGGCACGCACTTCTCCTTTCACAACCATATGCGCAGGGAGGGCTCGGGCCGCGTGCTCCACGTCTTCGACCTGGCGGAGGAGCTGCGCTCCCGCCGCTCGAGCTCCCTGGAGAGCCTTCAGACCGCGGCCTTGTTCAAAGACGGCCGCGCGAGGTTCCCGGTGTTCATGCTGGCTCCCGGCATCCTGCGGCACGCCAAGCGCGTGGACCTGGATCTGCCGTTCTTGAAGAGGTACACCCTGCTGGCCGACGACAGCGCGGCCGCCGCGGACCTGTTCCTGGGCCGCCCGTCCGGCTTCCTGGAGGGGGAGGACGGCTGGACGCTCGAGGGAGCCGGCTCCTACGCCCTGCTCTTCCGTGACAGGAAGACGGAACCGGCGCTGCGCCCCTTCGTCCAGGCGGCCGAGAGGATCTTCGAGGGGCTGCTCTAGGCCGGACAAATCGTCGCGCTGTCCGCCGGCGCCTTCGAGGCCTACCTCGGCAGGATGAAGAAGAACCGCGAGCCCTTGCCCGGCTCGCTCTCCACGCCGGCGGACCCGCCGTGGGCTTCCACGATGTGCTTGACGATGGCCAGGCCGAGCCCGGTGCCGCCGAGTTCCCGCGAGCGCGCCTTGTCCACGCGGTAGAAGCGCTCGAAGATCCTTTGCAGATGCTCCGTCGGGATGCCGGGGCCGGTGTCGCGCACCGACACCGCCACGCCGTCCTGCGAGGCCTGCGCGGACACGCGCACGGACCCGCCCTCCGGGGTGAACTTGATGGCGTTGTCGAGGAGGTTCGTGAGCACCTGCTTGAGCTGGCCGCGGTCCGCCTGCACGTCCGGCAGGTCGCCGAAGGGGTCGAGCCGGAGCGCGATGCGCTTGCGTTCGGCCAGGGGTTTGACGCCCGAGACCACCTCGGAGGCGAGCCGCATGAGGGAGACGGGCTCCAGGGCCGGGAGGCGCCGCCCGGACTCGATGGCGGAGAGCTCCAGGAGATCGTCGACGAGGCGGGTCATGCGGTCCGCGTGCCGCTCGATCTCGAGCACGAACTCCATGCGGTGCTCCGCGTCGTCGAGAGCGCCGGAGCGCAGGGTCTCCGCGTAGGCCTTGATGGAGGCCAGCGGAGTGCGCAGCTCGTGGGAGACGTTGGCCACGAACTCCTGGCGGAAGCCCTCGAGCCGCTTCAGGCGGTCGGCCATCTCGGGAGAGGCGGGGGCGGTCCCGCGGAGCCAGCGCAGGATATCCGAGAGCATCAGTCGAGCCTTAGCCGGTAGCCCACGTTCTTGACCGTCACCACGCGGCCGCGCTCGGCTCCGAGCTTGTCGCGCAGGCGCGCCACGTGCTGGTCCACGGTGCGGGTGTCGATCTCCATGGAGCGGTCGTAGCCCCACACCTTCTCGAGGATCTGGTCGCGGGTCAGGGCCCTGCCCTGCGCCTGGATGAGGCACTTGAGGAGCTCGAACTCCTTGGAGCTCAGGGGCACGGGTTTCCCGCGGACCTTGGCCTCGTAGCGCTCGACGTCCACTTCCAGCGTCCCCGCCCGCACCGCGCCCCCGAGGACCCCGGCGTCCCGGGTGCGGCGCAGGATGGCCTTGACCCGGGCCAGGAGTTCGCGCACGCTGAACGGCTTGGTGACGTAGTCGTCGGCTCCGAGCTCAAGGCCGAGGACGCGGTCGAGCTCCTCCTTCTTCGCCGTGAGCATGAGGATGGGGGTCTTCGAGTGCCGGCGAACGGTCCGGCAGAACTCGAAGCCGTCGAGCTCCGGGAGCATGACGTCCAGGAGCACCAGGTCCGGAGACTCCCGGCGGAAGGCTTCCAGCCCGGCCTTGCCGTCCGAGGCCGCGGCCACGCGGTAGCCCTCTTTCTCCAGATTGTAGCGGAGCACGCGGACCAGGGACTTCTCGTCCTCCACGATGAGTATCGTCTCGTTCGCCACGGCGCAACAGACGTTACGACATTTTGGGACGACGTTTCTATGCTATATTCCGACCGTGCCGACCACACTCAAGCATCGGACCGCGCGCAAGACGTCCCCGGGGACGTTCTATCCTCTCGGAGCCACGCTCTCTGCCGAGGGCGTGAACTTCGCCTTGTATTCCCAGCATGCGAGCGAGGTGTACCTCCTCCTTTTCGACGAGCCGTCCGGCGAACCCACCGACGTCATCCGCGTGAAATGGCGCACCCGGTTCGTGTGGCACGTGTTCGTCCACGGGCTGCGCCCCGGGCAGCTCTACGGCTACCGGGTGCTCGGCGAGTTCAAGCCCGAGCGCGGGCTGAGGTTCAACAAGCACAAGCTGCTCATGGACCCCTATGCCAAGGCCTTGACCGGGAAGTTCGTCAACAAGGACAACCTGCTCCTGGCCTACGACCCTCAATCCGCGGCCCGGGACCTCTCTTCGGACGCGCGGGACGACGCGCGGGTCGTCCCCAAGAGCATCGTGGTCGACGGCGCCTTCGACTGGCAGGGCGACCGGCCGCCGGATGTCCCGTTGGACCGGCTCATCATCTACGAGACGCACGTGAAGGGCTTCACCGCACACCCTTCCTCCAAGGTCCGCAGGCCCGGGACCTACCTGGGCTTCGTGGAAAAGATCGACCACCTGCGCTCCTTGGGCGTGAACGCGGTGGAGCTCCTGCCGGTGCATGAGTTCTACGTCGAGGACCTCCTCCGCGAGCGCGGCTTGACGAACTACTGGGGCTACAACTCGGTCGGCTTCTTCGCGCCGGAGTCCTCCTACTCCTCGGGCGCGTTCCCGGGCTGCCAGGTCCCGGAGTTCAAGACGCTCGTGCGGGAACTCCACCGGGCCGGGATTCTGGTCATCCTGGACGTGGTCTACAACCATACGGGGGAGGGGAACGAGTTGGGCCCCACGATCCACCTGCGCGGCATCGACAACCCGACCTACTACTCCCTGACGGGCACCGCGCACGAGCCCTTGCGCCACTACATGAACTACACGGGTTGCGGGAACAGCCTCAACGCCAATCACGCTCCCGTGCTGCGCCTCATCATGGATTCGCTCCGCTACTGGGTCAAGGTCATGCACGTGGACGGGTTCCGATTCGACCTGGCCTCGGTGCTGGGCCGCGAGGGAGGGGGCTATCAGAAGACCGCCTCGTTCTTCGACGCGGTCGCCCAGGACCCGGTGCTCAACCGCGTCCACCTCATCGCCGAGCCCTGGGACATCGGGACGTATCAGGTCGGCAATTTCCCGGTGGATTGGTCGGAGTGGAACGGCCGCTTCCGCGACACGGTCCGCCGCTTCGTGAAGGGCGACGGGGGCATGCTCTCGGAACTCGGGTGGAGGGTGAGCGGCTCCGCGGATCTCTACGGCGAGGACGGGAGGCATCCCTACCACAGCGTGAACTTCATCACCTGCCACGACGGGTTCACGCTCTGGGACCTGGTCTCCTACAGCCAGAAGCACAACGAGGCCAACGGCGAGGGCAACGCGGACGGCACGAACGAGAACAGCTCCTGGAACTGCGGCGAGGAGGGGGAGACGCGCGACCGGGAAGTGCTCGCGCTCCGCAGGCGCCTGGCCAAGAACCATGTGTGCATGCTCCTGTTCTCCAGCGGTACGCCGATGCTCCTGGGGGGCGACGAGTTCCTGCGCTCTCAGCAGGGGAACAACAACGCCTATTGCCAGGACAACGAGGTGAACTGGCTGGATTGGCTCCAGGCCCAGAAGAACGCGGGCTTCACCGACTTCGTGCGCAAGGCCATCGCCTTCCGCAAGCGCACCTCGGTGCTGTGCCGCACGCACTTCCTGACCGGCGAGGACCGGGACCTCGACGCCATCCCGGACGTGTCCTGGTTCGGCAAGGACCTCGAGCCTCCGGTCTGGGACGACCCCGAAGGCCGTACCCTGTGCTGCATGCTGGACGCCGGCGAGGACGGCAAGGAGGAGGGCGAGTACCAGCTCTTCTTCATCCTCAACTCCGACCCCCACGACGCCCAGGTCCAGCTGCCTCCGCCGGCGGGGAAATGGCGCCGCGTCGTGGACACGTCCCTTCCCGCTGGAGAGGACTTCCTGGAACCTGGGCGGGAGGCGGTGGTCAAGGGGAGCGTGTACCGGGCGGTGTCCAGGAGCGTGGTCGTGTTGACGCGACGTTCAGTGTGATTGTTTGGTAGAATGACAGAGCCGGACTCCATGCGCCCATGGTGAAATGGATATCACAGCAGCCTCCGGAGCTGTAGGTCCAGGTTCGATTCCTGGTGGGCGCAAGGATTTCCTCCTCTGCCTGACGGCCGCTCTCGTCCTGTGCGGCTGTTCCACCACTCCCCGGAGCGACCGGACCATCGACAGCGCCTACCGGGACTGCAAGAAGAAGGGCTACAACGAAGAGGAGTGCCAGCGGTCCTTGGGCTGCGAGCCGGGCCAATCCAAGAGGGAATGCCGGAAGGCGTTGCGGAACGTCTATCGGATCTGGCTCCTTGAATAGGAGCTAATCCCCCGTCGAGGAAACGAGTTCCTTCACCCGGTTGACCAGGGACTCCCAGTTCGCATCCGGGCCTCCTCCCTGGGCGAAGTCCTTGCGCCCTCCTGCCTTGCCGTTCTGGAGCTGGGCCACGGCGCGTGCGATGGCCGAGGCGTCGAAGCCTTTCTCCACCAGGTCCTTGGTCACCCCGACCACGAAGGAGAGCCGGCCCTCGTCTTCGCTGCCGAGGAAGACGATGCCGGTGCCCATGTCGCGCTTGACCTGATCGGCGAGGGAGCGCAGGGTCTGGACCTCGGCCTGCTCGAAGCGCTGTACCGAGAGCTTCACCCCCCGGACCTCCAGGACCACCTGTCCCATCTTGGCCTGCTGGAAGAGGCTTTCGCGCTTCATGCCGTCGAGCTGGGCGCGCAGCTTCTTCTCGAGTTCGTTCATCCGGTCCAGGGCGCGGCGGAGCTCGTCGATGGGGGCGGTCTCCGGGTCCGGGATGCCGCGGACCACGTCGCGGAACGGCTTGCCGGAGACCGACTGGATCTTCGAGGTGATGATGATGTAGCGCTTGATGGCCTCGGTCAGCTGCTCGCGGAGCTTGACCTCCTCCGCTTGGCGCAGGTTCTCGATGGCCGCGCCGGCCACCGCCTCGATGCGGCGGATGCCGGCCGCGACGGAGCCTTCCTTCACGATGCGGAAGCTCTGCACCTCGGAGGTGCTCCCCACATGCGTCCCTCCGCAGAGCTCGAGCGAGTGCCGGTCGAGCGGATCGGAGAAGCCCTTGCGGCCGATGAGGACGAAGCGGGGCTTGTCCCCGTACTTCTCTCCCAGGAGCGTCACGGGCTTCAGGCGCTCCGTCTCGGCGGCGGGAAGCTCCTGCGTGGCGACGGGGAGATCGTCCCGGATGGCCTGATTGACCCGCTTCTCGACTTCGGCGAGCTGCTCGGGGCTCAAGGCCTTGGGATGGGTGAAGTCGAAGCGCAGGTGGTCCGGGCTGACCCAGGATCCCGCCTGGCGGACCGAAGGCCCCAGCACCGCGCGCAGGGCCGCGTTGAGCAGGTGCGTGGCGGTGTGGTGGCAGGCCGTGGTCTGCCGCCGGTGCGCGTCCACCTCGGCGCGCAGGCGCATGTGCGGCCGGATGACTTTGTGCGCGGTGACCCGGTGCACGATGAGGTCCGGGTGGGGCCGCTGCGTGTCGCGCACCACGGCCAGGAGCTTCTCGGTCACCTCGTCGACGAGGACGCCCGTGTCGCCGACTTGTCCGCCGCCTTCCGGGTAGAAGGGCGTGCGGGTGAGGATGATTTCGCCTTCGTCGCCCGGCTCGAGGGACTGCCCTGCGCCGGAGTCCTTGGCCTCCCCGCCGGATACGGCACGGATCCGGATGACCCAGGCGACCTGCGTGTCCGTGCTGAGCTTCCGGTGCCCCACGAACTCGGAGCGCATGCCCGGGTTCTCCTGGGCGATGCTCTCATAGTCCGACTTGAGCGCCTCGCCCGAGCCTTTCCACCCGGCCCGAGCGGTCTCCACCGCGGACGTCTGGGAGGACTTGAACCCCTCCTCGTCCACGGAGACCCCGCTCCGGGAGCATATCTCGCGCGTGAGCTCGAGCGGGAAGCCGTAGGTGTCGTAGAGCTTGAAAGCGTCCGGCCCCGCGAGCACGCGGGGCTTGGCGTCCAGGAGTTCGCGCAGCGTGCGCTCCCCTTTTTCCAGGGTATCCAGGAACCGCTCCTCCTCGGCTCTCAGGGTGTCCTGTATCTGCGAGCGGGCGTCCTTGAGCTCCGGGTAGGCTTTCTGGAATATCTCCAGGGCCGGTCCGACCAAGGCGTGCAGGAAGGGCTCCTTGGCTCCGAGCAGGCGCCCGTAGCGCGCGGCCCGTCGGATGAGGCGCCGGAGCACGTAGCCGCGCTCCACGTTCGAGGGGATGATGCCTTCCGCCGCGAGCATCACGGCGGCGCGCGTATGGTCGGAGATTATGCGCGCGGCGGTCTCGACATCGGGGTTCGCCCCTTCCGGGACGTCGAGCCGGCCCAAGGCGGCCGCGCGGATCGGCTCGAAGAGGGCCGTGCGGAATGGGCTCGGCTTGCCCTCGAGCACCATGGTGATGCGCTCCAGGCCCATCCCGGTATCGATGTTGCGGGCCGGCAGGGGCTTGAGGCTTCCGTCGGGCTGGCGGTCGGACTGCATGAACACGAGGTTCCAGAGCTCGATGTAGCGGTCCCCCTCGCCGCCGACCACGTCGTCCGATCCCGCGCCGAACTCCGGACCCAGGTCGTAGTAGATCTCCGAGCACGGGCCGCAGGGCCCGGTCGGGCCCATGGCCCAGAAGTTGGTTTCCGCCCCGAGCCGCGCGGCGGGGTGGACGGCGCCGGCCTTCTTCCATGCGTCCTCGGCTTCCGCGTCGTCCTGGAACACGGTGGGGTAAAGGCGCTGCGGGTCGAGCCCCGCGACGTTCGTCAGGAAATCCCAGGCGAAGTGGACGGCGTCCTGCTTGAAGTAGTCGCCGAACGAGAAGTTGCCCAGCATCTCGAAGAACGTGAGGTGCCGGATCGTGGCCCCGACCCTGTCGATGTCGCTGGTGCGGAAGCACTTCTGGCACGAGGTGGCGCGATCCGTCCCTTTCTTGACTCCGAGGAAGTAGGGCTTGAAGGGGACCATCCCGGCCGCGGTGAACAGCAGGGTCGGGTCTCCCTCCGGGATGAGCGGGCTCGAGGCGTGGATGTGGTGGCCCTTGCGGTCGAAGTAGCTCAGGAAAGTCTCGCGGATGTCGCTCACGCGCGAAGATAATAGCAAACCTGGGCTGAAGAACGAATATGCCGGCCGGGATGCCGCCCGCGGCTTAACTATGGGGAACCTCGGATTTCCCAGTCTCCAATGAACCTTTCGCGACTGTTAATATGTCCATCATTGACTTGACGGAATCCTTCTGCTACAGTAACGCGGGTCCGAAATGAACCCCACCAAGAAGTTCTGGAGCCTCCTGAACCAGCAGGTGACCGTCATGGTCATCCCGCATCGGGACCTGCCGGCGCTCCGGCGGAGCTTTTCCGCCGCCTTCATCCTTTCCATGCTGACGCTTTGGCTGGGCATCACGCTTTGGGCCGCTTTCAAGGCGGGCCGCCATGTGGATTACTGGGTCACCAAGGCGGATAATATGGTCATCCGGGGCAAGATGACCTACATGGCCGAGGAGATGGCCCGGTGGCGGGACATGCTGGAGATGGCGCGCGCCACGGACAAGCAGATGCGCATCCTCCTGGGGCTCGGCAGCCGCGAGCGCGTGCTCGGCACGGACGAGGCTTTGGGCGGCCCCAACGCATCGGACAAGAAGGTCCTCCGGAAGCTGCTGGCCGGCGACCTCACGGGCGTCTCGGACGCCCTGGTGCGGCGTTCCGTGGACGACCTGAGAGAGGAGTCGGAACGCCGCTTGGCGAGCTTCCAGGAGATCTCCTGGTACATCGCCAACGAGCGGTCGCTGTTCCGTTCCACGCCGTACCTATGGCCCGCCCAGGGGCACATCAGCTCGGGCTTCGGCTACCGGTTCTCGCCGGTCAACCTCAGCGACGACGGGGCCTTCAAGCAGTTCCACGAAGGGGTGGACATCGCCAACAAGCCGGACACGCCCATCGTGGCCACCGCGGACGGGGTGGTCCGGTATACCGGCTGGTTCAGCGGGTACGGGGTGATGGTCCTCATCGACCACGGCTTTGGATTCTCGACGGTCTACGCGCATGTCTCCAAGGCCACGGTGAAGGAAGGGGACAGGGTCGTGCGCGGGCAGCTCATCGCCTACATGGGCACGAGCGGCCGCTCCACCGGGAATCACGTGCACTACGAGGTCTGGAGGCACGGGCGGCCGACCAACCCGACGTCCTACCTCGACATGCGGCTCGACGGGCAAGAACCTCCGACTTGAGGCGGATTATGGGACTCCTAAGCAGGCGGGATTCGAACGACGGCAACGCCGAGATCACCACGACCATCGGGCCGGAAGCCTATTTCCACGGCGTGGTGACGGTGCGAGGCTCTCTGAAAGTCGAGGGCGAGGTGGAGGGCAACATCCACGAGGCCCTCACCGTGGTGGTCGGCCGCAACGGCCGCGTGCGCGGGGATGTCTGCGCCGAGCACGTGGTCGTGGGCGGCAGCATCCAGGGGCATGTCGTGGCCTCCCACCAGCTGGAGATACTCTCGGGGGGCAAGGTGCGCGGCGACATCAAGACTCCCAAGCTGCTCATCGAGGAGGGGGCCCTTTTCGAGGGGAACTGCGTGATGGGCGAGAAGGCCGAGGAGGCCGGCGGCTCCCCGCCCGAGGAGCCGGCCCAGGAGTCCCGGAGGGAGCCGGTCAAGGCGGCCCGTTCATGATCTCCTGGCTGCGCCGCAACCGCCAACCCTTCATCATCACGCTCGTCCTGGTCTTCATCATCAGCATCTTCGTGGGCCTGGGCGGCTACTACCTCTCCGGCGCCAACGTGGCCGAGGCCGTGGCCATGGTGGACGGAGTCAAGATCCCCTACCTGCGCTTCCTCACCCGCATGGAGCAGTACGCGGAGGTCCTCCGCTCCAGGGGAGGCGAGCTTACTCCGGAGATGGAGAAAGAGGTCAAGGGCGAGCTGCTGCGCGAGATGATCGTCGAAGAGATCCTGGCCACGCAGGCCGAGAAGATGGGCATGCGCGTCAGCGACCGGGAGCTCGCGTTCTCCATCGAGGGCACTCCCGCCTTCCAGCAGGACGGCCGCTTCTACCAGGAACTCTATTTCCGGGCCGTGCGCTACCAGTTGAAGACCACCCCGGAGCAGTTCGAGCGGCAAAGGCGCCGGGAGCTCCTGAGCAATCGCCTGAAGGCCCTGATGTTCCGGGCCGCGAAGGTCGTCCCCTCGGAGGGGGAGTTCGAGTATCAGCAGTATCTGCGGACCTACAGCGGCGCGAACGCGGCCAAGGAGCCGCCCAAGGAGAAGGCCCAGGTCCTGGCCGAGCTCCGCCAGCGCCGCGCGGTGGACACCATCAACTTCTTCCTGCGGCAATTCTCCAGCCAGGCCGATATCCGGACTTTCCTGGATCAGCGGGAGCGCGGGCTATGAACGGCATCCTGGTCGTCGGCTCCGTGGCCCTGGATTCGGTCAAGACCCCCGAGGGCGAGACCCATGAGGCCCTCGGCGGCTCCGCGGTCTACTTCTCCCTGGCGGCGCGGCATTTCGCGCCGGTGCGGGTCGTGGGCGTGGTGGGCGCGGATTTCCCGGACAAGCACCGGAAGATGCTCGTGGACCGCGGGGTGGACGTCGCGGGCCTGCAGGTCCTCCCCGGAAAAACCTTTCGCTGGGCCGGCCGCTTCGGCAAGGACTACAACCGGGCCCGCACCCTCTCCACCGAGCTCAATGTGTTCGAGAAGTTCGACCCGATGCTCAGCGAGGAGCAGAAGGCCTGCCCGGTGGTGTTCCTGGCCAACATCGACCCGGACCTGCAGCGGAACGTGCTCTCCCAGATGGCCGGGCCGCGCCTGGTGGCCTGCGACACGATGAACTACTGGATCGGGTCCAAGAAGCCGGCCATCAAGAAGCTGCTCAGCCGGGTGGACATCCTCATCGTCAACGAGGAGGAGGCCCGCAAGCTCACGCGCGAGCCCAGCAACGTCCGGGCGGCACGCTGTCTCTCGGAGTGGGGTCCCGGCGTCGTGGTGGTCAAGAAAGGGGAGCACGGGTCCCTGCTCTTCGCCCACGGGCGCATCTACCCGTTCCCGGCCTACCCCATCGAGTTCGTCAAGGATCCGACGGGCGCGGGCGACAGCTTCGCCGGGGGCTTCGTCGGGTACATCTCCACCGCGCTCGACAAGTGGAGCCATGTGGAGCACTTGAAGCGCGCCCTGGCCTATGGGACCGTCATGGCCTCCTTCAACGTCTCGGACTTCAGCACGCGCCTGCTCGACTCCCTGACGCGTCAGGCGCTCGACGAGCGGGCGAGGCTGTATTGGGAGATGCTGAGCGTCCCGTCCGGCGTGCTCTGAGCCTTGATCGAACTCTGCGGACTCACCAAGCGCTTCGGCGACCTGCTCGCCGTGGACTCCCTGACCCTGCGCGTGCGCCCCGGGGAGATATTCGGCTTCCTCGGGCCCAACGGCGCGGGCAAGACCACGACCGTGCGCATGCTCTCGGGGCTGCTGCAGCCGAGCGCGGGGACGGCCCGCATCTGCGGCTTCGACATCGTGACGCAGCCTCTGGAGGCGAAGCGGGTCCTCGGGTTGGTCCCGGACGAGCCTTTCGTCTATCCCAAGCTGACGGGCGCGGAGTTCCTGCGCTTCGTGGGAGACCTCTACGGAGTGCCCCACCCGGCCCAGCGGCGCCGCATCCCCGAACTCCTGGAGATGTTCGAGCTCTCCGGCTGGGGGGGCGAACTCGTGGACTCTTACTCGCACGGCATGCGGCAGAAGCTCGTGCTGGCCGGCATCCTGCTCCACGAGCCCAAGGCCCTGCTCTTGGACGAGCCCCTCGTGGGCTTGGACCCCAAGAGCGGCAAGCTGGCCAAGGAGATCCTCAAGCGGCTCGCGGGCCGGGGCTGCGCCATCTTCATGTGCACCCATGTGCTCGAGATCGCCGAGCGCCTCTGCGACCGCATCGGGATCCAGTGCGAGGGGAGGCTCCTGGCGCAGGGGAGCCTGGAGGAGCTGCGCGGGCATGGCGGTTCCGACGGCGCGCCTCTGGAGGACATCTTCCTGGCGCTCACGGGCGGGCAGCAGTATGCGGAGCTCCTTAAGCACCTTTAGCCTGCTGCAGCGGCGCCGGGTGCGTTCGGGCCTGAACCGCATCCGGACCCAAACTCCCTGGGAATGGGCCCGCAACGGCGCGTTCATCCTCGTCGGACTCTGGATGCTCTCGGGCCTTCACTACGGCTTCTGGCGCCTGCTGAGCTACCTCGACGGCGTGGAGCTCATCGGCGGTCTCCTCATCTGGAAGCTCACGGCGATGACCCTTCTGACCACCTTCTCCATGGTGGCGCTCTCGAGCCTCATCATCGCTCTGACCACCCTGTTCTACTCCTCGGACCTGAAGTTCCTGCTGCGCTCCCCGGTCGGGATCCGGACCGCGTTCGCGGACAAGGCCTTGGAGGCGGTCTTCTTCTCGTCCTGGATGATCGTCCTGGTCGTCCTGCCCTACATGACCGCCTTGGCCCAGGTGAAGGGGTGGGGGCCGGGCTTCCACGCGGTCTTCCTGCTGCTCATGGTCCCGTTCATGGTCCTGGCCTGCTCGCTGGGCATCGCGTTCACCCTGGTCCTGCTCTACCTCTTCCCGTCCTCGCGCACCCGTGACGTCCTTTGGATCCTCTCGAGCCTTTCGGTCGCGCTCCTCTACATGCTCCTGCGCTTCTCGGAGCCGGAGCGTCTCATCCGGCCGGACGCCCTCAGACTCGTGGCCGAGTACCTGGAGTATCTGCAGGCGCCGACCGCGCCGTACGCCCCATCCTGGTGGCTGACTCAAGCCGTCAGCTCCTACGCGCACGGCCGATGGGCCTTGTTCTGGCGGGAGGCGGGATTGCTCTGCCTCTGCGCGCTGGGTTCCTGCGCCGCCCTGCTCGCGCTCGCGGGGGTCACCTACGCGAAGGGCTACTCCGGGGCGCAGGAAAGCCGCCGGCAGCGCCGTCCCATCGACATCCCCCCCGGGCTGGAGCACCGTCTGGCCGCGGGCTCGCCGGTCCTCGCGTCGCTCTACTGGAAGGAGCGCAAGACCTTCTTCCGCGACGTCAAGCACTGGTCGCAGATCGTGCTCGTGGCGGCGCTCTGCGGGGTCTACCTGTTCAGCATCCACCGCCTGCCGCTCGACACCCCGGACCTCAAGAGCCTGGTGTGCTTCATCAACATCGGCATCGCGGGCTTCGTGCTCTCCTCGCTGGGCCTGCGCTTCACCTTCCCCTCCATCAGCCTCGAGGGCCGCTCCTTCTGGGTGGTGCGCAGCGCTCCTCTCGGGCTCGAGACCCTGATGCTCGAGAAGTTTCTGTTCTCCCTGGTCCCGATGCTGCTCTTGGCCACGCTCCTCATCGCCGCGTCCAACCACCTGCTGCGGGCCGACCGCTTCATCTCCTGGCTCTCGATCGGCACGATCTGGCTGCTGACCTGGACGCTCTGCGGCATGGGAGTCGGCTTCGGCGCCGTCTTCCCGCGCTTCAAGGTCGAGAACATCCATCAGGTGGAATCCTCGGCCGGCGGCTTCGCGTACATGGCCTGCGCCCTTGCCCTTGTGGCGGTGACCGTCGCCGCGGAGGCGTGGCCGGTCAAGATGCACTTCCAGGCGCGCTTCGGCCGCGCGGACGCCTGGGACTGGGATTGGGTGGCCGCCTGCGCCGCCTCCCTCGTGCTCGTCAACGCGGCCGGCTTCATCCTGCCCTGGATGCTCGGGCGCAGGTGCCTGCAGCGCTACGAAGGGGAGTAGCCCCTTAGAGCCTGTTGAACAGCTCCAGCGGGTCGTTCAGCCTTTCCTCCGGATCCGATTCCAGCGCGGAGTCCAGCAGCGCGTCCACGCTCGGGGCGAGTCCGAAGCGTCCGGCCAGCGGGAGCCGCTCGGGCTTGGGCGCCTCGCCCGAGAGCATCTCGTAGAGGCAGGCGGCGAGGGAGTAGACGTCGGAGGCCGGCAGATAGGTGTTCTTGAGCGTCTCCGGCGCGCGATAGGGCTGCGTCTCGGGCCTGGGACGCGGGAAGTCGAACGGCGAGAACCCCGTGAGCTTGGCGATGGCGCGGTCCGTGATGAGGATGCAGTCCGGGCCCAGGCAGCGGTGCGTGATCCCGCTCGAGTGCGCGAACGCGAGCGCGTGGCCGACGCCTCCTACGACGGCCTTGGCTTGCGGCAGGCCCAGACGGCCGTGGCGCGACAGCATCTGCCGCAGGGTCATCGAGGGGGCCCGTTCGAACACCCAGAAGTAGCCCCGCGGCGTATCCAGGAATTCGTAGAACTCCAGGATATGGGGGTGGTGGAGCGCGGCCAGGGCCTGGGCCTCCTTGCGGAAGAGCCCGGCGTCCCCCTGCTCTTTGGACGCCTGGCGGATGAGGACGGACCTGCCGAGCGTGACGTCCGAGGCTTCCCAGGTGCAGCCCCGGTCGTCCTCGGCCATCCGGCGCCCCATCCGATATTTATTGGCGATCAGCGCGCCCGGGACCACGGCGGGGGGCACGACGGTCTCCCCCTTCGGGCGAGGAGTACGGCTGCCCTCCGGGGACCGCGGCATCGGAGCCGCGGTCTTCCTCCGGCGCGTCCACAAGAATCCGGCCAGGGCCATGAACACGAGCGAGACCCCGATGCCGATGAAGGGATTGCCGCGCCGGACCGGGACCAGCGCGAGGGCTTCCAGGAGCGCTTCGGAGTCCGCGTCGCCCGGGTCGAAGAGCCGGGACCCGGACTTGGCCAGCGCGAGATGGGCGCCGTAGCGCTGAGGGTCGAGCTCCGCGGCGCGCTCGAGGTCCCGCAGCATGCCCTTGCGGTCGTTCAGGTTCTCGCGCGCGAAGGCCCGCAGCAGGTAGGCCTGCGGGTCGTCGGGAGTGAGGAGGATGAGCGCGTTCGCGTTGGCCTCGGCCTCCTTGTACTTCTTCTGGTGGAGCTGGGCCCAGATGAGGCTCTTGAGAGCGTCCGGATCGTTGGGCCGGAGGGCGAGGGCTCGCCGCGCGGCGCCTTCCGCCTCGGAGAAGCGGCGCAGCTTGTTCAGGGCCTGCGCTTTCATGAGCCAGGCCACGGCGTCCTTGGGATTCGCGGCGACGGCTTTCTCCGCCTGCCGGAGCGCGGTCTGGGGGTCCGCTCTGACGTTCCTGGGGACCGCGGGCGAAGTCCGCGGCGCGGAGTCCCCGCGCTGGGGAGAGATGAGGATGGCCTTGTCCGTGATGCCGGCCGCGGAGCTCGAGCCCTGCTGCCCCGGTCCGGCAGATGAGAACGACCTCGGGACCTTGGCGAGCTGGCCGGTCCCAGGAGCCGCTTTCTCGGCGCCCCAATCCTTCTGCAGGGTCTGGTCCAGGAGCTGGTCCCCGAGCTTGCCGATCAGCTGGGTGCTCTCCACCATGCCGCCCAGACCCCCCTTGCCCGAGGAGAGCTCCTTGCTGAGGTTGCGCATCCGCTCCAGGGACTTCTGCGGGTCCGCGTTCGGCTCGAGCGCGTCCTGGACCTCGCTCGGCGGGGAGTAGGCCAGGCGTTCCTTCCAGAAGCCGACCTGATCCGCCTTGTAGTACGAACCCGCGATGTCCTTGAACTCCTCTTCGGCGGCCAGGTATTCCTTGGCCACGGCCTTGGATTCAGCGTCCTTCTGGTCCGCCAGGGCGGTCGCCGCCTTGTATCGCTGGCGCAGGGAGAGCGCGTCGTCCTTCGCGTTCCTGCGCACGAAGCCGAACAGGGCGGTCTTGGAGCGGAACAGCTTCCATTGGAGGGATTCGTTGACGCGCGAGGTCTCGCTCTGCGCGTCCTGGTATTGGCCGTAGGAGTGGTTCAGGTCGTAGTCCGCGGTCTTGACCCGGCGCAGGGCCTGGTCGTACTCGGCGGAAGCGGACAGCGCGGGGCGAGGGATGAGGACGAGCAGCGAGAGCAGGAGAGCGTTCATCTGAGAACCTTGCCGGCGGAGGGACTTGAACCCCCATGGTACCGAGTACCGCGCGATTTTGAGTCGCGTGCGTCTGCCAATTCCGCCACGCCGGCGTGAAAGCGGTAGCTTTCAGGCACTTGCGCCATATGGGAATGTGTTGGCGCAATGTGCGAGCAACTACCGTATTGGGGATTACAGCACTTTTCGATGGTGGACTGGAATACTGGATTGCGGACCTTGGATTATCATATAGTCGAGCCAGATAGCACAGCCGCACCGAATCAAGGAGATCATCATGCGCGCGATTCTGGCCGTCGTCATCGCACTCGCTGCCGTCATCCCCGCGGTCGTGTCCGCAGCCGACGCTCCCGCCGTCCAGGTGACCGTCACCAAGCCGGACCTCGACTTCGGCGACCTGCTCAAGAACCTCAACGTCGAGGCTCAGGCCGACTTCGGCAAGTTCGTCGGCAAGCTGAGCGCCCAGTTCGGGCACCCCGCGGAGAAGGTGGAGGCCGTCATCAAATCCGTCGACAACCCCGGCGACGCCTACATGGCTCTGAAGATCGCGGAGACCACGAAGAAGCCGGTCGACGACGTGGTCAAGGAGTATTCCGCCAACAAGGGCAAGGGCTGGGGCGCGATCGCCAAGAACCTCGGCATCAAGCCGGGCTCCAAGGAATTCAAGGCTCTCAAGGCCGAGGGCAAAGGCAAGGGCGAGGAGAAGGCGAAGGGCGGGAAGGACAAGGCCAAGGGCGGGAAGGACAAGGCCAAGGGCGGAAAGGGCAAGGGCAAGAAGTAGAACGGCAGCGCGATCGGACCTCTCCGGCGGATGAACGAAGACGACCGGACCCTGGTGGACCAGGTCCTGTCCGGAGAGACCGACGCTTTCGCCGGTCTCGTCCGCAGGCATCACGCCAGGATCATGGGCCTGTGCGTCTCCATGCTCGGAGACCGCACCCGGGCCGAGGACGCGTCTCAGGAGGTCTTCCTCAAGGCTTTCAAGTCTTTAGAGGACTTCCGAGGCGCGTCCTCGTTCGGCACCTGGCTGCACCGCATCGCGGTCAACCGCTGTCTGGACCTGATGCGCAGGCAGAAGCGGCAGACTGCGGAGCCCCTCGACGCCATTCCGGAGCGCGAGGCTCCGCAGGGGGACGGCTCCCTTGAAGACGCGGACCTGGTCCGGCGTCTGCTCGACTCCCTGTCCCCCGACTACAGGGCCATCCTGACCCTGCGGGAGCTGCAGGGCTTGGGCTACAAGGAGATCATGGAGGTCCTGGGCATCTCCATGGACGCGGTCAAAGCCCGCCTGCGCAGGGCTCGCCAGAGCCTGCTGGAAAGCGCGCGACACATTTCGACACCCGACAGCGTCTAATCCTCAAGCAGGGAGCCCTTATGGATGAATTCAAACAATGGCGTCGTCTGAGCCGCGTCCTCTTTCGCCGGCCGGATCCGCCCACACGGACCGAGACCGAGTTTTTCGTAAGCCGGGTCATGCAGAGGCTGCCGTCCGAGGAGCCGGCTTTCCGTTGGTTCGCCCCGGCTCTGGCTTTCTCGTTCGCGGCCTTCGCGCTGTCGTTCGTCCCGGTCCGCCGGGACCCGTTCCTGCAGGACGCGCAGGAGGCCGAACTCGCGGAATGGGTCTCGCTGCAGGAACCCGGGCTCCCCATCACGGAGGAAGAATGAGGATCTGCTGGAAACAAGTCATCCCCGTATTCGTCTTGGGCCTGGTCTTGGGCGCGGCCATGGGCTCCTGGTGCCACAGGGCCATGTTCCGGAAGCTCATGAAGGGCGGGCCGAACTCCGAATGGATGCTCAAGAAGCTCGGTCGGGACCTCGAGCTCGACGCCGGGCAGAAGGAGGCCCTCAAGAAGGTGCTGGACGTCAAGCATGAGGAGATGCGGGCCTTCCATAAGGAGACCGGCGAGAGGTTCAGGCAGATGCGAGCTTCCTTCGAAGCGGACATCAAGAAGGTCCTGACCCCTGAGCAGCAGGCCGAGTTCGACGCCCTCTCCATCCGCTGGAAGACCCGGCACCCGGCGCCTGAGGAAAAACGGTGAGCCTCGCCCTGACCATCCTTCTCGCGGCCGCTCCGTCCTTCGCCGCGGATTTGGACCGGCCGCTGACCTGGGAGGATTGCGTGGCCATGGCTTCCGCGAGGAATCCGGAGCTGGCCGCTTCCGCTCTGAGCGTGGACTCGAGCCGCGCGTCCTTCTACGGGAGTTTTAACGGGCTTTTGCCCAAGCTCTCGCTGTCGAACAGCTACAGCGATTCCAAGGCCTCGGACGGCTCCTCCCGGTGGAGCGCGCAGGGCTCGCTCAGCATGGATGTCTTCAACATGGGGAGCGTGAACAGCGTGCGCTCGGCCTGGGCCGGACTGGGCCAAGCCCGGGCGAGCCAACGCTCGGCTTCCTCGAGCCTGCGCCTGAACCTGCGCAGAGCCTTCGCCCAGCTCCTCTTCGCGCAGAGGATCGTCGAAGTCTCCAGGAGCATACGCGATCTGCGGGACAAGGATTCCCAACTGGTGGTCCTGCGCTACGACTCCGGAAGAGAGTCCAAGGGCAACATGCTGCGCTCCAAAGCCCAAGTGCTTCAGGCGGAGGCGGACCTCTCCCAGGACCTGCGCGACCTGCGCACGGCCCAAAGGGCTTTGGACCGTTATCTGGGCATCGATGAGTTCTCCGCGGTGACGGCGAGCGGGACATTGGGGGCGCGGCCCGCTCCGGATTTTCCAAAGGATTTGAAAGCCCTCGCTGTCGGACGGCCGGACGTGGCCGTGCAGGAGGCCTCGGTGCGCAGCGCCCAGGTAGCCTTGAGCCAGTCCCGCGCCAGCCTTTGGCCTTCGGTCTCGGTCAACTATTCGCGCTCCAGGACCGGGAGGGAAGAGTTCCCGTACTCGCGCTACAACTGGAGCTTCGGCGGCTCCTTGAGCTATGCCCTGTTCGGCGGCGGGCCGACGGCGGCCTATTTCGCATCGGCCGCGTCCAAAAAGAGCCTGGAGAAAGCCCGGGAGGACCTCCGTTCCGTGCGCAATCAGGCCATGCTGGACCTGGAGACCGCCTGGTCCCAGTATTCCGGAGCGGTCGAGCAGACCAAGGTGCAGGAGCTTCTGCTGGAAGCCGCCCGTCTGCGCAACTCCGAATCGGATGTGCGCTACGAGAGCGGGCTGCTGAACTTCGAGAACTGGGAGACGATCGTCTCCGAACGCGTCAATTCCGAGCGCCAGGCCATCCAGGCCCAGCTCAGCGCCGCGCAGGCCGAGGCGGCCTGGGAAAAGGCCCTCGGCAAGGCTTTGGGAGAATAGCATGAAGAGAACGCTCGTCATCCTGGTCGGAGTCGTCATCCTGGCGGCCGCCGGGGCCTGGGTCTACCGCTCGCACCGCGCCAAGCCCGAGAGAGCGCGCGTCCGGGTCCTGGAGGTGCGCGAGGGCGACATCGAGGACACGGTCGACGCCACGGGAGGGGTCGCTCCCCTGAACCGGGTCGAGATCAAGCCTCCCATCTCGGGCCGCATCGAGCAGCTTCTGGTCGAAGAGGGGGCCTCGGTCAGGGCCGGACAGATCGTGGCCTGGATGAGCTCCAGCGACCGCGCGGCCATCCTGGACGCGGCTCGCGCCAAGGGCTCGGAGGAGCTCAAGCGGTGGGAGGATTCCTACAAGGCCACGCCCATCATCGCACCCCTCTCCGGGGTGGTCATCCTGCGCAACGCCGTGGTGGGCCAGACCGTGGACATGGGCACGGTCATCTACGCCATGTCCGATTCCCTCATCGTGCTCGCCCAGGTGGATGAGTCCGACATCGGAAGGATCCGGGTGGGGATGCCCACCCGCATCTGGCTGGACTCCTACCCCGACAACAAGGTCCCGGGCAAGGTCTTCGACATCCTCTTCGAGGGCAAGAATGTTTCCAACGTCATCACCTACGGGGTGAAGGTCAAGCCGGACAAGGTGCCGGACTTCTTCCGCTCCCAGATGACGGCCAACGTGAGGTTCATCGTGAAGCGCAAGGAGGGGGCTTTGCTTGTCCCGGCCATCGCGGTGCGCGAGCTCGGGGACGGGAGCAAGCAGGTCCTCGTCCCCGGCACGAACGGGAAGCCCGAGCCGCTGGCCGTGGAGACCGGCGTGGAGGACGGGGAGAACATCGAGATCGTGTCGGGGTTGGAGTCCGGGGACCAGGTCGTCATCGCCCAGGGCCGGTACAAGCCGCAGCAGGCCATGGAAACGAGCCCGCTCGTGCCCACGGGTCCGAGAAGGGACCAGGGCCGGACCTCCGGGCAGGCTCCCAGGTCCAAGCGGAGCGAGTGATGGCCATCATCGAGCTCGAGGGCATCTCGCGCTCCTATTGGGTCGGGGGCGAGGAGCTGAAAGTCCTCAAAGGGGTCTCGCTCAAGATCGAGGAAGGGGAGTTCGTGGCCATCATGGGGCCTTCCGGCTCCGGCAAGTCCACCCTGATGCAGATCATCGGACTGCTGGACCGCCCGACAGGAGGGATGTATCGCCTGCTGGGCCTCGACGTGTCCCGGCTCAGCGACGACGAGGGCGCTGCCCTGCGCTCGAAGACCATCGGCTTCATCTTCCAGATGTTCAACCTGCTCTCCCGGACGAGCGCAAAGGACAACGTCGAGCTCCCCATGATCTACTCCGGGACTCCGGACAGGAGGAGCCGCGCGGAGAAGCTCCTCTCCGAGGTGGGCCTCGCGGACCGGATGGAGCACCGGCCGAACGAGCTTTCCGGCGGCCAGCAGCAGAGGGTGGCCATCGCGCGGTCCTTGGTCAACCATCCCAGGATCATCTTCGCGGACGAGCCCACGGGCAACCTGGCTTCGGACCAGGCCGACGAGATCCTCGCCATCCTGGAGCGCCTGAACCGGGAGGGCATCACCGTGGTCATGGTGACGCACGAGCCGGACATCGCGGCGCACGCCAGGCGCATCATCCGCTTGAAGGACGGGGTCGTGGTGTCGGATGAGACACATGCGCCTCACGCCGCTCCAAAGGCGGCGCAGTGCGGCGCCGCTCCCGCGGCGGCCGCCCGGCTCCATCTCGCTGAGTTCAGGGAGTACGCGGCCTCGGCCCTGCGGGCCATGGCTGCCAACAAGGTGCGCACCGGCCTCTCCATGCTCGGCATCCTCATCGGCGTGGCCGCGGTCATCGCCATGCTCGCCGTGGGGCAGGGCGCGCAGAAGGCCGTGGAGAAGAGGCTCGCGAGCCTCGGCTCGAACCTCCTCGTGCTGCACCCGGGCTCGCCCCAGTCCCAAGGGGTGCGCGGCGCGGCCGGCTCCGCGAGCCGGTTGACGGTGGAGGACGTGAAGGCCATCAGCCGGGTGAGCCCCCACATCACCGGGGTGGACGGGAACGTGGAGGGGAACGTGCAGGTGGTGTACCAGGGCAAGAACGCCAATATCCGGGCCACGGGGGCGGGGACGCTCTACGCCAGGATGAGGAACTCGGAGCCCTACTACGGCCGCTTCTTCACGGAGGTCGAGGGCCAGCGCCTCGACCGGGTCTGCCTGCTGGGGCAGACCACGGTCAACAACCTCTTCGGCAAGGACGACCCGGTGGGGAAGGTCATCAAGGTCAACCGCGTCAATTTCAAGGTCATCGGCATCCTCCCCTTGAAGGGGTCCGGCGGGTTCCGGGACCAGGACGACACCATCCTGATGCCGCTCGGCACGGCCATGAAGAGGATCCTGGGCAAGAAGTATCTCAACGACATCGCCATCGAGTGCAGCTCCGCGGAGGTCATGCCCCAGGTCATCGCCGAGGTCCAGGGCCTCATGCGGGCGCGCCATCACCTCCCCGACTACAAAGAAGACGATTTCAGCATCCGGAACATGGCGGAGTTCCAGGCCGCCCTCGCAGGGACCACGCAGACCTTCACGATGCTGCTGGGCATCGTGGCCGCGATCTCGCTTCTCGTCGGCGGCATCGGCATCATGAACATCATGCTGGTCTCGGTGAGCGAGCGCACGCGCGAGATCGGTCTGCGCAAGGCGGTGGGAGCGGCGCGGCGCGCCATCCTGTGGCAGTTCCTCATGGAGTCCGCCGTGCTCTCCACGGCCGGCGGGATCATCGGGATCCTCCTCGGCGTCTCGGTCTCGCTCATCCTCTCGAGTCTCGCGGGCTGGGCCGCGGTGGTCTCGCCTCAGGCCGTGGCCCTGGCCTTCGTGTTCTCCGCCGGGGTCGGGGTCGTGTTCGGGTTCTGGCCCGCGCGCAAGGCCTCGCTGCTCTCTCCTATCGAGGCGCTGCGGTACGAATAAGGGCTTCGCCGAACAGGCGATGGAAGAGCCCGTCGAAGCGGCAGGTGAGGACCGACCTGAGAATCATCAGGTCGGTCTCCCATTGCGGGACCATGATGACGCGCGCGGGATCGAGGGGGTTCCCCGCCCGAAGGCGAGCGATGGTCTTGAGCCCCAAGAGTATGGGCCAGGCGCAGGCCAGGCGCAGGCGCCAGAGCGAGGGGGGGAAGGCCATCGTGTACTCCCAGCCGGCCTCCAGATGGCCCACGGCCGTGTCGAGCCAGGCGGAGTAGCGCTCCCGGATGGAGTCGAAGGACGCGGGGTCGAGCAAGGGCTTGGGATCCTGGATGGGCAGGTAGCAGCGGCCGATCCTCAGGTCCCGGGGCATGTCCCTGAGCACGTTGACGAGTTGGAGCCCCTTGCCGAAGCGCACGCCGAGGCGGCACATGGCTTCCACGTCCCAGGAGCGCAGCTCCGGCAGGTGCAGGGCGCACATGCGGGTCCAGAAATCCCCCACGCACCCGGCCACCATGTAGGTGTAGCGGTCCAACTCCGCGTCGTCCGACAGGGCTTGGAGGCTCCCCGGGAAGCGTTCGATGTCGAAGATCTGCCCGGCCACGATGGTGTCCAGGAGCTTGTCGATGAGCTCGCGGTCCGCCGCGGGGAGGGAGGCCTTGAGGCTCACGCACTCATCGAGCCTCTCCAGGAGCTCGCGTTCGGCCGGCAGGGCCTGGTCCGCCGCGAGTCCGCGGATGGACTCGGTACGCCCTTGCCGCATGTCCCGCAGCAGGCCCAGACGCTTCTCGCGCGGGACGACCTGGGTGTCCGCGACCGTATCGCTCGCGCGGGCGAGGAGATAGGCGACGGAGATCCGGGGCCGAAGCTCCTGGGGCAGCACGCGCAGGGTCAGGTAGAAGGAGCGCGATACTCCGCGCAGAAGAGGCATCAGGGAGCGCATGAACGCTTATTTTACCGCTTCCAGGGCCGCGGCGAGCTGTCCGGCCGAGGGGAAGCGGCCGGCCGGGTCCGGGTCCAGGGCCTTGGCGAGCACCGCGTCCAGGGCCGCCGGAAGGCCCAGCGGCTTGGCCAGGGGGGCGTAGCGCCGCGTGCGCTTCTGCTCCAGGTAGTTCGGCCCGTCGAAAGGGATCCTGCCGGAGAGCATCTCGTAGCACATCACGCCCAGAGCGAAGATGTCCGCCTTCACCGTCACCTCGCCGAGCTCCTGCTCCGGCGCCATGTAGGGGGGCGTGCCCCAGGCCGAGGTGCGCGAGAGCTTGGCCAATGTCTTCTTGGCCTGGTACGCGATGCCGAAGTCCATGACCTTGAGCACCCCCTTGGGGGTAAGCATGATGTTCGAGGGCTTGAGGTCTCTGTGTACGATCTTCGCGGCGTGGGCGTAGTCCAGGGCCAGCGCGACCTGGCGCAGGGCCCCCTGCACGTGCGCCAGGGGCATGCGCTTGGCGCGGGCGAGATAGCGGTTGAGGGGCTCGCCCGGGACGTGCTCGAAGACGAGAAAGAGCTGTCCTCCCTCGCGGGTGACTGCGAATATCTCCACGATGTTGGGGTGGCGCAGTGCTGCGACGAAGCGGGCCTCGCGCAGGAAGAGCTCGAGCTCCTGGGGGTCCTGGGCCACGCCGCCGTGCATGCGCTTGATGGCGACCTTGCGCTGGAGCGCGGTGTCCAGGGCCTCGTAGACCACCCCCATGCCTCCCCGGCCGAGCTCGCGCTCGATGCGGTAGCTGCCGGCCAGGATCGCGCCCGGGGCGAGGTTATCCGGCAGCGGGCCCGTGGGAGCGGGCCGGGTGCTCAGGCGCGCGGTCATCTCATGTTCCAGGGAGCGCACGCGCCTGGAGTAGCGCCAGGCGAAGGTCGCGCCTAGAAGCGTCAGGAGCGATACGGCCGCGGCGACCCAGCGGAGCTGCCTTCGCTGCAGCTGCCTGGCTTTTTCGAAGGACCGGAATCCCTCCTCCTCGTTCTTGACGGTCGCCGCGGCGAGCTGGACGAAGCTGTTGACCTGCATGGAGAAGCGTTCGAACTCCAGGTTGCCGATGAACTTGAGCGGCGCGTCCGCGGAGAGCTGTCCGGTGGAGGCGAGCTGGCGCATGCCCTTCTGGAGTTCGCGCGCCTCCCAGGACTTGCGCAAGAGGCTGAACGTCTTGCTCTTCTCTTCGATGACGTCGAGCGCCAGGCCGATTCGGGTGCGGAGGTCCTGGCGTTCCCGGAGCAGCGCGTCCCAGCTCGCGGCGCGCTGATACTGCTGGGGCATGCCGCTGAGCCGGTCCAGCAGGGGCTGGGCTTCGCCCAGGAGCGTCTCCAACTGCTTCTTGAGCTCCGTGATCTCGTCGGGGGGGCCTTCGAGGCTGCGCTTGGCCCCGTCCGGCGACTGGAAACGGAGAGTCTGTTCGAGCGGGGCGGCGAAGACGGAGAGGGAGCCTGTCAGCAGGATGACGGGGAGCCCGTTCAGGCGGCGGAACATGGTTCGTCGGAAAGTATATAAGTTTTCAGCGCTAGGCCCTTGCGAATTCCATCAATACAAGGCATATTTGTGTGTACGGAGGCCGCCAAATGCCAGAGAGCACCGTGCTCATCATCGATGACGACCAGACCCTGGTCGCGGCGCTGAAGGAGGGCCTCGAGAGCCTCGGCTACAAGGTCTCGGCCGCGTACGACGGCGTGCAGGGCATCCTTCAGGCGCACCAGGGCAGGCCCCAGGTCATCATGCTGGACTTCAACATGCCGGCAGGAGGGGGCGCGGGCGTCTACGAACGTCTGCGCGGGTCCGTGGATACGGCCAGGATCCCCATCATTTTTTTGACCGGGGCCACTGTGGATGACGTCAAGAAACAGATCCGCTCCACCCCCAACACATATTTCTTGAAGAAACCGGTCTCCGTGTCCCAGCTGCGCAAGGTGCTCGAGAAGATCCTCGGAGCCCAGAAATTGGGCGGGCAGCCCGCGACCGCGTCTCCGGCCGCGGGCATCGAGCCCGCGGCAACCGGGGATGCCCCGTTCGCCGGTCTGGTCATGCCGGGTCCGGGAGGAACTCCGCAGGCGGCGAAGCCTCCTGCTGCGGCCCCTCCGCCCCCAGCCCCCCTTCCGAAGGCCAAGGCGCCCGCGAGCAAGCCCTTGGGGCGTCCCGCGCCTGCTCCCGCCCCCGCCCCGCAGACGCCTGCGCCCGCTGGCGCGCCCGGGAAGTCCTACGAGTTCGAGCTCAGGGCGTCCTACGCGGACACGGACCGGCTCGGCATCGTCTACTACGCCAACTACTTCAAGTACTTCGAGGTGGGCCGCACCGAGCTCCTGCGCATGATGGGCGTACGCTACCGGGACCTGGAGATGGAGCGCCATCTGTTCATGCCGGCCGTGGAGACGCGGTGCGAATACCTCGCCCCGGCCCATTACGACGAGGTCCTGCGGGTGAAGACCTGGATCTCCTGGATGGGCCCCGCGAGCCTTTGTTTTCAGAACGAGATCTACGACAAGGACTCCCACGACAAGCTCATCGCCCGGGGATTCTCGAGGCACGCGGTGCTCAACGAGTACTGGAAGCCGACGCGCCTTCCCAAGGATCTCAGGGAGCTCTTCTCCCGATTCATGATCCGCTAGGCTGCGGACCGGGCCTCAACGCACATCCTGAGGATGCCCAGTCCCATGGCCCGTCCGGACCATGGGAGCAGCCTGGCCCTGCGGTACCGAGCCTTCCGATACGGCTCGGTGCGGTACGGCACCGTGTCCCTCTGGAAGACGTTGGACACGTGTGCCGGGCCATGGGATATAGGAGTTGCGTCAGCGCGTGGGCTGAGACTCAGACGTAGGGCAGTCTGGCCCCGGCGACGGCTTCGCGCGGGGCGGTCTGCGTCTCGCTCGTGTACCAGTCCCACGCTACGACGACGAGCGCTTTGATGACGCAGGCGGCCGGGACCGCGAAGAGCAGGCCCACGAAGCCGAAGAGCTTCCCTCCCACCAGCAGGGCCAGCAGGAAGAGCATCGGATGCAGGTGCATCGAGTGCTTGGCGATGAAGGGCTGCAGCAGGGCTTCGTCCGCGAGCCGGATCCCGATGAAGAGCGCCGCGACCTGCAGGGGCACCCAGATGTTGTTGTACTGGAAAAAGGCGACCAGGGCCCCCACCACGACGCCGAGCACGGCCCCGCCGTATGGGATGACGCTGGCCACGCCGGAGAGCGTGGCGATGGCCAGGGCGTAGTTCACCCCCAGGATGACGAGGCCGAAATAGGACGCCACGCTGATGGCGAGCATGAGGATGAGCAGGCCCCGGATGTAGTTGCCGAGCGAGGATTCCACTTCGCTGAAGATGTGCAGGGCCTGCTCCACGTGCCGGCTGGGGCAGAGCTGGATGAACCGCTGCAGCACCGCCGGGGCGTCCAGCAGGACGAAGAAGGTGATGAAGGGGACGAGGAAGAGCAAGGAGAACAGGGGGACCAGACTCAGCACGTAGGAGGGCACTTTTGGGAGCTGTTCCAGCACCGGCTGGTAGAGCTTCAGGCTTCCGCCGCCCGATAGCTTCTCGGCGGGGATGAGGGGCAGGCGTTTGAGCACTCCCTCTTGGAAGGTGCCGAGGATCTCATGCATCTTCTGATAGTAGCCGGGGACCTTGGCTTGCAGGAGGTCGAGTTCGGCGCTCACGGCCGGAAAGAGGATGTTCGCCGCGGCCATGAGCGCGAGGAAGACCACGAGGTAGAGCAGCACGATGATGTGGCTCCGCCGCAGCCCCCGCACCTCGAAGTAGTTGACCAAGGGGTTGAGCAGGAATGCCAGCGCGAGGCTCAGGGCGAATGGGACCAGAACCTCATGGAGCCGGTAGGCGACGAGGAGCAGCGCGGCGACGACGGCCACGACCCATAACGGAGGCGCGGGAGGATGGCGGCCCAGGGTCGGGCGTCCGACCGGCGGAGGGGCTTCGGGATGGTGGCGCGCCTTCAATCGTCCGCCTTCTCCATCTCCTCGACGATCGGTCCGGCGGCCGTCGCGCCTTGGGCCGAGGCGAGATCATCCGAAGTCCTCCGCAGCCGGCCGGAGAGGACCTTGGCGAGGTGCGTCATGATCTCCACCCCTACGACCGGGTGGCGCGACAGGAGGCTGTCGAGTTTTGATCGGTAGAGCAGCAGCAAGGACGATCTCTCCACGGCCACGGCCGAGGCCGAACGGGGCATCTGCTCGAGCAGGGCCATCTCGCCGAAGAGCATGCCGGGGCCGAGGAGGGCCAGCCGGTGCGGTTTGCCGTCCTGCCCGGCCTTGCTCAACTCGACACGGCCGGTCTCCACGATGAAGAGGGCGCGGCCGATGTCGCCTTCGAGGAAGAGCGGCTCCCCCTCGTGGTACGTCCGGCTGTGCAGGGACTGCTGCAGGTAGCCGATCTCCCGGTCGCGCAGATCCTTGCAGACCGGGAGCGAGCGCAGAAAATCCCTGCGCTTGCGGAAGTGCGAATCCGTGAAGAAGTGTCTAAGCTCCTTCCACACGCTGGTTCGTGCGCCTCAGGAGTTCTTCCCGGAATCCTCGTAGGCCTTCTTGCCGGCCTGCCAGGCGGCCTGGACCTGATCCTTCTTGTGCTTGAACACCTCGCGCTCCTCATCGAGGAACTCGCGGGTCTTTTTCCGGTTCTCGTCGAGCCAGCCGCCGAGGCGGCGGCGGGTCTCCTCGCCGGAGCACGGGGCGAAGAGCAGGGCGAGGGCCGCACCGACGATCCCTCCAAACAGGAACGCTACCAGACTTTCTCCGTGATTGTGATCGGACATGGGACCTCCTATTCGAACTCTCGACGTGCACGGCGCCAGGACCAGATCCCGAAGGCCGCGCTCAGACCCAGCGCCAGGGTGCGCACCCAGTTCGAGCTCAGGGAACCGGCGAAATCGTGCAGCCTCCGCGTGGCGGAGCCCACGGTCTCGACTTGCTCGCGCGCGCGGTAGGCGAGGATTTCGACGGCTTCGGCGCTTCGCTTGACCTGCAGGAGCGCGACGGCCAGGAAGACGAACGCGGCCAGGTGCGTCAGGGTCAGGGTGACGAGGCAAACAGCGATCAATGTCTCCATGAGGCGCCTCTAGGACGGCGTCCCGGACTATATCTAAATTGTTCGGCAGCGTCAATCCATCAGGTAAATTGTTGGTAAATCGTCGACGGCTGGGCCTTTGGGCCCTTGCGCATGGGCCAAAGGACCTATTACCTTATTGATATGAGACCGTATCATCAAAAACGATTGAACAATAATAACAATGAGGCGAGCTCCTCGCCCAAGCCGGCGGGAGACTCCCCGGAAGCGGATATCCCTGAACTCAAAGAGAAGGAGAAGGAGAAGAAGGGCGCGGGAGCGCCTTGGTATTCGGGTTCCGGCGCCGGTCCTTCCGGCGCAGTCCTCGGCTCGGGCAACGTGGTCCGCGTCGGGGCCAGCATGGCGCGGCCGGGGTTGCTCGGCTCGGGCCGGATCGCCGCGGCGCTCGCGCGGCTCTTCGGCGGGCCCTCCACCCTGCTCGGCGGCCTCTTCTCCTCGCAGTCCGGCGGGCCGCTCGTCCTGCTGGGCATGCTGCTGGGCGGCGGCCTGCTCGCCGCCGCGGGGCTCAAGCTCATGGGGGCGTTCTCCTTGCAGCAGCAGTCGAGCCTGCCCATGATCGCGGGGATGGACTCCTCGAACATCGTCATCGACAGGCCCAAGGACCGCTCGCTAGGGTATTTGGCCGCGGCCAACGAGGGCGAGATCGCCTGGGACAAGGACGAGGCGGAGAAGAAGGACTCACCGGCCACCCAGGAGGAGACGCCTCAACCCGAGGTCCCGCCGGTGGAGCAGCCCAAGGTCGAGCCTCCCAAGTTCGAGATGCCGGACGTGAACAAGCTCATGAAGGGGGGCTTGAAGGCGGATGACTTCGTCAAGAAGATGACGCAGGACCCGGGGGCCCTGCATGCGGGGGCCGGGCCGCGCATGAAGGACGGGGCGGGGTTCAACCTGCAGAAGACCTTCTCCAACGTCTCGGGGACCACCCTTGGCAAGACGAAGCGGGCCATGCGCCGCAACAAGCTGCCGCTGCGCTCCGGGCTCATGGGGAGGCTCAAGGGCAAGTCCGACCGCGCCATGGGACAGCTGAAGTTGGCGCGCAATATGTCCGCGTTCGGCGCGAAATCCACTCCGGACTCCACGGCGAGGCAGTACTCGACCGACGCGTTCGAACAGGGCAAGACCATCGGCGGGCAGCTGCAGGGGGTCGACGACGGCTCCGGCATCGTGGTCCCGGCCGGAGACGGCGCTCCGGGCGTGACGGATTCCGTCCCGGACGTCCCGCCCGGCACGAACGTGACTCCGTATCAGTCCAACGTGGACGCGGCTAAAGCCTTGGATGACTCATCGGCCGGTCTCAAGAACATGGGCATGATGCTCATCGTCATGGGCCTGATGCTCATCGTGATCGGCATCGGGCTGCTCAACTGCACGACCTTCCCCATCGGCCTGATGCTCATCGCCGCCGGCATGGCTCTCATCATGGTGGGGATGATGCTCATGGGCATGTCCGCCAGCCAGGCCCAGGGAGCCAAGGACCAGGGCAAGAACGTCGAGCAAGGCTACGGCCAGCCGGACCAGGCCGACGCAATCGACGACTGCGCGGAGCAGGCCGCAGGCGGCGGAATCGTGTCCGAGGCGTGCAGGACCAGCGAGGTCCAGGAGGTGAACCAGAAGGCCTCCGACAACACCATCCAGCAGGATGTGGCGAACGAGAGGAACTCGAACTACACGCTCCAGGAATGAGGCGGATCGCCGCGCGCATGGTCCTGAGGCCGCACAGCCTCAGGACCATGTTTTGTCTCCGAATACCCTGAGGATGCCCTTCACGAACCCGTAATTCAGGTCCATCCACCGGAGGTTCCAGAAGTCCTCGTACACGTGCCAGTGCTCGGGATGGGCGCCGATGTACTTCTCCTGGACGCGCGCCAACGCCTCGGTGGCCCGGCGTATGGAGTCCGGACCGGGCTCGGCCCGCAGCAGCCCGTCCGAGACCACGCGGCAGCGCCCCCGCTCGCACAAGGAGAAGACGGGCAGGATGGGGGCTCCCGACTGCGCGGCCAGCTTCGCGGGCGCGTACGAGAGGCGCGCGGGAGCGCCGAAGAGCGCGTAGGCGGGCCGCCGGGACAGGAAGTTGACCATGGTCAGGCTCACGACGGTCTTGTTCCGGGTCAGGGCGTCGAGACAGTCCCACGAGGAGCGTCCCACGCTCCTGAAATGCCTGGACCAGCCGAAGGGGAGGTGCGCGACGGTGCGCCTGTCCAGGATGGGGATGCAGCACTCGACGTCTCTCAGGAAGAGCGCCATCAGGGTGTGGGCGAAGAGGCCGAAGTTCGAGATGGCGAGGATGACCCCGTTCCCCTCGGACCGGGCCTTCTCGAACAGGGGCAGGAACTCGAGGTCCACGTCCTCGCGGGCGAACGCGACGTCCTCCGGCCGGCAGAGCATGCTGATGAGCAGGCGCGAGTAGAGGGGGCGCGTTTCCTCCATGATGGAGCGCAGGCGCTCCGGAGAGGGGGGCTCCCCCCGATGCGTCAGGATGCGGCGATAGTTGGCCAGGATGATGCCGCGCCTCAGGGGATGCAGGAAGAACCCGAACCGCAGGAACAGGGTCTCGACCCAGAATTCCAGCAGCCGCCGCGGCAGCCGCTGGGCGATCGCGACGCAGGCGCGGAACAGGAGTATCAAACGCTTTCGCGCAGACGCGTCAGGGACCGCTTGAGCCCGTGGTCGTACATGAACCCGACCGGGAGGATGAGGCTGAACACCTCCAGCATCCTGTTCAGGAAGATGAGGACCAGAGACGCCGTCACACGGGTGGTATCCGTGTCGAGTTCCTCGAGCTGGAAGCGCAGCATCATCTGGAACGGATTGATCCAGCTCTCCGACTGGCCCCCGGCGAGTTCCATGCTCTTGAGCGGGGACCACTCCGAGACGCGCCAGCGGAGCACGGGCTTGCCGCGGGCCGTCGTGAGGTCCACCTCGGTGCCCACGCCGACATCGGCCCCGCCGACGAGGATGCAGCGGAAGGCATCGTGCCGGTTGGCGAAGGCGTTCGTCAACTCCTGCCAGCATTCCGGCGAGCGGAGGCGTTCCCAGACCTCCCGGGGGCTCTTCTGGATGACGATGGCCGATTCCATCTTCCGCATAGCGGTATCCTCCGGCTTCAGCAGCCGATGGCCCTGGAGATCACGAGGCGCTGGATCTCCGAGGTGCCCTCTCCGATCTGGAGCAGTCTTTGGTCGCGGTAGAAGCGTTCGACGTCGAACTCCTTCATGAGCCCGTAGCCGCCGTGGATCTGCACGGCCTCGTCCGCCACCTCGCGGGCCAGCTCGGAACAGGTGAGTTTGGCCATGGCGGACTCCGTGGAGAAGGGCCGGCCCGTGTCCCTGAGCCAGCAGGCCTTGTACAGGAACGTGCGGGCGTGCTCGATGCGGGTGGCCATGTCGGCGAGCTTGAAGGCGGTGGCTTGGAAGCGGCAGATGGGCTGGCCGAACTGCTCGCGGGTCTTGGCGTACTCCAAGGCGGCCTCGTAGGCGCCCTGGGCGCAGCCGAGGCCCATGGCCGCGATGCTCAGGCGTCCGGAGTCCAGCGTCTTGAGCATCTGCTTGGAGCCGTCGCCGATCTTCCCGAGGAGGTTCGCCTCCGGGACGCGGCAGTCCTGGAAATACAGCTCGGCCGTGTTCGAGGCCCGCCACATCAGCTTCTTGTGCATGGTCTTGGCGGTGAAGCCGGGGGTCCCGGCCTCCACGATGAAGCAGGAGAACTCGGGCTTGCCGTCCTTCTGCTTGCCGGTCAGGGCCTGCACGATCACCCCCGAGGTGATCGGCGTGGACCCGTTGGTGATGAAGATCTTGGAGCCGTTGAGGACCCAGCCGCCGTCCGCCTTCTCGGCCCGGGTCTTCGTGCCGCGGGAGTCGGAGCCCGCGCTGGGCTCGGTGAGTCCGAAGGCGAAGAGAGCCTCCCCGGAGCAGAGCTTCGGCAGGTGCTTGCGCTTGTGCTCCTCGGTGCCGAAGTAGAGCAGGGGCGCGATGCCGAGCGAGACTCCCGCCGCCACGGTCGCGGCCTGGGAGCCGTCCACCCGTGCCAGCTCTTCGACCGCGATGACGTAGGAGAGGTAGTCCATCCCCTGGCCGCCGTATGCCTCGGGCACGATGATGCCGAAGACGCCGAGCTCCCCCATCTGGCGGGTGAGGTCCACCGAGAAGTCCTCGTGCTCCTCGAGGTCGTGCGCGGCCGGGCGGATCTTGGCCTGGGCGAACTTCCGCACGGTCTCGCGGATCATCTTCTGGTCGTCGCTCAGCTCGAAATCCATGGAGTGCTCCTTCGGGCCGTATCTTAGCATTTAGCATTTTGCTAGAGTCGCTTCCGCTTCCCATGACCCGGACCTCCGCGCACCGCTTCCTGCAGCCCGCCCTGGTTTCAGCCATTTTCTGCGCGGACCGGTGGACCAAGGTGTGGGCCGAGGGGTCGCTGGCCCCCGTCCGCTCCATCCGGGTGCTCCCCTTCTTCCACCTGACCTACGTGCAGAACACGGGAGCCGCCTGGGGCATGATGCAGGGGAGGAACGCGTTCCTCATCGGCTTCTCGGTGCTCCTCTTGGCCGCGCTCCTGTTCCTGAAGCGCCGCTGGCCCAAGACGAATTTCTGGAGCCACTACGGCCTCGTCCTGGTGGCCGGAGGGGCTCTGGGGAATCTCTACGACCGCATCGTGTTCGGCTACGTGATCGACTTCCTGGACTTCCTGGTATGGCCGGTGTTCAACGTCGCCGACTCCTGCATCACCGTGGGCGCGTGCTGCCTGGCGTGGGGACTGCACCGTGCGGAAAAAGAAGAGGCGCGGCTAGAGGGGTAGCCGCGCCTCGGATCGTCACATATTGTTGAAGTACGTCACGGCTCCGGTGGCCAGCGCGCCTCCGAGGATGCCGAGCAGCAGGGGGATGCCCAGCGCCCAGGCGAAGCAGCCGAAAGCGATCGCCCCGGCGAGCGCGCCTATGGCGATCTTCTTCCAGGGGATGTCCGGGCCCTTCTTCTCCTCCGGCGCCGCCGGCTTCTTGTCCTCGCCCACGGTCGGGGTCTGTGCCGCCGACGCGGCCGTGACGGCCGGCCGCTGCGCGGCGGCCGGCGCGGCTCCGGTCTGCGTCAGGCCGAACTCCTGGGCCGCGGCATAGACGGCCGGGGCGTGCGAAGCGCCGCCGGCATAGCCCTTGCCGGAAAGCTCGGAGGTCGCCTCGGGAGAGAGAGCGTTCAGCGCCGTCCCCTGCATGGATCGTATCTTCCCGACGCGTTCGAGAGAGGCGCTCTCCGCTCCGACCGCCGCCCACGAAGGGACCGCGGCGATGAGGATGGTCGCGACAAGGATCATAGCCCTACCCCCCGCACGGAACTACCCTGAGTATGGCGCGTCCCAAGTACGGGCTCCAGGTAAGAACGGCCCTGCACTCTTTGGGTCTAAAGACCTAGAGGGGACTACTTGTTGATGTACCACGTGACCGCCCCGGTGGCGAGCGCGCCGAGCACGATCGCCATGCCGATGGGCCCGCCCAGCGCCCAGGCGAAAGCGCCGAAGCAGATGGCTCCGGCGAGCGCGCCGATGCCGATCTTCCGCCATGGGATGTCGTCGCCCTTCTTGGCCGGCGCGGCTTCCTCCTTCTTGTCCGGAGCCACCGGCGGCGGCTCCTTCATGGCGAGGGAGGGGGTCGTCTCGGACGCCGGGACCTGATCCAGAGAGGACTGCGGAGCGGGCTCCTTCTTGGGGAAGAGCGCGCGGCAGCGGTCCAGGAGCACGTCCTGGCGCCGGTCCGCGATGTCCGCGCCGGACTTCATGCCCTCGGGCTTCTTCGCCTGGTCGGCCTCCTGCGAGACTCCCGCGGCGGTCCTGAGCTGGTCCATGGCCGGGACCTTGGGGACGTCCGCTTCCGCGGGCCCGCTCTGGGTCTGGCGTTTGTCGCAGTAGGCCTTGAAGTAGGCGAGCAGGTCGTCGCGGGCCACGCCTTTCCCCTTGAGCGTGGCGTCGAGGTCCTTGAGGGCCGGGGAGGAGGGCTTGCCGTCGGTCACGAGGTAGTCGCTGACCCCGTCGAGGACGTCCTGGCGCATCTTGCCGATGAAGCCCGCGAGCGTCCCATCCTTGCGCATCTTGTCGATGGCCGCGGGCAGCTGCTCGGACTTCAGCTTGAGCTCGGCGACCATCTTCCTGAGAAGATGGCCGGCCACGGCCCGCTCCACCTTGTCGCTGAAGAGGGCGTCCGTTGCCTGGGCCAGGGGGTCCGTCTTGCCGGTATCGGCCTTGGGCGGCTCAGGCTTCTTCGGAGTCTCGGGCTTGCGGGGTTGCTGCGGCTTCCTGGGCTGCTGGGGCTTCTTCCCCGGGGTGAGCCGGACGTACAGGACCGACGTGGGGCTCGTGACCCTCGGCCGGACCGTGACCCTGGACTTTTTCCCGTCCTTCACGGTCCACACATCCTGGCCGTCCCATATCATCCGGTAAGGCGAGGGCACGGCGTCGTAGTCGATGCGGTCGCCGTTCTGGCGCATGTTGCGGAAGTAGAAGAGGGGGACCGGGGTGTTGCGCTTCTGGTAGATGGTCCCGCCCTTGAACTTGTCGTTCGGGGGGGAGGTGTCGTAGGCGTAGCCCCAGAGCGTCTCGCCCGCGCCATCGGCATGGAAGTCGTCCCAGTCTCCCCACTGCGTCTCTTTGTTTTCCCAGGGGTATTGGCCGGCGAGGGCGGGGGCCGCGAAGAACAGCGTCAGGAGGGCGGAAGAAAGCGTTTTGGGCATGGGGATATTGTACCACGGTTTCTCCCGGAGTCTACACATCTTAAGTCCGGTCCAGGATGGCGACGGTCTCGACGTGGGAGGTCTGCGGGAAGAGGTCCACCGGCTGGACCTTGGAGAGCCGCCAGCGGTGCCTGCAGAGCCAGTCCACGTCGCGGGCGAGGGTGGCTGGGTTGCAGGACACGTAGAGCACGCGGCCGACCGCCGGGTCGAACAAGGCCTTGAGCACGGATTTCGCGCATCCTGAGCGGGGCGGGTCCAGGATGACGGACGCGGTCCCCCGCTCGCAGCCGGCGAGGATCTTGCGGATCGGGCCGAGTTGGGTCTCGATGCTCCCCGCGTGGAAGCGGGCGTTGCGCACTCCGTTGAAGCGCGCGTTCCCCCAGGCGTCCACGATCGCCTCCCGGTTCTCGTCGAAACCGAGCACCCGGTCGGAGGCGTCCGCCACCCAGAGGGCGATGGAGCCGACGCCGCAATAGAGGTCGAGCACGATGCTCGGCCGTTTCCCGCCTGCGCACAGGCCCTCTCGGACCTCCCTGTAGAGAAGCTCGCAGGCCGGAGTGTTCACCTGCAGGAAGGCCGCGGGAGAGGCCAGCAGGCGCAGCGCGCCCAGGCGCTCCTCGAGCCGGTCCGCGCCCCAGAGCTTGCGCCAGGAGGGCCCGAGCACGACCGGGGTCTTGAGCGGCTGGACGTTCTGGAACAAGGCCACGATCTCCGGGAACTCCCGGCGCATGGAAGCGACGAAGTCCTCCTGCTCGCGGAACTCGGGGGTGCGCGTCACGAGCGCGACGAGAGCCTGGCCCTGCGAGTTCGTTCGCACGAAGAGATGGCGGAGCCAGCCGGAGTTCGCCGCCTCGTCGTAGACGCGCCATCCGAGGCTCGCGGCCATGGACCGGACCTTGCGCACCAGACGCACCGAGAGCTCGGGCTGCACCGGGCAGTCCTCGAAGCCCACGATGCGGTGGGTCCCCGGGCTGTAGAAGCCGGCGATGGGGACGCCGCGCTCTTGCCCGAACGGGACGAGCACCTTGTTGCGGTAGCGCCACGGCGCCGGGGCCGGGATCGTGGGCTCGACCTCGGGAGAGCGCAGCTTGGCGATGCGGAAGAGGCAGTCCCGGACCATCTCGCGCTTGGCCTCGAGCTGGGTCTGGGGTGAGAGGTGCTGCCAGTCGCATCCCCCGCAGGCCGGTCCCGGCCGTCGGGGCGCGAAGTGGAGCGGGCAGGCGGGCTCCACGCGTCCCGGACCCGGCGCGTCCAGGCGCAGGAAGCGCGCCTGGCAGAAGCCGGAGCGGACTCTCTCCATCTCGACCTCGACGACGTCCCCGGGCGCGGTGTAGGGGACGAAGACGATCTTGCCTCCTCGGCCGCCGGCGGGACGGCCGAGGCCCATGCCCTGCGGAGCCATGCGCTCGATGCGGACCAGCATGGAGCGCATGGTATCATTTTGGTAAAATCAGTCGGATGCGGAAAAGCCTCGCGCTCCTCGCGCTTCTCGTCCAGGGATGCGTCCCGCTTCCTCCAGAAGAAGTCCCTTCCGCCCCTGCCGCGCAGGGGCGTCGGGTCGTTTCCATGGATCTGGACTCGGGGCACAAGCGTCACTCGACGCGGCATTTCGAGGTGCGCGCCTATTCCGAGGATTCGGCCCGGGAAGCGGGCGAACTCGCGGAGCGGCTCATGGAGCGCGTCCTGAAGGACACGGGGCTCTACTCCTTCCAGACCCGGCTTCCCATCCCCGTCTTCCTGTATAGGTCCCAGGAGGAGTTCTCCGTGAAGACGGACATCCCTCCCGGAGCGGCGGCCGGCGCCGCTGACCGGAGCGGGACCCTCTTCACGTTCGAAGGAGCGCCTCTCGGGAACGTGCTGTCCCATGAGATCAGCCATCTGATTTTCATCGAGTACATGGGGCGCATGGAACCGCTCTGGGTCAACGAGGGCCTGGCCGTATACGAGGAACAGGAGGCTTCCTCGGACCCGACGCCGTATTCCGCGGGGGACAGGCTCATCCCGTTCCGCGAGATGGCGGGATTGGAGACCGCGCAGATCATCGCGCTCTCCTCGGCGCGGGGGTTGCGCCTCGCCGGACTTCCCCGGCGGGAGGAGTCCATGAGCGCGTGGTACCGCCAGGCCGGAGGGGTGGTGCGCCTCATGATCGAGAAGGGCGGATATGGGGGGTTCGCGAGGTTCCTGGCGGCCCTGCGCGACGGCAGGAGCGAGAGCGAGGCGATCGGGCTGAGTTTTCAAGGGCGTTGGAAGGGGATGGCGGACCTGGAGGCGGAGTGGCGTACGGGACGGTGACGCGCATCTCCACGCTGCGTCTCGGCCTGACCGCGACGCTCACCGGCATCATCCTGCTCGAGGCCCCCTTGAGGCTTTCGCCGTACACCGTGTGGGCGATCGGGGGAGTCGTGCTGGTCTGGTGCGGGTCCCCGTTCCACCACGGGCTCAGGCTCGCTCTGGCCGCCGCCAGCGCGGACTCCGACATGCTCATCTCCATCAGCCTGTGGGGCGCGTTCGTCTTCAGCACCGCGGCGGTGTTCCTCAACGAGCTCCTGCCTGCGGCGTTCCGCCAGCATCAGCTCGGGCCCATGGCCGCGCTGGTCGTCTGTTCGCTGGCCGGCCGGTGGCTGGAGAGCCGGCTGACCGCCCGCGGGGGAGAGGCGCTCGGGAGGCTGCTCCGAAGGCTCCCTCACGCCGCTCGTCTCGTCCGGGACGGGCGCGAATCCGTCTCCCCGTCCAAGGACGTCCGCGTCGGCGACCGCGTCCGGGTCCTTTCCGGCGAGCTCATCCCCTTCGACGGGACCGTCTGCGCCGGATCATCCTCTGTCGACGAGTCCTTGTGGACCGGATACGAGGCGGCGGTCGAGAAGACCGTCGGCAGCCGCGTCTACGGGGGCACCCAGAACAAGGGCGGGACCCTGACGGTCGAGGTCGGCCAGGTGGGCCCCGGCATGACCCTTTCAAAGCTGGTCGCTTCCGTGCTCGAGGGGCTGGACGCCAAGGAGACGGGGGCCGGGAGCGCGGATCGCCTCGCGCAGGGCTACGTGCCGGCCATCGTCATCGTGGCGGTGGGGGTGGCCGTGCTTTGGTCGTGGAAGGGCCCCGAGCCTCGGGTGTGGCACGCGTTCACCGCGCTGACGCTCGTGCTGGCCGGCTCCTGTCCGCTGGCCTTCACCGCCGCCGCCCCTGCCGCTCTTGCGGCAGGTATGCGGCGCGCGGCCAGGCGCGGCATCCGGATACGCAATCCGGGGCACCTCCAGCGGATGAAGGTCCCGGATGTCGTCATCCTGAGCAAGAAGGGCGTCCTGACCGCGGGGATGCCCGAGGTGGCCGAGGTCCTCGCCTCGGACGGGTGGAGCGAGGGGGAGCTCCTCCGATGGGCGGCCGCCGCGGAGAGCCGGTCCGGCCATCCTTTCGCCCATGCGGTCCGGCGCCGCGTCGGGGAAGCGCCGCTGCCCGCCCTGGAATCGGTGGAGACCTCTCCGGGCCGTGGTCTGGTGTCCTTGGTGGCCGGGCGGCGCGTCGTGGTCGGCAGCCTGCAGTTCCTCGCGGACCAGGGCGTCGAGACTTCCCGCTTCGCCGAAGGCCGCCTGGAGGGGAAGCACCATCCGCTGGCCGGGGTGGCCGTGGACGGCGAGATGGCCGGGGTCGTCCTCTTCACGGAACCGCTGCGCGAGGGCTCCGAGGACAAAATCCGGATGCTCGAGAGGCTGGGCATCGAGGTGGTCCTGGCCTCGGGCGACCGCGCTCCGGCCGTGCGCCGGGCGGCCCAGATCGCCGGCATCGGGAAGATCTTCGCGGACGTGCTGGAGGAAGGCAAGACCCGGCTGGTCGCGCAGTTCCGCGCGGCCGGACGGACCGTCGCGATGGTCGGCGACGGGGTGCACGACGCCGTGGCCATGAGCCGCGCGGACCTCGGGATGGCCCTGGCTCCCCTGCGCGCGGAGGATGACGAGCCCGGGCGCAGGCATCGGGCGGCCTTCGATTTATCGGCCGAAGTGGCCGACATCGTGCTGTCCAAGCGGGATCTGGCGAGTCTGGTCTACGGCATCCAGCTCAGCATCCGGATCCGGAGGACCGTCCGGGAGAACCTCATGTGGGCTTTCGCCTTCCACCTCCCGCTGGTCCCCATCGCGGCGGGAGCGCTTTTCGTGTCCACGGGCGCCAGCTACGGTCCCCTTTATCCCTTGGCCGCGACTGCGCTCGGCGTCGTGGCCATCACCGTCAATTCCATCAGGAGGCTCAAGCAGTGAAACGGACGCGATTGGGCTATACCTCGGGGCAGGCGGTCTCCGGAGTCAAGGACCGCCTTCCGCCGATCGAAACGTGGCCGAACCAGTACCGGGGATACGAGATACGCATCGAGATCCCCGAGTTCACCTCGGTGTGTCCCAAGACGGGCCTGCCGGATTTCGGGACCGTCGTGATCGAGTACCTGCCGGACCGGCGGTGCATCGAGCTTAAGTCGCTGAAGTACTACATCCTGGCGTACCGGAACATGGGGATCTTCTACGAGAACGCGGTCAACCGCATCCTCGACGATGTGGCCGCCGCGACCCGGCCCGTGTGGGCGAAGGTCACCGGCGCTTTCACGGCGCGCGGCGGCATGCGGTCCACGGTCACCGCGCGCTATCCTAGGAAGAGGGGTGGCTGAACTCAGCGTCGGCTTCTGCGGCGACTCCGCCCGGGCGGGCCCGGACTGGCTCCGGGTCCTGAGCAGGCGCGGGCTGGCCGCGGAAGGGAGGGCGGGGCCCTCCCTGTTCATGACGGTCGTAGGGAAATGGCCGGAGCGTCCCCAAGTGCTGGTCGCCCCGAATTGCACAGACCTATCCTGCGGGCCCGCGACGCTGTCGTTGCCGTCTGAGACGCTGCTCATCGGAGCGCTCCAGCGCCTGAGCGGGATGGATAGGTCCGCATGCGGCTCCGACCCGGCGCGGGCAGGCTATGACTACGCGACCGCGAACTTCCCGGATATGGGGCTCCGCCTTCCCGGAGGGGACGGCGTCCCTCGCGCCGCCTTGAACGGGCTCTCTTCGAGCCTGCTGGGGGCTCTTTGCGCCGGGTGCAGGTTCATCGCTTGGGGGCTCCCGGGAGACCCGCCCGCCTGGGCCGCCGGCTTCGAACGCGCAACAGGCTCGGAAAGGGCCGTGTCCATGGCCTTGGGCGCGGGGCACGCGGGCGCGCGGGCCATGGCCGTGGTCTCGGCGAGCGAGATGGAGTCGGCCTCCCGCATCCTCCGCTGGGCCGCGGAGGCCGAGGTGCCGTGCGTGGTGCTGGCCGCCGGGGAGGGCTTCGGGATCGTCCCGTCCATGGCGGAGTGGGTGGAGTCCGCCCCCGCCGCGTTCTTCGTTCCTGCCACGGTGGAGGAGGCGGGCAAGACCGCCGCCCAGGCCTTTGACTGGGCTGAGACCTATCAATGCCCGGTCTGCGTCTCTTTGTCCGGCCTGATGGACCGATGGTCCGCGGTCGCGCGGCCCGGGAAGACAGAGACCTCCCGCGGCCTCTGGGCATCGCCTGGAGAGGGGCGCTACCGCGACACGCCCGCCGGCATCTCCCCTCGAGCGGTCCCAGGGCAGGAAGGGCTCGAGTATTCCGCCTGTCCGGCGGACGCCTCGAGGTCGAAGAAGCTCGAGCGCAAGCACATCGCTCTGCTTTCCTCGGCGCCGGGCTTGAGCGCCGCGGGGACGGGCCTGTGCGTGGCGGCGAGCGGTAGCCTCGCTGGGGAGCTCCGCCGGCTCGAAGGGCGCTTCAAGCTCGTCGCGGTGGACCGTCTGCTCCCGTTCCCGGCAGCTCTCCTGGCCGGGGAGATGAAGACTTCCTGGAGGACGGTGGTGGCCGAGTGGGAGGGGGACACGGCCTTGCGCGGGCTCATTCGTCGCCAGTTGAGCGTGGACCTCCCCACCCTGCAGATCCCGCGGAGCGCGGACATGGAGAGCCTGCGAGGGTCCGTTTTGGAGGCGGTCGGCCGTGATTGAGGAGTTCCGCATCCCCTCGCGCTCCCCCGCCGTGGAGATGGAGCCTCTGCCGGCCGGAGAGACGCCTTTCGGCCGCGCGTTGTCCATCTGCGGCTTCCATCCCAAGGACGTGCTCTGCGTCTGCGAGCGCGTCGAGGAAGCGCGTTCCCCCAGGGGACCCCATATGCCCCTGGGGCTGCGGGAAGCGGAAGGGGCCCGCTGTTACCAGGTCGCGGGCTTGGGCGGCAGGCATGCGCTCGCTTTCGCGCTGGGCAGCCGCGCCGCGAACCCCGGGCTGACCCTCGTCGTGTTCACGGACTCGCCGGACCTCGAGGACCTGGCCGCCGCGTGCAGGAAGAACCTGGACCTCACCTGCGTCACGCCCCGGACCGGCCTGCTGCCCGTGGCGCAGGCGGCCGGCGCGACCTTCCTCTGCAGAGCGAACCCGGACTCCCTCGCGTCCTCGCTGGCGCAGGCCATGCAGCACAAGGGTTTCTCTTTGGTGGAGCTCGCGGACGGCCCTCCGGAGGTCCTGCATGAGAGCCGCAGGCCCGTATGGGAGAGAGGCTGCGAGCCTCGCGTCAGGCTCCCGGTCCCGATGCCCGAGCCGGAGAGGCTCTCGCTTTGGGAGCGCCTCCTGTGAAGACCGTCCTGCACAAGAAGGGGCTGGTGGAAGTGCATTTCCCGGTCAGCGACCTCAAAGACGGCGCCGGGCTGCGCGCGGACGCGTTCCTGGCCAAGCGCTTGAAGCGCTACTCGAGGAGCGAGGTGCAGCGGCTCATGGCCGCCGGCCGAGTGCGCTTGAAGCGCGGGGAGGGCTCCCCGGGGCCCGTGAAGGCGTCGCAGCGGCTCGCGCTCTCGGACACGGTCATCGTGGCCTATACCCGCACGGAGGAGCCTCCATGCGCGCACGAGCGGCTGGCGGTCCTGCATGAGGACGACGACCTCCTGGCCGTGGACAAGCCCGCGCGGGTGCTGAGCCACCCCACGGACCGCGTGGTGCGCAACGCCGCGACCTCGATACTGGCGAGGCAGTTCCCCGGCTTCAAGCTCCACCTCGCGCACCGGCTCGACCGCGAGACGAGCGGGGTCCTCCTGTTGGCCAAGAACAAGGAGGCCGCCCGGCGCCTGACCGAAAGCTTCACGCGCGGGAAGGTGCGCAAGGAGTACCTCGCCGTGGTGCGCGGGGAGGTGGCCTTCGAGCGCACGGTCGTGGACAAGCCCATGGAGCACGACGGCGGTGAGATCAAGGTCCGGCAGGGCTTGGGAGGGGACCGCGCGGCGAGGACCGAGTTCGAGCGCGTGGCCGTGGCGCACGGCCTTTCCTTGGTGCGCGCCCTGCCGCGGACGGGCCGGCTGCATCAGATACGGGTGCACCTGGCGTCCCTCGGACATCCGGTGCTCGGCGACAAGCTCTATCAAGGCGAGGGGGAGTACTACATGAAGGCCGTACGCCGCGAGCTCGACGAGGAGGACCTCCTCGCTCTGGGCGCCTCCCGGCAGATGCTGCACGCGGCCAGACTGGGCTTCCCGCATCCCTCCACCGGCGCGTGGACCGAGGTCGAGGCGCCGCTGCCCGAGGATTTTCTGAGACTAAAGGTACTCCTCGGACTTGGGCCGTCCGTACCTGGCACGGCTGGATAAGACCTCGCATACTTGAGGCATGAGAGCGCTCCTGCTCGTCCTGCTCCTCATCCCGAGCCGCCTCTATACCCAGACCCTCACCGGCCAGGTCGGCGTCCAGGGCGTGACTCCGCTCGGCCAGCTCGGCAGCATACTCACCGCGACCCTGCCGAACCTCTCGAACCAAGGGCTGAGCCCCGGCTCCATGGATGTGAGCCTCAAGGGGACCTTGGCCGAGGTCAAGGCTCAGACCCCCGTGGGGCTCGACCCGGTGAAGGCGGCGATACTCGTCGAGAGGGCCAAGGAGATATCCGCGCCGCAGCAGCCCGCTGTTTCCGAAAAGAAAGGCGTCCAGGAAGTGCTGGTCGCGGTGAACTCGGTCCTCAAGGACATCCCGGCGGACGAGCTCAAGTCCATGCCCGCGGAGAAGCTCCACGGTTTGGCCGGGCTCATCATGGACCAGATGCGGCCCGGAGCCGAGGATCACGCGGTCGAGCCGGTGCGGCAGCTGAGCCAGGCGAACTTCGCCCGCGTGCGCTCGCTCCTGGGCAAACCCATGAAGGAGACTTGGCTCAACCCTGGGGTGAGCGAGAACCATCTGCAGGAATGGTCCGTGGAGGGGATCCCCGACGGGGTCAAGGTCGTACCCGCTCCCGAGAACATAGTGTTCCGGCACTATACCACCGAGGAGGGGCAGGGACGGATCAGCAAGCTCAAGAGGCTTTGGAACGGTTTCCTGAGCTATGTCCAGCTCGCTCCCGGACTCTACCGGAAATACTTCAAGGACCTGACCGGAGTGTTCCTGACCGTGCCGGGAGTCCGCGGGTCCGAGGTGGGAGTGCCCGAAGGCCAGTTCCCCGCGTACGTGGACCTGCGCATCCCGGCCGGCTTCCCCCTGCTCGAGATCGAGCCGGGCAAGATCTTCCTCATCCCCATGCCGGGCCGCACGCGCGACTGGGTCAGGAGCTACTACATGCGTTGGCTCAACGGCGAGGCCGTCGGGTCCGGCTACGATACGATGGTGAAGAAAGTGGACTCGGAAGGCGGCCCAGGGCCGGCGCTCTCCGTGCCCATCGAGATCGTCGGGCAGGGGAAGGCGCGCGAGGACTGATTCCGCCGCGTTTCTCAGCGGTTTTTTTAACGGTATTGACTCCGGTTAAAATACCGCGTAAAATAACCGCATGATTACGAGAGCCTTGGCCCGGACTCTCGATCGCTCGAAGAAGAGCATCCTGCTGCTCGGACCGCGCCAGACGGGGAAGTCCACGCTCGTATCGAGCCTTCGACCCGATATCGTCGTCGACCTCGCACACGAGGCGACCTTCCTCGAGTTCCTGCGCAATCCGTTGGAACTCGATCAAAGATTGGAGGCGCGAAAGGGGACCGCCACGGTCTTCATCGACGAGGTGCAGCGGCTGCCCGGATTATTGAACACTGTGCAGGCCCTGCTGGACCGCCAGCGAGGAGGGCTGAAGTTCTACCTCACCGGCTCAAGCGCCAGGAAGCTCCGGCGGGGCCGAGCGAATCTCCTGCCTGGGCGCATCCATTCCTATTCTCTGGGCCCGCTCACCTGCGGCGAATTGGGCTATGCGATGGATGTCCGGAAAGCGCTAGCCTTCGGTACCCTCCCCGGGATCTGGACGGATGAAGACGAGTCGTCCCGCCGGAAGACGCTGAGGTCGTATGCCGCGACGTACCTGAAAGAGGAGGTGCAGGCCGAGAATCTGGCCAGGAACCTGGAGGGGTTCGCCCGATTCCTCTACGCGGCGGCGGAGGATTCCGGCCGATTCCTTGATCTGTCGAAGCTCGCGTCCATCTCCCAGGTCCCGCGGCAGTCGGCGGTCCGGTTCTTCGAGGTCCTCGAGGACTGCCTCCTGGTCCGGAGGCTCGACCCCTTTGGGACGCAGGGACGCAGGCGGCTCGTCCAGCACCCGAGGTATTTCTTCTTCGACTGCGGCGTCCTCAACGGCCTGTTGGGGAATTTCGAAGTTTCCGGGGACCGGCTCGGCCGTTTGTTCGAGCATCTCGTTTGCAGTCAGATATTCGATTGCGCGGCTTCTCGGGACCAGGAGATCCGGCTCAGCAGCTATCGGACGGAGCATGGAGCCGAGGTCGACTTCATCTTCGAGCGGGGATCCGAGCTGTGCGCTCTCGAGGTCAAGGCCTCGAAGACGGTCCGCAGCGAGGAGTTGAGTGGCCTGCGCAGCTTCCGCGAATATCACGGGCGCAGACACCGTCAATGGGTGCTCTATCTCGGCGATGTCCGCAAGAACTTCGGCGCGGTCGAGGTCTGGCCGTGGCAGGAGGGGCTCAAGGAACTATTCAGCCGCTGAAAGTCCGGCAAGGGTTCGAATGTCATGCGGTCAAGGTCCTGCGTGGAGCTGTAGGCCAATAGGCCCTTCGACCCACTTTCAGCTAGGCCCAAGGGACATTAACGTCGCGGCGTCCTCCGCCTATCCTATGCGTGATGACCTGCACCGTCACAATCATCGCGCTCTGGACCGCGGGGAGCGCGCACGCCTACCTGGCTTCCGAGCCCGGAGAGTCCCCGCGCGAGATCACCACGGTCAGCGAGCTCCAGAACTACTACAAGGACAAGCCTGAGCTGGCCCAGGAATGGAAGGAGCTTCAGAAGGCCATCCAATCCCAGAAGCCTCCGGAAGAGGAGGCTCCCAAGGAAGAGCGCAAGGCCGTGGACGCTCTGCCCGAGCCGGAGAAGCAGGAGCCCCCGCCGGAGGAGCAGTCCTTGGGCAAGAAAGAGACCGGTCCGACGTCCGAGGCTGCCATGGGACAGCTCAAGGAACTCGACAGGGGTCAGGCCAAGACCGAGGCCCCGGCCGTGGACGAGGGCCGCGAGATCCCGGTCCCTCCCGGAGCGGCGCCCAAGACCCCGGAGCAGCAGATCCGCGAGAAGATCGAGAAGATCGCGCGCGCCAAAGCCCAGGATGCACGCGCCTACGAGCTCTACGTGGCCGGGCTGACGGATACTTATTTCAACAAGGAGAAGCTCGGCGGCGAGTACACGGGCAAGGTCCAAGCCGCGACCCGGGCGCACATCGAGGGTCTCGAGGTCGACCAGTTCCCCACCATGGAGTTCGGAAGCGTGCCGCAGGGAGCCGCGGCCACCTGGGAGGGGGGCGAGTCGAACGGGACCGGCGCGCACATCACCATGGGGGAGTTCCTGGAGACCGCCTCGAAAGGCACCAAGCGCATCTGGGACCATGAGTTCAACGGCCATGACCGGGACGCGAAGAAGGGGGACGGGACGCCCCTCGGAGTCAATCCCACCGGAGACGTCGAGAAGATCGCCTACGACACCATGGGCTGCTTCGTGGGTCTGGGCGGCACGGACTGCAAGCGCTAGCCTACTGTTGAAAACGTAACATCCATTTGTTATTCTCTCCGCGGGTCGCATACGATCACGCCCAGTTGGCGCAGTGGTAGCGCGCTCCCTTGACATGGGAGAGGTCGTAGGTTCAAATCCTACACTGGGCACCATTTTTATCATGAAAGAAAACGATAAATCCAAAGAAGCTCTAGAGGCATTGCGGCACTCCACCTCCCATGTTATGGCCCAGGCCGTCCAGGAACTCTTCCCGGGGACAAAGATCGCCATCGGCCCGGTCATCGAGGACGGCTTCTACTACGATTTCGACTCCGAGCACCGGTTCACGGAAGAGGACTTCCCCGCGATCGAGAAGCGCATGCGCCAGATCGCGGAGGGCAATCACGCCCTCGTCCGAAAGGATATCGGCCGCGAGCAGTCCAAGGAGTTCTGGCGCTCCAAGAACGAGACCTACAAGCTCGAGCTTCTCGAGGAGCTGCCGGAGGCGGTCTCCCACTACGAGCAGGACGGCTTCCAGGACCTCTGCCGCGGCCCGCACGTGGAGAACACGCGGGCCATACGCCATTTCAAGCTGCTCACCGTGGCCGGGGCGTACTGGCGCGGCAGCGAGAAGAACAAGATGCTCCAGCGCATCTACGGCACGGCCTGGAACACGAAGGAAGAGCTCACGGCCCACCTCAAGATGCTCGAGGAAGCCAAGAAGCGGGACCACCGCAAGCTCGGCCCGGAGCTCGACCTCTTCAGCATCCAGGACGAGGCCGGGCCCGGTCTCATCTTCTGGCATCCCAAAGGGGCGCTGCTGCGCCGCATCATCGAGGATTGGGAGGTGGGGGAGCTCCTCAAGCGGGGCTATCAGCTCGCCGCCACGCCGCACGTGATGCGCCTGGACCTCTGGAAGACGAGCGGCCACAGCGAATTCTTCTCGGCCAACATGTTCCAGCCCATGGAGGTCGAGGAGGCGAAGTATCAGCTCAAGCCCATGAACTGCCCGGGCCATATCCTCATCTACAAGAGCCGTCTGCGCTCCTACCGGGAACTGCCGCTGCGCATGGCGGAGATGGGGACCGTGTACCGGTACGAGCGCAGCGGAGTGCTGCATGGGCTGCTGCGGGTCAGGGGCTTCACCCAGGATGACGCCCATATCTTCTGCACCCCGGAGCAGATCGACGACGAGGTCGCCGGGTGCGTGCAGTTCTCCATGGACCTTCTGAAGACGTTCGGCTTCACTGAATTCAAGATCGAACTCTCCACCTGCGACCAGTCGCACCCCGAAGCATCCGCCGGATCCCCGGAGCAGTGGGACCAGGCCCAGGGAGCGCTGGAGGGGACGCTCCGGCGCATGGGCCTGGAGTACAAGATCATGCCGGGCGAGGCCGCTTTCTACGGGCCGAAGGTGGACATCAAGCTGGTGGACGCCTTGGGCCGCGCGTGGCAGCTGTCCACGATCCAATTCGATTTCAATCTTCCGAAGCGGTTCGGGATCGAGTACGTGGCCAAGGACGGGGCAAGGCGTCAGCCTCTGATGGTGCATCGTACCCTGCTCGGCTCCATGGAGCGTTTCTTCGGCATCCTGATCGAGCAGTACTCGGGGAGGTTCCCGCTCTGGCTCGCGCCCGTCCAGGTGAAGGTCCTGACGCTGACGGAGAAGCAGGACGGCTCGGCCCAGGAGTTCGCGAAGAAGCTGCGGGAGGCGGGCTTGAGGCCCGAGCTCGACCTCCGCAACGAGAAGATCGGCCACAAGGTCCGGGACGCGACGCTCGAGCGCGTCCCCTACCAGGTCGTGATCGGGCCGCGCGACGTGGAGGCCGGCACGCTGAGCGTGCGGCTGGCTTCCGGCAAGCAGCTCCAGGGGCTCGATCCCGCCCAGTTCGTGGCGCGCCTGGGCGAGGAAGTCGCGCAAAAGAGGACCGCCAGCATACTCGTATGAGAGATCTCCTTCCAGCCGTGCTCACCCTGACCCTGCTCGCGCAGGGAGCTTCGGCCGCGCGAGGGGACATCCCCGCGGCGGCGGAGAGGCGGGCGACCGAGGACGAGCTCTTCGAGTCCGGCTGCCAGCTCTTCCGCGAGACGACGGGGGACAAGGTCGCCGCGATCAAGGCCTTCGAGCGGTATCTGCAGGAGTTCGAGGACAGCCGACGCGCGGCCGACGCCCAGTTCATGGTCGGCGAGGCCTACCTGGACCAGGCGCTCAAGATCCTGGTCAAGGAGGCGGAGTCCAAGAAGACCAAGACCGACCGCCTCATGTCGCCCAAGAACACGGCGGCCGTCAATTCGCTGAACCTCGCGCGCGACGCCTTCGAGAAGGTCGTGGCCAACGCGAGCAAGAAAGACCCCGGCCTGCGCGCTTCGGCCCAGTACCGCCTCGGCGAGGTCGCCTACAACGCCAAGGATTGGGGCCAGGCCATCGAGGGCTGGCGCGGGATCGAGAAAGACTTCCACATGTCGTACATCGTGCCCGAGGCCTGGATGGGGATCATCTTCGCGAACTTGGCCTTGGAGCAGTTCGCCCTGGCCGAGTCGAACCTCTTCCTCCTGGGCGAAGCCTATCCCCACTACCTCAAGGTCCCGGAGGTGCAGTACGCGCAGGGCATCGTTTCCCTGCACAAGGGCGACTACACCAACGCCGAGGCCGCGTTCAAGAGGGTGAACTCGGCCGAGGCCCAGTTCTACCTGGGCAAGACCTACCTGCTCTCCAAGCGCCCGTACCTGGCGGCGGCCGCGTTCGAGCGGATCACCCGGGACTTCCCGGATTCCATCCTGCGCGAGGAGACCGAGTTCTTCATCGGGGATTCCTTCTTCCTCGCCAAGGACTTCGACGGGGCGATCACGAAGTATCAGCGCTTCCTCATGAAATACCCGGAGTCCCAGCTCCGGGTCTCCACCCTCTTCCGCATCGGCTCCTCCCATTTTCAGAAGAAGAACTACATGGAGGCCCGGGCGCACTTCCAATCGGTCATCGACCGCTACCCGACAGACTTCTTCGCTCCCCTGGCCCAGTACTTCATCGCGGAGTCGTACCTGGTGGACAACCAGTTCCGCGAGGCCCTCTTCGCCTACACCAAGGTGATCACCCAGCACCCCGAGACCATCAAGATCTCGCCCATGGCGCACTACAAGCTCGCCTGGGCGCAGTACCAGGTGAACGACTACGCCCAGGCGGCCCAGACCTGCCGGAACTTCCTGTCCCTCTACCCGACGAACGCCCTCGCCAAGAACGTCTACCTGCTTTTGGGCAACGCCCTGCTCGAGCTCAAGCGCTACGACGACGCCGTCACCGCGTTCCAGCGGGTCATCGACCTGGCCCCCACCTCGGACGTGGCCGAGCAGTCCCTTCTGACCATCCTGCGGGTGGCGCACTCCCGCAAGGACTACAACTCGATCCTCACCTCGTACCAGTTCATCTTCCGCCACCTGCCCCCCTCGCAGTCGAAGTGGCGGCCCTTGAGCTACCTCTACGCGGCCGAGGCGTACCTGGCGCTCAACCGCGTGGACGAGGCGAAGGCCATCTACGAGATGGTCATGAAGGTCTATCCCAACGATCAGGCCGCCTTCTACGCGCAGGACGGGCTGGCCTGGACCCACTCCATGATGGGCAACGACGACCGCGCCCTGTCCGAGCGGCAGAAGCTCAAGGACATGATGCGGCTGGCTCGGACGACCTACACCTTCTCCGGCACCAACGAGCTCGGCATCGCCGACAGCATGTACAACCGGAAGGAGTACGAGGACGCCTACCAGCTCTACGACAAGTTCGCGGCGGAAAACCCCAACGGCCCCCGCGCGCCGGAGGCGCTCTATCGCTCCGGGATGGCTCTCTACCACCTGAGGTACTACACGCAGGCCATCGAGACCTGGACCAAGCTGCGCGAGACCTATCCGAAGTCCCCCGAGGCCGGCAAGGCGGAGTACCAGATCGGGGACACGCTCTTCCGCGCCCAGAAGTACGCCGAGTCCGCGGAGCAGTACAAGCGCATCATCCAGCTCTATCCGCAGTCGGACCAGCTCCCCCTGGCCCGCCTGCGCGTGGCCATGTCCTACTACAACGCCCTCGACGACGCCGCCACGCTCAGCGCGGCGCTGGGTCTGCTCTCGAAGTACCCGGACGCCCCCGAGGCCACCGACGCCCTGGACCTCATGGAGACGGTCTACGACCGCAGCAAGACCGCGGATTTCCGCAAGTCCCTCGGCGCCGTGATCGACGCCGTGCCCGGATCGGCGGTGGCGGGAGAGGCGCGCTTCCGCATCGGGCGGCGTCTCTTCGAGATGAAGGAGTACGTGGAGGCCGCCGCCGAGTTCCAGAAGTTCAGCGTGGACTACACCGGCAACCCGAAGCTCAAGAAGGCGCAGTTCCTGCTGGGCGAGTCCTATTTCAACGCGGAGAAGCATCCCGACGCGATCCTGGCCTTCGGGCGCTTCCTGGAGAACTTCCCCAAGAGCGAGGACACGGCCCTGGCCCTTTTCCATCTCGCCACCGCGTACTACAACGCGAAGCAGTACGAGGCCGCGACGACGAACTACAAACGGCTCCTGGACGAGTACCCCGAATCAGAGTACGGGAAAGCCGCGCAGTTCAACCTGGCCATGGTCTACAAAGCCGAGGGCAAGCTGGCCGAGGCGCAGGAGGCCTACGCCCGCTACGTCATCCTGGCGGGGCCCGGCGATAAGACGGCCAAGGCGGCCCTCTGGGAGGTGTTCGGGCTCCAGAAGGACCGCAAACAGTACACGGCGGCCCTCGAGACCCTGGGACGGATCCTGGAGGGGGAGCCCGCCGAGGAAGACCTCTTCGAGGCCAACTACCGCCGCGGCGAGATCCACATCCTCATGAACCAGCCCGACGACGCGGTGCGCTCCTGGGAGGGAGTCGTGGCGCTGACGCCTAAGAACAACCCGTATCGCCTCAAGGCTCTCATCGACCTGGGCCAGGCGTACGAGAAGAGCCAGGAATACTCCAAGGCCGCGGGGATCTACTCCGACCTTGCGGCCAACGCCAGCACCAAGCCGATGGCGGACGCGGCGCGGGAGCGCGCGGAGATATGCCGCAAGCAGACCAAGGCTCCCCCGAAACAGGAGGCCGCTCCGGGAGAGGAGGGACGCAAGACCCAGGTCATGCCGGAGGACAAGCCCGCGGCTCCCGCTCCCGCCAAGAAGAAGGGGAAAGGCAAAGAGTCCTCTCCCCCGCAGAAGATCAACATCCCTGGGATGAACTGACATGCCGACAAATATCGATTTCCTGGCCATCTTCAAAGAGAGCTTCACCCTGGTCATCCTGTTCTTCTGTTCCATCCTCTCGATCACCTTCACGATCGAGCGGTGGTGGTACTTCCGCAAAGCCCGCGCAGACGGGGACGCCCTCCTGGCGGCGGTGAGGAAGCTCCTGGAGGCGGGCAAGTCCAAGGAGGCCCTGGCGACCTGCCAGAGCAACCCGGCTCCGGTCGCCCAGGTCGTTCACTACGGCCTGCTGCACGGCAGCCGCTCGAGGCTCGAGCTCGAGGAGCTCCTTTCCAGCAAGCGGCTCGAGGAGCGGCTCAAGATGGAGAAGTTCCTCGTCGTGCTCGGCACCATGGGCAACACGGCTCCCTTCATCGGCCTGTTCGGCACCGTGATCGGGATCATCAAGGCGTTCCAGAGCCTGGCCATGGCCGGGAACGCCGGACCCGCGGTGGTCGCGAAAGGCATCGCCGAGGCCCTGGTCGCGACCGCCGGGGGGCTGGCGGTGGCTATCCCCGCCGTCATCGTCTACAACTATTTCATGCGCCGGGTGAAGAACCTCTCCGTGGAGATGGAGGTCGTCTCGTCCCGGCTGCTGGTGATGCTGGGCAAGTAGCCGCCCGTCGGAGGACGTCTTGGCCGGAGTCCAAAGAAGCGACGAGGACGCGATCACCGACATCAACCTCACGCCTCTGGTGGACGTGAGCTTGGTCCTCGTCATCATCTTCATGGCCATCGCCCCCTTCGCCATGCAGGCGGGCATCAAGGTCCTCGAATCCAAGGCCAAGGCGGCCGTGGGCAAGGTCTCGGCCGGCTCGAACGTCACGGTGCGGCTCACGCGCGACGGCAAGCTCACCGTGAACGACAAGCCCGCGGCGCTGGAGGCGCTCGGACCTGCCCTGGCCGAGGAACTCTCGAAGTCCACGGACAAGATGGTCATCCTGACCGCGGACGACGAGAACCGCGTGGGCGAGGTCGTCCACGTGCTCGACACGGCCAAACAGGCCGGGGCCGGCAAGATCGCGATCATGAGGAAGGAGAAGACGTGAGGAGGCGCAGCCGGTTCGAGCTGGAGGACGACGCGGTCACGGGCATCAACGTGACCCCCCTGGTGGACGTCTGCCTGGTGCTGGTCATCATCTTCATGGTGACGACCCCGCTCCTCTCGCGCCCCGTCTTCGACGTCAAGCTGCCTTCCGCCAAGACGAAGGAGGGGCGGGAGGAGGACAAGGTGACGGTCTCTCTTTCGGCGGACGGAAGGATGGCGGTGGAGGCCAAGGAGTGCAAGAGCCTCGACGACGTCTCGCGCGAGCTCCGGCTCGCGATCTACGGCACGGAATCGAAGCTCGTCATCATCCGCGCGGATCAGGACGCGACGCATCGGGAGCTCACGGAGCTCATGGCCCGGGCCAAGGAGGCCGGGGCGCAATCGTTGACAGTGGCGACGGAACAGAAGAGGTAGGCGCGGGGTCCAATGGTCAGGGCCATGACGGTCTCGCAGGGTCACGGCGTCGAAGCGCGCGTGCCCGCCGCCTTGGGCGTCTCCATCGCCCTGCACGCGGCCGGGCTGGCCGCGTTCCTGGCGTTCACGGAAAAGGCCTCGCGGGAGGGGGTGAAGGTCATCACGGACGTGGAGCTCCTCATCGAGCAGGAGCGCAAGGGCGAGGCTGCGCCGCGCGCGGCGAGGGTGCCGCCCGCCTCGATGTCGGATTTCCTCAAGCTGGCCCTGCCGGCGATCCCCAGGTCCGCCGCTCCGCTCGAGGTCAAGGCGCCCGAGCTCGAGCGCAAGCTCATGGACATCCCGCAGCCGAAGCTCGACGACCGGGGCCGCATGGCCGCCGGTCCCAAGCTCGACGCCCTGGACCTGGGCCGGCGGCGGATGGAGGTCGCGAAGGTGGCGGCGCCTCTCGTGGAGAGGGGATCGAGGCTTTTGGCCGCGCTGCCGGCGCTCGAGGAGGTGGGCCGCGCGAAAGCTCCCAGAAGGGTCCTGGAGATGGCCGCCCTCGCCGAAGAGAAGCGGGGACGGCTCGCGGGGCCCCAACTCGGGGAGATGAACGTCAAGCTCGAAAGGCGTCAGGCGCCCTCCATGGCGGCTCCCTTGTTGGCCGAGGCGGCGCCGCAGCCGGGGAGCTCCCCTTTAGAGCGCCTGGCCGCCCTGCCCTCCAAGACCCAGGTGATCCAGTTCGAGTCCAAGCCTGATGAGGGACGGCTCAAGCGGATGCAGGGCATGGAGGCGCCGGCCCTGCCCGCGCCGGAGCGCAGGACCGAGGTGCAGAAGGCCTCGCCGAAGAAAGGCGTCGAGATCGAGGGGCCCCTGTCCACTCGCAAGGTCCTGGAGGGCGCGCTGCCGGTCTTCCCCGCCTGGCTCAAGGAGCTGGGCGTGGTGGACGCGGACGTCGCGGTGCGCATATTCGTATCGCCGGCGGGACTGGTGCTGGAGGACCGCATGCGGGTGGAGCGGACCTCCGGCTACGGCAGGCTGGACCGCCTGGCCATGGAACATCTCAAGAAATGGAAGTTCGAGCCCCTGCGCCTCGACGACCCGCGCACGGAGTGGGGGGTCATCACTTTCAGGTTTATACTGGAGTAGCGACATGAAAAGAACGACGATATTGATGATCGCGACTCTGGCATTCGGCGCTGCTGCGCCGAACTGCCAGGCGTTGTTCGGTTTCGGCAAGAAGACCGAGGAGGAGCAGCCCTCTGAGAAGAAGACCCCTCTCCCCGGCATGGAGTCCGGCGGGCTCGATCTGACCCAGCCTCCGCGCATGGCCCAGGAGGCCGAGCCCCCGCCGTCGAGCCTGCCGGACGCCCCGGTCTCCGGAGAAGCTCCTTCCGACGAATCCTCTTCCGTGGCTCCCGTCTCGGAGACGGAGACCGCCATCGGCGAGCATCCGGCGGGGGACGCGTCCTCCGCCCGGGAGTACGTGATCAAGGGGCAGGGAGGCGCGAAGGTCAAGTTCAACAAGCAGCCGCTAAACATCGACGTGGACCCGTTCGAGTCCATCCGCGATTCCCTGGTCCCGGACCAGGGGCTGCTGCTGGCCGAGTCGCCCTTGAGCGTGGTCTGGCGCAGGACGCATCCCGAGTTCCTCCGCTCGTCGCGCGTCATCCAGCCGTGGCTGACGACTTTCAGCGACCGGCCGGGCATCATCTTCCGGCCTTTGGACGAGCTCGGCGAGGCCCTGCAGAGGAGGATCGGGACCAAGGAAGGCAGGGGCTACGAGTGGTCGCTGACGATCGCGGACGAGGAAGGCAAGGTCTTCCAGCGCTATGAAGGGACCGGCCGGCCTCCCGAAGAGGTGACCTGGAGCGGCCAGAACGACCAGGGGGACTGGATCACCGCCGGGGCCGCGTACTCGCCGATCTATGTGTTCACCGAGCCCGGGGGGACTCCGCTCACCCGGGTCGGCAAGCCTATCCGCTTCCAAGGGGTGGTCCACCAGGAGCGCAACGGCCTGCTGGTGACGCTCGACTCCGCGGTCCTCTTCGGGCGGGCCAAGGGCGCGGAAACGCTGCAGGGCGCCCAGGGGGCCGACCTGATCCGGTCCTGCGCGGACGCCATCAAGCGGAAGTACAGCGGCATGCCCATCCGGGTCGAGGTGTACGCCGGCTCCAAGGAGCTGGCCGAGCGCCAGGCCCTGGAGATCGAGGCGGCCCTCATCAAGGAGCTCATGCTCCTGCCCCAGGACATCTCCACGGACGCGCTGGCCACTCCGTACGCGGAGCAGCGGGTGGAAATCGTCCTATTAAACCGCTAAAATAATCCGTCTTTCGGGATCTTTTCCAACCTCTAGGAGGAGGCATCATGGCGATCAAGATCGGTGTCAATGGTTTCGGCCGCATCGGGCGGCTCGTGGTCCGCGCGGGCATCTCGAACCCCAACGTGGAGTTCGTCGCGGTCAACGACCTGGTCGACGCATCGACCTTGGCCCACCTCTTCAAGTACGACTCGACCTTCGGCGTGTACCCCGGGACCGTGGAGGTCCAGGGCGACTGCCTGGTCATCGACGGCAAGAAGATCAAGACGGTCAAGGAGAAGGATCCCGCCAAGCTCCCGTGGAAGGCCACCGGAGCGGCCATCGTCGTCGAGTCCACCGGCAGGTTCCGCGAGGCGGAGCAGGTCGCCCCGCACTTCCAGGCCGGGGCGCAGAAGGTCATCATCACCGCGCCGGCCAAGGGCGAGGATATCACCATCTGCATGGGCATCAACGAGGAGAAGTACGACCCGGCCAAGCACAAGGTCATCTCGAACGCGTCCTGCACGACGAACTGCCTCGGCCCCATCGCCAAGACCCTGCATGAGAAGTTCAAGATCAAAGCCGGGATCATGACCACCATCCACTCCTACACCAACGATCAGGTCATCCTGGACTTCCCGCACAAGGACCTGCGCCGGGCCCGCGCTGGGGCTCTGAGCATGATCCCGAGCTCCACGGGCGCGGCCAAGGCCATCGGCCTGGTCCTGCCGGAGCTCAAGGGCAAGCTCACCGGTATCGCGATCCGGGTCCCGACCCCGGACGTGTCCCTGGTGGACCTGGCGTGCGTGGTCGAGAAGCCGACCTCCAAGGAAGAGGTCAACGCGGCCATGAGGGAAGCGGCCTCGGGCAGGCTCAAGGGCTACATGGAGTACTGCGACAAGGAGCTCGTCTCCCGGGACTTCGTGGGCAACCCGGCCTCGTGCATCTTCGACTCGACCCTCACCGACGTCATGGATAAGACCCTGGTCAAGACCTTCGGCTGGTACGACAACGAGTGGGGCTATTCCAAGCGCGTCGTGGACCTGTGCGTGTACGTCGGCAAGAAGCTCGGCGTGGCCGTCAAGGCGTAGACCCTATGTATAAGGCCATGAAGCTCCAGCGCTTGCAGGACATGAGCGTCAAGGGCAAGCGCGTGCTGCTCCGCGTGGATTACAACGTCCCGCTCAAGGGCGATGTGGTCACGGACGCGACGCGCATCCGCGAGACCCTGCCGACCTTGAAGCACCTGCTCGACGCCGGATGCAAGGTCGTGGTCGTCGCGCACCTCGGCCGGCCCAAGGGCAAGGTCAACCCCAAGTACAGCCTCAAGCCCGTGGCCGGAGAGCTCAAGAAGCTCCTCAAGCGCGAGGTGCGGTTCGCCGAGGACTGCGTCGGGGAGAAGGCCGATGCCGCGGTGCAGGGCCTGGGGCCGGGAGAGATCCTGCTCCTGGAGAACCTGCGCTTCTATCCCGAAGAGGAAACCAACGATCCGGAGTTCTCCAAGAAGCTCGCCAAGCACGGGGAGGTCTTCGTCCAGGACGCCTTCGGCGCCCTGCACCGGGCGCACGCCTCCACGGCCGGCGTGGCCAAGCTCATGCCAGGCTGCATCGGCTTCCTGGTCCAGAAGGAGCTCGAGTACCTCGACCGTGTGCTCAGCAACCCGGAGCGGCCCTTCCTCGCCATCCTGGGCGGGGCCAAGGTCTCGGACAAGCTCGCGGTCACCCTCAAGCTGCTCGACCGGGTCGACGCCTTGCTCATCGGCGGGGGCATGGCGTATACGTTCCTGCACGCGGACGGCATCAGCATCGGCAACTCGCTGCTGGAGAAGGAGCGCATCGCGGACGCCAAAGCGGTCATCGAGAAGGCCTTCGGCAAGAACGTGGAGCTTCTCCTGCCCGCGGACCACGTCGTGGTCAAGGGAGAGCCTCGCGAGGACGCCGAAGCGTCCGTCAGCCAGGGCATGGCCATCCACGAGGGATACACCGGGGTCGACATCGGGCCCCGCGCCATCGCCTTCTTCGAGGAGAAGATCGGCCAGGCCAAGACCATATTCTGGAACGGGCCCATGGGCATCTTCGAGATGAAGCCGTTCTCCAAGGGGAGCTTCGCGGTGGCCAAGGCCTTGGCCGAGGCCACGGCCCGGGGCGCGACCACGGTGGTGGGAGGAGGCGACAGCCTCGCCTGCTTGACCGCGGTCGGGCTGGCCGATAAGATCACGCATTGTTCCACCGGGGGCGGGGCCAGCCTCGAGTTCATGGAGGGCAAGGTCCTCCCGGGCTTGGCGGCGCTCGCTTCGGACGCGTAGGTGTTTTTGGTATAATCCCAAAACCATGATCGTTTTTTTGACGACGGTCCACGTGACGGCATGCGTCTTGCTCATCATGATCGTCCTGCTGCAGGCCGGACGCGGCGCGGGACTGGCCGTCTTCGGCGGGGGCGGGGACACCCTCTTCGCTTCGCCGAGCGGCTCCTCGGCCCTGAAGAAGGCCACGGTGACGCTGGCGAGCGTCTTCGCTTTGACCTCGCTCATGCTCACGCTCCTGGGCGGCCGCGCTGAGATGCGCAGCGTGACGGGCAGGGCCGGTCCGCCGGTGGCGGCGCCGCAGACGCCTCCGCAGCAGCAGCAGCCGGCCCCTGCCGCGCCGGCCACGAAGCCGTAGACGCTTTCGCGCGGGTGGCGGAACTGGCAGACGCGTACGTTTGAGGGGCGTATGGGGAAACCCGTGTGGGTTCAAGTCCCACCCCGCGCAAGGATATAGGTGGTTGTAGACTCCCCGAGCCGAGAGGCTCGGGGAACTTTTTTCCCCTCTCATTCGTACTAGTGGAGAGGGAGCCATGGCAAATCATGATGTAATGATGTATGATAATGATATGCATCGGACCCAGGTGCTTCTTGAAGACCGCCAGTACGAAGCCCTCAAGGCGTGGGCGAAGCGCATGGACAAGAGCCTCGGGGAGGTCATCCGCCTAGCGCTGGACCGACTGCTGGGGGGCGGGGCGGAGGCTGCCGGCCGCCTTGACTCGATTTGCGGCATCGGCTCGGACCCCGGCGGGCCCTCGGGCCGGGACCACGACAAGCAGCTATACGGCGCCTAGTCATGAAGCGCGTCTTCGTGGATACCTCGGCGTGGATCGCCTACGTCAAGCGCGACGACCCGGACCATGAAGCGGTGTGCGGGGCCGTTCGCCGGTGGGAAGGCCGCTTGCTTACGAGCAATTTCGTCTTCGACGAGACCGTGACGTTCCTAAGGGCCCGCATGGGCCACGCGGTGGCGCAGCGCGTCGGGGAGGCCATGAGAAGCATGGGACTGGTGCGGATCTCAGGGGAAGACGAGGAGGACGCCTGGGCCTGGTTCAAACAGCACCGGGACAAGGGCTACTCGTATACGGACT
>JBAZKS010000021.1:0-73304 GCA_041650695.1 Elusimicrobiota bacterium
CTCCACCTCCGTCGTCCGGACGCGCTCCCGCACATCCTCGTCGGCCCGGCGCTCGAGTTCCTTCCTGCGGGCCTCGGACTCGACTTCCATGCGGGCCCTCAGATCCCTCTCGAGTTCCGCCTCCAGGACGGCCTCGCGGGCGCCGATGATCTTCTCCGCGCGCAGGTGTTCCTCGCGGGCGATCTTCCTGCGGAGCTCCTCCTCCCTCTTGGAGAACTCGCTCTCCAGGGCGGCCCGCTCGGCCTCGAGCTTCTGGTCCCGCCGCGCCATCTCCTCGCGGAAAGCCGCGCGCATGCGCTCCGCCACGGTCCTTATCTCCGAGCGGCCGCGCTCCTGCGCCTCGCCCATCTCCCGCAAGGACTGTTGTTCCCGCTCCTTCCAATCCTGCTCCAGCGCATCGTGGCGCCGCTGATACTCGAGCTGCAGCTCCGCGGTCCTGGCGCGCAGCTCGGCGTCCATCCCCGCCCGGCGCTTCTCGAGCTCGGCCTCGCGCTCGGCGAGGCCCTGCCGTTCGGACGCGAGAGCGGCCTCGACATCCGAGCAATGACGCTCGAACTCCTCGCGCCTCTTGGCGAGGGCCGCCGCCGCCGCCTTCTCCGCTGCCGCGAGTCTGAGCGAGGCCTCTCCCTCCTTGGCCTGCTGCCCCTCGAGGAGCCTCCCCCGTTCCGCGTCCAGCTCGGCCTCGCGGTCCTTGAGAGACTTCTCCATCTCGGCCTTCAGGGAGTCCAACTCCTTCATCCGGCGGCCGTGCTCCGCCGTCAGGCGCTCGCGTTCCTTCTCGAGCTCCTCCTGCAGGGCCTTGCGCTCGCCTTTAAGGCGCGCCGCCGACTCCGCATCCTTCCTGGAGAGCGCGGAACGCAGCTCGGTCTCCTTCGCCGCGTAGTCCGCCTGCAGCCGGGCCTCGCGATCCATGAGCGACTTCTCCAGCTCGGCCTCGTGCTCGTCGAGAGACTTCCGTTTCTCGGCCAGCTCGGCCTCAACCGCGCGCAGCTCCGCCTCCTTAAGGGCGAAGGTGCGCCGCATCTCCGCCTCGCGGGCCTGGAAGGCGCCGTCCAGCCCGGCCTCGCGCTCGCGCGCGGACTTCTCCACCTGCGCCTTCAGGGCGTCGAGGTCCTTCATCCGCCGGCCGTGCTCGGCCTCCAGGCGCGAACGCTCCAGAGGGATGACCTCCTCGCGCTTGCTCGCCGCGGCCTCGAGCTCGGCCGCGCGCGCCTGCGCGTCCCGCTCCAGCAGAGCCCTCTTCTGCTCGAACTCCTCCTGCAGGGCCTTGCGCTCAGCCTTGAGCCGGTCCGCGACGGCGCGGCGCTCCGCGTCCAAGGCGCGCAGCGCGTCGTCATGCGCGGCCTCCAGGGCCGCGCGCTCCTGCGCGGTCTCGGCCTCGCGGCGCCGCGCGATCTCCTCCATCTCCGCCGCCCGGGCCTCGAGATCCCTCCCGAGCACGGCGCGCTTCTCGTCGAACTCCTCCTGCAGGGCCTTGCGGTCGCCCTTCAGCCGCGCCGCCAGCTCCGCGTCCTTCCTGGCGTACTCCGCGCGCAGCTCCGCCTCCTTCGCGGCGTAGCTCGCCTTGAGGCCCTCCTCGCGCTCCCGGCAGCGGTGTTCCATCTCGGCCGCAAGGAGCTCCGCCGCCCTCTGCTTCTCGGCGAGATCCGCCTCCTTGCGCTCCAGCGCGATCTTCTCGGCGAGCCGCTCCTCCCTCGCTTGAGCGGCACGGCGGTCCGACTCCTCGGCCAACTCCGCTTCCCGCTTGTCCAACGCCGCGCAGCGCGAGGACAGCTCGGCCTCGGTCCGCCGGCGCTGGGCCGCCGCGGCCTCCGCGAGCTCGCGCTCGCGCAGGGCGTAGGCGGCCCGGAGATCCTCCTTCTCCTTCTCGGCCTGCTTCTGGAGCTGGACCTCCTTGGCCTTGGCCTCCGCGTCCAACTGGATGCGGGCCGTCTCGTATTCCCGCCGGCGCAGGGCGAGTTCGTTCTCGAGCCGGTCCCGCTCCCGTTCCAGGGCCTCCTCCCGCTCCCTGAACGTCAGCGCGAGCTCGGCCTGCCGGTCCTCGAAGGACTTCAGCATGGCGGCGCGCTCTTCCTCGAGCTCGGCCTTGCGGTGGCCGACCCTCTCGACGGCCTGCTGCCTCTCCCGCTCGGCCGCGGCGGACCGCTTGCGAAAATCCTCCTCGAGCTCGGCCAAGCGGTGCATGGCGGCCTTCTCCTGCTGCGTCTCTCGCTTGCGCGACTCGTTCTCGAACTCCTGCCGGGCCTTCTCGAGCTCGCGCGACCTCTGATCGAACTCGCCCTGCAGCGCGGAGCGCTCCTTCTCGATGCGCGCCTGGAGCTTGATCTCGGCTTCCTCGTCCCAGCGCGCCTCCCGCTGCGCCAGCCGCTCCGTGAAGGCGCGGAGCTCCTCGGCGAGCCTGGCCTCGGCCGCGCGCTTGGACATCTCCTCATCGTGCGCCCACTTGGCCTTGAGCTCGCGCTCCAGCTGCAGATAGTTCTGCTGCAGCCCCTGCTCCCTTTCCCTATAAAGGGCGTCCATCGTCGCCCGCTCCCGGGACAGCTTCTCCTGATACTCCGCCGCGAGCTTCCCCTCGCGCTCCATCTGCTCTTCGCGGAGCCCCTCTTCGCGCGACTTGTAGTAGGCCTCCAGCGACTGGCGCCGCGTCTGCAGGTCCTTCTCCCGCGCCTCAGCCTCGGCCGCGCTGGCGGCCAGCGTCCTGCGGTACTCTTCCTGCAGGCCCTCGCGCTCCTTGGCCAGTTCGCGGCGCCGCTGATCCAGCCAGACCTCGTTCATCTTCGCGAACTCGGCCTTGGACTCCTCGACGCGGCGCTTGATATCCCCTTCAAGGGCCGCGCGCTCCTGCCTGAGCTCCGCCTCGTGCTGGGACAGCAGCTCCCGATGCTCCCCGCGGATGCGTTCGGTCTCGAACTTCAACCGGGCCCGGTAGGTCTCGCGCTCCTCATCCACCTTGGCAAGGAGCTCCGCCTCGCGCGCCTTCCACCCTTCCTCGAGGGCCCGCTCGCGCTCGAGGAAGGCCTTGTCGAGCCGGGCTTCCTTCGTCCGCATCTCCCGCTCGATCTCGGCCGAGCGCTTCTCGAGCTCCAAGGCCCTGCGGTCGGACTCCTCCTGGAGCGCCGTGCGAGCCGAGTCCAGCTCGGCCTTGCGCGCCAGCTCGGCCTCGCGGCCGCGCTGCGCCGCCTCGCGTCCGAACGCCTCCTGCTGCTCCCGCAGCGCGATCTGCAGCTTCTCCTCGGCCTCCGCGGCCAGCATCTGGCTCCGGTGCGCCCAGTCGCTGCGCAGCTGCGCCTCGAGACTCAGATAGTTCTTGTGCAGCGTCTCTTCCCGAGCCCGATAGAGCTCGTCCAAGCCCTGGCGTTCGCTGGCCAGGACCGCCTGATGCTCCTCCACGAACCGGCGCTCCTTCTCGCGCCACTCCTCTGCGAGGTCCTCCTCGCGCTTGCGATAGTACGCCTCCAGGGCCTCGCGCCGCTTGACGAGTTCCGCCTCGCGGGCGCCGGCTTCCCCGTTGAGATTCTCCAGGTGCGCGTGCGCCTCGGCCTTGAGCTGCTCCCGTTCGCGGACGAGGGCCTTGCGATGGCGCTCGAGCCAGGTCTCCTTCTCCCGTTCCGACTCCTCCCGGAACGCCTTCTGCCAGGCCTCGGACTGCGCCCTGAGCCTTTCCTCGGCCGCGGCGAGCTCCGCGGCGTAGCGCTCGCGGTCCTTCTGGCGTTCGGCCTCCAGGGCTTGGAGATGCTCCTCCCCACGCTGGGCCTCGCGGCGGGTGAGTTCCCGCTGCCAGCCGAGGCGTTCCGCGTCGTACCGGCGCTCCCGGGACTGCAGGTCCTCGAAGAGCTTGGCCTTCGCGGCCTCCAGCGCGGCCATCATCTCGTGGAGCTTGTGCAGCTCCAGGTCCTTCTCGGCGAGCCGCTTCTCCAGGTCCAGGACCTGCGACTGATGGTCCTCCTTCATCCGCTGCGCGGCGAGCAGGCCCTCGGATTCCTTGCGCGCGAGCTCCGAAGCGAAGTGCCTGGCCTGCTCCTCGACGAAGGTCCGGTGCCGCTCGGCCGCCTCCTGGAGCTCCGCGGATACGCGGTCGCGCAGCTCGATCTCGCGCCGGGCTTGCCCGTCCTTGAGCTCGGACTCCATGCGGCCGTGGTCCGCCTTGACCTTCTCGACGCGCTGGTACAGGTCGACCTCTTCGCGCTCGTGCCGCTTCTCATACTCGGACCGCATCTTCTCGATCTCGTCCCGGGCGGCGCGCCGCTCGAGCTCCAGGGCCGTCTCGTAGCGCCGGATGACGTCCGCTTCCCGGTTCTGCCAATCGCGCTGCAGGGACTTCTCCTTCTGCATGTGGTCCTGCAGGGCCGTCTCCTTCCAAGCCGCGAACTGCGCCTCCATGGACTGGCGGGACCGCTCGAGCTCGGCCTCCTTGGCCGCGAACGCGCCCTGCAGGGCCCGCTCCTTGCTCTCCAGCTCCGCCTGGAGCGAGTCCCGCTCCGCGGCGACCGCCTTCTCGTGCTCCTCGAGGAGCTCCACCTTCCGCCGGGTCCAGGCGTCGCGGAGCTCGCCCTCCTTGGCGACGAACCGCTCCTGCAGCTCCACCTGCCGCCGGGCGACGGCCTCCTCCAGGGACCGCTCCTTCTCCTGGAGCGCGGCGGACGCCTCGGTCTGTCTGGCTTCGAACTCCGCTTCCAAAGACTCCCGCAGGCGCTGCGCCTCGCGGGAGAGCGCGGCGTCGCGCTCGTCGAGTTCGCGCAGGCGGGCCGCGTGCTCCTCCTCGACGGATTTCCGGAAGCGGCGGCCCTGTTCGGCCACCTCGGACTTCTCCTTCTCGACCTCCTCGGCGAAACGCTTGAGGCTCTCTGCTTCCTTGCGCGTCCACGAGTCCTGCAGGCGGCGCTCCATCTCGGCGTAGCGCCGCTCCACCTCCGCCACGCGCGCCTGGAACTCCGCCTCGAGCTCCTTGCGCCTCCTTTCGTGCGCCTCATCGAGCTCCCGGGAGCGGTCCGCCAGGGCCCGGGCGCGCTCCGCGAACTGCGCGTTGACGGCCGCGTCGAGCTTCTCTCGGGCCTCCTTCGTCCGCTGCCAGAGTCCGTTCTCCAGATCCGCCCAGGCCGCCTGGAGTTCGGCCTCGCGCTTGGAGTAGCGCTCCTCGACCGCGAGCTCCTTGGCCTTGTACTCCTTGACGAGCATCTCCTCGCGGCGCTGAAGCTTGAGCTCCGCGTCCTGGGAGCTGGCCGCGAGGACGCGGGCGAGGTCCTCGTTCTTGCGCTTGAGCTCCTGTATCTCGCGCTCCTTGAATTCGAGCTCGCTCTGCCGGCTCTTGACCGTGGCGAGGATCTCCTCGTCGCGCTTCTCGCGCTGGCGGCGGACCGTTTCGGCGTCCTGTTGGAACCGGCCGGCGATCTCGCTCTTCTCCCGCTGAGCCGCGAGGAGCTCGGCCTCGCGCTGCTCCAGGAGCTGCCTGAGCTGGCGCCACTCGGCCTCCTTGGCCCGGGTGCTCAGCTTCCAGGTCTCCACCTCGGCCGCCAGGCGGGAGAGCTGCTCCTCCGCCTGCTCGCGCTCGCGCTCGATGCGGGACCGCTCCTCCTCCCGGGCCTCGAGCCGCGCCCTCTCCTTGAACCCCTCGATCTTCAGGTCGCGCTCGGCGCGGTCGGCCTCCCAGCGCTGGCCCTCCTTGCGCCACGCGTCGAGCTGGTTCTTGAGCTCGGCGTTCTCCTGGAGCAGCAGCTTCTGCCGGTTCTCGGATTCCTGGAGGTTGCCCTTGAGCCGGACGTTGTGGTCCTGGAGGTCGCGGATAGTGGCGACCGCGCCGCGGATGGCCAGGCGGGCCGCCTCCATATCCGTCACTTGGTTGAAGGATTCCTCATCCCATGGGTTCATGGTCAGCCTCCGGTCGTGCGGCGTTTTCATCTGTCCCGCGCTCCAGGACGCGGTCAGGGCCGTCCCCCCCGCGCTCCAGGACGCGGGAGGACCGGTCTTCTTCATGCCGCACGATCCTTCGATTCTTCATAATGACTGCATTCCAGACAAAACGCACGTGCTGCGGAACCAGGCATGAGACCCGGGTCCGCAGCGGCGCACTCAGGAGGATAGAGGAAGGAAATTACGGATTTTTTAACAAAACGACCGGGAAAAACACCCGGACCGTGGTCCCTTTCCCGAGCTCGCTCTCCAAAGACAGGCTCGCCCCATGCTCCGCGAGGATGCGCTTGCTCAGGTAGAGGCCCAAGCCGGTCCCGCTCTCCTTGGTCGTGAAGAACGGGGTCCCGGCCTTGGACAGGGCCTCGGGCGTCATCCCCGCCCCGGTGTCCGAGACCGTCAGGACCACCGCCTCGGGCCCGGGCTCCGTCCTCACGCGCAGCGAGCCGCCCGCGCTCGTGGCCTCCACGGCGTTGACCAGGATGTTGTGCGCCACGGCCCGCAGGTGCTGCTCGTCGAGCATGAGCGGCGGCAGCTCCCCGAGCTCCAGGGAGAGGGAGACGCCCTGCGCGCGGCACATGCCCGCGACCAGGTCCGAAGCCGACCGGAGGATGTCGTTGAGCGAGGCTCGGCGCAGCTGCGGGCGGCCCGTCTTCGTGAAATCCAACAGCGCCTGGACGGACGCGGAGGCCGTCCGGGCGTTGCGGAGTATCATCTCCAGGCTCTCGCGCAGCTCCGGCGCCGGCGAGAGGAACTGGAGCGCCGTCTCCGCGGTGCTGGCGATGACGTGCAGGGGCGTGCGCATGTCGTGCGCGAAAGCCGCCGCCATGCGGCCGACCGCGCTGAAGCGCTCCATCCGGGCCAGGGACTGCCGCATGGCTTGTCGGGAGGTCGGCGGCTCCTTGCGGGGGTCATCCATCGGACGATCAGGAGTATACCAAAAGGCCGAACTGGACACTTCCCATAGAATCCTTTACAATCTGCGGCAGGAGGAACGCGATGAAACCGGATTCGACCGCCGCCATCCCGGACCCCGTGGAAGTCCAGAAGGGGCTCTGGAAGGTCAAGATCCCGCATCCGAAAGGGCTCTTCAAGGTCGGCATGGGGAAGAGACACTCGGACAACATCCTGTATCTCGAGATCAACGGGAGCCGCAAGTTCGAGATCGGCGACGATTCCTCCACCAACCACTTCTGGTACAAGTGCATCCAGGAGCCCCGCATCTTCGCCCAGAAGAAGATGGTCAATCTGCCCAAATCGCTCTCCATCCAGAGGCCCTTCGACGCGACCGTGCTCCGCGAACTCTACCCGGTCCTCGAGATGATGGACCGCGGCGAGCATTACGTGCTCAACATGACGCTCGACCTCTCGGGCCCCTATCGGCCCGATGACGAATCCTCCTATTTCTACAACAGCGAGTTCATGGAGCTCTGGGACATCGAGGACCCCGCCGCGGAAGACCTCCTCTCGGACTGGGAGCATTACGAGTCCAAGAACCCGCGGATATTCCGCTGCGGGGACATCATGGAGAAGCAGTTCGACTTCCTCATCCCCTTGGTGCCGATGCACCGGCTCAAGCAGGAGAACGTCCACTTGTACCACCAGATGGTGACGAGCGGGGACCGCCCCCACATCCTCGTCTACGGCATGTTCCAGCGGCCGGTGCCCGGGCCGGTCAAGAGCGGACATTCCAAGATCACGCATTCCTATTTCGCCGGCTTCGTGCTGGACGGCCACCACAAGCTGGCCGCCTACCGCCGCACCGGAGTGCCGGTCCCCTGTCTGGTCGTGCTCGCCCCGAAGGCGAGCAAGTATCATCTGCTCGAGGGGGAAGCCGCGCGCAAAGGCAACCTGTTCGAGGAGCGGCTGGCGAGCCTGGCCGATGTATAGCCTCTTCCAATAGGGTCCAATCCGCCCCCCAGTAGGCCCTAGGGCCCAATTCTGCATGGGCCGCTTGGGGCTTGCGAAATAGGCCTCTCCCCCCCATACTATCCCCATGGTCCGGGCCAGAAGTCCTATCCCCCTCCTGCTTGGGCTATTGGCGATTTCCGTCCCCGTCTGCCCGGAGGGCCGCTCCAAGGCCCAGAAGGTCGCCCAACTCAAGGCTCCCGGCGCCGTCAGGGTCATGACCGTCGAGAAGGCTGTCGAGAAGGCCCCGCCCCTGCGCCTGTCCCCGCAGGGCGCCGAGATACTCAAGGAGGTCGAGGCCCTTTTCGAGGAATTCCGGATCTGGCTGACCGACGTCAAGGAGGCCGACCCGACCCTGAAGGCCAAGAGACGCCAGATCCTGAAGGGCCTGCCCGATTTCGCGCAGATGGATGCCTCCGCGGTCTTCAGCCTCCTGGACGCCCGGCTCACCGGTCTGCGCGAGAAGACGCAGACCGCGGTACAGGCCCAGGCCGACCGGGACCTCCTGACCGGCCGCATCGACCGGCTGCGCTCGATCGTGGAGAAGCTGCGCAAGGCCCAGGCCCAGCGCGGCCGGGTCTTCTCCGGGTCCATGGCCCAGCTCGCGGGCACTCTCGGCGCGGAAGGCTCGGACGAGCAGCTCCAGCGCTTCGAGGCCCTGCTCGGCCAGCTCGTGAAGGCCGACTCCATAGACCCGCAGCAGCTCGGCGCGGTGTTCGACAACATGCGCGAGCTCATGAAAGGCAGGGACGCGGACGCCGTGGACGCGGCCTTCGCCGCGTTCCGCTCCGGAGGCGAGCAGGACACGCGGCCGGTCCGGCCCGTCATCTCCCTGCCCTCGAAGGCGGTGCCGGCTCCGACGACCCCCGTGCAGGCTTCGGCGGCGACCCCGGAGGAGGAGCCGCAGGACACTTGGGAGAACGTGCTCAAAGCGTGGGGCGTGGCCGCGGACAAGTTCAAGAGCCTGACCCCCGCCGGGAAGATCGAGGTCTTCCAAGCCACCCGGCAGAAGAACCTTCAGCGCCTCGACGGGCTCGCGGCCTCCGCCCTGAACGAGACGCTCAAGCGGGCCGGGATGGCTCCCCAGGAGCACAAGGACCTCTCTTCCACGGATCTCAAGCTCGTCGCCTTCCGCAAGGAGATCCTGCGCAAGCACGGCCTGCCGGAGAGGGCCACGAACGAGGAGGAGCAGAACAAGCAGTTCCAGGCCCTGCGCGTCGAGGCCCCGGAGCTCCACCTCTACTTCGCCCGCCGCGGCCTGCACCAGATCTACATCCAGAACGCGAGGACCGCGGGCGCCATCCCGACCGGGACCCGGTTCCTGTCTTTGGAGCTCGGCATGGAGGACCAGCCGCTGAGCGGCGCCTCCTTCGCGAAGTATCAGGACTCCCGCGGCCGGACCTTCGAGGGCTTCCGCCGGGAATTCACGGACGGCTCGTTCCAATTCGAGTCCGTGGGGGACAACGAGATCCTGATCGCGAACAGCTCCGGGGGCGAGATCCGCGAGACCGTGACCGTGTTCGACGGCAAGGGCGAGGCCGTGTCGCGCAGGATCGCGGTCCTCGACGAGAAGACGAAGCGCCGCATCAGCGAGACCACCGCGGACATCGCCAAGAAGCTCCTCGCCCAGACGCTCTTCGACGAGTCCGGCAAACCGGTCAAGACCGAGGAGTTCGATGAGAACACCGGGGTCCGGACCGTCACGGACCTGACCCAGGCCGTCCGCTTCACGGCCAACGAGAAGACGCGCGTGGCCGAGGTCGAGTCCTTAGACAAGGGCGCGGATTGGAAAACGCAGAAGGGCAAGCTCGACGCCAAGGGCCGCTTCCAGGTCCGGACCGTGACCCAGAAGGACGGGTCCGTCGTCCACTTCCTCTCCGACCACGTCATCAAGGTGACGGAAGGGGACAAGGCCAAGGCCTATCAGGTCCGCCTCGACGACCTCTTCGACAACGCGGACAAGGCCAAGCGCGGGGAGCTCTCCGTCAAAGTCGCCAAGGAGATCGTCGAGGCCATGGGCCTCCGGGCGGACCGCCAAGCGCCCCTGGCGGCCTGGCTCGCCGACACCTTCGGCGCGAGCCACGGCAGCTTCAAGGGCCTGCGGCTCATCATCGACCCGGACGGCGAGTTCACCCTGGTCTATGACAACAAGGAAGGCGGCGGCAAGCGGGTGGAGAAGGCCACGTTCGACCTCTCCTCCTCGTTCGGGGGCCACAAGGAGCTCGCCCTCGTCATCCTGAGGCCCATCTCGGTCAATGCCAAGGGAGAAGGAGACTTCGTCCCAAAGAAGTGGAAAGAGTATCTTGCCGGCGGCGGTTCCCTGCGCTGGCACTCCACCTTCGGCTCCGAGAAAGCCGGGTTCTGGGCGTCCGCGAAGACCACCGAGACGATCTACCTCCAGAAGTACGACAAGGACGGCAGGCTCATCGGCACGGAGCAGAAGGACAAGATCGTCAACGAACAGGCCGGCTCCTCCACCATGGGGATCATCGGCCAGGCCTTCCACGAGACCCCGGTCGTAGGGCATATCCTCAAGGGCGGCGAATGGGCGGGCAAGTCCATCTTCACCGGCGTCGTGGGCGGCAACCAGTTCCTCCTCTACAAGATCACGGGCAACGAGGACTTCGCCATCGGCGCGGCCGGCAACTTCGCGGACAACCCGGCCCTGCGCGCCTTGGTGGACGACAAGGGCCACGTGGACCGATTCTCCTCCGGCACGCGCGAGGTCGCCGAGTGGCGGGCCCGCGAGAACCGCGCCGTCGGCATGCGGCAGGAAGGCTACATCCAGGAGAACACGGACCGGAAGGCGTACGACCGGATGATCAACGCCAAGTTCTCCAACAAGGAGCTCCTGGACGGCATCCAGAAGTACAGCGCCACCCGGGCCTCGGAGTTCTTCTTCGAGGAGGCGGAGAAGGCCGAAGGCTGGAAGAAGTGGGCGTGGCGGGCTGGCGGCGTGGGGACCCAGTTCGCCACGAACGTGGCGCAGATGGCCTGCAATCCCGTGGCCTGGGGCGCGGCCATCCTGAGCGGCGGCACCTCCCTGGCGGCGCAGGTCGCGTCCACCGCGCTCAACACAGTGCTCATGACGAGCTGGGCCATCAGCGGGGTGGACAATTTCGGCAAGATGGTCCTGGCCTTCAAGGAGGGAGACTCCAAGAACGCGTGGATGCGCTTCGCGGACTTCGCCACGGACGCGTTCTTCCTCGGAGTCATGATCAACCAGAGCATCAAGAACAAGCACCAGAGCGAGGCGCAGAAGGCGCTGAACGATCAGGCGAGGCGCCTGGCGGAACAGGCGGCCAAGACCGAGCTGTCCAGCCAGCAGAAGCCTCCGTCCATGGGAGACCTCCAGACGAAGACCCAGCCCAAGGGGCCCCCGGACACCGGGACCAGCCTGAAAAGCATCCCGAAGGAGGGACCCGTGATGGAGGCTGCGGGCCCGAAGTCCCGCGCGCCGTCTTCGGCCCCGCAGCCCCAGCCGGTCGCGGAATCGGCCGGGAGAGGCGTGCCCCAGACGCCGGTCGCGGCCGAGGCCACCGCGCCCAAGAGCATGAACACCGGCTCCGGCCAGGCCGCGAAGGGCTCGCTCGGCACGACTTCCGGTCCGCCGGCAGGGGCCGCTCCCGCCGGCACCCAGTTCTTCTCGAACAAAGGGACGCTCCCGAAGCCGGAACTCCAGGGCAAGGCTCCTACGGCCCAGCCCCCGGCGGTCAAAGCCGAGGGCCCCAAGCCGACGAACACGGGAGGCGGGACCCCTCCGCAAGCCCCGAAAGCGCAGACGCCGAAGATCGAGGCTCCCAAGGTCCAGTCCCCGCAGACGCAGACCGGGCCCAAGGGGACCGCTCCCGGTCAACCCTCTGCTCCGAAGGCCGCTCCCAGCCCTGAGACCGTGACCGCCGGGGAGCTGGCCAGAGCCCCTGTCGAGCCGCCGAGCGCCCCGCCCGCTTCTCCTGCAGTGGTCGAGCCGACCCCGGCTGCGGCGCCTGCGCCGCAGAGCACCGGGATCAGGGGCAAGATGCGTGCGCTCTACGACGCCGTGGTCAAGGCGAAGTCCGACGCCCGCGCCGAGAAGGCGGTCAAGAGCGAGCTCTGGCAGGAGCGCTCGTTCCAGAAGGCCGCGGACGCCAGGACCCGGGCGTTCATCGACATCGAGAACGCCAGGACCGCCATCCACCAGGCTCATGCCAATCCCACCAAAACGAACCTGAGGGTCAAGCAACAGAAGGTCTCCCAAGCGCACGAGTCCGTGACCGAGGCCCGCAGGCTCCAGGCGAAGGTGACGGACCCCGCGGGCATGTCCATGGCCAAGGCGGATTTCGCCAAGGCCTACCGGGTCGAGATGACCAAGCGCTTCATCGCCCAGCAAGTGGAGACCAAGGGCAAGGTCCCCGGCGTCGAAGACCTCACCACGCAGCAGGCCAAGGAGTTCAAGGCGACGCTCCAGGACCCGGTCTCGCGCAAGGGAGTGCGAGGCTGGTGGGACAAGGTCACGGGCCTCTTCAAGAAGAAGTCGCCGACCCTGAGCATCGAGATGAGCCCGGCGGAGCTCAGGGTCCGCGCCGCCCTGGAGGCTGGCAGGACCGCCAAGGCCGGCCGGGTCCCCTTCTTCCCCGTCACCCGCGGCACTCCGAGCGCCTACGACCCGAGCACCAAGATCCAGTTCGGCGACCGCTTGATCATGGACTACGTGCACCATGAGCTCGAGCTCGATCCCGAGGAGGAGCCGGGGCCAAAATCCAAGCCCGAGAAGGATCCAACCCTGGGTCCACCCGGCGAACAGCCTCCGGCGCAGTCGCCCCGCACGCAGCCCCCTCAGCAGCAGCCGCAGGAGCAGCCTCCGACCGCGACGCCTCCTCAGGGACCCAAAGGCCCTGGACCCGGCGGCGCTCCTCCTCCGGCGGGCAAGGGCGGGGATAAGAAGGGCGGCGGAGGCGGTGGCGGCGGCGGAGACGGTGGCGGCGGAGGTGGAGGCGGAGGTGGCGGCGGCGGAGGTGGCGGCGGAGGAGGTGGAGGAGGAGGTGGAGGCGGCGGAGGCAACGGCCCAGGCAACACCCAAGGTCTGACCGCGGGCCAGAAATTCGACGGCGGAGGGCCACTCGGAGCCCAACTCACGCCGGTACAGCCGAGAGGCATGCCGCAGTTGCAGCAGGCGTCGGCCCAGGACATGCCCAGGCCCGGGATGCCCATCGATCCGTTCAGGCAGGCTTACGCGGCCCTCAAGCGGGCCCTCTCCCGCCGGGCCGACTACCCGGAGCCGTCCCAGGCGGAACGCGCCGGACCCTCGGCCCCCATGCAGTACTTGTCGGCATCCGCGGGCGGGGGCTCGCTCCCGGGCATGGGGTCTTTCTCCCCGACCAAGAGAGCCGCATCCGTCCGGCCCGCTCCCAAGCCGACCCCGTCCGCGGCTCCGGAGTTCACGTGGCCCACGATCGACTCTTCGCGCTCCGCGGCGACGGCAGCCAGGACCGAGGAAGAGGACTTCCTGGAGCTCCCGCAGCACCGCCTCTCCCCGGCATCGAACGTGACTTCAGGCCGGATATCGGACAAGGAGAAGCCCGCCCAGGAAGAGGAAAGGCGCTGGGGCCTGGCCCTCCTGGCGCAGCTCGCGGCTCTGGGAGCGGTCATCTACCTCTTCAAATTCTCCTCACTCCCGTACGTGCTCGGGATGAAGAAAAAACCGTTCTAGACCGCGTTCCTCCTCCTGCAGCGAACCCGCCTGAATATGCTAGACTGGGCTCGCCCATGAGATGCTTGAAATGCGGCATGCCGTTCGACGAAGACTTGAACGCCTGCCCGCATTGCGGTGCGGCCCCGAAGGCGAAGGACAAGGACGAAGCCGATGAGGTCCAGATCCTGAACCAGAGGCCCCAACTCGAGGACGACACGATCATCCCCGCGTCCAGCGCGGATGCGCAGATCGGGGAATCCCTGCCGATCCCCGGGAGGGGAGACTCGGCGTCGGCGGCGAGCCGGCCGTCCCATCCTTCCATCCCCGCACCGGAGAACGTGGACCTCGACCACGATGTCCCGGACGATCTCCTCAGACCCGAGGATCCCAATCCCCTCCATGCCGCAGCGGCCAAGTTCAAGAGCAACGTCATGCTCATCGCTGGCCTGAGCCTCGCCCTGCTCTTCATCAACCACCACACCCACGTTTTCGACGATCTCCTAGGAAGGTCCAAGCCGGCCAAGACAGAGACTGAGACCCCGCCGGTCCCTCCGCCCCCCATGCCGACGCCAGCCAATCCCGCGACCGATGCCGTGCCGCGGCAAGGGTCTCCGGTCCCGGAAACGGAACCGCCGCCCGCGGCGCCCAAGCCCCCGGTCCAGACGCCCGAGCCCGTCGTGGTGGCCTGGCGCTTCGAGGGCCAGGTCTACGACATGGTGACGCTCCGGCCCATCAAGGGGGCTCAGCTCGTGTTCATGGGCGGCGACCAGGATTACAACTTCTCCACGGACAAGCAGGGCCTCTATAAGGTGAAAGTGCCTCCGCTCGAAGGGGCGTCCTACCAGGTCCTCGTGGACCACGCCGAGTATCTGGAGGGCTATTTCGACGAGGCGGACCCCCCGTATCATCAGAGGCCGCGCGCCGCCCGCATCGGCATGCGCAACGCCAAGCCTCGGAACAAGCCGTGGGAAGGCGGGGCCGCGATCACGCAGCGGGACCTGGTCCTCTTCCCCGAAGTCTCCTACTGAACGATTGAGGCGATGGCCGCGGAATTGCTATAGTCTGTCGTTGTACCGGATTTGAAAGCCACCTCACTCTCCATTACGACAGCCTGCAGGTGGCTTTCTTTTTTTTGCTAGGATGCGGCAGGAGGGACCTGGACATGCCTGAACTCCGACAGAACCTCGCCACCAAGGAGTGGGTCATCTTCTCGACGGAGCGCCCCCAGCAGCCCGCGAGCCTGCGCGTCCCCGTGCAAGCCCCCCCCGCTCGGGACCGGTCCGCCTGCCCCTTCTGCCCGGGCCATGAGACCATGACGGGCCCCGCCTCTCTGGCGATCGGCGATGAGCCCCGCTGGCGGGTGCGCTGCATCCCGAACAAAACGCCGGTCCTCGTCCCCAACGCGCCCAAGGTGGGCGAGGCGCACAAGCTCTACCGCGCCCTGCCCGGCGAGGGCATCCACGAGATCATCGTGGACAGCCCGGACCACGACGCGGAACTCGGGTCCATGCCGGAAAGCCAGGCGCGCGACCTCTTCAGCGCCTATCAGAAGCGCTTCCAGGAGGCGCTGAACAACCCGAGGATCGCGTTCACGATGATCTTCAAGAACCACGGTCCGGCCTCGGGCACTTCCATCGAGCACCCCCACTCCCAACTCGTGGGCTCGGGGGTCGTCCCCCACGGCATCCGCCACCGCATGGATGAGGCCATGAAGTACTACGAGTCCACGGGTTCCTGCGTCTTCTGCAGGATGATCGAGGCCGAGATGAAGGACAAGGCCCGCGTCGTCGAGGAGAACGACCATTTCGTCGCCTTCGTCCTCTACGCCGCGCTCTCGCCTTTCCACCTCTGGATACTCCCCAAGCGCCACATGGCCAGCTTCAACGAGACCAACGAGAACGAGCTCGCCTCGCTCGCGCGCATCGTGCAGCGCGTGATCCGACGGCTGAAGGCCGGCCTGGGAGGCATCTCCTACAACTACGTCATCCAGTCCACCCCCCTGGACCGCGGGACCACCGAGTGTTTCCACTGGTACATGAGCCTCGTGGTCCGGTGCTCGAAGGTCTCGGGATTCGAGCTCGGCTCCGGCTTCTACACGAACCCGGTACTGCCCGAGGAGAGCGCGAAGTTCCTGCTGGGGCAACAGATCTAACGGCAGATGTGCGGCATCGCCGGCTTCTGCCGCCCCGAGCCCCTTCCTGAGGGGCTCCTCAGGGGGGCCGCGGACCTCCTCGCCCACCGTGGTCCGGACGCCTGCGGCGTCCGGGTGCTCCCGCAGGAAGGCGTCGGCTTCGCCCACCGCAGGCTCTCCATCCTCGACCTCGACCCCAGGGCCGACCAGCCCATGGGGTCTCCGGACGGGCTCCTCATCACCTACAACGGCGAGATCTACAACTTCCGGGAACTGCGCGAGGACCTGCGCCGAGCGGGAGCCTCGTTCCGCACCGAGAGCGACACCGAGGTGCTTCTCGAAGGCTACCGATGCTGGGGCATGGAAGGCATCCTTTCACGCGCGGCCGGCATGTTCGCCTTCGCCCTCTACGACCCCAAGCGCAAGACCCTCTTCCTCGCCCGGGACCGGGCCGGGAAGAAGCCCTTGTTCTACGCGGAAGGCCCCGGCGGGCTGGCATTCGCCTCGGAGCTGCGCGCGCTGCTGCATCTGCGGCCCGAGTGCCGCGCGGTCGATCCCGCGGGCCTGGACGCCTACCTGACGCTGAAGTTCGCGCCCTCGCCGCGCACCCTGCTCTCCGGGGTCAAGCGCCTTCCTCCGGCCCACTATCTCGAAGTCTCGGGCGGGGCGTCCGCGCTGCGCCGCTACTGGCATCCGTTCCAAAAGCGCGCCGACCCCGCCGTTACGCTTGAGTCCGCGCTCGACACCGCGGTGCGCAGACGCCTGGTCAGCGACGTGCCGGTCTGCCTTTTCCTGAGCGGCGGGGTCGACTCGAGCCTCATCGCGGCCTCGCTCGCGAAGGCCGGGGCCGCCGGGATGAAGGCGTATTCCATAGGATATCGCGACCTGCCGGGCTACAACGAGTTCCAGTTCTCCAGGCAGGTGGCGGAGCGCTTCGGCCTCCGGTACGAGGAGCTGACCCTCGACTCGGCTCAAGTCCTGAAGGACCTCGGCGAGGACTCGCTCCCGCTCGATGAACCCATCTCGGACTGGGTCTGGGTCCCTCTCCATCACCTGTCCCGCCGCGCGCACGAGGACGGCTTCAAGGTGGCCCTGCTCGGAGAGGGCTCGGACGAGCTCTTCTTCGGCTACGACGTGATGCTCAAGGGGCTGCGGGAGACGCGGCGCTATTCGGCCTCCTACTGGCGGCCTCTGGCCGCGGTGCTGACCGCCGCGCTCTCCCCCGTCTTCCGTCATGCCGGCAGAGGCCACCACCGCTACGATCTCCTGCGCCGCGTCGCGCGGGGCGAGCCCGTCTACATGGGGAGCTCCATCGGGTTCTGGCCTTCGCAGAGGGACCAGGTCGCGGGCGAGCGCCTCCGGGAGCAAGGAGACCCCGCGGCCGGCCCCGCGTTCATCGCATCCCTCCATGAGGCCTTCCTCCGGGACTCCCCCGCTCCCGCGGACGCGGTGAACCGGATCTGCTACGTCGAGTTCTTCTCGAAGATGGGAGAGGTGCTCCTGCAGCGCGTCGACCGGGTGACCATGCTCCATTCCCTCGAGGCGCGCTCGCCCTTCCTCGACCATGAGCTCGTGGAGCTCGCCTTCGCCATCCCGGGGGGGCTCAAAATCCCCGACGGCCGGCTCAAGGGCCTGCTCAAGGACTTCGCCCGCAGCCGTCTCCCCCCCGACGTCGTCGACCGCAAGAAGATGGGGTTCTCCTTCCCGTTCAAGGAATGGCTGCGGGGGCCGCTGGCGCCCTTGGTCGAACGCACCTTCCGGGACTCCGCCCTCTTCAGCGACCGATGGGTCGACGGCGACCTCGCGCGCCGGCTCCTGCGCGAGCACCGCCTGGGGTTCGCGGACCACGCCCCGCGGATCTGGATGCTGTTCTCCCTGTGCCGATGGTACGACCGATGGATCGCGCGCGCGTGAAGCTGGCCATCGCCTGCAGGGACGTCCGCGGCGTCACCGGGACCACGACCACGATCCTCGAGCACAGCCGCAGGCTCGCGGCGCTGGGCTGGGAAGTCCATGTCTTCGGGGAGCGCCTGGACTCGGCCCGCATCCGCGACGCGGGAGCGCACCCCCGCCGCGTGCCCGCGTGGCCCTTCGGAAGCGCGTTCAAGAGGCGCCTGTTCTCCTGGCTTTTCGAGAGACGGCTCAAGCGCGAGCGCTTCGATCTGGTGTGGGGCCATGGAGACACCCTGACGCAGGACGTGCTGAGCCTGCACAACTGCGTGCACGCCGCGCACCAATGCGCCCACGACGGGCCGCTCCCGGCGAGCTCCGGGGTCGGGAGGATGCACGCGCGGATGCTCTCGGAGAAGCGCTTCAGGCTCCTCATCGCCAACTCCGAGCTCATGAAGCGCGAGGTCGCGGCGCGCTTCCGCGTGGATGAGGCCTCCATGGCCGTCATTCATCCCGGACATGATCCCAAGCGGTTCCATCCCGCCGGACGGCGGCCGGCGGGCGAGCTCTCCGTGGGGCTCATCACCTCGGGCGATTTCGCCAAGCGCGGGGTATCCGTCTTCATCGAGGCCGTCTCACGGCTGCGCACGCGGGTGCGATGCCTTATCATGGGGCAGGAGCGCAGGCTCGCCCCCTACCTTCGCCAAGCCGCGCAGGCCGGCGTCGCGGACAGGATCCGCTTCCTTCCCCCGGACCCGGCCGTGGAGGGCTACTACCGGTCCTTGGACCTCTACGTGCACCCGGCCCTCTACGAGGAGTTCGGCCAGAGCGTGCAGGAGGCCGCGGCCTGCGGGATCCCGGTGCTCACCAACCGCAGGGTCGGGGCCGCCGAGCTTCTGCGAGGCGCCGCCCTCGAGGGGGTCATCCCCGGGACCGGCGCCGCGGAACTGGCGGCCGCGATGGAACGGATCCTCTCGACGCCGGACCTGCGCGAACGCATGGCCGAGGACGCCGCTGCCTCGGTCCGGCACAACACCTGGGACGAGAACTTCAGGAAGACCTACCCCCTGCTGAAGGGACTGAAGTAGGGGAGCCGCTACTCCATGACCCGGAGCGTGTTCCCGATCGTGGGCTGCGGGATGAGGGACTTCTCCAGCGTGCTCACGCCCTGCTGCATGAACAGGGCGATGATGATCACGACCGAGGCCATGAGCACGGCCACGGCCACGTTGCCCTTGCCGATCTCCTTGCCTTCATCAAGGCCGGCGTTGAGGAGCTCGAAGGCCTTGAGCGCCACCTGCACGCAGCCGACCGCGAGGAAGAATCCGAGCACCAGATGCCCCAGGCCGTAGGCGACGAGCGACAGGATGCTCCGCCCCCCCTCCTCGCCGCCGCAGGTGAAGCCGAGGGTCACGATGCTGACCACCGGGTAGATGGACTCCTGGAGGATGAGGGAGGCCGCGTACATGAGTCCGGCCATGAGTATCGCGACGGCCACGTTGCCCTTATAGATCTCCTGTTGGGCGTCGAAGCGTTCCCGATTGACCCGGACGAAGCTCTTGTAGCTCCAGTAGACGATGAAGATGGAGAGCCCGAGGGAGAGTCCGAATTCCACCAAACCGAGGATGATGCGCGTCCAGAACATGTCAGAGCTCCTGTGTCACAGTTTCTGTATCCTGAAATCGTTGCCCGCGCTGAGATACGCCTCGGTGGAATCCCCCACCTTGCCCGGGGGCAGCCATGCCGGGCCCGCGGACTCGATCATCACGTAGGGGATGCCCTCGTGCTCGATGAACACGTCCCCGCTGCGCGGGATGCGGTGCACCGCCATGAGGTAGTGCCCGGGGATGGCCAGCCCCACCATCTTGAGGTTCGGCCAGTTGGCCAGGATGCTGGAAAGGACCGCGGTCTTGGTGTCGCAGTCCCCCTGGCCCATGATGAGGGACCTCATGGGCGGCAGCACGCCGCCGATGACGCGGTCCCCCTCGGTGGTGTCCGGAACCTCGTAGCGCATGGCGGTCTGCACCATGGCCGCGACCGCTCCCACCAGCTCCTCCTGGTCGTAGGAACGGCTGTTGGACACCTGGACGAAGGACTGGGCCACGGGACGCATGCGGCTCCAGTTCTTGCGCACCAGGGCCGGGATGTCCACCTCCACGACCCCCTTCTCCTTCATCCGGAACCCGCCCTGCTCGTAGAGGGCCAGGCGCTTGCGCCGGTACTCCGCAGCCAGGCCCTTGAGCGTGGCGTCGAGCTCCTGCTGGATCCTCGCGTTGGACGCCTTGAGCTCCCTCATCTTGCGGTCGAGCTCGGCCTGGTTCGCGGCCGTGATCCTGCCGGAGGTCGTGCGCTTGCTCGAGCTCGCGATGGCCTGTTCCTGCGCCGTCTGATACCACGCGTCGAGCTTGTCGAAATCGGCCTTGCGGTAGCCGAACTCCCTGACGGAGTCGGCCACGACCTTGTCGCTGATGGAGGCCTGGATCCGGACCTTGTCGTTGTTGAAGTTCTTGAACCCGTACTCGACGTCGTAGGCGCCGGCGGCGTGCCTGATCTTTTGGTAGGTGGTCTGTCCTCCGGCCTGAGCCCGGGGAGCCGGGGCCTCCTCCTCTTCTTCCTCGCCGGCTTCTTCCTCCGGTTCGCTCTGGAGCGAGTCGAAGCCCTGACCGATGGAGCGGGGCCTGAGCTTCTGGGCGGCGTGAGCGCCCGAGTAGGTGAAGGACCAGGTGAGCGCGACGAGGAACACGTAGGCGGAGAAGGCTTTGAGGAACGTGCAGTCCGCGCGCAACATATTTCGGGGAGATTCTATCCTATTTTGCCTCCGCTGTGGCGGTGCTGTGGATACCCCAAGAGAGATTTGACATCCCTCTCCCGTTAGTATTAATTTCTCTCCCGGATGATCAGCCTCAAAGCCCTGAGCAAACGCTACGGCGACACCCTCGCGGTGTCCGACCTCTCCTTCGAGGTCCAGCCCCGCGAGGTCATGGGCTTCCTGGGCCCGAACGGCGCGGGCAAGACCACCACCCTGCGCGTGCTCAGCGGCTATCTCGCCCCCACCTCCGGCACCGCGACCCTGGCCGGCTGCGACGTGCAGAAAGACAGCCTGGAGCTCCGCCGCCGCGTGGGCTACCTCCCGGAGAACAACCCCCTCTACGAGGACATGGACGTGGCCGAGTACCTCGACTTCACGGCCCGGGTCCGGGACCTGCGGCCTCCGCACCGCTCCGAGCGCATCCGCTCCGCGGTCGAATCCTGCACGCTCGGCGACGTCCTGACCAAGCCCATCGGTCTGCTGTCGAAAGGCTTCCGCCAGCGCGTGGGCCTGGCCGCGGCCATCCTGCACGACCCGCAGATACTTCTATTAGACGAGCCCACCTCCGGCCTGGACCCCAACCAGACGCGCGAGGTCCGCGAGCTCATCAACAGGCTCAAGCGGGAGAAGACGGTCCTTCTATCCACGCACATCCTTCCGGAGGTCGAGGCCTCGTGCGACCGCGTCGTCATCCTCAAGCAGGGGCGCATGGCCGCCTGCGGCACGATACAGGAACTGCTCGCCAAAGCGACCTCCTCCCCGAAGCTCCGCCTGGTGCTGCGCAACGCGGACCCCGAGGCCGTGCGCGCCATCCTCTCCAAGCTCCAGGGCGTGGCGAACCTGACCCACGAGACATCCGGGGCGGAGACCGTCTTCTCCCTGGAGGCCGCCGAGGACCTCCGGGAGGCCGTGTTCCGCACCGCGGTGGACAGGGGCTGGACCCTCCTCGAGCTCGGCCGCGTCGAGGCGAGCCTGGAATCCGTGTTCCAGGAGCTGGCCCCCTCATGAGACTGCGCGTCCTCCGGGCCCTGCTCGTCAAGGAGTGCCGCGCCTACTTCGACACGCCCGCGGCCTACGTAGTCACCATCGTCATCCTGCTCATCAGCGGGTACCTCTTCGCGGCCCCCCTCTTCATCCAGAGCCTGGCGGTGCTCAACGCCTTCACGGACGCGGCACCGCTCCTCATGCTCTTTTTCGTGCCCGCGATCACCATGCGCCTCTACGCCGAGGAGGCCAAGAGCGGGACGCTCGAGGTCCTCTGCACGCTCCCCGCGGAGGACATCGACGTCCTGGCCGCCAAGTTCCTGGCGGCCATGGCCCTCGTCACCTTCATGCTCGCCGGGACGATCCTCTATCCCGTCACCCTGGCGGCGCTCGGCAGCCCGGACTGGGGCGGGGTGCTCGGCTCCTACGCCGGGCTCTGGCTCACCGCGGCGACGCTGGCCGCGGTCGGCCTCTGGGCGTCCTCCCTGACGCGCAACCAGGTCGTGGCGTTCATCGTCGCCTTCCTGCTCAGCTTCTGCCTCTTCCTGATCGGGAAGGTCCACGACTACGTGCCCCTGGCCCTGACCGGGCTCACGGATTTCCTCGGCCTGGATTCGCACCTGGCCAGGCTCTCGCGCGGGGTGCTAGACACCCGCGACCTGCTCTACTACGCCAGCGTGTCCGGCTACTTCCTCTATCTCGCCTACCTCAACACGGCCGGCCGCAGGAGCAAGCCGTGACGAGGCTGCGCCTGTTCTCCGCCGCCGGAGCCGCTCTCGCGGCCGGGTGCCTGGTCTTCCTGAACCTGCTCTCCTCCCAGTTCCACCTGCGCTGGGACCTGAGCGCGGAGCGCCTCTACAGCCTGAGCCCGGGGTCTGAGCGCATCCTCCGGGAGCTCGAGGACCCGGTGGACGTACGCGTCTACTTCTCCAAGCAGCTCCCGCCCGAATACTCCGCGAGCCGCTCTTACGTCAAGGACCTGCTCCAGGAGTACCGCGACACCTCCGAAGGGCATCTGCGCTTCGAGTTCGTGGACGTGGAGAGCCAGGACGGCCAGCGCGAGGCCCTCGAAGCGGGCATCACGCCCGTGGAGTTCAACGTCGTCTCCCGGGAGAAGTTCGAGCTGCGCCAGGGGCTCATGGGCCTGGTCCTGCGCTACGAGGACAAGAAGGAGACACTCCCGATCCTGCTCAAGGTCGAGAGCCTGGAGTACGACCTGACCTCCCGCATCCTGCGCCTGACCCGGCGCTCGCGCAAGGCCGTGGGCGTTCTCTCGAGCCACGGCGCCCTCTCTCCCGAATCGCTCCACCCGCGAGTGCGGGAACTCCTGGAGCGCAACTACGACGTCCGCCCCTTGGACCTGCGGGGCCTGACTCGCGGCGCGACGATCCCGGCGGAGCTCTCCGCGCTCCTCGTGCTCGGCCCGACCGAGGAGCTGCAGGAGGGGAGCCTCTACGCGGTGGACCAGTTCCTGATGTCGGGCCGGCCCATGGCACTCTGCCTGGACACGCGGCGGGTGGATCTGCGGTCCTTCATGGTCTCCAGCCTCAAGACCGGCCTCGAGCCCTGGCTCAGGAGCCTCGGCTTCACGCTCCGGGCCGACTTCGTGCTCGACGCCCAATGCCAGAAAGTGCAGGTCTCCCAGCAGCGGGGGTGGTTCGCCATCACCAACATCCTGGACTTCCCGCCCTTCGTCTTGTCCACGGACCTCGACAAGGCCCACCCGGTCACGCGCCATCTCAACTCCCTGACCCTGCCCTTCGTGAGCGCCATCGAAGGCTCGGCCGCTCCCCGGCAGGGACAGGCCACCAGCCTGGTGCGCTCCTCGCGCTTCAGCTGGCTCAAAACCGCCTGGGGCCGAGGTCTGGTGCACAGCATCAATCCCATGCAGGGCTTCACCATGGACAAGGAGGACCTCAAGGGGCCTTTCGACCTCATGGTCGAGGTCCAGGGGCCCTTCACCAGCTACTTCAAGACGAGCGCCCTCCCCAGGAGCGCTCCCGGGGCCCGCTTCATCCTCGCCGGGACCTCCCGCTTCGCGCACCCCGATATGCCCGACTCGGAAAGCGGCGCGGTCCTGCTCCTGAGCCTGGTGGACTGGATGCTGCTGGACTCGGATCTCATCGCGATACGCGCGAAAGGGTCCGTGTTCCGCCCCCTGCGCGAAGTCGGCAACCCCGCGGCCAAGGCCGCGATCCGCTGGCTCGACATCCTGGGCCCGGCGTTCCTCATCGCCGTCTTCGGCGCGGCCCGATTCCGAACCCGCCGCTCCCTGAGCCGGCGCCGCGCCGAGGAGTCCCGCCCCCGTGAGCCCCGGGACGCTTAAGCGGCTGGCCGCGCTCCTCGTCCTCCTGGCCCTCGTCTGGACCGGCTGGACTCTCCGGCTGCGGCGGCCCAAGGACCGCCGGCTCTGGCCGCAGGCGCGGTCCGCGTCGCGCCTGAGCATCGGGCGGACCGTGCTGAGCCGCTCCTCGGGCACCTGGCGCCTGGAGGCCCCTTTCCCATTCCCCGCGGACGCGCCGGCGGTGGACGGACTCCTCGAAAAGCTCTCGAAGGTCCGCGTTTCCGAGCCCTTGAGCCGGAACCCGGAGCGGCACTCCTTGTTCGGGGTGACGGAGTCCAGCGCCATCCGCGTCCAGGGCCCCGGCTTGGACGTCTTCATCGGGAGCGCAGGAGCGGACTGGGACGCCTTTTTCGTCCGCCGAGCCGGGGAAGACGCCGTGCTCGAGGCCCGAGGCATGGGCCGGTTCGAGCTCGAAGGGGAGGCGCAGGGATGGGCGGAGCGCGTCCTTTTCGCCCTGGCTCCGGCCCGGAAGCCGGAGATCGAGGTCGCGTCCAGAGGACGGCGCGTGAGCCTCAAGCCGGAGGACGGACGCTGGCCCAAGAACGCCGAGGCCGTGGTCACGGCCCTGTCGAGGCTGGAAGCGGACTCTATCCTGCCCGACGCCTCCGCGCATCCCTTCGTCCTCAACGGGCTCAAGCGCCCGGAACTGCGCGTCGCGGTGCATTATCCTCAGCTCGACGCAGGTGGACCTCCCGCGAAGGACTTCATCCTTGAATGCGGCCCTCGCAAGGCCGAATTCGATCACCCCTGCAGGAAGCAGGGCGTGGACGGATTCATCTACGAGCTCAAGCCCCACCGCCTGCAGGCCTTCTACGACCTACTGAAGAAATAGCTGGACTGTGGGCGACCACAGCCCCTCGAAAAGTTAACCCCGACAGCACCGAGTCCGATCGGAAGACTCGGCGCCGTTGGACAAGACGTGCTCCTTCTCCGACGGCGCAAGTGGGGACGTTCCCGACGACAACGACTATTACTCCATAAGGATTCCCCTAAAAAACGGATAAGGGCTGTAACGCAGGGGGTGGCGGCTTGGGGTGGGATCCCCCGGGTGTGCGCGCAAGCGCGCAGAGGGGGATGGGGCCCCAAGCCGACAGGACCCCCTGCGCTATGATGGCTAGTAGATCCAGCCCGGAGCGACCGTCTTCTCGCGGTCCGGCGGGTTCCGCCTCGGCTCTTCGGGCTTGTCGAAGGATCGCGGGACCCGCTCCTCGATGTCCTGCAGGTCCTCGCGCTCCGGCATGCTCTCGATGTAGGGCCGCCGGCGCTCCTCGCGCCTGCGCAGCGGGACGCGGCCGAAGCGGTAGGTGAGGCCGAAGCGATGGATGTCGTTCATGGTCTCGGAGAGGGCCCAGGCGTAGTCGATGTGGATCCCGCGCCACCGCACCCCGAATCCGAACGTCAGCCCCATGAGGTCCCGGTTGATCTGATACCCCAGCCGGGTGCTGAAGGTGCGCCACATCATATACTCCCCGCCCAGGCTCGCGTGCCACATCCGCTCCTGCGGGAGGTACTCGCCGTCCGCGCTGAAGATCAAGGACTGGCTCCCGGGCAGGCTGGAGTCCGTAAGCCTCGGCGAGTAGGAGAATCCGGACCGCGCCGTCACGGGGAGCGGGTCTTTCTCCGATATGAACCGCATCCCGGGGCCGACGTTGAGAAGGGAGAACCCCAGGCCGATGCCGGCATCCGGGATCCGGACCAGGTAGCCGACATCCCCGGCCACGGTGGCCGCGGAGTAGGTCTGGGCCAAGGTCGAGCGGATGTACTTGCCGCTGATGCCGAGGAAATGATCCACGCGATACATCTCCCGATCCCAAGAACGGACCTCGAAATTCATGACGCGCTCGGAATACCCGAGCGTGGCCACCACGTCGCCCCCGGCGTCGATGTTCTCCGTGCGCAGGAAGGATCCGTCGGCGTTGGTGCGGTTCACCTCGATGTCGCCGTGCTGGGAGAAGAGCCCGGAAGCTCCCAGACTGGCGTAGTCTCCGATGAAGCCCCACGGGATCGGGGTCACTCCCTGGATATGCTCGACGGTCTCGTCCTCCCACCCTTTCAGATACATGACGCTGAACTCCCGAGAATCGAGCGTGCTCAGGCCCGCGGGGTTGTAGTACAGGGCCGAACCGTCGTCCGCCAGGCCCGTGAACGCCCCGCCCATGCCCACGGCGCGGGCCCCCAGGGGGACTTGGAGGATGGGCGCCGCGGTCGTCCCCGGGTTCTCCGCGCAGCGTCCGGCCGCCCCCGCCAGGAGGGCCGCCGTCGCCAGGATTCCGCCGAGCGTCGCGCGCCTCATTTGACCACGATGACCTTCTTCGTCTCGCTGACCCCGGGAGCCTCGAGATGCAGCAGATAGATGCCGCTCGCGACCGCATGATCCGAGAGATTCTTCCCGTACCAATCCACCGAGCCGCTCCCCGCGGGCTGATATCCGTCGACCAGGGTCGCGACCAGGGCCCCGCTGAGGGTGTAGAGGCGCAGGGTCGTGGGGCCGGCCTCCATCAGTTCATACTTGAAGGTCGCCTTCTCGCCGACGGCGGGATTGAAGACGTTGTTCCACGCGGTCAGGGCCGAACGGTTCGCCGTCAGGTGGATGGCGGGTGAGAAACCGAAGCTCTGCTCATGCCCCAGGGGATTCTGCCCGAACACCTCCAGATGGACATTCCCCACGGACGGGAAGCGGCCCAGGAAGCCGCGTGCCACCCGAAGGGAGCCCCTCATCGAGCCCCGCGCGCTCTCCGACGAGACGAAGGTCAGATAGACCCCCGCCGTCCCGGGCTGTGCGACCGTGTTCGGCAGCACCCGGAGGCCATGGTCCCGGAGTTGGGCCCGCTTGAAATCGAAGTTCTGCCTCATCACGTGGGTCGGCACCGAGACCGAGAAGCTGATCAGGTCGTTGTCGTATGTGGCCGTGACGATGCCCGTGGCCACCGGGCCGGCGGCGTTGAAGCTGGTCCGCAGCTGATAGAACTGCGTCGATGCGTTGCGGGAGACCTGGCTCGAGTCTCCGGGGGGAGCGCTGACGATCAGGTAGAGCTGGCTGTCCGAGGGGTTGGCGTAGCTGAGCACGACCTGTTTTTGGGTCGTCAAGCAGTTCGTATCGGGGCAGTAGCCGGAGAGGGTGGGGTTCACGTCTACCGAAGGGTCCGCGGTCTTGACGATCTGGAACCGGCTGTCCAAAAGGTTCATGGAGAAAGCGAAATAGTTCCCCGGGAGCGCGGGATTCTGAGGGAGCGTGAGCGTGGCCGAGAACGGGCCGGCCCCCGCTCCGATGGCGTAGACGTCCTGGTCCCCCTCCTGATAGATGCGGGCGCTGATCACGCTCGCCGTCGTGATGTCCGTCGCGGTCTGGACCCCGTCGTTCGGCTCGTAGACATCCTCATCCGAGCTGGCCAGGTATATCCCATGGGAGTTGAATTTATCCAGGATCCGGCTCTGCTGGGTGTTCGCGCCTCCGCAAGCGGGGACCTGGTTGTTCTCGTCCACCTGGAGCATCGCCTCCATGAACTCCTGGAAGCTGTCCGGGAAATAGAACAGGGACTGGAACACCAGGCCGTCCGCGCAGGCCTGAGCGCCGCCCACCGGAGGATTGAGGACGAGCTCCATCCGGATGTCCCAAAGCGCCTGGCTCAAGATGAGGCTGTCGCTGTGGACCTCCCCGGTCCAATCCGTGGGAGCGACCTTGCAGGGGTTGGGAGGGGCGGTGTGGCAGTCGAGGTCGCGCAAGCCGCCCTCGCCGCTGCCGAAGATGCCGCCCACGTAGCTCCCGATCTCCGCCGTGTTCAGCGAGCTCGCCGCGAAGTAGTCGGCCATGGCCTCGGAGACGGCCCCGTTCTGCCCGAAATTGTAGATGGGGAAGATGTTGTCCACCACGTAGTGCACGTATTCGTGGTGGATGACCGTGGCGTCGAACGCGAACCGGTCCCCCACGTCGCCGAAAGAAAGGTTCTTGTGCAGCGGGTCGTAGAACGCGTTCGCCATGCCCGGCAGGCGCGCCATGGTCGTGACGGGCGCGTCGATGGGCGCGGCGTTGTCGGAGTCCACTCCGTCCCGGAAGTACTGGTGCATCTTGTTCAGATGGTAGAAGAGGTTGATCTCGTCGCGTTTGTTGGCGCTGGTGTGCTGCGGGCCCCAGGTGAAGCTCGCGGTCGCGTTGTCCGGCGTATCCGCCGCGTTCTCCAGCTTCAGGTAGCTCGAGACGTTCACCTCGTATCCCAGGTGCGTCCCGCTCTCGTTGGACTTCAGCCGCAGGCGCATGTAGGGCCTGCTGGGGACGCAGGTCGCGCAGACGTTCACGGCCGCGCCATAGAAAGCCCCCCGGCTCCCCACATAGGTCGCGACCGCGTTCCAGTCGCTGTCCAGGACCGCGACCTGGTCGTTGTCCGAGATGACGAAGTCGTCCCCCGTGCTGTTCGCCGCGCCCACGTCGAAGCTCGAGAAATGGGGCAGTATCTTCACCGCCCCGTTGGGCGCGACGATGGTGGCGGTGCTGACCAGGTTGTTCGGGTAAGGATGCGGCGATGAGACCGGGGTGGAGAGCGTGTACCATTTGCCGCCCCCGTTGTCGTAATGGGCGCTCGTCCCCGCGAAGTTCGACACGCTGACGTAGGGGCCCTGCAGCGAGGTGAATATCTTCCCCATCGTCTGGTTGCAGAAGAAGCCGTCCGGACCCGTGAGCGCATACGTGCTCCCGTTGAAGACATAGACCTTCTGCTGCTGCATGGGCTCTTCCGTCATGGGCGTGGTGTCGGGGTCCATCGTATAGACCTCTCCCTTGACCGTCCCGGAGGTGTAGGACGTGGGGCATGTCCCGTGGAGCAGCCCGTCATAGCGGAACAGCACCCGTCCGGTCTCGGCATCCACATAATAGACCCATGCGGACAGGGGACCTCCCCTGAACTTCCAGGCCAGACGGACCTCGTCCGTGCCCGGCACGGGGAGGAAGACCAAGAAGCCGTCCGGAGCCGCGGGGCCCCCCAGGTCCGCGGCCACCGCCGCCGCCGCCGCCCTCTCAGCGACGCGGGGGATCGGGCTCGCGGTGATGGACCGCGCGCTGGACTGCAGGCCCAAGACCTCCCCGCTCTCGGTGATGTGCACCTTGACCCGGGAGAACTCGACCGGCACCCCATCCACGACCTGGACGAAGAGCAGATGATGCATCCCGCGGGCGCTGCGCGCCAATTCGAGGCGCAGCTCCCGGGGGTCGAGCCCGAAGTCCGCTCCCACGGTGGAGAGGAACTCATCCGCCAGCTCCTGGGCCGAGCGATGCGCGGAACGCTGCTCCGGCGACCCCACGCCCTGGGCGCCGTAGCGGAGGTTCCAGCGCCCGCGATGGGACCGGTTGAAGCCGTCCAAGGCGTCGCGGCCCCTCTGGGTCCGGCCCAGGGACAGCGAACGCGGAGCCGCGGGCTTGTCCAACCCGAAGCGTTTGGCGTCCTCCCGCTGATGCGGCTCCGGGAGGACCGCCGACGCCGGCAGCGGGCCCGCGAGGATGAGCACCGCGAGAGCGACTTTCCTCATCGTTTCTCCGTGAGCAGCTTGAGCAGAGACGCCGCGGCCCTCACGCGCACCTTCATCTCGGGGTCCGTCAGGCATGTCTCGAGGTTCTCCAGAGCCGCGGTCCCGCCGATGTGCTCCAGCGTGCCCACCGCCAGGATGCGCGCGTCCGGGTCCTTCTGGTTGACGGCCCGCTGAGCCTCCCCCGCCCCCACCTCAACCCCGAGCCTCGCCAGAGCCGAGATGGCCAGAAGCTCCACGTAGACGTTCCCAGCGGTCTTCCGGGCGGTCTGCAGCGTAGGCACCGCCTCACGGCTGCCCACAAGCCCCAGCGCCTCGATGGCCTTGGCGCGCACGAGCTCATTCTGGTCCGTCGCGCCCTTGGTGAGCGCGCCCAGAGCCTCCTCCGCGCCGATCTTCCCGAGCGCCTCCATGACCTCGGCGCGCACCGGATACTCCTTGTCGGAGGCCAGGGGCGCGAGCAGGGGGACCTTGTCCTTCAAGCCGGCCTCGCCCAGGGCGCGCACGGCCTGCTGCCTCACGCTAGGGTCCTCCGATCCCAGCGCGAAGACGAAATCCTGCAGGTCCACCGGTTCGCCCATGCGCGCGAGGGCGGCTGCCGCCGCGTCGCGGACCGCGCCGACGTCGTCGCCGAGGGCCTTCTCCAGGACGTCCCGCGAGGACGCCGCGCCCATGCGGCCGAGGGAGCGTGCCGCGGTCACGCGGACCTTGTTCAGGGTGATGAACCGCATCTCATCGACGGGCGCGAGCCGCGTCGTGCCTCCGGGGAGCTTCGGAGCCCGGGAGACGATGGATTCGACGTCCTTCACGCCCTTCGCATCGCCCATGGCCATGAGCCCGCCGGCGGCCGCGATGCGCACGTAGGCGTTCTTGTCCTTCAGGGCCCCCTCGAGGACGCCCCTGGCCGCCGGATTGCCGATCCGGGACCATTCCTGGGCGGCCAGACTCCTGATCTCGGGATCCTCGTGCTCCATGGCGGAGTACAGGACCTTGATGGCCGCGGGGCCGAGCCTGGCGCGCATCTGGGCGTCCGCGGCCGGCTGGACCTGCCGCTCGGGCTTCACCCCGGGGAGCCCCTCCGTCGACGCCTCCTTCTTGGGCTTCTTGCCGAATCCGAACAAAGCCCCGCATTCCGGGGGCGCCGCTAGAGAGAATGCACCCATGGCTACCCAAAAGCATAAGAGAGGGGATTTACGAAAAGATTTCGGGGATAAGAACATTCTATGAAGGCACTTAAGGGTTAGGCGTTTCTCTAAGGAGCGTATTGCGCCCGGCAGGAATCGAACCTGCACCAGCGGTTCCGAAGACCGCTACTCTATCCGTTGAGCTACGGGCGCTTCGAAGCATTATAAGATAAAATCCCTCCATGGTGTCCTCTCCCCGACGTGTCCTCATCACCGGAGCCTCCTCGGGACTCGGCCGCGAGATGGCCGTCCAGCTCGGCAGGCAGGGCTGCCGGCTGGCCCTGACCGGACGGCGCGAGGGGAAACTCCTGGCGGCGGCGGATGCGGCCGCGAAGGCCGGAGGCCAGGTCCTCCCGCTTCTGGGCAGCGTCGCCGACATGGACACGGTCCGGCGGCATTACGCCGAGGTCAAGAAGGCCTGGGGCGGACTCGACTGGGCCATCCTCAACGCCGGCGTGGGCGACTCCAAGAACGCCCGCGAGTTCAGTTCCGAGGACTTCCGCTGGACCTACGCCACCAACGTCTTCGGAGTCACGAACTGGCTCGAGGCCGTGCTCCCGGACATGATCGCGGCGGGTCGCGGCACCGTGGCGGCGGTCTCCAGCCTGGCGGGATGCCGGGGCCTCCCCAAGTCCGGCTCCTACTCTTCGAGCAAAGCCGCCCTCATCACGCTGATGGAGTCCACGCGCCAAGACCTCCTGGGGACCGGCGTGCGCGTGGTCACCGTCTGCCCCGGCTTCGTGAGGAGCGAGCTGACCGACCGCAACGACGCCCGGGACATGTGGTTCCTCATGGACACGGCCGAGGGCGCCCGCCGGGTCCTGCGCGGCGTGGAGCGCGGCGAGAGGCTCGTGCTCTTCCCCTGGCAGCTCGCCTGGCCCATGTTCTACATCGTCCGCGCCCTCCCTCCCTGGCTCTACGACCTGCTCATCGGCCGGTTCGCCAAGCGGCATCCCAAGAAGCCTTACGTGGACGAAACCGCGTAACTTTTTGTTATCATCTGTTGTCGTTCATCCGGCAGGGGGTTCTCTTTATGGGCGGCCATTCCCACTGGGCGGGCATCAAGCACAAGAAGGCGTTGACCGATGCGAAGCGCGGCAAGGTCTGGACAAAACTGGTGCGCGAAATCACCATCGCGGCCAGGCTGGGCGGCGGCAACATGGAGCACAATCCCAGGCTGCGCAAAGCCGTGGACGACGCGCGGGCCGAGAACATGCCGTCGGAGAACGTCAAGCGGGCCATCCAGAAAGGCACGGGCGAGATCCCCGGCGTGAACTACGAGGAACTGACCTTCGAGGGCTACGGGCCGGCCGGCGTCGCCGTCTACGCCGAGGGGAGCACGGACAACCGCAACCGCACCGCGCAGCAGGTCCGCAAGATCTTCGAGGAACACGGCGGCAACATGGGCAATGCCGGCTGCGTCGCCTTCCTCTTCGAGAAGAAGGGATATCTGACGGTCAAGAAGAAGGCCGTGGCCGAGGACGAGCTCATGGGCGTCGCCCTGGACGCGGGCGCCGACGACATGAAGTCCGAAGGCGACGAGGACCACGAGATATTCACCTCGCCGCAGGGCTTCGAGGCCGTGCGGGAAGCCTTGAAGGCCAAGGGCATCCCCGTGGAGAGCTCGGAAGTGACCATGCTCCCCAAGACCAGCGTCAGGATCGAGGACAGCGAGACAGCCCGGAAGCTCCTGGCCCTCATCGAGAGCCTCGAGGAACACGACGACGTCTCGCACGTCTACTCGAATTTCGACATCCCGGCCCAAATCCTGGATTCTCTTGACAAATAGCGGCCGCTTGCGGGTCCTCGGCATCGACCCCGGAGTCTCGGAGACCGGCTGGGCCGTGGTCGAAGAAGGACCGGCCCTGCTGGGAAGCGGCATCATCCGGACCGCCGCCGGGCTCCCCCTCCCGGACCGCCTCCTGACCATCCATGAAGGATTGCTCCGCGTGCTGCGCGAGTTCCGGCCCGATTCCGTGGCGGTCGAGGAGATGTTCTTCCTGCAGGCGGCCCACACGGTGCGCGCCACGCTGCAGGCGCGCGGGGTCGTGCTACTCGCCGCCCGCCAAGGCGGCTGCCCTGTCCAAGAGTACAACCCGCGCCAGGTCAAGATGACGCTCACCGGCTCCGGGGCCGCGGCCAAGGCCCAGATGCAGAAGATGGTCCAGCACGCCCTGCGCCTGGCCGAACCCCTGCGGCCGGACGATGTGGCGGACGCGGCCGCGATCGCCCTGTGCCGTCTGCGGCAGAACCGCGCGAAGTCCCTGCGGGTGCTCGGCAGCATCGGCGGGAGGGGCTCTTGATCGCGCATCTGCGGGGGACCCTGGTCGAAAAGGGAGCCGAGCGGGTCGTCCTCGACGCCGGAGGAGTGGGCTACGAGGTGGCCGTTTCTCCGGCTGCGGCGGCGAGGCTCCCCCGCGAAGGGGCGGAGGCGTCCCTTTTCATCGCCGAATCCGTGGGCATGTACGGAGGCGGCACCACGCTCTACGGCTTCGTCACCCGCGAGGAACGGCAGATGTTCGACTCGTTCCGCGGGCTGCCCAATACAGGCGCGAAGAAGGCGCTGGAGCTCCTGGAGAAGGCCTCGCGCTCCCTGCCCGAATTCCGCCGCGCGATCGCGCAGGGCGACGCCAAGGTCCTCACCGGGCTCTTCGGCTTCACGCGCAAGACCGCGGACCGTCTGCTCGCGGGCCTGAAGGACGATTTCCCGGCCGCAGTCGGGCCGTCCCGCTCGGCGGTCGCCCCGACAGCCGGAAGCGCCACGGGCAAAGCGCTCGAGGCGCTCTCCAACCTAGGCTATCGCCCGCCGGAGTGCCGCGCCGCCATGGAGGAGGTCCATCGCGAGCTCGAGGGGCGTGAGGCCCCGGTCGAGGAGCTCATCCGCTTGGCCCTGCGAAGATTATGAAAGCTGCTGCTCTTACAGGTTGGACGTTTCTATGAGAGAGCCCAAGAACGCGGCCCTGAAGGGCGTGCAGCAGGAGGAAGACGAGCGCCTCGACCGCACGCTGCGCCCCTCCCGGCTCGAGGAGTTCACGGGACAGGAGCGGCTCAAGGAGAACCTGCACGTGTTCATCGAGGCGGCCCGGCGGCGCAAGGAGCCCCTCGACCATTGCCTCTTCTACTCCCCCCCGGGTCTCGGCAAGACCACTCTCGCCAACATCCTCGCGCGGGAGATGGGCGTCAACCTTCGGACGACCTCGGGCCCCATCCTCGAGCGGGTGGGCGACCTGGCGGCCATCCTCACGGACCTCAACGAGAACGACGTGCTCTTCATCGACGAGATCCATCGCCTCAACCGCCTGGTCGAGGAGGCTCTTTATCCCGTGATGGAGGATTTCACCTTCTACATCTCGACCGGGAAAGGGCCCATGGCGTCCAGCGTCAAGCTGGCCATCCGGAACTTCACCCTCGTGGGCGCGACCACGCGCGCGGGCCTGCTCACCGGCCCCCTGCGGGAGCGCTTCGGCATCGTGGGACATCTCTCGTTCTACGCCCAGCCGGAGCTCGAGAGGATCGTGCTGCGCTCCGCGTCCATCCTCGGCCTCTCCACCGAGCGCGGCGGCGCCTGTGAGATCGCCCGCCGCAGCCGCGGCACCCCCCGCATCGCCAACCGCCTGCTCCGGCGCGTGCGCGACTTCGCCGAGGTCAAGGCGGACGGGGTGGTCACGGAGGCTGTGGCCAAGATGGCGCTCGAGGCGCTCGAGGTGGACCCGCTCGGCCTGGACGTCCTGGACCGCAGGTACCTCCTCGCCCTCACCGAGAAGTTCTCGGGCGGCCCCGTCGGGGCCGACACCCTCTCCGTGTCCATCTCCGAGGAGCTCGACACGGTCACGGACGTGATCGAGCCCTTCCTCATCAAGGCGGGGTTCATCCGGCACACGCCCCGGGGCAGGGTCGCCAGCCCTCGCGCCTTCACCCATCTGGGGCTCAAAGCCCCGGCCAAGCATGGCGAACTATTCGCGTCTTAGCGCGCTCTTCCTCGTCCTGGCCGGGGTCCCGCTGTCGGCGGCCGCGGAGGCCCGCGTTTCCGACGCCATCATCGCGGTCGGCATCGCCCACAAGGTCCGGAGCCTGGTCCTGAAGCCCGAAGGGCAGTTCTCGGTCATCGACCAGTCCACGGGCGAGATGAAGCGCCTGCAGCAGGGACAGCGCTACAAGGTGGAGGCGGACGGCGGCAAGCGAATCATCCTCGGGCCCTTCCTTTTCTCCGGCCCGGTGCGCCTTCTCCCCGGCGGGCCGGGCGAGCACGTGTTCGTGGGCGAGCGCAAGTACCGGGGGAACATCCTCTTCCGCCCCAACAAGGACGATACGGTCACAGCCGTCGACGAGGTCGGCCTGGAGGACTATCTCTGCGGCGTCCTTCCGAAGGAGATGAGCCCGGATTGGCCGCTCGAGGCGCTCAAGGCCCAGGCCGTGGTGGCGCGCACCTTCGCCTTGACCAACCTCGGGAGGTTCTCCAAGTCGGGCTACGACCTATCCGACAGCATGCTGAGCCAGGTGTACGGCGGGCTCGAGATCGAGAGCGCGCGCGTGCGCCAGGCCGTGGACGAGACCTCCGGCCAGGTCCTGCGCTGGCAGGGCAAGCTCATGCCGACCTACTTCCACGCGAGCAGCGGAGGCCGCACCGCCGATCCCACCGAGGTCTGGTCCCCGCGCGGCTCGACGCCCAAACCCCTGCGCGGGGTGCACGACCGCTACGACAAGCAATCCCCCCACGCGGATTGGTCCGCCTACTTCCGCAACATCGACATCCTGCAGGCCTTGAGCCCCCACGGCATACAGGGAGCGGTCATCTCCGACATCCGCTACGGCCAGAGGACGCGCTCCGGCCGGCTCAAGGACGTGCGCCTGCGCATCGACGGGGGCTGGGTCCGCGTCTCGACCACGGACCTGCGGCTGTGGCTCGGCGCCCAGGAGCTCAAGAGCACGATGATCCACATCGTCAAGCGCCGGAAGAACGGGATCGAGTTCTTCGGGAGCGGCTACGGCCACGGCGTCGGGCTCTCGCAGTGGGGGGCCCGGGTCCAGGCGGAGAAGGGGCGGACCTACCGCCAGATCCTGGAGTACTACTTCCCCGGAGTCTCGCTGGGGATGCACGAGGGTTAGCCTCTGAGCACCCGTCTCTCCGATTACGACTTCCCCTTCCCTGAGGGACTCATCGCCACGGCCCCGGCCGAGCCTCGAGATTCCTCCAGGCTCATGGTGCTCGACCGCAAGTCCGGGACCCTGCAGCACCGGACCTTCCGCGACCTGCCCGAGTACCTCAAGCCCGGCGACTGTCTGGTCCTCAACCGCACCAAGGTGCTCCCCGCCAGGCTCATCGGCCGCAAGCCCACCGGGGGCAAGGTCGAGGTACTCCTCCTGAAGGAGGTCTCCCCCGGGGTCTGGCGAGCCTTGTCCGCGGACCTTAAGCCCGGACTGAGCGTGCTCTTCGACGAGGAGACCCGCGCCGAGGTCGTCTCCCCCCCTGAGGACGGGGAATGGACGCTGCGCTTCTCCACCGAGGACGTGCCCGGCCTCATGCAGCGCCGGGGGCTGGCGCCCCTGCCCCCCTACATACTCAAGAAGCGCAAGCGCCTGAAGACGGACGGGGACGGAGACCTGGACCGCTACCAGACCGTGTACGCGCAGCGTCAAGGCTCCGTGGCCGCGCCCACGGCCGGGCTCCACTTCACCCCGGAGCTGCTTCGTTCCCTGAAGGGCGCCGGCGTCCGGATCGTGGAGCTGGCTCTGCACGTGGGCCGGGGCACGTTCAACCCCATCCGCAGCGAGGACATACGCGGCCACGTCATGCTCGAGGAGGACTACGAGATCCCTCCGGAGTCCGTCGACGCGCTCTCCGGGGCCCGCGTCGTCGCTGTCGGGACGACCTCGGTAAGGACTCTCGAGACCTTCGCGGCCACGGGGCGTCCCGCGGGCAGCACCGGTCTCTTCATCGTCCCAGGTCACGAGTTCCGCTCCGTGGACATGCTCCTCACCAACTTCCACCAGCCGTGCTCCACGCCCCTGTTGCTGACCTGCGCCTTCGCGGGCCGGGAGCGGGTGCTGGCCGCGTACCGAGAGGCTCTACGGCTCCGCTACCGGCTCTTCTCCTACGGCGACTCCATGCTGATCCTATGAGCTTCACGATAACGGCGAAAGACCCGAAAAGCAGGGCCCGGTGCGGCGTCCTCAAGACCGCGCACGGGGATGTGGAGACCCCGGTGTTCATGCCCGTGGCCACGCAAGCCTCGGTCAAGGCGCTCGACTCGCAGGACTTGGCGGCCCTCGGGGTCAACGCCATCCTCTCCAACTCCTACCACCTCTATCTGCGCCCCGGAGCCGAAGTCATCGAGGCGGCCGGCGGCCTGCACGCCTTCATGCGCTACCCGGGGATGATCCTGACGGATTCCGGCGGCTTCCAGGTCTACAGCCTCGCGGACCTCCGGGACGTGGACGATGAGAGCGTCACCTTCCGCTCGCACATCGACGGCTCCCAGCACACCCTGACCCCGGAGAGCGTGCAGGTCCTGCAGCACCGCCTGGGCTCGGACATCCGCACCCCGCTGGATGTGTGCGCCCCCTACCCGTGCGACCGGGCGCAGGCCTTGACCGCCCTGAGCCGGACGCACGCGTGGCTCGACGCCTCGAACAGGAAGTTCAAGGAGCTCGCCGACGGAGCGCGCTTCTTCCCCATCGTGCAGGGCTCCTTCGAGCTCGACCTGCGGCGGCGCGCGGCGGAGCGCGTCTGCGGCCTCGACCCCCACGGCGTCTGCCTCGGCGGCTTCTCCGTGGGCGAGCCCAAGGGGCTCACCTGGGAGACGCTCGGCCGGACCGTGGAATGGCTCCCGGAGGAGAAGCCCCGCTACCTCATGGGCATGGGAGCTCCGGAGGACCTCTGGGAGGCGGCGGCTCTCGGGGTGGACATGATGGACTGCGTCTGGCCCACGCGGGTGGCGCGCAACGGCCAGGTCATGACATCGACTGGCCGCTTCAACATCAGGAACGCGGAGTTCCGCCGGGACTCCTCCCCCCTGGACCCGGAGTGCTCCTGCCCGGTGTGCAGGACCTATACCCGGGCGTATCTGTCCCATCTCTTCCGAAGCAGGGAACTTTCTTCTTATAGACTGCTGACCCTGCACAACGTCCATTTCAACCTTCAGATCATGCGCCGCATCCGCGACTCCATCCGCGATGGGACGTTCGTGCAGGAACGGAAGGCGTTTTTGATGAAAATTTGATAGACTGTCGCTCCAAAACACTATGCAACCCAACCAACCCCCTACATTGATGGGCTTTTTCGTCCCGACCATCGCCATCTTCCTCATCTTCTACTTCCTGGTGATCCGTCCCCAGCAGAAGCAGATGAGCGAGCACAAAAAGATGCTCGAAGCCTTGAAGAAGGGCGACCGCGTGCTCACCAGCGGCGGCGTCTACGGGACCGTGGTCTCCCTGCGCGGCCCGGACGTCGAACTGAAGGTGGCGGAGAACGTCAAGCTGCTCGTGGCGCGCTCGGCGATCAGCCAATTGGCCAACCCATCGGCGGAGCTGGCGCAGAGCGCCCCGACGGACTCATAGGAAGGCTAGCGACATGACCAAGCTCCAGACGAAATGGGCCGGGGTCCTGGCCCTCATCGCACTCTCGGCGCTGCTCCTCTACCCCACCTATGACTGGTACTCGATGGACGCCGGCCAACGGGAACGGATGGAGGCCAACCGGCAGAGGCCCAAGCACCTGCTCAACCTGGGCTTAGACCTCAAGGGAGGCACGCACCTCCTCATGGAGCTCGACGTGGCCAAGCTCCCGGAGAACGCGGACATCCTGGACGCCCTGTCCCGGGCCCAGGAGATCCTGCGCAACCGCATCGACCAGCTCGGCGTGGCCGAACCCCTCATCGCGAGGCAGGGCGAACGCTGGCTCGTGGTCCAGCTCCCCGGCATCAAGAACTCGGCCCAGGCCAAGTCCGTGGTGGGCAAGACCGCGCTCCTCGAGTTCCGCATGGTCGACGAGTCCGAGGCGGGCCAGAAGGCCGTGCAGAAGATCTACGAGACGATCGGCGACCCCTTCATCAAGAGCGGGGACGGCAACGTGACGGTCTCCACAGCGGCCAAGGCCATGCTCCCGGCCGGGACCGCGCTCTTCCCGAGCCGCGAGGAGGCCGCCTTCCACCTCCTCAAGGACACAGTGCCGGTGACCGGAGCCCAGCTCGACAACGCGCGCGTGCAGACCGGCAACAGCGGCATGCCCATCGTAGAGTTCAAGTTCAAGCCCGAGGGAGCCAAGGTCTTCGGCGACCTCACGACGGCGAACGTGGGCAAGCACCTCGCCATCGTGCTCGACGGGGTCGTCTACTCCGCGCCGGTCATCAAAGGACCGATCCGCGGCGGCACCGGCATCATCGAGGGCACCTTCCGCATGGAGGAGGCCCGCAACCTGGCCATCGTGCTCCGCGCCGGCGCCTTGCCGGCGCCGTTGCGCATCATCGAGGAGCGCACCGTGGGAGCCACCCTGGGAGAGGACTCCATCCGCAAGGGCCTGCGCGCCTGCTGGGTGGCGTGCGCGCTCGTCGTCGCGTTCATGCTCGTCTACTACAAGGTGGGCGGCTTCTTCGCGGACCTGGCCATCGCGCTCAACATGGTCTTCACCATGGCGCTCATGGCCTACTTCAACGCCACGCTCACCCTGCCCGGCTTCGCCGGCCTGGCCCTCACCGTGGGCATGGCCGTGGACGCGAACGTGCTCATCCTCGAGCGCATGCGCGAGGAACTGCGCCTGGGCAAGCCCATCCGCATCTGCGTGGACGCGGGCTACGACAAGGCCTTCTCCGCCATCCTGGATTCGAACCTGACCACGCTCATCGCGGCCCTGTTCCTGTTCCAGTTCGGGACCGGGCCCATCAAGGGCTTCGCCGTCACCCTGACTTTGGGCCTCGTGGTCAGCATGTTCACCGCCATCGTCTTGACGCGCATGATGTTCCAGGCCTACCTGGCCTCCGGGAACGTCGAGAGCCTGCCGGTATAACCCATGGAAATATTCAAAGAGACCCCGAAAATCGACTGGATCGGACAGCGCTACAAGTTCTTCGTCGTCTCCGGCATCCTCGTCGCGGCCAGTTTCGTCTCGCTGGCGACGAAGGGACTGAACTACGGCATCGAGTTCACGGGCGGGAGCCTCATCCAAGCGTCCTTCGAGGAGTCCGTGTCCATCGACTCGGTGCGCGCGGACGTATCCAGGGCCGGATACGAGGGAGCGTCCATCCAGCAGTTCTCCAACTCCAACACCTTCGCCATCCGCCTGAAGGCCTCGGCCGAGTCCTCCGCCGAACTCATCGACAAGTTCGTCAAGGACTTCGAGTCCGTGAACGCGACCCGGAAGTTCCGCGTGGACAAGAAGGAGTACATCGGCCCGGTGGTGGGACGCCATCTCTACCGGCAAGCCCTCATCGCGGTCATCCTCTCTTTGGTGGGCATCCTGGTCTACGTCGCCTTCCGCTTCGACAACGCCCTCTGGGGCGTGGGCGGCATACTGGCCCTGGCCCAGGACGTCATCACCATGTTCGGGCTCTATTCCATCCTGGGGCTGGAGTTCGACCTGACCGCCGTGGCAGCGGTGCTGACCGTGGCCGGCTTCTCCATCAACGACACCATCGTCATCTTCGACCGCATGCGCGAGAAGCTGCGCTCCATGTACAACGACCCGCTGGAAGCGGTCATCAACGCGAGTCTCAACGAGACGATGTCGCGCACCATCATCACCTCCGGCACCGTGTTCATGACCGTGCTCGCCCTCGACTTCCTCGGAGGCCCCGGCATCCGGGGGTTCTCCATCGCCATGACCTGGGGAGTCCTCGAAGGGATCTATTCCACCATCGCCATCGCCACCCCGTTCGTGTTCCAGTGGACGCAGATGCGCGGCCGGGGCAAGCCTCCTCAGCCCGTCGCCGCTCCGGTTCAAGGGCCCCGGACGAAAAGAAGGTAGCCCATGAGGAAGATACGCGGCTTCCGCCTGCGCCTCCCGGTCAAGGAGACGCGGCGGCGGACCCGCAAGGCCGTGGACCTCGCCGCTTTGGGCTTGGCCGAGGAGCCCCGCTTCAGCAGGTACCTCGATGAGTTCTCGGCGAGCCTCCAGCCCGCGGTGATCTTCGACTCCTTCGGGCCCGAATCCATGGATACCGAGGCCTTCGCCCCCATCCCCGGCCTGGCGCATACCCTGGGCCTGGCCACCCTTGGGCCCGAGACCAGCCAAAAGGCCGCCGAGGAGCGCGGCCGCGGCGAGGCGCACGGCAAGCTCTACGACCTGTGCGCCGGCCTGGCGCTCGAGGCGTCCGTGCAGTTCGTGATCGGTCTCATCACGGACGAGGTCGAGGCCGAGCGCTGCGACCTGAGCCCCATCCAGTATCTGACGGACGCCGAAGCCCTGGGGCTCGCGCTGGAGAAGCTGGAGGGCTCGAAGATCGGGATCAAGCTCGAGGCCAACCGCCTGGTCCCCGAGTATTCGGCCGCCTTCTGCTTGAGCTGGATATCAAGACGCCGGAGCAAGTCCGGCAGGACGAAGACGTAGCTTGCTCAGGACCCTCGCCCCCTACCTGGCCTTCGGCTATATCTCCCTCGTCGGCTGGACCTCCAGGCTGCGCTGGTCCGGGCTGGAGCACCTGCGCCAAGCGGGCCAGAAGTCCAAGCGGGGCTTCATCTACGCTTTCTGGCATCAGCGTCAGGTGATGTTCACGTACACGCATCGGCAGGTCGGGGTCAACGTCCTGGTCAGCCGCAGCCGGGACGGCGGCATCATCGCGGAGGTGATGCGGCTCTTCGGCATCCCGGCCGTGCGAGGCTCCTCATCGCGCGGGTCCATGTCCGCGACCCGAGAGCTCGTCTCGCTGCTGGAGAAGGGCGACGTGGTCGGGATCACCCCCGACGGGCCCAAGGGCCCGGCCCGCGAGGTCAAGCCCGGGGTGCTCTATCTGGCCCAGCAGTCCGGCTGCCCCATCCTGCCCATCACCAACGCGTCCAGCCGCAGGCTCGTGCTGCAGAAAGCGTGGGACCGGTTCAACGTGCCCCTGCCCTTCAGCCGCATCTTCGTCTCGCACGGCCGTCCCGTCTGGATCTCTCCCGAAGACGACCTCCGGGCCAAGGCCGCCGAGCTCAAGGCCGAGCTCGACCGGATCACCGAGGAGGCGGACCGGCTCGCGGCATGATGCTCCTGCTCTATCAGCTCTTATACCCCCTGGTCGCGGCGATCGTCCTGCTCAAGCTCGCGCTCGCCGGCAGGGGGACGGCCCTGCGCGAGGGCAAGCCCGAGCTCGCCCAGCGCCTCGGCCGTCTATCGCCGGAGGAGCGCTCGCGCCTGGGAGACCGCCCGGTCTGGCTCCACGCGGCTTCCGTGGGAGAGGTCGTCGGCTTCGCCCCGCTCGTGGCTCGCCTGGCCAAGGAGCCCGGCCGGCCGCGCATCCTCTTCACCACCTCCACGGTCGCGGGGCGCGAACGCGCCAAGGCCCTGCCCGGAGTGGACCTCGCCGTGCTCGCTCCCGTCGACTGCTGGCCCGCGGTCCGCGCGTTCCTGGACTCGGCCCGGCCGCGCTGCCTTCTGGTGGCGGAGACCGAGCTCTGGCCCATGACGCTCCTGCTGGCCCGACGCATGGGAGTGCGCATCGGTCTGGCCAACGGCCGCGTCACGCAGAGGGCTTTCGGCCGCTACGGATGCATCCGCGGCCTGCTCGCCCCGGCCCTGGCCGGGTTCGAACGCGCCGCGGTCCAGACGGGCGAGGACCTCGAGCGGCTCTCGAGCCTCGGCATGCCGCGCGGGGCGCTCCTGCGGACCGGGAGCATGAAGTACGACACCCCCCTTCCGTCGGAGGAGGCGCTGCGGGAGGCGCGCTCCCGGCTGGCCGAGCTGGGCTGGGGCGAGGACCCCTGCTGGGTGGCGGGGAGCACGCGCCCCGGAGAAGAGGAACCGCTGCTGGAAGCCCAGCGCCTGTGCCGCCAGAACCAGCCGCGCCTGCGCCTCATCCTGGCCCCGCGGCATGTGGAGCGTGTCGAGGAGCTCGCCGCCCTGCTCCGCTCGAAGGGGATCAAGCTCGTGCGCTGGACCCAGCTCCTGCCTTTCGACAAGGAACCGGAGTGCCTGCTCGTGGACCGCATGGGCGTGCTGGCCTCGCTCTATCCCTGCGGCCGCGCCGCCTTCGTGGGCGGGACTCTCGTCCCCGTCGGGGGGCACAATCTGCTCGAACCGGCCTCCCTCGGCGTACCGGTGCTCTTTGGGCCGCACACCTCGTCCGTGGAGGATGTGGCCCGCGCCCTGCAGGCCTCGGGAGGAGGGCTGCAGGCCGCCGACGGCGCAGCGTTGGCGTCCCAGCTGACCAAGATGCTCGACGACGAGCACAGACGCCGCGCTTCCGAAGCCGCCTTGGCCACGGCCAGGACCTTCTCCGGAGCCACGGAAAGGACCTGGGAGCACATCAAGCCGCTGCTGGGATAAGCCGTTCCGGCGCACGGTTTCACAAAGACGCCTTCTCCGCTCTGCGTGAGCGGTACTTCGACACAGCTTCGCTGTGTCGAAGTCTCAGGCCTACGACACGAAAAATCTGGACCACAGTCGCGGATTCTCCTTAAAAAACAAACATTTCTTGACCTTCGTTGATGGCGCCATCATTGAATTAAAAATAACCCATGAATATGAAGGATTTTTTTCGTTTCACATCCAGATGAAGTCGACCTGACGGAAATTGTATAATCAGATGTTATATTTGCATGGCACATCGCGTGCTCGTCCTTCGCCTTTCCTCCTTGGGCGACGTCGCGCTCACTGCGCCCGTGTTCAAGAACTTGAAAGCGCACTGGCCCGACGCCCGGGTCTGCGCCATGGTCAAGCCCCAGTTCAGCGCAGCCCTGAGCAACAACCCGTGCGTGGACGAGATCATCCCCTACCGCAACCTCCGTCAGGCCGTCCAAGAGATACGCGCAAGGCGCTTCACTCATCTGCTCGACCTCCATTCGACCTGGCGCAGCTTCTGGATCCGGTTCTTCGCGCGCGTGCCCAACGTCTCCATCTATAAGAAGCACGCCGTGGCGCGCAGGCTCTACGTGCTCTTCCGCTGGTCCTCGCCCGTCCTGACCATGCACTCCCTGGACCGCTACCTCGAGAGTCTGGCGCCTTGGGGAGTCCCCATCCGGTTCCGGCACCTCTCGCTCGGAGACTATGGGAGCGAGCGCTATCCCCTCTCGCAGACCCCGAGCCAGCGCGTGCTCCTGGTACAGACCTCGTTTTTGGGCGACGCGCTCCTCACCATCCCCCTGGCGCGCCGCATCAAGGAGACCCTGCCCGGATGCAGGCTGACCGTCCTCACCCGGCCCAAGACCATGGACATCTTCCGGCGCACCGAGTGCGTGGACGAGGTCCTGGCCTACGACAAGCGGGCCGCCCATGCCGGCGTGAAGGGGCTCTGGAGCCTGGCGTCCTCGCTCCGGCGGCAGCGCTTCGACCTGGCCCTGGTCGCGCACCGCAGCTTCCGGAGCGCCCTGCTGGTCTGGCTCACGCGCATCCCCCACCGAATCGGCTTCTCGTCGAGCGCGGGCTGGTTCCTGTTCAACCGCACCGTGTTCTTCCCCTGGGGCATGCCGGAACTCGAGCGCAACCTGGCATTGCTGCTGCCTCTTAAGCCCGACCTCCGGGCCCAGACGGGGGATTCCCTCTACCTGAGCCGCTCCAACGGGACCGCTCTCGCGGAGCGTCTGCGCTCCTGCGGGATCGCCGCTAAAGACATCCTGGTGGGCGTGCATCCAGGCTCGGTCTGGCCGACCAAACGCTGGCCGGCCGAGCGCTACGCGGAACTCATCCGGGAACTCGTGGCCCGGGCCGGGGTCAAGGCCGTGCTCCTGGGAGGCAAGGAAGACGCGGCGCTCAACGCCGGGATCGCCGAGGCCGCCGGGCCGGGGGTCGTGAACTGGGCCGGCTGCACCACTCTCCCCGAGCTCATGGACCTGGTCCCGCGCCTGCGCCTGATGGTCACCAATGATTCCGGGCCCATGCACATCGCGGCCGGCTCCGGAGTGCCGACGCTCGCGATATTCGGCCCGACCACGCGGGAGCTGGGCTTCTTCCCCTACGGGGAAGGGCATCGGGTGCTGCAGGTCCCGCTCGAATGCCGGCCTTGCGGCCTGCACGGGAGCCGGTCCTGCCCCGAGGGGCATTTCCTCTGCATGCGCCTCATCGGAGTCCGCGAAGCCGTGGACAACGCCCTTCAGATGCTGGGCAAATCCCCGGAGGGGACTAGTCCCCTGGCGCCTCCGGAAGGGCGCGAGCCGGGGGGCAAGTCCCCGGAGGGGACTAGTCCCCTGGCGCCTCCGGAAGGGCGCGAGCCGGGGGGCAAGTCCCCGGAGGGGACTAGTCCCCTGGCGCCTCCGGAAGGGCGCGAGCCGGGGGGCAAGGCCCCATGAGGATCGCTCACATCATCGACGAGCCGTACGACAGCGGCATCACCCGCTACGCCCTGCGGGCCGCGGCAGGCCTGGCCGAGCGCGGGCACCCGTCCATCGTCTGGGGAGTCATGGGCTCCTTCGCCATCCAGGAGGCGGAGCGTCTCGGGCTCCCGACCCAGGGCTACACCCACCCCTGGCTCAACCTCGCTCCCCTGCGCAAGTCCTTCGGGGAAGCCGGCTGCGACGCGGTCGTGGCCCACACCGGGTCCGCGCACACCCTGGCCATCGCCCTGGCCTCCTGGCACGGCACACGTATCCAACGTCTTCTAGAGGGACACGGTGCAGTGCCGCATCCCATGGCCCGGATGGGCCATGGGATGCGGCACGGCCGGAGCATCCCGGTGCTGCGCACGCGCGGCGACAGCCGTCCCATCCGCCGCAGGCCGGGCCAGCGCCTGCTCTGGAGCCGCACCGCCGGCCTCATCGCGGCCAACCGCACCATTCTCTCCGAGTTCGAGCGCCTTTGCCCCGTCCCAGGCCTCCATTCCGCATGCATCTATGAGGGCTCGGAGGACCCCGGGAGCTTCCTTCCACCCATGGCCGGCGCCCCGCTGGTCGGCATCGTCAGCCGGCTCGACCCGGTCAAGGGGCACGGCGTCTTCCTCAGGGCCGCCAAGCTCGTGCTGGAACGGCATCCGGACACGCGCTTCCTCCTCGTCGGCCGCAAGGAGAACGTGAAGCCGGCCGAGCTCCTGGAGGAAGCGCACCGCCTGGGCTTGGCGGAGCGCATCGAGCTCACCGGGCATGTCCCGGACGTGTTCAGCTACATGCGGCGCTGCCATGTGGGCGTCATCGCCTCGGTCGGCTCCGAGGCCGTCTCGCGCGCGGCCGTGGAATGGATGGCCGTGGGACGCCCCCTGGTGGCCACTCGCGTGGGCTGCCTGCCCGAGTACGTGGCGGACGGAGAGACCGGCCTGCTCGTCGAGCCACGAGAAGAGGAGCCTCTGGCGCGCGCCATCGGCTCTTTGGTCGGGGACTCCTATCTGCGCGAGCGCATGGGCCGGCAGGCGCGCGCGAGGTTCGAGAGCCTCTTCACGCTGCGGCGTTTCCTGGATGAGACTGAACGCTTCTATGGCCGAGTCATTGGAACTCTATCACCTCGATAGCGAGCGCTCGCTGCGCGGAGGCGAGAGGCAGCTCCTCTACCTGGCCGCTCATCTGCGGCGCCGGGGACACAGGAACATCGTGGTCTGCCGCCGGGGCTTCCCCCTTCACCGCGAAGCCGAACGCCTCGGGTTCGAGACCCTGCACCTCCCGTTCTGGGGGGAATGGGACCCCGTCTCCGCCTGGCTTCTGAGCCGAGCGACACAGGGCGCCAAGCGCCCCGTGTTGCATGCCCATACCGCGCACGCGGCAGCCCTGGCATGCCTGGCGTCACGCTTCTCCCGGCTCCCGTGGGTCGCTCATAGGCGAGTGGATTTCCGGATCCATGGCGCGCTCAAATACCGCCGCGCAGCGGCCGTCATCGCGGTCTCGGACTACGTCCGCAAGACGCTGCTCGAGGGCGGAGTGGCCCGGGTTCAGGTCGTCCCGGACTGCATCCCGGTCACGGACGAGGAGGCCTCGGCCGCGGGCTGCGCCCTGCTGCGTCCGCCGACCGCTCCCGATCGCGAGGAAGCGCGCCGGAGCCTGTCCAGGGAGTTCGGTCTGCCGCTCGACCGTCCCTGGGTCGGGAACCTGGCCGCGCTTGTGCCGCACAAGGACCAAGCGACCCTGCTCAGGGCCGCGGCCCGCGTGCCTGACGCGCGCTTCGCCTTCGTCGGAGGAGGGCCGCTGCTCGACGACCTCAAGGGCTTGGCCCGGTCCCTCGGCATCTTGGACCGCGTGGCCTTCGCCGGGTTCCAGCGCGACCCCTCGCGCTGGCTGCGCGGGCTCGACCTCTACGTCCAATCCTCCTGGGGCGAAGGCATGGGCTCGGTGCTCCTGGAGGCCATGGCCTGCGCCGTCCCCATCGCGGCCACGGACGCCGGAGGCATCCCGGAGGTCGTCCGCCACGGCGAGACCGCGCTCCTGGCTCCGGCCCGGGACCCCGAAGGCCTGGCCCGCGTCATCTCCGAGTCGCTCCAGGACCGCGCGGGAGCGGACCGCCGCGCCCGGGCCGCGCGCAAGGCGCTCGAGTCGTTCAGCCTGACCCGGCTGGGAGACCGCGTCCTGGCCGTCTACGAGGGACTCGCATGAGGCTCAGCGTCATCATCATCACCCGCGACGAAGAGGCGGACCTGCCCGAGTGCCTGGACAGCGTGAGGCCGCTCGGCGCGGAGATCGTCGTCCTTGACGACGCATCCACGGACAAGACCCTGGAGATCGCCCGCGGCCGCGGCTGTTCCGTGACGGCGCACCCGTTCAAGGATTACGCATCCCAGAAGCAAGCCGCCCTGGAACGGGCCTCGGGAGAGTGGGTGCTCTCCATCGACGCGGACGAGCGGGTGACCCCGGGACTGGCGAAGGAAGTCCTCGAGGTCCTCGCGTCCGAGCCCGAGCCCCGCGCCTTCGAGGTCCCCTTCGAGGTCGTCTTCATGGGCCGGACCCTGCGCTTCGGCGGACTCGGGGGCGAGCACCATGTCCGCCTGTTCCGAAGGGACTCCGCCCGCTTCGTCGGCGGCCTCGTGCACGAAGGGGTCGAGGTCCGGGGCCCGGTAGGCTGGCTGCGCTCGAGCATCCGGCATATCCCCTATCGGGACCTCGACGAGTATCTGGCGAAGATGTCCGTTTACACCTCCAACGCCGCGCGCAAGCGCCGCGCCCAAGGCCGGCGCTTCCACGCCTGGCACCATCTGCTGCCCTTCTGGGAGTTCCTCCAGAGGGCCGTGCTCCGGGGAGGCCTGCTGGACGGCACCCCTGGCATCGTCTACGCCGGATTATCCTCCTTCCACACCTGGCTGAAGTACCTCAAGCTGCGCGAGCTGGATCGAGGCTCGGATGGTTGAACTGCTGATCCTCGCCGCGGCCGCCGCCGCAGCCTCCGCCCGCTGGAACTGGTGGAGGCCCCGGCGCTGCGGACTGCCCGTGCTCATGTACCACCACATCGGTTCTCCGCCGCCGGGAGCGAAGCTCCGGAAACTCTGGGTGAGGACCCGTGATTTCCGCTCCCAGATGCTCGCCCTGCTCCGCCGGGGCTACACGCCCCTGCTCTTCTCCGAGTTGGAGAAGCCCCTCCCGGCCAAGCCCGTCCTCGTCACGTTCGACGACGGCTACGCGGACAACCTGGAGGAGGCCTTCCCGGTCCTGCGCGAGACCCGGGTCAAGGCCAACATCTTCCTGGTGCACGATGCCATGGGGCGGCACAACCACTGGGAAGACCCGGGGCTGCTGCCCTTCCAGCGGATGCTCGATTGGGGCCAGGCGCTCGCCATGCAGGATTCCGGCCTCGTGGAGTTCGGCTCCCACGGCATGGGCCACAAAGACTTGACCCGCGTCTCGCGCGAGGAAGCGCTTTGGGAAGCCGCGGAATCCAAGCGCCGCATAGAAGCCAGGCTGGGCCGGCCGGTCACGGCCTTCTCCTACCCCTTCGGATCCGGCGCCTTCGACGCGGAGGTCCGCTCCGCGGTGCGGGAGGCGGGCTACCGCTACGATTTCTCCATCCGCCAAGGCATCTCCCCCTGGCCGTGGGACCCGGGGTCGGGCCCGCTGAACAGGCTCCTGGTGCGCGGGGACGACACGGGCCTGGATTTCCGCCTCAATCTGACCCGCGGCAGGGCACGCCTGTGAACCCAAGGGCCATCCTCGTCATCATGCTCCGCCGCATCGGCGACGTGCTCCTCACGACTCCGGCTGTGCGCGCCCTGCGCAAGCTCTACCCGGAAGCCCGCATCGATTTCCTGGTGGATCCCCCGGCGCATCAACTCCTGGAGGGCGTGCCGGAGATCTCCAACGTGATCGTGCGCGAGGGAAGCGGACCGGCGAATTACGTATACTGGCTCTGGCGCATGCGCAGGAACGGGTATGACTGGGTCATCGACTACATGGGTACGCCGAGGACCGCGATGCTGACGTTCGCGAGCGGTGCCTCCCTGCGGGCCGGGCCGGCCCAGGTCAGCCATCGATGGGCCTACAACCGCCTGCTGCGGGAGTCCTCGGCCCCCTGCTACAGCGGCCTGGAGAAGATCCGGGTCCTTTCCTCGCTGGGGCTCTCCCCGGATGAATCGGACTTCCTCCCCCGGCTCCCCGGCGAGCGAAAACGGCCGCCAGGCCTGCTCGTGGGCTTCGCTCCCGCTTCCCGGAGGGAGACCCGGCGCTGGCCCGCGGCCCGTTTCGCGGAGCTCGGCCGCCTGCTCCGCGACCGCCTGGGAGCGAGCCTCCTCGTGTTCTGGGGCCCGGGCGAGAAGGCCCTGGCCGAGGAGGTCTGCCGCGGGGTCGGCGACGGGGCCCACGTCGCGCCGGAGACGAAGGACCTCCGCCGACTCTGCGACCTCATCGGCGGGCTGAGCCTTCTGGTGAGCAACTGCAACGGGCCCAAGCACATCGCCGTGGCCCGCGGAGTCCCGACGCTCACCATCCACGGCTCCAGCGATCCCGCCTGCTGGACCCCGCCGGGCGGGGGGCCGCACCGCTGCGTCCGGCGCGAGGAGCTCCCGTGCATCGGCTGCAGCCTCAACCGCTGCCCGAGCGGCATGAGCTGCCTGCGGGGTCTGGGCGCGGACAGGGTCTTCGACGTGGCGAAGGACATGCTCCGATGAACCTGGCCCGTGCGCGCGCCCAGCTGCTCGAGCGGACGGCCGGCCGCTGGCTCCTGTCCTTGTGCGCCTTCGTCTACGGGCTCGGAGTGGCCTTGCGCAACATCCTCTACAGCCTGAAGCTCCTGCCCACCCGGAAGCTGGGTTCGCGCACGGTCTGCATCGGGAACCTGACCGTCGGCGGCACGGGCAAGACCACGGCCGTGCTCCTGGCGGCGAACACCCTGCGCAGGAAGGGAGTCAAGGCCGCGATCCTCACGCGCGGCTACGGCCGCCTGCGGGCCAAACGCGAGGTGCAGGTCCTTGTGGACAAGACGACGGTCTCCTGGAAGGAGACGGGAGACGAGCCCTGGATGATGCATCAGTCCCTGCGGGGCGCGGACATCCCCATCCTCATCTCCCCGGACCGGGTCAAGGCCGGAGAGACCGCGCTGTTCTATTACAAGCCCCGCGTGCTGCTCCTCGACGACGGGTTCCAGCACCGCCGCCTGCGCCGCGACCTGGACATCGTCCTCATCAGCGCCATCGACCCCTTCGGAGGGGGCAGGCTCCTGCCGTACGGCGACCTGCGCGAGCCCTTGTCCGCGCTCAAGCGGGCGGGGATGGTCATCATCACGCACGCCGACCAGGTCGAGGCGTCCAGGGTCGAGAAGATCCGCGCGGTCGTCTCGGCTGCGGCGCCCTCGGCCGAGTTGCTCGAGGCGGTCCATCGGCCGGACTTCATCTTCGACCTCAAGCGCAACGAGCGCCATCGCCTGTCCCACGTCAAGGGCAAGGCGATCGCGAGCCTGTGCGGCATCGGCAATCCGAAGTCCTTCGAGGCCCTCCTGGAGGCGGTGGAGGCCCGGGTGGCTCAGGCCTGGCGCTATCCGGACCACCATCCGTACACCCTGGAGGAGATGCGCTCCATCGAGGAGCTGGGCAAGGGCATGCCGGTCGTGACGACGTTCAAGGATTTCCCGCGCTTCCCGCAGGGCTGGGAGGACGCCCTCCCCGGCGATGTCCTGGCTTTGGCCGTGCGCATGGAGATCACCTCGGGCAAGGACGTGTGGGAGAAGGCGCTGACCGGGGACTGATGCGCAGACACCCGGTCGTGTTCTTCGACAGGGACGGGACCCTCATCCATACCCGTCCGGGCTGGTACCTGAGGCGGCCGGAGGAAGTACGGCTCTACGCCGGGGCGCCTCAAGCGATGCGCCTGCTCCGCTCCGCCGGCTACCGCCTGGTCATCGTCTCGAACCAGTCCGGCCTGGCCCGCGGCTTCCTCGACGAGAAGACCCTGGCGAGGATCCACAGCCGCATGCTCCGGGAGCTGCGCCGCCAAGGCGCGTCCCTGGACGGGATCTACTTCTGCCCGCACCACCCCGAGGACCGCTGCCGCTGCCGTAAGCCCTCCCCCCTGTTGGCCCGCCGGGCGGTGCGGGACCTCGGGCTGACCCTGTCGGGCTCGGCCGTGGTGGGCGACAAAAAGGCGGACGTGGACCTGGGCCGGGCGCTCGGCGTCGCCTCGGTCCTGGTCACGACCGGGGAAGGCCGGTCGCAGATGAAGCGCTGGGGCAAGCGCCTGCGTCCCACGCACGTGGCGCGCAGCCTCCTGTCGGCGGCGAAGTTCATATTGTCGCGGCAGCTGCTCCTGCTTTTGCTCCTTTCATCGGCGGCCTCGGCCCAGCTCTCCCCCTCGCTTTCCTCCCCTTACGAACTCATCAACTCCACCGCCCCCCTGACCCAGCCGCCGCAGCGCATGCCCTGGCTGCCGGAAGCGCTGGAGTACGAGGTCAAGTGGGGGATATTCCTCATGGGCTTCTCGAACCTGAGGATCACCCAGGTCGACGACTTCGCCGGCCAGTCGGCCTACCGGATCGTTTCCGAGGCCCGGACGAACGGGTTCGCCGACGCCTTCTACAAGGTCCGGGACCTCAACGAATCCTGGCTGCGCGCGGACGACCTCGTCTCGCTGGGGTACCTCAAGCAGCTGCGCGAAGGGAAGTTCTTCCGGGACGAATGGGTGCTCTACGACTATCCCGCCCGCTCCTACCTATCCCGCCGAACCGACAAGGACGCGAGCTTCGAGGTCAGCACCGGGACCCTGCCCGGGTTCGTGCAGGACGTGCTCTCCAGCCTCTACTACGTCCGCAGTCATAAGCTCGCCGTGGGAGACGAGGTGGTCCTGGACGTGAACACGCGCAAGACCTGGCCCCTGGTCGCCAAGGTCCTGCGCAAGACCCGGGTCGAGGTCCCGGCCGGGAAGTTCGACGTCGTCATCGTGGATGTCCGCATCCGCGAGGAAGGCATATTCATGCAGAAGGGCAAGGAGCTCCAGGTCTACCTCACGGACGACGAGAGGCACCTGCCGGTGCTCATGAAGGTCGAGATCGTCTTCGGCCATATCTCCGCCTACCTGACCAGGGTGAAGAGCGAATGACCCCCCCTCTTTGTTATAATCACTTCCCGAAGTGATTTACTCTCGAGAAGTCCTTCGCCGTCTCGCCGCCATCCCGCCCAAGTTCGCGGGCAAGCGCATCCTCGTCCTCGGCGACCTCATGCTGGACCAGTTCATCCGCGGCCGCGTCAGCCGCCTCTCGCCGGAGGCGCCCGTCCCGGTCGTGCAGGTCTCCCAGGAGGCCCACGCCCCGGGCGGGGCCGGCAACGTCTGCAGCAACCTCCGCGCCCTGGGAGCGCAGGTCTCGGTTTTCGGCGTCCTCGGCGAGGACCTCGCCGGGCAGAACCTCCTCTCCGACCTCCAGAAGCGCGGCATCGACGTCTCGGGCCTTTTAAGCTCCCCCTCCCGCCGCACCACGCAGAAATGCCGGGTCGTGGCCGAGCACCAGCAGGTGGTCCGATTCGACCGGGAGACCGTGGGCGGGCTCGCGGCCGGGGACGCGTCCGAGCTCCTCCGCCGCCTGAAAGCCGCCGTCGGGGAAGCCCAGGGCCTGGTCATCTCGGACTACGGCAAGGGCGTGGTCACCTCCGCCGTGGTCCAGGCCGCCCTGCGCCTCGCGCACCGGACGCGCCTCCCCGTGCTCGTCGACCCCAAGGTGGAGCATTTCAAGCGCTACCGCGGAGTGGACTGCATCACCCCCAACCTCCAGGAGGCCTGGGGAGGCATGCGCCTGCATCCCTCCTCCGAGGAAGATGCGATCCGCTCCCTGGGAAGGAAGATCCTCGCCGCCCTTCGGGTCCGCTCGGTGCTCATCACCCGCGGAGAGAAGGGGATGACCCTGTTCCAGGCGCGAGGGCCCCTGGTGCACATCCCGACCCAGGCCAAGGAAGTCTACGACGTGACGGGCGCAGGGGACACGGTGGTCAGCGTCATGGCCCTTTCGCTTGCCTGCCAGGCCGGCCTCGCGGACTCCGCCGCCCTATCCAACGTGGCGGCCGGCATCGTGGTCGGCAAGCTCGGCACCGCCACGGTCTCCGCCGCCGAGATCGAGACCGCGCTGCGGGAGATGGGGGGCCGCCGCGCATGACCCGGGCTCCGCGCACCGTCGTCGTGATCCCGGCCCGCATGGGATCGACGCGCTTCCCGGCCAAGGTGCTGTCCTCGCTCGGCGGGATCCCCGTGGTGGAGTGGTGCCGCCGCGCCGCGATCCAAGCCGGCGTCGGCCCCGTCGTCGTGGCCACCGACCACTCCGACGTCATCGACGCGGTCAAGCGCTTCGGCGGCTCCGCGGTACTGACTCCGACGGACTGCCGCTCCGGGACCGACCGGGTCTACGCCGCGGTCCGCGCCCTGGAACGGGCGCGCGGGCTCCAGTTCCGCACAGTGGTCAACCTCCAAGGCGACGAGCCGTTCATCCGTCCCGCCACCATCCGCAAGGTGGCGCGGCTGGCCAGGACCGACGGGGTGGATATCGCCACGGCCGTGGTGCCGGCCTCCGGCAGCCGGGAGGCGGCGGACCCGAACGTGGTGAAGGCCGCCGTGGCTGCCGACGGCCGATGCCTCTATTTCTCCCGGGCCGCCATCCCCTCCGGGGCCGCCCGGCTCTGGCGCCATATCGGGATCTACGCCTTCACCCGGGCGGCGCTCGAGCGCTTCGTGAAGTCGAGACCCTCCGCGCTCGAGGCCGCCGAGCGGCTCGAGCAGCTGCGCGCCCTGGAAAACGGCATGACGATCGCCGCCGCCAGGGTGGCGGACCGCACCGTGGCCATCGATACCCCGGCGGACCTGCGCCGCGCCTCGCTGCGCCTGGCGCGCCGGACCTCCAGGAGCTCCTGATATGCCAAAGACCATCTTCGTGACGGGCGGCGTGGTCTCCTCGCTCGGCAAAGGGATCAGCGCCGCCTCCATCGCCAAGCTCCTGCAGGGCAGAGGCATGTCCGTCGCCTGCCTGAAGTGCGACCCGTACATCAACGTGGACCCCGGGACCATGAACCCCTACCAGCACGGGGAGGTCTTCGTCACGGAGGACGGCGCCGAGACCGACCTCGACCTCGGCCACTACGAGCGCTTCCTCGACGTGGACATGCACCACACCAACAACGTCACGGCCGGCCAGGTCTACGAGGCCGTGATCGCCAAGGAACGCCGCGGCGAATTCCTCGGGGCGACGGTGCAGGTCATCCCGCACATCACCGACGAGATCAAGAGCCGCTTCCGCCTCGTCGGAAAAAACGCCGACGTGGTCATCATCGAGATCGGAGGGACCGTCGGCGACATCGAGAGCCTCCCGTTCCTCGAAGCGGCCCGGCAGTTCGGACTGGAATGCGGCAAGGACAACGTCCTCTACATCCACGTCACCCTGCTCCCCTTCATCCGCGCCGCGGAGGAGCTCAAGACCAAGCCCACGCAGCACTCCGTCGGCAAACTCCGCGAGATCGGCATCAGCCCGGACATCATCCTCTGCCGCTCCGAAAGGCCGCTATCGGCGGACCTCAAGTCCAAGATCGCCATGTTCTGCAGCGTCCATCGCGAGTCGGTCATCGAAGCCCCGGACGTCCCCACGATCTACGAGGTCCCCGAGGTCTTCCGCCGCCAGGGACTCGACGAGCAGATACTCATGCTCCTGCGCCAGCGCGCCCCGGCCCGGGACATGTCCTCCTGGCGCCTCTTCGTCGAGCGCTGCAAGACGCCCAAGGGGACGGTTCCCGTGGCCATCGCCGGGAAGTACACGGAGGTCAAGGACGCCTACAAGTCCATCCATGAGGCGTTCGTGCACGCCGGCGCGGCCAACGGGGTCCGCGTCGAAGCCCGCTACGTGGACGTCGCTCAGCGCGGCGTCGAGAGCGAACTGGAAGGAGTCGCCGGCATCCTGGTCCCGGGAGGCTTCGGAGACCGCGGCATCGACGGGAAGATCCGCGCCATCCAGATCGCCCGGGAACGGGGCATCCCCTTCCTCGGGATCTGTCTCGGCATGCAGCTGGCCGTCGTCGAATTCGCCCGCAACGTGCTCAAGCTCGCCGGCGCGGACTCGACCGAGTTCGGCCCCAAGACCCGGTATCCCGTCATCGACCTCCTTCCCGAGCAAAGGAGCGTGAAGGAGAAGGGCGCCACCATGCGCCTCGGCGCCTACCCCTGCGCCGTACGCAAGGACAGCAAGGCCTACAAGGCCTACGGCAGCCCCGTCGTCCACGAGCGCCACCGGCACCGCTACGAGTTCAACAACCGCTTCCGCAAGCTCTTCGAGGGCTCCGGCATGCTCGTGACCGGGGTCCACGCGCCGAAGAACCTGGTCGAGATCGTGGAGCTGCGCGACCACCCCTGGTATCTCGCCACGCAGTTCCACCCGGAGTACAAGTCGCGGCCCGAAAGGCCCCACCCCCTGTTCACGGACTTCGTGGCGGCGGCCGTGCGTCACTCTTCATCCGGGGTCCTGCATGCCTAAGGCGACGGCTCCTTCCCCGAAGGTCCGCATCGGCTCGGCCACGTTCGCCAACGACCGGCCTCTCGTGTTCGTGGCGGGGCTCTGCGTCCTGGAGTCGCCCGAGCTCCTCGGCCGGGTCGCCCGCGAGCTCCGCAGGATATTCTTCGAGGCTCGGGCGAGCTGGGTCCTCAAATGCAGCTTCGACAAGGCCAACCGGTCGGCGCTCGGCTCCTTCCGGGGTCCCGGGCTCGCGTCCGCGCTGGAGGTCTTCGCCCGGCTCAAGCGGGAGCTCCGCGTGCCCATGATCACCGACATCCACGAGCCGTCACAAGCGGCTCCAGCCGCCAAGGTGGTCGACGCGCTCCAGATCCCGGCGTTCCTCTGCAGGCAGACGGACCTGCTCGTGGCCGCCGGACGCACCGGCAAGCCGGTCAACATCAAGAAGGGGCAGTTCATGTCGCCGTGGGACATGGGCAACGCGGTCGCCAAAGTCCTCTCCACGGGCAACCGCAGCGTGCTGCTGACCGAGCGCGGCGCCTCGTTCGGCTACGCGAACCTGGTCGTGGACATGCGCTCTTTGAAGATCATGGCCCGGACCGGCTGCCCCGTGATATTCGACGCGACCCATTCCTGCCAGCTGCCCGGCGCGCTCGGCAACGAGACGGGGGGACAGCCCGAGTTCGTGCCGGTGCTCTCCCGCGCGGCCGCCGCGGTCGGCGTGGCCGGCGTCTTCCTGGAGACTCACCCCGTCCCCCGGCGCGCGCTCTCCGACGGCGCCAACGCGCTCCCGCTCCGGGAGCTCCCCCGCTTCGTCCGGAGCCTGTTATCCATCGACCGGATCGCCAAGAGGCTGCCATGAAATGCCCCAACTGCTCTCAAGAGAACAAGGACACCGCCAAGGTCTGCAAGAAATGCGGACGGGATCTGACGATGCCGCCGGCCTGGTTCCCGGACTGGAGATGGCACACCCGGACGCTGGCCGTCATCTACCTCTGCGTCACGGTCTTCTACCTGGCGACCACGTTCGCCCTGCGGCAGCTTCCCAAGCCCTACGACATCCGCCAGATCCCGCCGGAGCTGACGCCTTGGCTGCAGCTCAAGAAGTGACCGGGGCCCGCCTCCTGATCGGCCTCGCGGCCCTCGCCTGCGCGTGCTCCGCCGGTTCGGCCCCCCCCGCCGGCGAGGTCCTGCAGGTCATGGAGGACTTCACCATGTCCCAGACCGCCGAGGGGCAGCATCTATGGCAGCTGAAGGCCCGCAAGGCCGACATCTCCTTGGACGGCGCCGCCCGCATCACGGAGCCCGAGCTGCTGTTCTACCGCAAGGGAGTCCACGCCAGCACCGCCCGAGCCCGGAAGGGGACCGTCCAGACCGGCTCCAACGACGTGGCCCTGGAAGAGGATGTGGTCATCGTCGCCCACGCGGAGAAGACCACCTTGCACACCACCCGGCTGGACTATTCCACGAAAGACCGCCGCTTCCGAACGAACGAGGAGGTGCTCATCGTCCGGCCGGACGCCCGCATCAAGGGAAAAGGGATGGAGGCCGACGAGGCTCTGACCGACATCACGCTCTACAAGCAGGAGACGGTGCTGAAATGACCGCTTCCTGGGCCCTGCTCCTGCTCCTGTGCGGCCTGTGCAGCGCGGCAGGGGACAACGGCTCCAGCGCCGCGACTCCCTCGTCCACGACCCTGCACGAAGAGCTCATCGGATCCGTGGTCCGCAGCGCGCGCTGGAACATCCGGCGGGGCGGAGGGAACACCGTCGAGGAGATGACCGGAGACGTGACCTATGAGCGCCAGGGCCGCTACCTGCGGGCCGACTCGGCTGTCTACGACCATAAGTCGGGGTGGCTCGACGCCAAAGGGTCCATCCTGGCCCGCCAATCCCTCGACCGCGGCGAGACGATCTCCTTGGACGGCCAGCAGGGCCGCTTCAACATGAAGACCAAGCTCGGGCAGCTCACGGGGCTCGACCCTCTCGACCCCGTCCGCTTCGCGTTCGCCGGCGCCACGCAGGCCTCCGGGACGGCCCGGCGCCTGCGCTGGGACGCCTCGGCCATGACCGCAGTCCTGGAAGAGGACGTCCGCTGCTCGGGGCCCCAGGGGACGGCTTCCGCGGACCAGGCCCTTTACAATCACCCCGAGGGCAGTCTGACGCTCCAGGGCCGCAGGCCCGTGCTCCAGGCGGCTTTGCCCACCTGGTCCGCGGCCGTCCAGGCCGACAGCATCGTCTTCCTCAAGCTCCCCTCTCTGCCCGGGACGCACCGCTTGCGGACGCTCGCGGAGGGCGCGGTCCGAGGGTGGATACTCTTCCCAAAGGGGCTCAAGGACCGCTGATGGAGCTCTCCGCCCGTGGCATCATCAAGAACTACGGAGACCGGCGCGTCGTCCAGGGCCTGAGCCTCACCGTGCGCTCCGGCGAGATCGTCGGTCTGCTCGGGCCCAACGGCGCGGGCAAGACCACGACGTTCTACAGCCTGGTCGGGTTCATCCGGCCGGACGGCGGCGCCATCCTCATCGACGGCCACGACGTGAGCGCGGAGCCAATCTACCGGCGGGCCCGCAGGGGCATCGGCTACCTGGCCCAGGAGCCGACCGTGTTCAGAGGCCTCACCGTGGAGGAGAACCTCCGCGCCATCCTGGAGAGGACTCTGCCGTCGCGGCAGGAGCAGATGCACCGCGTCAAGTCGCTCTTGGAGGAGTTCGGCCTGTGGAAGCTCCGGGGCCAGAAGGCCTGGACGCTCTCCGGCGGGGAGAAGAGGCGGCTGGAAGTCGCCCGGGCCATGATCCAGGACCCTAAGATCATCCTTCTCGACGAGCCGTTCGTGGGCATCGACCCCATCACCGTGGGCGAGCTCAAGCAGATCATCTTCAGGCTGCGCGAGCGCGGGATCGGCTTCCTCATCACGGACCACAACGTGCGCGAGACCCTTCCCATCATCGACCGGGCCTCGCTCATCTACGACGGGAAGATACTGATGGAGGGGACGTCCCAGCAGCTGCTCGAGGATCCCGACGCCCGCGAGATCTATCTGGGCAACGACTTCAAGATCTAGCCCATTCGCCGACGCACTTCCTTGAAGCGGAGGCTCGAGAGGACGCCTCGGAAGAGTCGCTCGTAGCGCAGACGGGCCTTCCACTCCGACGGGACGTCATGGCCGGCCAAAAACAACCGCCCTTCCGGCGATCGGAACACGTACCAGCGCAGGGAGAACGGGATATCCACCGAGGCCGCGCGCTCGACCCAGGTCAGGGCCTCCACCCCGTTGGACAGGCGCACCCGCGAGAGGGGCTCGGGCTTCTCTTCCTGCTTGCGCAGGGCCTCGGCCAGGGCCTCGGCCGACGGGAAGGACATCCCCTCGTCGCGCAGTGTCATGCGCCAGCGCGGCCGATCCCAGGGTTCGAGCTCCGGAGCGGGTCCGCGGTGGTTGATGAAAGAGAGCTCCTTCTCTCCGAGCCTGGGGTCCTTGGGGTCGATGGGCTCCCAGTGCGACGGGTAGCTGGCGGTGTAGAGGCTCGTCTCGACGGACTGCTGCGGAAACCAGGGGTGGATGACGCGCCAGACGCGGAGTCCCCACCAAGCGGCGGCTCCGAGTGCCAGCACCGGGAGAAGCAGCCGCTTCACAGGTCAGCCCTCGGGCTCCAGGTTCTGCAGGGCGTGCAGGCTGGAGAACACGCCTTCCTTGCGAAGGAGCTCGTCGAACCCGCCGGACTGCACCAGCTCGCCCCGATGCAGGACGATGACGCGGTCCGCGTTCCTCAGGGTGGTCAGACGATGGGCGATGATGAACACCGTGCGGCCCTTGTAGAGCTTCTCCAAGGAGGCCTGGACGCTGGCTTCGCTCGCCGTATCCAGGTTCGAGGTGGCCTCGTCGAGGATGAGCACCGAGGGGTCCTTCAGGATCGCGCGGGCGATGGCCAGGCGCTGACGCTGCCCCCCCGAGAGCTGGAGCCCGCGCTCGCCGAGCAGCGTGTCCGGGCCATCGGGGAGGCGGGAGACGAAGTCCGCCGCGTCGGCCGCCTCGAGGGCCGAGAGCACCTGCTCCCGCGTGGCCCCAGGCCTGCCCACGCTCACGTTTCCCACCACCGTGTCGTGGAGGAGGAGCGTCTCCTGCGTGACCAGCCCGATGTGCCCGCGCAGCGACGCGGTCGAGAACCCCTTCAGGTCCCGGCCGTCCACGAAGATGCCCCCCTCGACCGGATCGAAGAGCCTCAAGAGCAGATGCACGAGCGTGGTCTTGCCGGACCCGGAGGGTCCTGCCACCGCGAGGACCTGTCCTCGCGGCACCCGGAGGTCCAGCGCGTGCAGGGCCCAGTTCTCCCGATCCGGATAGCGGAACGAGACTCCGCGGAACTCGATGCGGTCCTCGGGCGGGGAGAACAGGACCGGGGAAGCGGGCTCGGCCACGCTGGGGCGCTCGTCGAAGACCTCGAAGATGCGGCTGGCCGCGGCGAGCCCGCGCTGGGCTTCGGAGTTCATGCGCGCGAGGTTCTTGACCGGATTGTAGGCCCCGAAGAAGCACCCGAGGAATGCCAGGAATTCTCCAGGGGACATGCGCAAGGACAGTATCTCCCTGCCGCCCAGATAGATGAGCCAGGTCAGGATCAGCGAGCCCAGGAACTCCATGAGCGGCCCCGAGAGAGCGGTCGCGCGCAGGAAGCGCATGACCTGGTCGTTGAAGCGGGCGTTCTCGACATCGAACTTCGAGATCGCCGCGCCCTCGTAATTGAACGCCTTGACGATCAGCATCCCCTGCATGGATTCCTGGAAGCGGTGGTAGATCTCCCCCATGACCTCCTGGCTGCGCTGGCTGGCCTTGCGCATCTTGTCCCCGGTCACCAGCAGGACCCCGGCCGCCACGGGCAGGGTGACCGAAGCCAGCAGGGCGAGGCGCCAGTTGATGAAGAAGAGCACGAACAGGAGGGACGCGGCCGTGAGGCTGTCGCGGATGAGGTACAACGGGGTGAAATGCACGGCGGATTGGAGGTTCCAGAGGTCGTTGGTCACGCGGGAGAGGATCTCTCCCGACCGCTTGCGCCAGAAGAACTCCATGGACAGGTCGTGCAGGTGCCGGAAGAGCTGGGCGCGGATGTCCTGGGTGACCCGCTGTCCGATCCAGCTCATGAGGTAGATCTGCGCGTAGCTGAATCCCATCTTCACGAAGAAGACGATGGGGATGAGCCACAGGAGCAGGCGCAGCATCTCCGCGTCGCGCCCCATGAACACCTGGTCGATGACGGGCTTGAGCAGCCAGATGGAGACCGCGCTCACGGCTGCCACCGCCACCATGGAGAACGCGGCGATCGCGAACCGGAACCGGTAGGGCTTCAGGTACGGGAGCAGGCGCCGGATGGAACTCAGTGCGGCCATCGCGTCAAGTTTAGCATTTAGGATTCGCTATACTATGGCCGCGCATGAAGGACCTGAGCTGCCTGTTCATCGGCCGGGTGGGAGACGTCATCGTCTGCACGCCGTTCCTGCGGGCCCTGCGCCGCAGGTTCCCAGAGGCCCGGCTCAGGCTCGTGGTCGGTTATCGCAGCAGGCAGGTGCTGCCGCTGATCCCCTTCATCGACGATTCGTGCGTGCTCGAAAAGCCCTTGGACCTCCCGGGCCACCTCAAGCTGGCCTGGGGACTCCTTCGCGGCCCCTGCGACCTCCTCATCGACCTCAATCCGTCCTTCTCCAAGACCTCGACGCTTTTGGCCCGCGCAATGCCGGCCCGCGAGCGCTTGTCCTTCGACAAAGGGCGAGGGCCGGCCGTGTTCTCGCGGACGATCGCGGCCCCCGGAGAGGACGAGCCCATGGCCGCGCGCTACAGGCGCCTGGCCGACGCGCTCGGCGCGCCCTACAGCCCCGAGACGGAGCTGCGCCTGCCCGCGGCGGACGTCGCGGAAGCGGCCGCGAAGCTCACGACCGGTCCCGGCTTCAAGGTGGCCATCCACCCGGGGAACTTCGACCGGTTCTCCTTCCGTTGGCCTGAAGAGAAGTTCATCGCGCTGACGGACCGCCTCCTTGACGATGCGCGTCTCCAAGCGTTCTACGTGGCGGGGCCCGGAGAGCACGACAAGGTCGCGGCCATCGTCTCGGCGCTCAAGCGCCCCGTCCCCATCCTCCCCCCCTCGCGCCTCGGCGTCTGCGGCGCAATGCTCAAGCAGATGGACCTCTTCGTGTGCAACATCACCGGGACCACGCATCTGGCCGCCGCTCTGGGCGTGCCCACCTTCGGCTTCTACGCAGGCTACACCCAGGCGGTCTGGAGGCCTTCCGGAGAACGGCACGGGGGGACGGTGTGCCCGGAGTGGGAGTCGTGCCGGGAGACGTCGGTGGACGAAGCGTATTCAGCCCTGACGGGGCACATCAAGAAGCTTGTTTAACGCCTCCCAAGCCTCATCCACGCTCGCGTGCCTGCCCGGGGTGTGGAGGACGGCATGCCCCGGCAAATGCGCGTAGCCGAAGCGCCACGGCTCCGTGTGGGAGAACAGGGCCAAGGTCGGGACCCCCACCGCTGCCGCCAGATGCATGGGGCCCGAATCCGGAGTCAGCACGGCCCGCGCATGGCTCAGCATGGCGGCGACGCCCCGCACGGGCAGACCGGAGAACACGGATACGCCGTCCGGAATCGCCGCATCCCCCAGCAGCCCCTGCTCCGCCGGGCCCGTGAAGAGGGCGACCTTGCGGCCAGAGGAGCGCAGACGCGCGGCCAGTTCCAGGAACCAAGCCGCAGGCAAGCGCTTCTCGGCGCGCGCTCCCAGGAAGAACGCCACGGTCTTCGCGTCCAGCCCCGGCTGAGCCTCCTCCCCGGGCCCGAAATGGTACTCGGGGCGCCGCTCCTTGGGAGGCCCCCCCGGCGTCAAGAGCGCGAGATTCGCGGTCTCGTGCCCGGGAGAGCCGGGGACCGGCACCAGGCTGTTGCAGAAGCTCGCGGCTGGACCCCGGTCGAACCCGACCCTTTTGGGAGCGCCGGACCACCAGGTCCAGAACGCTCCGGACCTGGAGAACGCGTGATGCGGGGAGAAATCGATGGCCAAGTCGTAGCCGCGCCAGCGCAGCGACGGCGCCCACGCCGGACCCAGGACCTCGTCCACGCAGGGATTGAAGCGCAGGACGTCCGCGTAGCGCCGCGAGCACAGCAGGCTGATGCGGGCGTCGGGGAACGCGCCCCTCAGGAGCCTGAGAGCGGGGGTGAGCAGGAGAAGATTGCCCAGGCGCGCGTCCGTGCGTACCGCCAGGATCCTCATGACCTTATGTAAAGATCTCCAGATGCGCGTGCAGCCCCGTCCGCCTGCCGAGACGGTAGGCCGCTGAGAAGACCCTCTCCGCCTCCGTTGTCCGGCCCATGGAATGCAGGGCCGAGGACAAGGCGAGGCCGGACAAGACCTCTCCCCGGGCCTCGCCGCTCTCCCTGAACAGCTTGGAACTCAGACGGAACCGGGCCTCGGCTCTGCGGAGGTCTCCCCGCATGAGATGGGTCTTGCCCAGGCCCCAATCCACGTACGCCAGGTCCGGCTTATCCCCCAGAGCGGCATAGAGGGGTCTGGCGCGCCCGTAGAGGCGGGCAGCCTCCTGCAGACGCCCGAGCTGCCGGCAGGCGTTCGCGAGCCCGCACAAGGCGTAGGCCTTGGCGAAGAGATCGGAGGTACCCCGGAACACACGGGCTGCACGCCGATAGTAGGATGCGCTCCGCTCCAGGAGCCCTTCGATGCGGCAGACCCCCCCCAACCCCAGGCAGGCATAGCCGACCCCCGAAAGGTCCCGGCAGCGCCTGGCTTGGTCCAAGGAGCGGAGATACGCTCTCCGGGACGCGGACAGGTCCCCCGCGAAGCGCCGGGCTCCGCCGATGGCCCAGAAGAGATAGGCCGTCTCCTCGCGGTCGGCGCCGCGCAGGAGTTTGGACAGCCTGCGGATGCTCTCCCCGTAGCGCCCCTCCGCCCGGATGACGAGCGCCTCCTCGAGCTGGAGACGGCGCTCGAACACGGCGATGTGAAGAGCTCCGGCGGCTTTCAGCAGCCTCCTGGCCGAGCGGGTCTCTCCCACGGCCCTGAGGCCCGAGGCGGACCCGAGAGCCGCTTCAGCCCAGAGCACAGAGTCCTGGCCGCGGTCCGCCGCCCGCAGCACCCGCCGATACAGAGCCTCCGAACGCTTGAACAGCCCCATGGCGCGGCAGGCTTCGGCCGCCACGAAATCCCTTTCTGGGCGCAAAGCCGCGGGCAGGGCTCCCCTCCCCGGCAGAAGGCTCAGGGCCTGCTGCGGCTCGGACGCGGCCATTTCGCGGCATTGCTCCAGCCTATCGAGTGCGCGCATAACGACATCCCTCCCGGAGAGGACATGAGACGCACAGCGGCGCTCTCTTGAGGCAGCAGCGCTTGGCCAGCTCCACCAGCAGCGCGTGGGACTCGTTGTAGAGACGCGCGCTCCTCGGCAGGCCCCGGAGGAAGAAGGCCTGGACCTCGTCGTATCCGTCCGAGGCCGAGGTCCACCCGACGCGCGACGCGATGCGGCGGGTGTAGGCGTCCACCACGAACACGGGGCGGCCCCCGGCGTAGAGGAGCATGGAGTCCGCGGTCTCGGGACCGACGCCCCATACGGCCAGGAGCGCCGCGCGAGCTTCGGCCAACGGTTCCTCCCTGAGCCAGGCGTCCAACGGCCTGCCCAGACCCGCGGCGAACCGGGAAAAGGCCTTCAATTTCAGGCTCTTCTGCACGAAGTAACCCGACGGCCGTATCCAAGACTCCAGACGGCGCCGCGGGGCGCGGAGCAGCCGCCCGAGGGACATGGCGCCCGCCTTGTGGATCGCCTCCAGGGCCTTGACCACGTTCGTCCATGCCGTGTTCTGAGTCAGGATCGCGCCCACGCAGATCTCGAAGGCGGCCCGGACGTCCTTCCCCGGGTGATAGACCGGCCGGACCTCCCCCGGAGGGGTGACGGGCCACCAACCCTGCGGGCCGAAGGAAGCCAGCAGGCGCGAGTAGGCGGCGCGGGGCTTCAAGGCTTGGCCAAGGCTTTCTCGATCTTCCGGATCAGGCGGTCGCTTTCGAAGGGCTTGGTCAGGTAGTCCACTGCGCCGCAGGAGAATGCCTTCTCGATGTCCTGCATCTGGCTCAGGCCCGTCATCATGATGATGCGGATATGCTGGGTCTTCGGGTCTGTCCTCAGGGTCCGGCAGACATCGAACCCGCTGAGCTTGGGGATCATGATGTCGAGCAGGACCACATTGGGGAGGAACTTGCGGGCCGCCTCGACTCCCTGGACGCCGTCCGCCGCGGACTCGACTTCGAACCCCTTGACCTGGAGCAGGGCCTTGAGGTTGTCCGCCAAGCCGAAATCGTCCTCGATGATCAGGATCCGTGTCGCCATATCAAGCCGGCATCCATACCGCGATGCAGGTCGCCCCGTCGGGCGCGACCCGCAGGGTCATCTCACCCCCGTGCGCGGCGACCAGCAGCCTTGGCAGTCCCAGCCCGAGGCCGACCCCGGCCAGGACCTGGGATTCCGGGACACGCACCGGATAAAAGAGATCGAGGACCCGGTCCTCGTCCCCGGGGGGCAGTGGCAGGCCCGTGTACTCCACTGCGAAACGGACCCCGCCCCGGCCGAAGGCTTCCGAACGGGAGCATCGGACGCGCAGAGACCCCTTCACCCTGAACTTGCGCGCATGCGTCAGCAAGGCCGCGAGCACCCGCGCCATACGGTCCGGGTCCGCCTGCACCGGAGGCAGACCGGTCTCGATGGCGTTCTCGACCTCGGCCCCGCTCCGGGCCATGGATTCCTTCATGCTCTCCAGGGCACGGCCCGCCAGCTCGCCCAGGTCCACGGCCTCCGGGCTCAGCCGCAGGTCGCGGTGGAGATCCACGTGGATGAAGTCGCGCAGGTCCCCGATGAGGCACGCCAGCCGCGCGCTCTGCTCCCGCATGAGGATCAGCCAGGGCCGATGCTCGTCGGAAACCGGGCCGAACAGGCCGTTGACGAAGTTCATCACCGTCATGTGCATGGAGGTGACGGGAGTGTTGATCTCGTGGGCCACGAAGGAAAGGAACCGCGCCCGCATCCGCAGCGAGCGGCGGTGATACCACGAGGCGGCCGCCCAGCCCAAGGCCAACCCGCACACCCCCGCCAGCGAAGCCCATAGAGGGCACTGACATGGCGCCATCGCGAGTAGTTATATAATATTGGTCCAGCCCATGGAACACCGATCGGATTTCCTCGTCGTCGGCAGCGGGATCGCCGGCCTGCTGGCCGCGCACAAGCTCTCCTCCATCGGCACGGTCCACGTGGTCACGAAGAAGGACGCCGTGCACTCCAGCACGAACCACGCCCAAGGCGGGATCGCCGCGGTCATGGAGGAGTCGGACTCCTTCGAGGACCACGTCCAGGACACGCTCAAGGCCGGGGCCGGGCTCTGCGCGGAGCGGATCGTGCGCATGGTGGTGGGCGACGGCCCTGCGCGGGTGCGCGAACTCATGGACCTGGGAGTGCGGTTCAGCGGGGAGTCCGGGAAGCTGGACCTGGGGCTCGAGGGAGGGCATTCCCACCGCCGCGTCCTGCACGCCGGCGACCTGACCGGCAGGGAGATCGAGCGGGCGCTCGTCGAGTCCTGCCGAAGGTCGCCCGACATCCGCATCTTCGAGAACCACTCGACCGTGGATCTCCTGCTGAGCGAGCATCCGTCCAAGACCCCTCCGCGCTCCAACCGCTGTCTCGGAGCGTACGCCCTGGAGAACGCCACCGGGGCGGTCCATGCGTTCACGGCGCGCGCCACGATCCTGGCCACGGGCGGGGCGGGCAAGGTCTACATGTACACATCCAACCCGGACATCGCCAGCGGGGACGGCATGGCCATGTCCTACCGGGCCGGGGCCGAGCTGCGCAACCTCGAATTCGTCCAGTTCCACCCCACGTGCCTCTACGACCCGGGAAGCATGACCGAGCAGGGCAGACGCTTCCTGCTATCCGAGGCCCTGCGCGGTGAAGGGGGCGTGCTCCTGCTCAAGGACGGCACCCGCTTCATGGAGCGCTACGATCCGCGCAAGGAGCTCGCTCCCCGCGACGTGGTCGCTCGGGCCATCGACGCGGAGATGAAGCGCTCCGGAGCGGAGTGCGTCTACCTCGACATGAGCGCCAAGCCCAAGGAGTTCCTGGAACAGCGCTTTCCCGGCATCCTGGCGCATTGCCGCTCCATCGGCCTGGACATGGTCTCCCAGCCCATCCCCGTGGTTCCGGCCGCGCATTTCTTCTGCGGCGGGGTGCAGACGGACCCGGATGGCGCGACCGACATCCCCGGGCTCTTCGCCGTGGGGGAGACCGCCCACACCGGCCTGCACGGGGCGAACCGTTTGGCGTCGAATTCCCTGCTCGAGGGAGCCATCTTCGCGCACCGCTCCTTCCTGCGCATCCGGCGAGACGACCAGGGGCCCCTTTCGGCTCCGCCGGCCCGGGTCGCCCCGTGGGACCCCGGGGAAGCCATCCCCTCGAACGAGGCGGTGGTCGTGCAGCAGAACTGGGACTCGCTCCGGCGTCTCATGTGGAACTATGTGGGCATCGTCCGCTCGGACCGCAGGCTCAAGAACGCCCTGGAGCGCATCCGCGTGACCAGCCGGGACGTGTCCGACTACTACTGGCAGTTCCTGCTGACCCGCGACCTCATAGAACTCCGCAACATCGCGCTCCTCTCCGAGCTCATCGTGACCTGCGCGCTCTCCCGGCGCGAGAGCCGGGGCCTGCACTTCAACACGGACTGCCCGGGCCCCGTGGAGGCGGAGCGTCACGACAGCGTCGTCTCCCGCTACCTCGGGGGCAAGCTCAGCCTCGGCAAGCAGGAAGCCGCGCGCCCTTGATGGACTGCATCCGCATCGTCGGCGCCCGCCAGCACAACCTCAAGGACATCACCCTCGAGCTCCCGCGGGGGAAGATGACGGTCATCACCGGCCTCTCCGGATCCGGCAAGTCCAGCCTCGCGTTCGACACCCTCTACGCGGAGGGCCAGCGCCGCTACGTGGAGAGCCTCTCCGCCTACGCGCGGCAGTTCCTGGAGCTCATGGAGAAGCCGGACGTGGACCTCATCGAGGGCCTCTCCCCGGCCATCTCCATCGAGCAGCGCAACCCTTCCCGCAACCCCCGCTCCACCGTGGCGACCGTGACCGAGGTCTACGACTACCTCCGCCTGCTCTACGCCCGGGTCGGCCGTCCCCACTGCCCCCGGTGCGGCCAGCGCATCCGGCCCCAATCCGCCTCGGCCATCGTCAAGGAGCTGCTGCGCGTGCACGCAGGCAAGCCCGTGTCCGTGTTCTCCCCCCTCGTGCGCGGCCGCACCGGGACCTACGAGGAGCTTTTCAGCAGGCTCAAACGCTCCGGCTTCGCCACGGTCCGGGTGAACGAGGTTCTCTGCGACCTGCACTCCGTGCCCAAGCTCAAGCGCTACCAGAAGCAGACCATCGAGCTCCTCGTGGACCGCATGACCGTATCCCAGGACCAGGCGGAACGCCTGGCCGACGCGGTGGAGATAGCGCTCCGGGAATCGAAAGGGCTCCTGCTCGTCGAGACGAGCGACAAGTCCCGCACGCTCCATTCCGAGCACCACTCCTGCCCGCATTGCGGTCTGAGTCTGCCGGACCTCGAGCCCCGGCTCTTCTCCTTCAACTCCCCGTACGGGGCCTGCGCGGAGTGCGGCGGGCTGGGGGTCAAGACCGTGGTGGACGAAAGCCTCGTGGTCCCGGACCCCGGGCTTTCCGTTGCCGAGGGAGCCCTGGCGGCCTGGTCGGACCCGGTGACCACGCGCACCCACCGGTGGAAGCGCTCCTGGTCCGGCTACTACGAGAGCATCCTATCCCAGGTCTGCCGCCAGCAGGGCATCCCCATGGACAAGCCCTTCCGCAGTCTGTCGCGCGAACACAAGACGATACTCTTCCATGGCGGGGGCACCTACAAGGCCGAGTGGGCGAGCCGGCATTCCGACTTCGAAGGGGTCATGGGCAACCTCGAGCGCCGGCTCAAGGAGACGGAGTCGGATTTCGTGCGCGAGGAGATCCGCCGCCGCTTCATGCGCGAGATCCGATGCCCCGCGTGCAAGGGAGCCAGGCTCAAGGAGGAGGCCCAGCACGTGAAGGTGGGCGGCCGCTCCATCGTGGACATCACGCGCATGTCCGTGTCGCAGGCCCGCGAGTTCTTCGCCGACGCCGCGGGCCTCGACTTCACGCCCAAGGAGCGTCTCATCGCCAGACAGGTGCTCAAGGAGATCGTCTCGCGCCTGGAGTTCCTCACGAACGTGGGCCTCGACTATCTGACCCTGGACCGCCGCTCCGAGACCCTCGCCGGCGGGGAGGCCCAGCGCATCCACCTGGCCACCCAGATCGGCTCGGGCCTGACCGGCGTGCTCTACGTGCTCGACGAGCCGTCCATCGGCCTGCACCCCCGGGACAACTCCAGACTGCTCTCTACGCTCAAACGTCTCCGGGACCTGGGCAACACCCTGGTCATCGTGGAGCACGACGAGGAGACGATCCGGACCGCGGATTGGCTCGTGGACCTGGGCCCCGGCGCGGGCATCCACGGCGGCAAGGTGGTGGCGGAAGGGCCTTTGTCGAGAGTCCTCGCGTGCGAGGAGTCGCTCACGGCTCAGTACCTGAACGGCAAGAGGAATATCTCCAGGGACAACGGCGCCGTGAGAAAACCCAAGGGCTTTCTCACGGTACTGGGCGCATCGCAATTCAACCTCAAGAAGATCGACGTGGAGATCCCCCTGGGACTGTTCACCTGCGTGACCGGGGTATCCGGGTCCGGGAAATCCACCTTGGTCCATGAGGTGCTCTACAAGGCCCTCGCCGCCAAGCTCTACCACGCCAAGGAAACCCCGGGAGCCCATCGCGGCCTCCAGGGGGTCGAGCTCATCGACAAGGCCATCGTGGTGGACCAATCCCCCATCGGCCGCACGCCCCGCTCGAACCCGGCGACCTACACCGGCTTCTTCTCGCACATCCGCGACCTGTTCTCCCAGGTGCCGGAGTCCCGCAAGCGGGGCTACAAGCCGGGACGGTTCTCCTTCAACGTGAAAGGCGGCCGGTGCGAGGCCTGCGGCGGGGACGGGACGATCCGCATCCAGATGCAGTTTTTGCCGGACGTGTACGTGAAGTGCGACGAATGCCAGGGAGCGCGCTTTAACGAGGAGACTCTCCAGGTCCGGTACAAGGGCCGCACCATCGCCGAGGTGCTGGAGATGACCGCGGAGGAGGGCATGGAGTTCTTCTCAGCCGTCCCCTCCATCCGAAAGGGGCTCAAGACACTTTCGGACGTGGGGCTCGGCTACATCCGCATCGGCCAGTCCTCCACCACCCTTTCCGGCGGGGAGGCCCAGCGCATCAAGCTCGCGGCCGAGCTCTCCCGCAGGGCCACTGGCAAGACCCTCTACATCCTCGATGAGCCCACCACAGGGCTGCACTTCGCGGACACGGAGAAGCTCCTGGAGGTCCTGCACCGCCTGGTGGGTGCGGGCAACACGGTGCTCGTCATCGAGCACAACCTCGACGTGATCAAGACCGCGGACTGGCTCATCGACCTGGGGCCCGAGGGCGGCGACGGCGGGGGCCGGCTTGTCGTGGCCGGTCCGCCCGAGCGCGTGGCCAAGCACCCGCATTCCCACACCGGAGAGTACCTCCGACGGCTGCTGTGACGCGGATGCGTCACTGCACCGTGTCCCTCTGGAAGACGTGGGACACGTGTGCCGTGAGCAGGGGACGGCTCGCCCTCCTGCTGGCCGCCCTGTCCTTCGCGATCTACGTCCCCTCCTTGTCCGGGGATTTCCTGGTGGACGATGTGGACTATGTCCTGAGCAATCAAGCTCTGCTGGAGCCGGGGCTGCTCAAGCGGAGCTTCTCTGACCCGTCCACTCTGACCGCGAGCCCGTCCCAGGCGCGCATGATGTACAGGCCCCTGACCGCGCTGTCTTTCGGCGTGAACCGCAGGCTGGGCGGGGACAACGTCTTCTGGTTCCATCTGGTCTCGGTGCTGCTGCACGCAGGGAACGTATGCCTGGTCTACCTCCTCTCAGGGTCCGCGGCCGGAGCCGCGGTGTTCGCCCTGCACCCGGCGCAGGTGGAGAGCGTGGCCTACATCAGCGGTTCCAGGGCGACTTTGCTGTCTTTTTTCTTCTGCGCCGCGTCCCTCCTGCTCTTTCGGTCCAAGCGCAGGAAGACCGCGCTGCTTTGCTTCATTTTGGCCCTTTTGTCCAAAGAGAGCTCCGCCGTGCTGTGCCTGCTCATCCCGTTCTTCGATGAGGAGAAGGGCCGTTGGAAGAGGTGGCTCCCGTTCTTAGCCAGCGTTGTGGTGTTCGTGGCTCTGCGGCGCTGGGTCTTGGGCTGCTGGGCTCAGCGCGACCCTTGGGAGTCGCACTGGATATCTTCCATCTACGGGCTTTTCCAGGACCTGCGCATCGCTTTGTGGCCCGTGGGACTTCGGCCCTGCTACAGCTTCTCAGGGACTGTTTGGGGGGCTGTCTGGAGGGCCGGGGTGTTCCTAGGGCTCTGCGCGCTCGCTTTGCGCAGCCTGCCGGTGTTCTGGTTCCTGGTCTGTCTGCTGCCTGTGTCGAATCTCCTGCCGGTCGAGGCTTTGGCGGCGGACCGCTTCCTTTATATGCCTTTGGCAGGGGTCGCGCTCCTGCTGGCCAAGCTACCCCGGGCTTGGCCCGCGGTCTGCATCCTGGCGCTGCTGCTGGGAGCGAAGACCCTGGAACAACAGTCTTATTGGCAGGATGGGTTCAGACTGGATGCCGCGGCGCATGCGGCGGCACCGGAGGATGTCTGCACTTCCGTCAATCTTTCCACGCATTACTGCAATTGGGGCATGCTGGATAAGGCCGAGGCTTTGTTGTCCCCGGCCCTGGAGCCCGGAGCTCCTCCCCATCTGCGGCAGGGGGCGCTCATGCAGATGGCGGTGATACGGATCCGGGGGCATCGACAGCAGGAAGCGCTGTCCTATCTTGACGAGGCGCTTAAAGGAAGGCCCGGGGACGAGGAACTCCTAGGACTCAGGCGGATCGTCACTTCCCGTCCGAGAGCAGGCTCCTGAACTCCAGGCTCTTGAACCGCACCGGCTTCATGCGCTTATCCCCCTTCTTGGGCGGCTCCGCGCTCGCGGACCAGGGCTGGACCCGCACCGCGGCCATGCGCTGCTGGTTCTCAGGCAGCTTGAGCCACCGCCTCCACGCCTCCTCGAACTTCGCCAGGCTCTGGAACCGGTAGACCTTCCAGAGCGACTCCCTCAGAGAGGAGCCCTCCCGAAGGCCGCGCACGAAATTGAAGAACTGCATGCGCGAATGGGCGCGGTACAAAAAATAAACCATGGAGTAGGACTGGATGTACCACAAGGTCACCGCATCGCGGGTCGGTTCCTTGGTGTCCTGCGTGGGGACGTACTCCACCAGGCGCCCCACCGGCAGGACGACCTCGTCGGTGAGCAGGGACATGGACTGGAACCACTCGGACCTCTCCGGCTGGGAGCGGTCGTCGGCCTCCTCGAGCATGGCCAGGCCCTCGTTGAGCCAGACCGGCGCGGTCTTGCCCGCCTCGGTCCAGTAGCCCTCGAAGAGCACGTGCGTCATCTCGTGGCTCAGGATCTCGGCCGTGCTGCGCCCCTCCCCCTGGATGAAGGACACCACGGTCTTCTTGTCCGAATAGGTGAGCCCGTTCGACCAGGACGGAGGCTGGAACTCCCCGTTGAGGTAGCTCTCCCGGCCTTTGTACAGGTGGATCCTTATCCGCTCCTTGGACATCCACGGAGCGAACATGGACAAGTCCAGCTTCAGGCGGTTGTGGACCTTGCCGAGCTCCATGAGCAGGCCCGGCGGGAGGAAGGGAGCCTCGTGCCGCACCTCCAGATGGGGAGTCAGCGTCGTGCTCCACTCCGTGCATCGGGAGGGCCCGGCCAGAAGGAGCAGCAGCAGGGGGAGCATCCCTCGAATGGTACAATATTGCCCCGTCGCCCATGAGACTGGTCCAAGCCGTCATCCTCGTCGTCGGGCTCGTCATGCTCGGCCTGCTCCTGTGGAAGCTCGACGCCCACGCGGTCTGGGGACTCGTGGCCCAGGTCGGCTGGGGGTTCGTCTTCATCATCGGCCAGGAGATCGGAGCCCACCTCCTCAACGCCCTGGGCTGGCGCTTCGCCTACAGCGCGGACCACGCCGAGTCCTTCCGCTACCGCGACCTCCTCAAGTTCCGCGTCGTGGGCGACAGCGTCAACTACCTCACCCCGAGCGCCCAGCTCGCCGGCGAGTTCGCCCGGGCGTCGCTCCTGAACCCCGCCGAGCCCGTCGACGTGCGCGTCTCGGGCGTCGTGGTGGGCAAGTTCTGCCAGGGCCTCTCACAGTTCCTCTTCGCCCTGACCGGGATCGGCTTCCTGCTGCGGGGCCGCATCCCCTGGCTGGCGCCCTACGAGCCTTGGCTGCGCGGGCTGGTCGTGGCCGCCGCGGTCGTGGGCGCGCTCATGCTGGTCTATGAGCTGCGCTCGGAGCGGCCGGAGCCGGCGAAGCGTCCGGAGGAGGGCGGGCTCCATCACCTGCCGCGCCACCTCATCCGCTACATCCGCGAGCATCCGGGCCGGCTGGCCTGCTCCGTGGGCTGCTACGGCCTCGGCTTCGCGTGGGGGGCCTTCGAGGCCTACTGGATCTGCCGCTTCCTGGGGGCCCCCGTCTCGTTCGCGACAGCGATCGCCATCGAATCCCTCTCCTGCGTGTTCGACGCCATGTGCTTCTTCGTCCCGGCCAAGATGGGGAGCCAGGAAGCCGGCAAGACCGCCATCTTCGCCCTGCTGGGCCTGGGCGCCCGCACCGGCCTGGCATTCGGGGTTGTGCGCCACATCCGGGAGCTCACGTGGGCGGCGTCAGGGATGCTGCTCTACACCCTCCACGTCAAGAAGACGAAGAATTAGCAGGGTGCTGACAAAGCCCTGAAAACGCAACGGGTCCCCTGGGGTTAAGGCCGCATCGGAACCCCAGGGGCCTGGCGACAAGTCGTGCTCCATATCGCCAGGCCTGTCATTCGGGTCCCTCC
>JBAZKS010000022.1:0-71821 GCA_041650695.1 Elusimicrobiota bacterium
TGGCGTGGCTGCCGTGCGAGCCGTGGCTGGAGTGGGAGCCGTGACTGCCGTGCGAGCCGTGGCTGGAATGGCTGCCGTGCGAGCTGTGCGAGCCATGCGACACGTGGTAGCCCGGATTGTCGCCGGAATTGTGCAGGTAGTTGGTGTGCGCCGCCGGAGCCTGATCCGCGTCCACGGCGAGGAATCCGCTCGCCAGCCCCAAGGCCACCGCGCCTTTCACCACGTCTTCCTTGAGGACCTTGCCCTCCTCGCTGTTGAAGAAGACGTCGATGCCTTCCTTCAAATCGGACAGAAGCGACTTTCTTTTTCCTGTGCTCATGGGTTTTCTCCTATCCCTCTTGGGCCGCTTCCTGCATCAGCTTGCGCGCCTCCGCCGAGAGTTCCTTGAGGCGCTCCGGGGAAAGCTGGCTCCCCGCGGCCTCGGCCTGTCTGCGGGCGGCGTATAGGGCCTGCGTGACCAAAAGCTTCTGGACGTTCCCGTTATGCCGGGCCGTGTCCAGGCGGCACTGCTGGTTCAACGCCTCGCAGAGGAAATCCCCGGCCAGGGCGTCGAGTGCCTCCCGCGTCGGCTTCCGCTCGCGCGGCCGCAGCGTGATGCGCACCTTGCCGGACGCGCCCTTCTCCTCGAAGACCTCCGCGCGCCGGGCCAGCAGGCGGGCCGCCAGGGCCATGGCCTCGCGCGTGTAGACGCGTCCGCTCAGGCACGCCGAGACCTCGCCTTTCTTCTCGTCGATCTCCCACATCATTTTACGACCTCCCTGCGGCTGGAGTCCAGCCAGCCCTCGATGACCTCCGCCGCGGCACGATCGTCGAGTTTCTCGAAAAGAATGTCGAATACGCCCTTGAGCACCCTGCAGTGCATGTTCCTCGGGAGCTGCCCCATCAGGCTCCCCTGGGCCTCGTAGTTGTAGACCGGGCACAGCCCGCAGTAGGGCTTGTAGACGCAGCGCGAGCAGGCCGGCTGGGAGTCCAGAACGGAGGCCATGCAGCATCCCTTGGTCGCCGGGCTCGCCATGATCTCGTCATAGCTGTCCCGGAGCACGTTCCCGATGCGGAAGATCGGATCCCCCTGCTGCGCCACCATGCGGCCCTCATCGCACGTGTAGATGTCCCCGTCGAAGTTGTAGGCGACCTGGCCGATGGAGGCCCCGCAGGGCGAACGGCAGTCCACGAAATTCGGGTCGCGGCGCTTGAGGACCTTCCAGGCCAATACCGCGGCCATGCGTTCGATGAAAGGCCGACCCCGCAGGTTGATCTCCAGGATGTAGTCGAGGGCGCGCCTGTAAAAATCCAGGTATTCCTCCGCCCCGTAGCCGATCGTGCCCCACACCTTCTTGGCGTAGCCGATGGGCGAAAGGGGCCTTAGGAATATGCCGCCGAAGCCGGCGTCCAGGTAGGTGTCCACGATCTCCCGCCATGCCGGGAGGGAGAATCGCGTGGTGGTCATCAGCGCGCTGGTCTTGAATATCCTCCGCCTCGGAGGCGGCTCCGAGAGCCGGCGCCTCTCGATCTCCTTGATCCAGCGCACGGCCGTCTCCTGCGAACTCCCGCCGTGGAAAACGCGATTGCGGTCGTGAAGGGGCGCCGGGCCGTCCAGGGAGGTGCAGATCGAGACCTCGTTGTCCAGAAGGAACTCGAGCTTGCCCTCGTCCATCAGGCTCAGGTTGGTCACGACGGACAAAAACAGGCTCCGCTTCTCCGCCTCGTTCCTCTTGCGGGCGTATTGGACCACGAAGCGCACGACCGGCCAGTTCAGAAGCGGCTCGCCGCCCTGGAACTCGATGGCGATATTCCTGTTCGGCCCGGCGAAGACCATGTCCACCGCAGCCTTGGCCGTCTCCAGGCTCATGTCGGTCTCGTGTCCAACCACGCGTCCGGCGCTGGACTGGCAATAGAGGCAGGCGTGGTTGCAGCGCAGCGTCGTCACGAAGATGTGCAACGTGGGCCCCTGCCAAAGGAACCGGTTGAGCGTCCGGAAATCGCCCGCCAGCCCCTTAAAATCCATGCGTTCCCGGATGAAGCCCTTGTCCACGAGCTCCGGGAACCGGCTCTCCGCCGGTCCCAACCGGCCCGCGCGCAGGCGATCGAGCTCTTCCTGGGAAAGGAAAGCGTAGTGGCCCCAATCGTTGGTGATGAGGTGCCTTCCGCCGAGCTTCCTCGAGTAGAGAGGGGCCGCGGTGCAGGTCCGGTCCGGGGCCCTACTTCTCCCCATGGGCCTCCTCCCAGGTGGCGCGGATGCCGAGCGGGTCCTCGGCCTGTTTCGGCTTGCCCTTGGCCTCCTTCTCGACGAGCTCTTCGACCTCCGCGATCAGGCGGTCGAGCTCCTTCTCCTCCTCCGCGGAAAGCTCCGGCTCGGCTCCCTCCTCGGCGGGCTCGGCCTGTCCCGCCCCGGAAAGGGCTTGCCGCACGACGTACTCGTGCAGCGAGCCGTTCCTCGCGAGCAGTTCACCCTGGAACCTCTGCTGGCGAAGCTCCTCGACGAACGCCTTCCCCTCCTCACGGAGTCGGCCGGCCGCGACGGGCGCCCGATAGCGCAACCTCACGCGCAGTCCGCCCGTCGTCGGCTCGATGAGCGGGTCCGCCCGGTCCATGTACAGGTAGGCCGCGAATCGGACATCCTCCGCGGGGCACTCCTTGGAAGCCACCGTCACGGCCAACTCCCTCTCGGCCTCGTTCACCTTGATCTGAGCCACGGTCCCCCCTAAAAAACCGACGCGTCCCTGGTACGCGTTCGGAAACATTATATATAAGTGTCGACTCAGGAGAACAGCCGGATGCCGTAGCCGATCACGTCCCGGCCCAGCAGCAGGGTCAGGGCCGTTCCCGCGAACATCCATAAGGCAAAGGGCTCCGTCTCCCGCACCGCCAGGGCCTGGATGGATCGCTCCTGGCACCAGCGCCGCAAGCTCGCCGCCTGGCCGTCCGTCAGGCCGTCCGGATACCGCCACCGGAAATTCTCCCGGTAGAAGTCCTCGTCCTGCCGGATCGATTCCCACGCGGAGCCGGCCAGCACCAAGCGCGGGTGTATCCGCGCAGCCGGACAATAGGTCACGTTCTCCTCCATGGCCGCGCCCACCAGCGTATAGAGCGCTCCCAGGACCACGCCGAAGAAGGACCACTGCATCAGTATCCTGGCGCCTCCGGTGAACGCGAACGGGAAAAGGACGGGGAACAGGCCCAGGGAGCCCGCGAAGCCGGCCAGGGCTAGGAAGGTGGAAAAGCCCTCCTGAGCCTTGAGCACGCGCCGCAGCAGGCGGGTCCCCGCCTCGAAAAGAAGGCCGAAGAAGGACCATTGGATGAGGCTGATGCGAAAGACCTCCCAGAACGGCTCGCCCCCGGACAGGATGGCGGCGAACACGGCGACCGCCACGATGCCGCCCAGGGTCTCCTGGGACAACCATGCGCTCAGCCGCCGCCAGACCGCCATGACGGCCAAGCCTATCAGCGGCCCCATCACGCGGTAGCCCGGGACCGTGAGATTCAGATGGGCCAGTGTGAGGGCGGCGAAGACCCACAGCCCCGCGGCCGACGCCAGGGACCGCGCCGCCTCCCACGGGCGCTGCGCGGCGCTCGCGAGCCTTGCTCGCGCTCCCTGCGAGACCTCGCGCCAGCACTCGCCGATCGCCTGCGCCCAGTAATCCCCGACCCGAGACCGGCCGAGCGCGCGGTGGAAGGAATAGCCGTGGACCAACCGCATCCTCCACAGCCAAACGAACGATTTGAGCAGGAAAACGACGGCCGCTGGAACGAAGACGTTGGTCAGGAGGAAGACGGGCAGGAGCGCGGACGGGCGCAGCCGGACCGGCGCCGCGAGCGGGAGCGCGGCCGCGAGGATGAGGAAGAGCTTGGCGTCTCCGGCGGGCCATATCTTCAGCAGCCACAATCCGAGCCCCAGCGCCGCGGATACGGCCGCATGGCTCGCCCACAGCCGCCACTGGGCCGCGTCGCTCGCGCCGCTCCACTCCCATGAGAACGCCTCGTTCCACCACGACGCGACGATGAGCGCGCCGTAAAGCGCGCCGACCATGAGGCCGACGCGCGCCAGATCCTTGTTGGGCAGCCTTTTCAGGCTGAGATCGGCCGTTATGCAGCGCACGGCGGCAGCCGCGAGCGCCAGGCAGGCGAGGACCCTGATCCAGCTAGGCAGGGCGGAATTCCTCCCATCCGTAGAGTTCGGGGTATTCCTTCCACGGCCCCTCGCAGGAGCCGGCGAGACGGCATCGGCCGCACGGCGGCCCCTTGGCCTTCCCCTCCGTGCGCCGCCAATGCCCGAAATCCTCCACCCGCGTGCTGTCCACCACGGCCGTGTCCGGGATGATGTCCTCGGCGACGCAGCGCTCGAGACCCCTCATCATGCACAACGGGATGGCTTCCGTATAGGCGGGGATCCCCGCGGAAAGGCCGACCTCGAGGCCGCGGCGCACGTACGGCACGGCCTCGCTCATGCGCGGGACGATCCACGCCCGGTTCTTCCAGGCCGTGCCCACGACGTGGACGAACGCGAACTGGTACATGTCCACTCCGAGGCGGACCAGCAGCCGCGCGAGGTCCGGGAGATCCTCGTAGTTCCCGGAGGTGACCACCGTGTTGGTCAGGACGTACGCGCCCAGGGACTTGAGGTTGCGTATCCCGGCCGCGGTCTGGCGCCAGGAGCCCTCGGCGCGCGTGAGGGCCTCGTGGACGGCGGGCCGCGATCCGTGGATGGCGGGCGCGAACTCGTTGACCCCCGCCTCCATCAGCCGCTCGCAAAGGTCCTTATAGGCCAACATCCTGCCGTTGGTCTGGAGCTGGATGGCCTGGTACTTCAGCCGCTTGGCCTCCCGGACGAAGTCCAGCAGGTCCGGATGCAGGGTCGCCTCGCCGCCGGTGAAGACCACGCCGCCGAAACCCCTTCCGCGCGCCTCGCCGAGCTCCCGCAGGACCTCGTCCGCGCCGCGCGACGCGCAGGCGCTGCGCTTGTCGCCCTGGGCGCAGAAATGGCACCGGTTGTTGCAGATATAGCCGATCTTGATGTCCAGCCTCCTGGGCGCCGGCGGAGGATCGACGTGGGTGCCCATGGTCCAGCGGGTCAGTCCTTGGGGCAGCACATGAACGGCGCGTCCGCGCCCGGACGCCTCAGCTGCTTGAACGGGAACAGAGTGACGCCGCTCGGCGGGGCGGGCTGCGGGCCGTGTTCGATCACGGTGCTGAAGAACACCCAGTACATCGGGACCCCCCGATGGCTCTGCCCCTCATGATACAACCCGGCCGTCCACGTCGCGTAGTAGTTGTTGCCGACGGAGCCGCAAGATGTCATCCCCCCCACCAGCGACGGGCGCAGGAACACGCAATCGTTGGCCCCGAGCCCCCCCGTGGTAGGCTCGTATTTTATGGACTTCTGGAACCTGCCCTGCCCTTCCACTTGCAGGCTGTACGTGGGGTTGGAGACCCCGATCCCGACCCTGCCGCTGACGATGAGCCCGTCCGGGTTGGGATTGGGATCCCATCCGGCCGGCTCCGGGATCGGATTGCCCGAGGTGTCCGCGCCTTGTTTGTACCGCTCATAGCCGGCGCCCACGGACATGGCGCCCTTGACGCTCAGCTTGCTCCCGGGCTGCGTCGTCCCGATGCCGACCTTGTAGGGCTGCGCGCCCGCGAGCGGCGTCTGATACGCGAGATAGGTGTTCCGGGATGCTCTCAGTTCCTGGTAGACCCCGTAAGGAGCGGGATAGTAGGTGGTCAGGGTCAGGGACTCCGGCGCGGACGGCCTCGGCAGACCGAACACGAACAAAACCGCGAAGCCCGCGGCCTTCGCCATCCTGCCCATGGCTAATCCGTCCTCCTGCAGCACATGAAAGTGACGTTCGCGCCCATCTGCACTTGCCGGCCCCACACGAGGTCCTGGTAGGCGCTCGGCATCCCGACATAGGTCGTCCCTTTTGAATAAAATCCGGGCGTCCAGGTCGCGTAATAGCCGGCGCTGCACAGGGTCGTGCCGCCCCCGGCCGACGGCGTCCGCGGAACGCAGGCGCCCAGTTGGTTGACGTAGATGTTCTTCGTGAACCGGGCTCCTCCGACCACGTCCAGGGCATACGCGGGCTGAGCGACGAACGGATCGCCCGGCGCCGGATAGGGAGTCCCGACGCCGAGCCTTCCCTTGACGATGAGTCCGTCCGGGTTCGGGGCGCTGGCCCATCCGGCCGGCGCCGCGGTCGGATTGCCCGTGGTGTCCGCCCCTTGCTTGTACGAGTCATAGCCGTCGCCCACGGACACGGCGCCCTTGACGCTCAGCTTGCTCCCGGGCTGCGTGGTCCCGATGCCGACCTTGTAGGACGGAGCCTCGAACGCGAAAGACACGCTTCGGGTGGCGCGCATCTCCTGGTAGACCCCGTAGGGGGCTGGATAGTAAGTGGTCAGGGTCAACGACTCGGGAGCCGACGGCGCCGGCCGGGCCAGCACGAACGACGCCGCGAGCCCAAGCGTTTTGGCTACTCTGAGCGCTCTCATACGCGTCATTTCCTCGGGCAACACATGAACGTGACGTCCGCCGTCGTTTCCATCTCTTGCGCGAACAGGCCCGTCTTGACCGTGGTCTTGAACACCGACGGGATCCCGACATACGTGAAGCCTTCGACGTAAAGGCCCGATGTGAACGTCGCGTAGGAGCTCAGCGGGCAATACGTGTACCCTATCCCGCTGGCGGCCATGGGGTAACACCCCGTCGTCCCCACGCGGACCGGCCTCGTGAACCGCGCGCTGCCCGCCACGTCGAGCGCGTAGGCCGGATGCGTGTTATCGCCGGGATAGGGATAGGGGGTCCCGACGCCGACCCGGCCCCTGACGATGAGCCCGCCAGGATTCGCGCTCTGGTCCGATGTCTCGAATCCGTCGCCCACGGCCGCGCTTCCGCTGACGCTCAGCTTGCTCATCGCTTGCGTCGTCCCGATGCCGACCTTGTCGGACGCCTGCCCGTACGCGAGATACACATCCCGCGTGGTCCTCATTTCCAAATAGGTCCCGTACGGGGCGGGGTAATACGTGGTCAGCGTCAAGGACTCGGCCGCCGCCGGCCTCGGTTGGGCCAGCGCGAGCACTATCAACAAGATGAAAGGCACGAATATTCTGGCCGCTGCGGGCGCCATAGTTGTATACCGGTCCGGCCAGTTCCTCTTCTAAGAATAACCCCTTTTCCCAATGGGGTCAAGGGGCTGATTCCAGCTCCCGGAGCGCGCGCCGGAGCATCGTGCGCATCATCTCCCCCTCGGGAGGGTCGCTCTCCGCCAGGGCCCGGCGATAGGTCCTCAGAGCCGCGTCGCGGCGCCCCGCTTCCGCCTGCAGCGAACCGAGGCTCAGGGCGGCGGAAAGCAGACGCGGCTCGATGTCCAACGCCCGGGAGAGGCTCCGCTCGGCCTTGCGTGGTTCTCCGGCAAGAAACTCGCAGATGCCCTTGTCCCTGTGGAAGACGGCCTCCTGCGGCATCTCCAAAACGAGCCCTTCCAGTATCGCGCGCGCGCGCGGGAACTCACCGAGGTCCTGGTAGAGCAGGGCTGCGGCGTGCCTGTCCGCCGGACCCGCCGCGACCTCCAGGGCGCGCTCCAAGGCGCGGAGCGCGTCCTCATGGTTTCCGGACGCCTCCGCCGCCCTGGCCAAAAGGCCCCATACTCCAGATCCCTCGGGGTGCGCGTCCGTCAGATCCCCGGCCAAAGCGAGCGCCTGCGAAGCGCGCCCCTGGGCCAATCGCCGCTCCACCAACGCGCTCTGACTCTCCAGCGGCGAGGGGGGGACGACGGAACCGCTGGTCGCGAGATCCGCAAGAAACAGCTCGCGCTGGCAGCCGTGCAGAGTCTTGATGCCTGGACCCGCACGGCGCCCGTCCTTGGGCGAGACTCTATAGAATCCCAGCCGGATGCGGCCCGGAGGAGTGACGTCCGTCTCCGGGCAATAGGGATCGGACTCGAACGACTCCTCCAGCAAGGGCTCCAGGCTCAACTCGTTCAGGATGCGGGCGCACTCGTCCCGGAGCGGAGGCGATGCGTGCCGATGGGTCTCGTCGAAACGCCGGCCATAACATCGGAGCGAAAGATAAAGGACCGGCCGGTAGCCCGTTCCCAGAAGGCACCGCAGGTAGCGCGTCACCGCCGGCTTGTCCGGGACCAGCCCCGTCGAGCCCTCGGGAAGCCGGCAGCTGTTGAGGGTCAAGAGGGTGGGCGGCTTGGGCCAGAGCAGGTGCGGGAGGGGCGTGATGTCGCCGAGAGAAAAGAGCTCTGAGCCCAGAGGGATCCTCGACGGCGCGTCCCGCAGGAAGGAGAGCTCCCGCTGCATGTTGTGTTCGCTCACGATCCCATCGAGGTAGAGCAGGGGTTGCGCCAAGGCCGCGGCGGCGAGGATAGACGAACCCGCCGCGCGCCAGGCCGGACTCCGCAAGGCCGCGCAGACCCCGGCCGCCCCGAAGCCGCACATCAGGAGATACAGGGGAAGGATGTGGGCGTGCTTGACCAGGGCCGCGTGAGGAGACCCGGCGACGATCACGACCGCCGATTCCAACAGGAACACGCTGAGCAGGACGGCTCCGAGCCTGCGCGGGGACCGGATCGCGGCGATCGCGGCTCCGACGAAGAAAAGAAGCATGTAGATCGGGGGAGAGAAACGGATGTTGAAAAAGGGATTGCGGGCGCCGGCCATGAAGCGTACGACTTCCGTCAGATAGGCGGCGGGCTGGCCGAGCGTCCCCGCCCACGCGCGGTACACGAAAGGAAGCGGCTGGATGAAGAGCGCGGGCAGCGCCAGAAGAAGGAGGGCCGCGGCCAATACCCCGAGCTTCGTGCGGGAAACGGGAAGAAGGACCCCTTGCGACTCTCCGGAGGTCGAGAAAAAAAGAACGGCTGCGGGTAAAACCGGCAGGAACGCCACGTGGACGCCGAGGACGCACCCCAGGGAAAGCGCCGCGCCGAGCAGGACCGGCCAACCGCGGTCCTCCCTCAGGAGCGCCGCGTAGATCAAGGCGAGCAGAAGCGGGACGGCCCCGAAGGTGAAGACATTATCCCCGAAAGCCAGCCGGATGGCGGATGGGCAGCACGCCTCCAGGAGCGCGCAGAAGAGCGCGACGCCGCTGTCGCGGAAAAAAACGAGGGCCAAGACGAACATGAGCAGACAGTGCGTGCACGCGGCGATGCCGCCGGCCAGGAACCCGGCCGCGCCCGGAGTCCCGGGCAGCACGCGCAACGCGAGGCGCAGGTACTCCGCGTAGCCGTAGCCGCTGTAGTAGACCTGCATCTCCTGGACATCGTCCAGGGAGCGCGCCCCATAGCTTTCCCCCCCCGCGACGAGGCTCATCTGACCGCACCCGCGGTAATGCGTCTGGACCACGTTCCTGGGAGAAAGCCCGGCCCGGAGCATGATGCCGCCGGCCAGTATCGCGGCCAGGCAGAGCAGCGTCTTCCTCGGCAGCGTGCGCAGGAGTCCCCGGATGCTCCAAGCGGCCAGGGCCGCGGAGGCCAGGAACAGGGCCTGCCAGAGCGACACGGAGAACAACTCCGCGTTGAAAAGGGGAAGGCAGAGTTTCTCGATCAGGAATGCCGACATCGGCATCCGAGCTTCAGGCGCCGATGGAAGGCACGGACAGCACCGGGATGGGGGAGTATCGGACGACCCGCTCCGCGGTCATGCCCAGGACGACATCCTTCCAGAATCGGCGGCGATGGGCCGCGAGGATGATCAGGTCGAACTTTCCGACGGCGGCCTCCTCCAGGATGCAGTGCTCGGCGGGGCCCCGGCGCAGGACGACCTTGGGATGGAGCGCTCCCAAAGCCTCGAGCCGCTCCTTCATCAGGCGAAGACCGACGTCCGGGTCCCTGCGTCCCTCCACCGCATGGAGGACGCTGACATGGGCATGGAGCGACTCCGCCATGCCGAGGGCGTAGAGCAGGGACCGGTCTGCGTGCTCGGTGAGGTTCATGGGCACCAGGATCTTCCCCGGGCGGAACGGGGACTTGCGCTCATGCACGGTCATGACCGGCACGTTCGAGACCCGGACCATGGTCTCCGCGACCGAACCGAAGACCAGGTGGCGCAGCCCCGTGTATCCATGCGTGCCCACCACGATCATGCCGTGGGGATGGTCCTGCGCGAAGCGGGAAAGGACCTCGGTCGCGTAGCCCTCGAGCGTGTGCACCTTCGCCCGGTGCTCGGGATAGTCCTCCACGAGCTTGCGCAGTTCGGCCTCCACGAAGCGGCGGTAGGACTTCCACTGCTCCGCCGCCGCGCCCTTCCCCCCGCCCAGGCGCGGGTTGGGCATCGCCTCCTGCATGTAGAGGACCTCCAGGACCGCGCCGCTCGCGCGGCCGATGGACTTCGCGACCTGCAGAGCCGACATGGACGGCTCGGCGAGGTCCACGGGGATCATGATGCGGCCCGGGGGAAAAGGAGGATGCCGCGTCATGGATGTCCCTTCCCCCCCAGCAGCTTCCGGCGGCACTCGTTGACCGTACGGCGGGACACCGTGATGCCCGCCTCGCTGGCTAAGCGCCGCATGAGGCGCTCATCCGTCACGGGATCGCCAAGCTCCCCGCGGTCGCGCCAATCCGAGAGCACCGCGAGGATGACCGAGCGCTGGCTCGTCATGAGGCTCTTCAACGGGACCTCCTCTCCCCAGGGGGTCTGCGCCGAACGGCTGCCGACCGCCCGGCTCACCGTGCTCGGGGCCACCCCGATGCGGCGCGCCACCTCGCGCAGCGAGAGCGGCCGGCAGCGGTGGTCCAGCCGGGTCCGAAGATAGGCGGACTGCTCCGTGGTGACACGCGACAAGATCTGGAAGAGTATGTCCTGGCGCATGTTGATGAGCTCGATCTTCTTGAGCACCTGCCGCAGGCGGCGCCTCTCCGCGGACGAAAGGATGTTCTCCCGCTTCCAATCCTCGAGCTTCTCGTAGTCAACCATGTAGCGGCCGCGCGCCCAATGAGGAGAGAGGAAACGGAAGTACAGGTTGTCCCTCTCGCACGGGTCCTGCTCGATGGCGGCGATGCAGTAGTATCGGAGTCCCGCCGCGTCCGGCGTCCGGCCCGGCCGGAAGAACTCGGACCGGGCCCCCACCTCGAGGATGAGGTCCAAGATGCGGCGGCCCTGCTCCTCCGAGATGCCGACCGCGTCGCAGATCTCCGGGAGCGGTTTTCCCTCCTCCCCGTACAGGAAATAGCGTTCGAACGCCTCCCGGCCGATACGGCGCAGGAGGCGTACGAGATTTTTGTGCTTTTCCAGCACGGTCTGGATCTCCGAGGACTCCCCGCCGGGGGCGCTCCACTCCTTGAGCTCGAAGAATCCGGTGTGCAGACTGGACGCGGGCCAGCGCCGCCGACGCAGCACAGGATTCTGCTCCCGGCTGCCGAAGACCATCTTGCGGAAGAGCGGCTCGGACTCCAGGTCCGTGATCTCCCGCAAGACCTCGGGCTCGCGCATGGCGATCCATTGGGCCGCGGTGAGCCGGCCGTGCAGGAGCTGCCAGTTCTGCACCTTCTGCTGCAGCTGGAGCGACTGCTGCGGTGTTCCGGATGCGGGGGTCATGGCAGCGAGGACCGGCCTATTATAGCAACAAAACTGCCGGAGTCCGCGCAACACCCGTCCCCAAAAAACGATAGAATCGGATTCCAATCATGAGCGACGAGCGCTACCGCATCCTTTTCGACGTCGCCTCGGACATGATCCTCCTGCTCGACCCTATGAGCGGGGAGGTGGTCGACGCCAACCCGACCGCCGTGCGCCTGCTCGGCTATTCCCGCGACGAGCTCCTCAGGACCAGCTTCTTCAGCCTCCTGGCCTCCGACGCCGAGCTGGCAGACACGCGCCGCGTCCTGGAGCAGGCCCTGAAGACCGGCGCCGGCACCCGCGTCTCGGTATTCCGGACCAAGAGCGGCGGGCTCCTGGAAGCCGAGATCCGCAATACGCCGTTGCCCCTGGAGGAACGGGCTTTGATGCTCGGCATCGGCCGCGACCTGACCGCCCAAAGGCAGCTCGAGCGCCGCGCCCTCGCCTTCTATCAGGCCTTCCTCAACTCCAACGATTACATGTTCTACACGGACCGCAACGGCCTCATCCTGGACGTGAACGAAGCCTTCATCCGCCGCTTCGGCTATGCGCGCGAGGAGGCCGTGGGACGGACCCCGAAGATCGTCCGCTCCGCCCATACCACTCCCGAACTCTACAAGCGGCTCTGGAGCGACATCCTGGACCCGGCCCGCGGATTCTGGCGCGGCCGCATCATCAACCGCACCAAGGGAGGAGACGAGGTCCCGGTCATGCTCTCGGCTACTGCCGTCCGGGATTCGCGCGGCGAGATCGTCGGCTTCGTCTCGAGCGCAGTGGACATGTCGGAGCACGAGGAACTGCAGCGCCGCCTCGCCCAGAGCGAGTCTCTGGCGGCGGTCGGGACCATGGCCGCGGTCGTGGCCCACGAGATCCGCAACCCCCTAGCCTCCATCGTGACCGCGGCCTCGTCCCTGGCGCGGGAGGGACTCTCTTACAAGGAGCGCGAGACCCTTCTCACCGTGCTGCGAAAGGAAAGCCTCCGCCTGACCGAGACCCTGAACCAGTTCTTGCAGTACGCCCGGCCGCGCGAGGTCAAGCTCGAGCAGGCGAATCTCAACGATCTGGTGCAGGAGGTCCTGGCCATGATCCGGGCCGATCCCAAACTCCAGGGCTCCGTCCGCATCAGCGAGGAGCTTTCCCCGGGCCTGCTGTCCTTCCGGTTCGACGCGGACGCGGTCCGGCAGGTGCTCTGGAACATCATCCTCAACGCGCTCGAGGCCATGAAGGGAAAGGGGCGCCTTAATGTCGCGACCGAGGCCAAGGACGGCTCGGCCCTGGTTCACGTGACCGATTCCGGCCCCGGGATCCCGAAGAAGCAACTCTCCAAGATCTTCCAGCCGTTCCATACGACCAAGCGGCAAGGGACCGGCCTGGGACTGCCCGTGGCCGACCGGATCGTGGCCGCGCACGGCGGCCGCATCTTGGTCGAGACCCAGCCCGGCCTCGGAGCGAAGTTCTCCATCCAGCTGCCGCTGCGCCAGGAGGCGCCATGACTCAAGCCCCTCACGCCACCGTCCTCTTCGCCGAGGACGACGCCTCGATGCGGGCGGTGCTGTCCATGGAGTTCAAGCGCCTGGGGCTCGACGTCGCGGCCGTGGGCGGAGGGCAGGCCGCGCTCGACGCCATGGTGAAGCGCCACTTCGATCTCGTGGTGACCGACCTCAAGATGTCGGGGGTCGACGGCTTCCAGGTCCTCAGGGAGGCCAAGCGCCGCATGCCCCAGGCGCAGATCATCGTCATCACCGGGCATGGATCCATCGACTCCGCGGTGCGCGTGATGAAGGCCGGAGCCTTCGACTACCTCACCAAGCCGGTGGAGCCCGAGGCTCTCGGGATCGTCATCCAGAAGGCACTGGAGCGCAAGCGCCTGCTCAACGAGGTCGAGCACCTCAAGGCGCAGGTGCGCGGGAAATTCAGCTTCGAGAACATCATCTACGCGAGCCCCGCGTTCCACCGCATCCTGGAGCTCGTCAGCAAGGTCGCCGCCACGGACGCCTCGGTCCTCATCGAGGGCGAGTCCGGGACCGGCAAGGAGCTTATCGCGCGCGCCATCCACTCGGCCAGCGCGCGGCGGAACCACCCCTTCGTGGCCGTGAACTGCGGCGCCCTGCCCGAGGGGCTCCTCGAGAGCGAGCTCTTCGGCCACGCGCGGGGGGCCTTCACTGGCGCCATCGCCCACAAGCGGGGGCTCTTCGAGGAGGCGCGGGACGGGACGCTCTTTCTCGACGAAATCGGCGAGATGAGCCCCGCCCTGCAGGTCAAGCTCCTGCGCGCCCTTCAGCAGGGCGAGATCCGCCGCGTCGGGGAGAACCGGAACATCAAGGTGAACACCCGGATCATCGCGGCCTCCAACCGCGACCTCAAGAAGGCCATGCAGGACGGCGCCTTCCGCGACGACCTCTACTACCGCCTGAACGTCTTCCCCATCGTCGTCCCCCCCCTGCGGGACCGCAGGGAGGATATCCTCCCGCTGGCTGAGCGCTTCCTCCGGACGGCCCGGGAGAAGCACGGCGGCCGCGCCCAGCGTCTGGCGCCCGAGGCGGCCAAGGCGCTGCTGGGGTATCAATGGTCCGGCAACGTGCGCGAACTCGAGCACGCCATCGAGCGCGCCGTGATCCTCTGTCCTGGGGATGAGATCCGGCCCGAGGACCTCCCTCCGGAGGTCCGCCCGCACGACGCGGACTCGGCGCGTGTGCGCACCCTCTCCGAGGTGGAACGGGAACACATCCTCAAGGCCATGGAGTCCTGCGGCGGCAGCACCGCCGAGACCGCGCGGCGCTTGGGCCTGAGCCGCGACGGCCTGGCCCGTAAACTCAAAGAACTCGGCTTAGGGATCAAACCTCACAAATAGCGACTTTCAGCGGAGGGTTCCCGTCGAAAGACGGAAAATCCTCGTCCGGCTTGACGGCCCGCATGGAGCGGATGGGCCGCCCCGCCTTGGCGGCGCAGCGCCGGAGGGTCTCCATCCAGGAGTCGAGAGGGACGTTCGCCGCGTGGTTGGTCGCGATGACGAGCCCTCCGCCCGGCTTGGCGGCCAGCAAAGCCGGCTTGAACAAGCCGGGGTAGTCCCCTTGAACATCCACGGCCCCGAACGGACCCTTGGCCCAGGCGGGCGGGTCGAGGAACACGATGTCGAAGCTCCGGGGCTCGAACTTCGGAAACCTCCTCTTCTGCGACCGCCGCGATCCGGGCGGAAGACCGGCGAGCTGACGCATGGCCGGAAGGCAATCCCCCCGGATGATGCGGAACCTCTCCGAAGGGACGCCGTTGAGTTCGGCGTTCCTGCGTCCGACCTCCAGGTTCGAGGACGCGAAATCCACGTTCCAGACCTCGCTCGCTCCAGCGGCTGCGGCGCACACTCCGACGCCGCAGGTGTAGGCGAACAGATTCAGGACGCTGCGGCCCTTGGCGGCCTCCCGCACGCATCTGCGGCCGGCGCGCAGGTCCAGGAACAACCAGGGGTCCATGCCCCGGTGCCGAGGCCGGATGAGGTATTTCAGGCCGAACTCGCGGCACTGGAACTCGTCGGCCGAGACGGGCGGCGCCGTCTTCCCGCGATGGTTGTACACGAAAGAGAATCGCTCCGGGAACGCCTTCCGCAGGTCGTCCTCCAGCGCCCCGCTCAGCTCTTCCCGGAAAGTCTGCGCCAGGACCAGAGGACCGTACCGGTCCACCGTCAGCCCCGGAAGGCCTTCGGCGATGCCGTGGAACAGGCGATAGCAGTCCGTCCCTTCCGCACGAAGGCGGTCCAGCAAGCCTTCCCGCCTGCGCAGGGATCCCTCGAGCAAAGAGGCAAAAGAGCCCATCGCTCTAGTGTACCATTAACGTCGGGAAGCGACGGAATGCTAGCGGGAGGCCCCGCGCAGGAGGTCCGAGAGGGTCGTGCCGAGAGCTCCGGCGATGCGCGAGAGCACTCGCAGGCTCGGGAGCTTGCTCCCCCTCTCGATATGGCCGATGAACGTGCAGTGGATGCCGGCTTTCTCGCTCAACGCTTCCTGCGTCAATCCAAGGTGAAGCCGCTGCGTCCTGACGTTCTGTCCAAGCGTCTGGGCGATTCTTTTCATAACCCGTGCGGGAAAACGATATCTTAATGTTTTCCTCCAAGGAACAGTCCCACAGTCTTTCCTATAGGATGGACGAGTCGGCTCAACGGGGGCTTGCTTCGCCCTTAAATCAGGCTCAAATCGCATATTACGACTGCGGGTCTCTGGCTTGGCACCCAAGTCGAAGCTATACTGGGGAATCCCATGCAAGCCAAGGACTGCCGCATCCTCGTGGTCGACCCGTCGCAGAACGCGCTCAGCGCCCTCCGGAAGGTGCTGTCCAGCGCGGGCTTCGGCGTGGATACGGCGCAAAACACCGTGGATGCCCTCTCCTTGATGCTGGAAGGGGGTCATAGCCTCGCCCTCCTCGATGCCGCGCTCCACGACCGGCCAGTGTCGGAAACCATCGCCCAATTCAAGCACTTGCGGCCCGAATTGCGGATACTCCTCATGGCGGGGAGCCCGGAAAAGGCTGTGCCGGCCGAAGGCGTAGAGGGTGTCCTTAAGAAGCCGTTCTCCAACGAAGAGCTCTTGTCCGCGATCCGAAGATCCCTCAAAGGCTGAAAAACGGCGGAGCCCGCCCGAAGGCGAGCCCCGCTGACGATCCATCCGCGCGCCGCTATTTCTTCTTTTCCTGAATGACCGCCTGCGCGGCCGCGAGCCTCGCGATGGGCACGCGGAAGGGCGAGCAACTCACATAGTCCAGCCCGATCTTGTGGCAGAACATGACCGAGGCCGGTTCGCCGCCGTGCTCGCCGCAGATGCCGATCTTCAGGTCCTTGCGCACCTTGCGGCCGCGGTCCACGCCCATGCGCATGAGCTCGCCGATGCCGAGCTGGTCGATGGTCTGGAACGGGTCCGCGGGCAGGATGCCCTGCTCCACGTAGTCTCCCATGAAGGCTCCCGTGTCGTCCCGGGAGAACCCGAAGCCCATCTGGGTGAGGTCGTTGGTGCCGAAGGAAAAGAACTCGGCCACGCCCGCGAGCCGGTCCGCCACGATGCAGGCCCTGGGGATCTCGATCATGGTCCCGACCATGTGCGGAATGGCCTTGAGCCCCTTGCTCCTGAGCACTTCTTTGTAGACCTTCTCCACGATGGCGTACTGGTGCGCCAGCTCGGCCTCGGTGCAAACCACCGGGATCATGATCTCGGGGATGGTCTTCATCCCCTCCTTGATGAGCTCGGCGGCGGCTTCCAGGATGGCGCGCACCTGCATCTCCGTGATCTCCGGGTAGGTGACCCCGAGACGCACGCCGCGGTGCCCCATCATGGGGTTGGACTCGCGCAGTCCGGCGGCCCGCTTCTCGAGCTCGTCGAGGCTCACGTTCAGGCTCTTGGCCAGCTCCTCGAGCGCCTTCTTCTCGTGCGGGACGAACTCATGCAGGGGCGGGTCCATGGTGCGGATGGTGACCGGCAGGCCGTTCATGGCCTTGAGCGTGGCCTTGATGTCCGCCTTCATGTGTCCGAAGAGCTCGTCGAGCGCCAGGCGCCGCTCCTCCTCGGTCTTGGATACGATCATCTTGCGGAGCTTGAAAAGAGGCTCCGCCGAGCCCTTGCCGTAGAACATGTGCTCGATCCGGAACAAGCCGATGCCCTGGGCCCCGAATTTGCGCGCCCGGGTCGCATCCTCGGGAGTGTCCGCGTTGGCCCGCACCTTGAGCCTGCGGATGGAATCGCAGAGCTTCAGGAAGGCGTCGAGCATCTGATTCCCTTCGCTGGCGTCGCGCAGTGGCAGCTGGCCCTTGTACACGAGCCCCTTGGAGCCGTTCAACGAGAGCCACTCGCCCTCGCGCAGGGTCTGCCCGTCCACGGTCAGGGTCTTGGCCCGGAGGTCGACGGACAAGGCCGCGCAGCCCACCACGCAGCACTTCCCCCAGCCGCGCGCCACGAGAGCGGCGTGGGAGGTCATGCCGCCGCGCGCCGTGAGGATGGCCTGGGCCGCCCGCATGCCCTCTACGTCCTCGGGGTTCGTCTCTTCGCGGACCAGGATGACCTGTTTGCCGTCCTTGGCCCATTGCACGGCCTCATGGGCGGTGAACACGATCATGCCGCGCCCTCCGCCCGGGCCCGCCGGCAGGCCCTTGGCCAGGGGCTTGTTGGCCGCCTCGGCCGACGGGTCGAGGATGGGGTGCAGGAGCTCGTCAAGCTGGGCCGGGGTGACCCGGCTGACCGCCTCTTCCTTGGAGATGAGCTTCTCTTTGAGCATGTCGAGCGCGGTCTTCACGGCCGCGGGCCCGTTCCGCTTGCCCACGCGGCACTGCAGCATGTAGAGCTTGCCCTTCTCGATGGTGAACTCGATGTCCAGCATGTCCCGGTAATGCTTCTCGAGCCGGTCCCGGATGTCCGCGAGCTCCTCGTAGGTCTGCGGCATGACCTGCTCGAGGCTCTTGAGGCTCCGGCTCTGGTCGCTGCGGCTCGCCTCGTTGATGGGCGCCGGGGTCCGGATGCCCGCCACCACATCCTCTCCCTGGGCGTTGACCAGGAACTCCCCGTAGAAACGGTCGTCCCCGGTTCCGGGGTTGCGTGTGAACCCCACGCCCGTGGCGCTGTCGTCGCCCATGTTGCCGAACACCATGGACTGCACGTTGACCGCGGTCCCCCACTCCTCCGGGATGCCCTCGATCTTCCGGTAGGCCACGGCCCGCCTGCCCATCCAGGAGGCGAACACCGCGCCGACCGAACCCCAGAGCTGGGCCATGGGGTCGTCCGGGAACTCTTTGCCCAGCACCTCGCGTACCTTGGCCTTGAACTTGGTGCAGAGCTCCCGGAGGTCCTGCGCGCTCAGGTCCGTGTCCTGCTTGGCGCCGCGCTGCTCCTTCATGTGATGCATGATGCGCTCGAGCTGCTTGCGGATGCCCATGTCGTCGGCCGGTTCGATGCCCTCGGCCTTCTCCATGACCACGTCCGAGTACATCATGATGAGCCGCCGGTAGGAGTCGTACACGAAGCGCTCGTTGTTCGTGAGCCGGATGAACCCCGGGATCGTCCGCTCGGTCAGGCCGACGTTCAGGATGGTCTCCATCATGCCCGGCATGGACTTGCGCGCTCCGGACCGGACGGACACGAGCAGCGGGTTGGCCGGGTCGCCGAAGAGCTTGCCGGTCAGCTTCTCCACGTGCCGCAGGTTCTCGTCCACGAGCTCGCGCAGGCCCTTGGGGTAGGTCCGCTTGTTCTGCCAGTAGTAGGTGCAGATCTCGGTCGTCATGGTGAACCCGGGAGGCACCGGCAGCCGCAGGCTGGGATGGCCGGCCATCTCGGCGAGGTTGGCGCCCTTGCCGCCGAGCAGGTTCTTCATGGACTCGTTGCCGTCCGCGCGGCCTCCTCCGAAGAAGTAGATCGGTCTTCCGCTCTTCTTGGAACCGGAGCTGGGACCTGACTTGCGGCTCAACGTGGATGCGGGCATGGGGTCTCTCCTGAGGTACCGTCTATATGTCATTTCAAGTATAGAATTTAGGCGGCCTCGACGGCAAATCGGTCCGAGTCTGCTACAATAACGAACGTACTCCATGACGCTTCATGCGCTCGCCTTGTCCTTTCTGTACGCCGCCTTCGCCTCGGAAGCGCCGCGCGCGAACGCTATCCTTGAGGGGGACCGAGCCGTTTTCGAGGACGCGCAAAAGCAGATGGATGAACTCTTCCCCCTCGCGGAGGACCTCCGCAGGCTCCAGCTCGGATATCCGCGCTATTCCTCGCTCGACGACATCGCCCCCGAACACGCAGGGCTCCGGTCCCGCCTGGAAGAGCGGGTCGACGCGCTTCGGGCGAAGCACTCGGTACTGCGGGACATCCGGCAGCGCCAGCTCTATGTCAGCGGCATCCGGGTCGTGGGTCGCGCGAAGACCGGCCGCGGGCAGACCCCGGACCAGTCCCTGGCGACCCTGTTCGATACCGATGCGGAGGAGAAGAAAGTCGACGCGTTCTTGAAAGAGATGAAGGTCCTGTTCGCGCGCGACGACGCGGACTACGCGACCCTTCTCGCGCGGCTCGAGGCGGAGCGCCAAAAACGCTTGGCTGCACGCTTGGGCGCCGCCGCCCTCGCCCTGCTGGCCGTGGGGCTCTGCGTCTGGGGATTCTCGGGCCTTCGGGCTCGGACGTCCGGATAGACGAAAAGGGCGGGGGCAGCGCCGTCTGTCCCCGCCCTTTCGAGTCCTGGGTGTTACCCTAGCTGCAGATCTTGCACTCGAACTCGGATAAGGCCCGCATCTCCTCCTCGAGGTACGAACGCCTCCGGGAGAAGAGCTGCTTCCAATCCACCTCGTGCCCGTCGAAGTCCGGCCCGTCCACGCAGGCGAATTTGGTCTTGCCGCCCACGGAACAGCGGCATACCCCGCACATGCCCGTCCCGTCGATCATCACCGGGTTGAGGCTCACGATGGTCTTGATCTTGTGCGGCCGCGTCGCCTCGGAGGAGCGCATCATCATGAGCGAGCAGCCCAAGGCGATGACGCGGTCGATCTTCTCGCCGCCCTTCACCAGGTTCTCGACCGCCTCCACGATGCGGTTCTTGCCGTCCGGCGCGTCCTCGAGCGTGGCGAGGACGACCTTGTCCGCGAACTCCTCGTACTTCTCCCTCCAGTAGACCAGGTCCTTGGTCTTGGCCTCGAGGAGCATGATGACCTTGTTGCCCGTCTTCTTCAGAGCGCGCGCGACCGGGAGGATGGCGCCGATGCCGTAGCAGCCGGCCATGCAGACCACGGTGCCGAACTTCCCGACCTCCATGGCCCGGCCCAGGGGGCCGACGCAGGTCTCGATCTCGTCGCCAGCCTTGAGCTGCGCGAGACGATGCGTGGAGGCGCCCACGGTCATGAACACGATGGAGAGAGTCCCGTCGTCCTTGTTCCAATCCGCAACGGTCAGGGGGATGCGCTCCGCCGTCTCGTCGATCTTGACGATCACGAAGTTGCCGGGCTCGACCTTGCGCACCACGTCCGGGGCCGAGACCCTCAAGAGGTGGATGTTGGGGACCAGACGCGTTCTTTCGATGATCTTATGCATGGTTGACCTCACACCTTCTCGATGCGCACCGCGCACGTCTCATCCGGCGTCTTGCTCGCCGGGTCCAGGATGCCGTCGAGGACCTTGGCCGGGGAGGCCTCGCCGCTGCGCGCGAGGACCCTGGCAACTCCCGGCCGCGCTCCCGCGCGGACCGAGGCCCGCGCCGAAAGAGCTCCGCGCCTGGACACGACCCGGACCGGGACGCCGTCCTTCACCCCAAGAGCCTGGGCATCGGACTGGGAGAGCACCACGAAGGCGATCTCCTGCAGGTGCCGGATCCCGGGGACCTCCGCCCCGAGGGGGGTGGAGCGGTGCGCGTACTCGTCGTACTCGGCCACCAGGGCGAAGGGATACTCCCGGTCCGGCCGCTCCGGCACCATTCCCAACACGCGGCGCCCGGCCTTCTCTTCCCTCCTCTTGGCCTCGGACGTCTTGCCGAAGAAGCCGCCCTTCTCCACCGCCTCGAACGAGACTCCCTTGTAGAACGGCACGGTCTTGGCCAGGTCGGCCAGGACCTCGGCCGGCTTCATCCATTCCAGACCCTTGGCGCCGACCTTCTTGGCGAGCAGGCCGAATATCTCCCAATCGGCCTTTGACAGGCCGAGGGGTTTTACCGCCTGGCGCGACCGACCGAAGCGGCCCTCGAGGCTGACGAAGGTCCCTTCCGTCTCCACGAACGAGCAGACCGGGAAGACCACGTCCGCGATCTTGCCCGCCTCGGAAGGCAGGAACATGTCCTGCACGATGACGAACCTGGGCCGCTTGGCGCCCGCCCACATGTCCTCCCCGGCCAGGTACAAGAGATCCAGCTGCCCGGTCCGTCCCGCCTGCAGGATCTCGCTCGCGCGCAGTCCGGCCGAGCCGAAGAACGAGGAGAGCTCTTTCGCTCCCCTATCGTTGGCACGACTGTAGAGCGGCATGACCTTCGCGGAGAGCGTCTTGGCCAGGGCCGCGACCGCGTCGCGGTTGGCGCCGCCGTCGAGCCGCCTCATGAGCCCGGTGCCGAACACGATGACCGTCGACTTCGAACCCTTCAGCGACTGCGCCGCCTTCTCGAGAGCCTGCCGCTCGTCGCCGGGCGCATGGCGGATGTCGGCCTCCGCCCACTCGGAGAGTCCTGTGGCGTGAGGGTTGACGAGGACGAGCCTCGTCCTCCCCGCCTTTGCGGCCCGCTTGAGCTTGAGCGCGAGGACGGGATGCGAGAAGTCGGGGTCTCCGCCGGCCACGAGGACGGCGGAAGCGGACTCGAGGTCCTCGATCGAGGCCTGCGGTCCGCAGGAGCCGTCGAGGAGCGGGCCGTAGGAGAGGCGCAGCGAGGAGTCCATGTTCCCGGTCTTGAGCACCTCTTTCGCGAACCGGTGGGCCGCGAACAGGTCCTCGTTCGTCAGGCTCCCCGACGCGAGCAGCGCCGCCTTCTCGGGCTTGGAGTGGAGAATCCCGTGGGCCGCGGCCTTCAGGGCCGTCTCCCACTCGACTTCCATAAGCTCGCCGCCGCGGCGCACCAGCGGGAACTTCAAGCGCCGCACGCTGCGAACGAACTCCACCACGGAGAAACGGCCTCTCACGCAGGCGTCCCCGGAGTTCGGAGCGTCCTTGCGCGGGGTCGACTCCACGACCCGGCCGGACTTGATCCCCAAGTCGAGCCGGCAGCCGGTGCTGCAGTACGGACAGGTGGTCGCGGCCTGGGAGTCGATCTTGCCCTCCCAGCGGCGGACGCGGTCCGAAAGCGCCCCGGTCGGGCAAGCGTCCACGCAGGCGCCGCAGAAGCGGCACCCCGAGTCTTTCTGAGCGCGGCCGAACGGCGTATCGATGCGCGCCTTGCTGCCGCGGAAAGAGAAGTCGAGCACGTAGTTGAGCTGCACGTCCCCGCAGGCCCGCACGCAGCGGCCGCACAGGATGCAAAGGTTGTCGTCGCGGTCGAAGAAGGGGTCTTGCCGCTCCACCGGCACGGACTTGTACTTCGAGGGAAGCGTCAGCGTGGGCCCCTTGTCGCCGTAGAGGTGATGGACCACGTTCTGGAGTTCGCAGCGGCCGGTCTTCGGGCAAGTCTTGCAGCCCGTGGTGATCTCGGCCTTGCGGGTGCATTCCATGGCGTCGAAGCAAATCGCCTTGTCGCTGCAGACGAGGCAGACGTTGGGATGCTCGCTCAGCATGAGCTCGAGCACTCCGCGCCGCAGGTCCTGGACCTTGGGGCTGTCCGTCCGGACCGTCATCCCCTCGGCGACAGGCGTGCTGCACGAGGCCGGCGTCCCCGGCTTGCCCTCGATCTCCACGATGCACAGGCGGCAGCCGCCGTAAGGGGCGAGACCCTCGTGGTCGCACAAGGTCGGGATGTACACGCCCGCCTTGCGCGCCGCATCCAGCACGGTCGCGCCCTGCTCCACGGACACCCTCTTGCCGTCGACCGTCAGATTGACCGTCTTCTTTTCAGCGCTCATGCGTCCCTCGCTACTCAACGGATTGTCAAGAACGGACCGCCGCCGGCTTGCGGGCCGGCGACTTCTTCACGATCGCCTGGACCTTGGCCGGGCACGCGCTCAGGCAGGTCCCGCAGCGGATGCACGTCTCCGGATCGATGGAGTGCCTCTTCTTGGGCTCTCCCTTGATGGACCCCACCGGACAGGCCTTGCGGCAGGCGCCGCAGCCGATGCACTTCTCGGAGATCTCGTAGACCACGAGGTCCTTGCAGACCAGCGCCGGGCAGCGCTTCTCCTTCACATGCGCCTCATACTCGTCCCGGAAGTAGCGCAGCGTGGTCAGCACGGGGTTTGGCGCGGTCTGCCCGAGCCCGCACAGGGAGGTCGTCTTGACGAGCTCGGCTAGCTTCTCGAGTTTCGCGATGTCGTCCATCGTCCCCTCGCCCCGCTTGATCTTGGCCAGAATCTCCACCATCTGCCTTGTTCCGATCCGGCAGGGGGTGCACTTGCCGCAGGACTCGTCCTGCGTGAAGCTCAGGAAGTAGTGGGCCACGTCCACCATGCAGGTGGCGTCGTCCATCACGATCATGCCGCCCGAGCCCATGATGGACCCCGCCTGGGTCAAGCTCTCGTAGTCCACCGGCAGGTCGAGATGCTTCTCGGGGATACAGCCGCCCGACGGGCCTCCGGTCTGCACGGCCTTGAACCTCCGGCCCCCCGGGATGCCGCCGCCGATGCCCTCCACGATCTCCCGCAGGGTGATCCCCATGGGGACCTCGACGAGGCCGGTGTTGTTGATCTTGCCGACCAGGGAGAATATCTTGGTCCCCTTGCTTGTCGCCGTCCCGATCTTGGCGAATTTCTCGCCGCCCTCGCGGATGATGAATGGGACGTTCGCCCAGGTCTCCACGTTGTTGTTGTTCGTGGGCTTGTCCCAGAGCCCGCTCTGGGCCGGATACGGGGGCCTGGGCCGCGGCATGCCGCGCCTGCCCTCGACCGACGCGATGAGCGCGGTCTCCTCGCCGCATACGAACGCTCCCGCGCCGCGATTGATCTCGATGTCGAAACTGAAGCCCGAGCCCAGGATGTTCTGCCCGAGCAGGCCGAGTTCCCGGGCCTGGTCCAGGGCTATCCCCAAGTTCGTCACGGCCAGGGGATACTCCTGGCGGACATACACGAAGCCCCTCTGCGCGCCGATGGCGTACGCGCCCAGGATCATCCCCTCGATCACGCTGTGCGGATTGCCCTCGAGCACGCTCCGGTCCATGTACGCGCCCGGGTCTCCCTCGTCCGCGTTGCAGATGATGTACTTGACCTGGCCCGCCGCCTTGCGGCAAAGCTCCCACTTCTGTCCGGTGGGGAATCCCGCTCCCCCGCGGCCGCGCAACCCGGATTTCTTGACCTCCTCGAGCACCTGCTCGGGCTTCATGCCGCCGAGGGCCTTGGCCAACGCGCTGTAGCCGCCGACAGCGATGAAGTCCTGGATGAGGGTGGCGTCGATGAGGTTGTTCGCCTCCAGAAGGACACGCCCCTGCTTCTTGTAGAAGGGGATGTCCTTCTCGAGCTTGACGCGCTTGCCGGTCTGCGGGTCCACGAACAGGAGGCGCTCGATGACCTCGCCCTTCTGTATCGTCTGGACGACGATTTCCCGCGCGTCCTCGGGCTTCACCTTCTCATAGCAGATGCCCTCGGGAGAGATGACCACGAGCGGGCCGTGCTCGCAGAAGCCGTGGCAGCCGCTGAGCCTCAGGCCGACCTTGGCCTTCAGGCCCGCCTTCGCGATCTCGTTCTGGAATGCCTCGTGCAGAGGCCTGGAATCCGCCGCGGAGCACCCCGTGCCGCCGCAGACGCTGATCCAGGTCTTGAACTCCGCCTGCTCGGCCTGGAACCGCTTCCTCAGGCTCTCAAGGTCCCCGGGTTTCCCGATCTTGTTGGTGCCAGCGTTCTCTTTGCCCATGACCCGCTTCCTTTATATTTAAGGTTCAGTGCTGTCCGGAGTACTGCCGGATGAGCTTCTCCACGTCCTTGAGCCCCACCTGGCCGTGATACTTGCCGTTGATGACCACCACCGGGCCGAGCGCGCAGCAGCCGAGGCAGTTCACGGTCTCGAGAGTGAACCGGCCGTCCGGCGTGGTCTCTCCCGGAGGGACGCCCAGGCGCCGCTCGAACTCGGCCGCCACCTGCGCCCCGCCGCGGACATGGCAGGCTGTGCCGAGGCAGACCGTGGCCACGTTCTTGCCCCGCGGCTTGAACGTAAAGGACTTGAAGAACGTCGCCACGCCGTACACGGCGGAGAGCGGCGTCTTGAGTTCCTCGGCGATGATCTCCAGACTGCCCTCGGGGAGGTGGTTGTACTCCGCGTGGACGTCCTGAAGCACGGAGATGAGGGCCGACCGGCCCTTGCTCTTCTTCGCGATATCCCTGACTCGTTCCAGTGACGCTTGCGCCATCTATTTGCCTCCGGACAACCGCTTGTGGATCGCCGCAGCGACCTTCTTTCCCGCGCCGGCCGCCTCGATGACCGTGGCTGCGCCCGTGACGATGTCGCCGGCCGCGTAGACCTTATCCTTCGAGGTCATCCCGTTTTCGTCCACGATGATCCCGCCCCACTTGTTGGTCTTGATCCCCTGCGTCGTCATGGGTATGAGTGGGTTCGGGCTGTTGCCGATCGCGATGACGAATGTGTTGCACTCCATGATGAACTTCTCGCCGGTCGGCACCGGCCGCGCGCGGCCCGAGGCGTCGGGCTCGCCGAGCTTCATCTTCTCGAGCTCCACGGCCTTCAGCCAGCCGCGGTCGTCGCCGATGAGCCGCACCGGGGTCGTCAGCCAGTTGAACTTGATCCCTTCCTCGAGGGCGTGCTCGTACTCCTCGATTCGGGCAGTCATCTCCTTGATGGTCCGGCGGTACACGATGACGGCCTCTTCCGCGCCGAGGCGCAGGGCGCTGCGCACGGAGTCCATGGCCACATTGCCCGCCCCGCAGACCACGGTGCGGCGTCCGGCCTGCACCGGGGTGTCGTACTGGGGGAAGAGGTAGCCCTTCATGAGGTTCACGCGCGTGAGGTACTCGTTGGAGGAGTACACGCCCGTGAGGTTCTCGCCGGGGATGTTCAGGAAATTAGGCAGGCCGGCGCCGGTCCCCACGAACACCGCGTCGTACTCCTTCAGGACCTCCTCCATGGAGATCGTCTTTCCCACGACGACGTTGCACTCGATCTCCACGCCCAAGCGCCTCAGGCCGTCGATCTCGAAGTCCAGGATCTTCTTGGGGAGGCGGAACTCCGGGATGCCGTAGCGGAGCACCCCGCCGGAGCTGTGCAGGGCTTCGAAGATCTTGACCCCATAGCCCAGGCGCGCGAGGTCTCCCGCCACCGTGAGCCCGGCCGGGCCGGAGCCGACCACCGCGATCTTCTCTTTGCGCGGCTCGGGGAGCTCCTCGACCAGGCGGCCGTTCGCGATCTCCCAGTCCGCAAGGAACCTTTCCAGGAAGCCGATGCCCACGGGCTTGAACTTCTTGGCCATGTGGCACTTTTTCTCGCACTGCGTCTCCTGCGGACACACGCGGCCGCACACGGCTGGGAGCGCGTTGACCGCCTTGACCGCGCGCAGGGCGTCCTCGAAGCGGCCGTCCGCGATGAGGCCCGCCATCTTCTGGATGGGGACGTTCACCGGGCAGCCCTTCTCGCAGTCCGGGTCTTCGCACTCCAGGCAGCGCTGGGCCTCGAACCTGGCGCGCGCCTCGTCGTAGCCCTGATTGACCTCGCGGAAGACGCGGCTGCGCTCCACGGGGTCCAGCATCGGCATCGGTGTCTTCGTCCCTAGCTTGATCGGCATTTTTTTATCCCTTATAGAAACGTCTAACCTTCAATCCCTTTATAGAAACGTCTAACCTTTTATCACGGCATCCTTTAGAGGAGCGGGTGCTCGTGCATGGCCTTGAGTCTTCGCCAACGGCGCTCGATCTCCGTTTCCGCGGCCTCGAGCACCGGCTTGTTCTTCTCGGACAGGAGGTGCTTGGTCTTGCCCATCATGCCCAAGTAGTCCCGCACCGGGATGCGGCGCCCCACGGCCTCTGGGTCGTACGTCAAGGTGGTCTTGCCCTTCTCCACCTCGTAGAGGGGGAAGAAGCAGCAGTCCGCCGCGGCCTGCGTGACCTTGCTGCCCGCGTCGTCCGCCACCTTCCAGTTGAGCGGGCAGAAGGAGAGCACCTTGCCGAAGACCATGCCCTCGCGGCGCGCGTACCACTGCGCCTTCGCCGCCTTCTTGATGAGGTCCTGGGGGTAGCCCTCGACCGCGCTGAACACGTACGGGATGTGGGTCGCGGCCATGATCTGGACCGTGTCCTTGTGGTGGTAGGCCTTGCCCGAGGCCTTGGAGCCCACCTGGCTCGTGCTGGTCTGGTGGCCCATAGGCGTGGTGTACGAGAGCTGGGCTCCCGTGTTCATGTAGGCCTGGTTGTCGTACTCCAGGATGATCATCTTGTGGTTGCGGTTGGCGGTGCCGATGGTCGGCCCCATGCCGATGTCCATGCCGCCGTCGCCGGAGACCATGATGAAGGTGATCTCCTGGTCCTTGGGCAGCTCCCCCCGCCTCTGGCGCTCGTGGTACATCTCCACGAGACCGGAGAGCGTGGGCGCCCCGCTCTGGAACAAGTTGTGGACGTAGGTCACGCGGTGAGCCGTGCCCGGATACCCGGTGGTCACGACCATGCCGCAGCCGGTGTGGAACAGGGTCACCACGTGACCCTCGATCCCCATGTAGAACTGGCGCAGGCTCGAGAAGATGCCGCAGCCCGGGCACGCGCCGTGCCCGGGAGCCACTCGGTTGGGGATGCACGTGAACTTATGCAGGGGGGCGAGCTTCACCTTGAGCCTGTGGGTCTCCGGGTCCTGCTCCACCTTGATAAGCCCCTTCTTGGTCTCGTGCTCCTGGATGGGCGGGAGCACGGGCTTCATCACGACCTTGGGGTCGCCGGGGGTGACGCCGTGGTAGTCGAACTTGGGCTTGTTCTTGCCCCCGCTCTTGGCCACGTCGAAGGCCATCTTGTACCACTCCTCGGCGTCCTCCTGATAGAAGTCCAGGCCGCCGAGCCCGTAGACCTTGTTGATGCAGATCGTCCTGTTCTCGAGGTCGTCCTTGAGCGCGGACTTGACCTCGTGGCCCATGTTTCCGCCGCCGGACCCGTAGGAGTCCGCCCGGTCGCCGATGACCAGGACCTTGAGGTTCCGGCAGACCTTCTGGAGCTCAGCCACTGGGAAGGGGCGGACCGCGCCGGGCGTGATGAGCCCGACCTTCTGCCCCTTGGCCCGGAGCTGGTCCACCACGTCCTTGGCGGTCTCGGCCGCGGAGTTGAGAAGGAAGAGCGCGACCTCCGCGTCCTCCATCCGGTAGGTCTCGAGGAGCTCGTAGCGCCGGCCGGAGAGTTCCTCGAACTCCTTGAAGATGGCGGGGAGCTCCTTGAGCGCGGCCTCGAAGGCTTGGTGCTGCTGATACTTGTTGTTGATGAGGTCCGGGTCGTTCATGTAGGGCCCGAACGTCATGGGCTTGTTCGGGTCCAATGCGTGGAACGGGGGGTTGGGGCTCCCCAGGAACTTCTTGACCGCGGGATCGTTCTTCTCGAAGATCTGCGCCTTGCGCTTCTGGTGGCTGGTGAAGAACCCGTCGTAGAGCACCATGACCGGAAGCCGGACCTTCGGGTGCTCGCCGATGCGCACCGCGATGAAGTTCATGTCGTAGGCGGCCTGTGAGTTGCGCGCCAGGAGCATGACCCACCCCGCATTGAGCGCGAAGTACATGTCCGAGTGGTCGCCCCGGATGTCGAGGGGGCCGCTCACGGTGCGGCACGCCACGTTCAGGACCATGGGCATGCGGGTCCCGGACTGCACCGGGAGCTGCTCCATGGAGTAGAGGATGCCCTGCGACGAGGTCGTGTTGAGGACCCGGCCGCCGCCGACCGAGGCGCCGTAGCAGATGCCGGCCGCGCCGTGCTCGCCGTCGCCCGCGATCATGCAGATCTCGTGCTCGCCGTCCGCGCGCATGGACTCCAGGTTCTCCGCCACCTCGGTGGACGGGGTGATGGGGTAGAACCCCATCACGTGAAAGTTGATGTTGGCGTCCGCGAGCGCCGCCATCTCGTTGCCGCTCTTGAAGGTGACGGTCTGCTTGGCCAAACCCTTCTTCTCTTCCTTCTCCATCGTCTTCGTGCTCATTTGCGCACCTCGGGGAACAGGGGAACGCTGTGCTCCTTCGCGTACCCCTCGGTTTCCAACTCCTTGGTCAGGGCGCCGGAGGGGCAGGAGTCCACGCAGCGCAGGCAGCCCTTGCAGTAGCTGTAGTCTATGCCCTTGAGCCTGGTCCGGTCCGGCTTGCCGGCCTCGGCGGCCTTCTCCATCGCCCACACGAAGCAGTGGTCCGGGCAGACTAGGTCGCACAGGCCGCAGTGCACGCACTTGTCCTCGTGCCAGACCGGGAGGTAGCCCTGCCGTGAGGAACTCATGTCCTTGAGGGCCGTATTGCCGGCCTCAAGGATGGCGCCCCCGATGGGGGCGTTGAGATAGCCGAACTTGGGCTTCGGGCGCGGAGGCTTCTCGTCCTTGGTCCCGTTCGCTCCCTTCGGCTCGAAGACGAGCTTCGCCTCTTTCATGCCCCGCAGGAAGGTCTTCTTGTTGCCCTCGACCGCGGCGGGATACTTCTTCTGAAAGGCGTCCGCCAGGGTGGAGAGCACGGCCTCCGGGTCCAAAAAGCCGCTCAGCTGAGCGACCGCTCCCATCATGGCCGTGTTGACCCGGCTCTTCTCCTGGAGGGAGATGGTGAGCGCGTCGATGAGGTAGATGCGGCAATTGGTCGGCAGGACGGCTTTGATCTCATCGTAGCTCTTGCGCGTGTTGATGATGAGCGTGCCCCCGCTGCGCAGGCCGGCCAGCATGCCCGGGGTCTTGAGCAAGGCGTCATGGAACACGGCCACCATGTGCGGCCGCTCCACGGGACTGCAGCTGCGGATCTCCCGGTCAGCCTCGGCGAAACGCATGAAGGACTTGATGGGAGAGCCCTTCTTCTCAGACCCGTAGGAAGAGAAGTGCAGGGCATTCATGCCCATCTTAATCGCGGCGGCCTCCCCCAGGAGCTGGCCGGCAAGATGCGCGCCCAACCCGCCGATGGAGTCGAACCGGATCTCGTAGAATCCGTATTCATCAACAACCGGGATCTTCTTTTGCGAACCCACAGTGCCCTCCTCTAACGACCATCTGATAATATTTGCAACGTTCGTGCCAGGCGAGATTTCGCCTGTTTTCCTTAATAATTATGGCTGATATGCGCAGCAGGGGTCCGTTTCCTGGTAGTCCCCGGTCAGGGCGAATGCCCTGGCCCTGGAGCCCCCGCAGACCTCCCGGAACGAGCACGCTCCGCACCTTCCCCTCAGCAAAGACGGGTCCCGCAATTCCCTGAAGACCCCGGCTTCCCTGTATATCCCGCTCAAGGGCCGCTGCCGGACATCCCCCCCCTCGATGGGCAGGAATCCAGAAGGAAAGACCTTCCCCCTGTGGTCCACGAACGCGAACCCTTTCCCCGCGTTCACCGCGACCGGAGACTGCCCCAGACTCCCCCCCGCGCCGCGCGGTCTGGCCAAGATGTCCCGGACTTTCTCAGCCGAGTCTTCCCGCTGCATGACGAATCGGCGGTAGTGCTGCGCTTCGGTGACCTTCACGATGAAGCGCTTTTCAAGGCTGAGCCGATGAAGCCGGTCGAAAACCGCCTCGAACTGCTCAGGCCGCAGGTTCTCTAAGCCCCTTCCCCTGCCGACGGGGACCAGGAAGAACACCTCCCAGAACACGATGCCGAGACTCTTGACCAGACTGATCATCCCATCCAAGCGCCCCATGTTCCAAGGCCCGATGCACGTGTTCACCTGCAGGGGCAGCCCCTCCTCCGCGGCCCAGCGCGCGGCCTGGAGGGTCTTCTCGAACGCGCCGGGAGTCCCGCGGAACTCGTCGTGGATCGCCTGTTCCGGGCCGTCGAGGCTGAGCGCGAGCTGGTCGAGGCCGGCCTCCTTGAGCGCGCGGAGGCGCGCGCGGGTCAGCTTTTCCGTGGCCGCGGGGATGGTCCCGACGCGCAGGCCCGCGGCCTTGCCGTGCCGTACGAGCGCCTCGAGGTCCGGCCGCTCGAGCGGATCCCCGCCCGAAAGGATGAGGATGGGCGTGCCCATCTCCGCGACATCGTCGAGCAGGCGCTTGCCCTCGTCCGTGCCGAGCTCCGCCGGGTCGCGTCCCGGGATAGCCTCCCCGCGGCAGTGCCGGCAGGCCAGGCCGCAGGCGCGCGTGAGTTCCCAGATGACGAGGAACGGGGACTGGTTGAAATCCACTCTTACTTCGGAGCGAGCTGAGCTCGGAGCGCCGGCAGCAGGGTCTTTTCCTCGCGCCGGATGTGCTGCTCTATGGCCACCCGGAGGCGCGCGGCCTGCTCCACGAGCACCGCCACCGCGCGCCGGTCTCCCGACGGGCTGATGCTCCGCGCCGCGGTGAGCAGGGAGTCGAGCTGCTCCTCGATCTCCCGATGCTCCTGGAGGAATATCTCCGGCTCCCCGTCGGGCGGTACTTCGCTCAACTTGGAATAGACCGGGAGCAGGTCGTCCTCCTCCACGCGGCGGTGCCTGCAGGTGCGGCGGGCGAAGTCCTCGAGCACGCCCAGGGCGGAGGAGAAGTCCAGCCCGACGAGGGACTCCTGATGGCGCAGCAAGAGGCTCTGCAGGGTGCGGTGTTCCGCCTCGACGCTCCCGAGCACGGTGAGGATGTCCTGCGCTTTCTGACGAGGGGTCATGTCCTGAACCAGTCGGATGGCAACAAAACTGCCGCCACCTCCGCCGGTGGTTTTTCTCAATAGGTCCACAACATTAAATTCCTTATAATATGCGTGGACTTGATTCGGGCCCGCCCCGCGCTGCGCGCGGGACAGGGCCCTGGAAGAAGTAATACGGACTTGATTCGGGCCCGTAGCTCAGCGGTTAGAGCGTCCCGCTCATAACGGGAGGGTCGCAGGTTCAATCCCTGCCGGGCCCAGCCGTTCTCATGATAGATCAAGATATCGTTTCCTACATCCGCGCCAACGTCCCGCGCTACGGAGAGGCGGCGGTGAAAGAATTCCTGGCAAAGGAGGGCCTCTCCGCCGCCGACATCGAGGCGGCTTTCGCGGAAGCGGAGGAAGACGACGAGCCCGTCGGCAAGCCGAACATCGCTCTCTACGCGCTCGTCTGCGGCGTGCTCCTGCTCGCGGGAGCCGTATACCTGGGCTTGTCGGGGCGCTCCGCCTCGGATCCCAAAGCCGTTCGCGAGAACCCCGAAGACGGCCTCGGCGATATCCAGGTCACGACCGAGTCGCCGTTCCGCGGCCACTACGGCTATATACTCAACCTCCCCCCCGGCTACGAGGCGCACCGCTCGTTCGCGGACGCGCAAAAGACCCTGGAGGTCGTGCATCTCTGCCCGAAGGGCACGAGCCCCACGAACTTCCTGCACGAGGGGCTCTACGGTCAGCTCGGCATCCTCCGGATCGAGGCGACCCCGCGCCGCGTCCCGCAGGGGACCATCGACATCAACGCGGTCAAGCTCTGGGCCACGGAGAAGCTCGCCCGCGAGAAGTCCACGTACACCTCCCGCTCCATGGCGGTCAGCGGGATGCCCGCGTTCATCGTGAACGTCGAGAAGCCGTTCAAGTCCGTCTCTGCGTATATCGTCGGACAGGAAGTGCGTTACACCCTCCTCGGCGGGGAAGAGAACGACACCTTCACCGCCGTCCTCTCCAGCCTCGTCGAAGTCTCCCCTCACGACAGACCGGGCCTCTGATGGGGTGGGTGGACACTCACGCCCACCTCCTGGACCCCTCTTTCGACGCGGACCGCCCCCTCGTCCTCGAGAGGGCGCGCGCGGCCGGGGTCTGCCGCATCGTCGAGATCGCGGATGAACCGGAGGGCTGGGAGCGCGCGCTCGGGCTCTGCGCCTCCTTGCCGGGCCGCCTCTACTGCTCGCTCGGCATGCACCCCTACTACGCGGACCGCTGGCGGGACGGCCACGCGCAGTCCCTGCGCCGCGCGGCCGGCTCCCCCGGCGTGGTGGCCGCCGGAGAGTTCGGCCTCGACTACGCGCGGTCTCCCGTCCCCCGGGAGACTCAGCGGCGCGAACTCCCCCGCATGCTCGCCGCCGCGCAAGCGGCCGGGCTTCCCGTGGTGCTCCATTGCAGGGAGGCGTACCCGGACCTTCTATCCATACTCCGGGAGTTCTACCGCGCGCCCGCCCCGCCGCCCCCCGCGCGCTTGCGCGGAGTGCTCCACTGCTTCTCCGGATCGACGGCGGAGGCCGAGGCCGCCGTGGCGTTGGGTTTCGCCATCGGGGTGGACGGCCCCGTGACCTATCCGAAGAACGACCGGCTCCGCGGCGCGATCGCGGCCGCGGGCCTGAGCAGCATCGTGCTGGAGACCGACAGCCCCTATCTTCCGGTGCAGTCCGAGCGAGGCAAGCGCAACGAGCCGGCGGCCGTGGTCGCGATCGCCGCGGCGATCGCAAAGCTCTTCAACGTGGGATCGGAGGAAGTGGCCCGGGCCACGACGACGAACGCCCAAGCCCTGTATCGCTTCAGTTCAGAGGGGTAAGGCCGGCGCGCCTCACGGCCCGGTGGAGGCCGGTAGACCCAAGATCCGCCTGAGTCCCCTGGTCCGTCATCAGCGTCAACCCGCGCACCACGCGCGACTTGCCCTGAAGCCTCTCCACAACGGCCGCGATGTCCCGCGCCGCGCTCTGGTGGTCTATCACCTGCCCGCCCACGAACCAGCGGATGGGTTTCGACGCACTCTTGCGGCTGGGCAGGAGCTTGATGGTCAGAAGGTTCTCGGTGACGAAAAGGTCCCCGACCTCTTCCTGTTTTTCACTCGCCATAGCGTTGGGTATTATACAAAAATACCCTGCAAAAACAAACGCTACTCCGATGCTGCGGTCGTCTCGCTGGCCGCGCGCTCTTGCGGTTCTCTCGACGGGCTCATTCGCGGCTGCACGATCCATGTCTTGCTGCGCGGCGCAGCCTTGGCCTTCTCCGGGTCCAGGACCATGATGCGCACCCCCCGGCCATAGGACAAGAGGCCCGCATCCTCGGCCCCCCCCACGATCAACGCCGGCGATCTGCCGATGAACATGACCACCGCCTCCTCGTCGCCGGAGCCGACGGGCGCCGGGATCAGGACGTCGGCGCTCAGCCGCTCCCCGGCGAGTTTGGCGCGAAACCCTACGACGCGGCCGGGGTATACGCCGTATTCCCTCGCGAACTCTTCCGCGGCCATCTGGTTCGCGGAACAGAGGACCCAGACGTCGAACCCTCGCGCGCGCAGCTTCGCGAAAAGGTCCTCCATCTCCGGGATGCGGCGAAGCCCCGTGTTTTCCTGCGCGGGATCCGGGTCCCCCGCATACTCCGGCACGCTCTCCACGCCCACGGGCCGACGCAGCTCATCGACCAGGACGTTCCTGGCGTAACGCCGGGCCTCGTCTTCCGCGAACCCGACCCAAAGCTGTTCCCGCCAGCGGACGCACTTCGCCTCCCCCCACGCCTTGCACATTGAACGGAAGGCCTTCAGGAAGGTCTTCCGGTATATCGCATAGTACGGGTCCCTGTCCCACGCCGGCCGCGGCTGCGACCGGAACCCCTCATGCGCGGCGCGCGCGCGGTTGCGTCCGTACTGCGCGGGGAACAGCGTCCAGAATTCCGGACTGAATTTGAATTCCGCCTCGCGCACCAAGCGCTGGAACAACGCATCGCCCAGGGAGTGGACCACGGCCACTTTCTCCCACACGAACACGGCCACAGGGGGATCCGCCGCAGAGTAGCCGGCCGCGGTGGAGCCGCGTTCCTGGATCATCCGGTCCAAAGCGTCGCGCACCTCGGGGCTCCAGCGGCCCGGGCCGAGGGTCCGAGCGATCGGCGCGACCCGCGGCCGTTCCGGGGCGGCCGGCTGCGCTTTGCGCCGGTGATGACTCTTGGGCCGAGCGGGACGTTTTGTGCGCGCAGAAGCGGCTTGGGAAAACGGCGCGATGACTCCGAAAAGCAGCAAGAGCATCGCTGCGCGCGCGCGTAAAGGCATCATACGCGAAAGATTACAACATTATCGCTCCGTCGATGAAGTTGGTTTCTTGAAATTCTTTTTATATCATTTCCCACTCTTTGGAACGCGGAGGGATCATGGCGCAGAAGGCAGACTACCTCAAGACTCCGATCGAGCACATCGACATCACGAAGCACAACACCGTGCCACTCATCGACGCCATGTCCAAGATGGCTTTCTCCGCCAGGGACTTGGCGCGAGCGTCGCGCATCTACGACATGATGCTCGAAGACCGCGACTGCGCCGTCATCCTCACCCTGGCCGGATCCCTGTTCTCCGCGGGACTCAAGCGCGTCGTCTACGACCTCGTGCGCCACAACATGGTGGACGCCATCGTGTCTACGGGAGCCGTCATCGTGGACCAGGATTTCTTCGAGGCCCTCGGCTTCAAACACTACCTGGGCACCAAGTGGGTCGACGACAAGAAGATGCGCTCCATGCGCATCGACCGCATCTACGACACATTCATCGACGAAGACGAGCTCGGGGAATGCGACAAGACCATCTCGAACATCGCGGGCTTCATCGAGCCCAGGCCCTATTCCTCCAGGGAATTCCTGGAGCACATGGGACGCTATCTGGTGAAACACGCGAAAGTCAGCGACTCCGTGGTCCTCGAGTGCTTCAAGAAGGGCGTCCCCATCTTCGTCCCGGCCTTCTCGGACTGCTCCGCCGGGTTCGGGCTGCTCCACCACCAGTGGCACAATCCGGAACGCCACGCCACCCTCGACTCGGCCAAGGACTTCCGCGAGCTTGTCCGGGTTAAGCTCGCGGCGAAAGAGACGGGGCTCATCATGATCGGCGGCGGGGTCCCGAAGAACTTCGCCCAGGACATCACCGTGGGCGCGGAGATGATCGGCCTTCCCACCCGCATGCACAAGTACGCGGTCCAGATCACCGTAGCCGACGAACGCGATGGCGCCCTCTCCGGCTCCACGCTCCGCGAGGCGTGCTCCTGGGGCAAGGTGGACGTGGTCCACGAACAGATGGTCTATTCCGAGGCCACGCTCGCCTTCCCGCTCCTCGCGTCCTACGCGTATCACAAGGGGTCCTGGCGCGGTCGGAAAGGGATGAAGTGGAACGCCCTTCTCGATGATGCCTCGGTTCCGACGCCGGCCGCCAAGGTCTGATTCCAGAAAAAAGACCGCCGAACGCGTGTAAACGTTCGGCGGTCTTTTTTCCGTAAACGCTGATTGATAAAATATAACACTCACGCGCCTATTTTTAATGCGCGATGGACTGACGCCCTTGACTTGCCCGGCGCGCATGTAATACCATCGAATCTCTGATTTCACGTGAAAACAACCCGAGGCAACCCATGGCAGAGATCATAGCCATTGCCAATCAAAAAGGCGGAGTCGGGAAAACAACAACAGCGATAAACCTTGCCGCCGCCCTGGCGCATCTCGGTCAAGAAACATTGCTGTTGGACCTTGACCCGCAGGGCAACGCAACATCCGGCCTCGGTTTTGACAAAAACGCAGAACCCCTTGGAATCTACGACTCTGTCGTTGGCGGCCACCCAATCGAATCAGCCATCCGGTCAACCGATGTGGAACTTCTCGATCTCGTTTGTTCTTCCCCGCAGATGATCTCGGCCGAGGTCGAGCTCTCCGGCCTGGTTTCACGTGAAAACAGGGTTGGACAAGCGCTCGCGCCCATCAAAGAGACCTATTCGTTCATAATCATCGACTGTCCTCCGTCGTTGGGATTGTTGACGATCAACGCCCTTGCCGCATCGAATCGGGTCTGCATCCCGATTCAGGGAGAGTACTACGCTCTGGAGGGTCTGGCCCAATTCGTTGGTGCGACAAGAAAGGTACAGGAGCATCTCAATCCCGGGTTGGAGATCGAGGGTGGAATATTAACGATGTTCGACCCCCGTTACACGCTCGCCCAACAGGTCAAGACAGAGCTTACGCGGTTCTTTGGAGAAAAACTCTACAGCACCCACATCCCGCGTTCTGTCCGCCTGGCAGAGGCGCCAAGCTTTGGAAAAACAATTTTCCAGTATGACCCGAGTTCACGCGGCAGCGAGATGTACTTGGCGCTCGCCGGCGAGCTCCTCTCGCGTCGAGGTTGGCGCGGAATGCGGCTCAACTAGCTAGTTAGGAGGGTTTCTAAATATGCGGAAGGCGCTTGGCCGTGGACTCGAGGAATTGCTTAGAAAGACCGGGGAGCAGGCTTCTGCGGCATTTGACCCGACAAGCATCCGCTCCATCCTGATCGCATCCATCACCCCAAATAGATTCCAACCTAGAAAGAACATCGACCCGGAAAAGCTAAGCGAATTATCTCAATCCATAAAAGAACATGGGCTGGCGCAACCGATCCTGGTGTCATTCGACCAATCAAATAATTCCTATGAGCTCGTGGCTGGAGAAAGAAGGCTTCGGGCCTGCCAGCTCGCAGGGATGACCCACATCAACGCAATAGTAAAGAACCCGAAAGATGACAAAGAGCGTCTGGCCATCGCTCTTATTGAAAACATCCAACGCGATGACTTGAATGCCATAGAAACCGCACACGCATACAAACGTTTGATGAAGGAATTCAGCGTGTCGCAAACCAGCCTATGTCAGTTCGTTGGAAAATCAAAATCATCGATTTCCAACACCTTGCGGCTCCTTGACCTTCCAGACGAGATTCAGAACTCTGTTCAGTTCGGGCGATTGACAGAAGGGCATGCGCGGGCTCTATTGATGGTGGCTGAGCCGCTGGAACGAGACAAACTCTTCCGCCTCGCGCTGGACAGAAAGCTATCTGTTAGAGATGTCGAGAGTCTGGCTCAGCAGATCGAACAAGGAAAGAAACTCAGAAGCAAGCGTTCGGGACAGGAGCCGCGCCGTTTCGAGAAATCCGCGGATGTACGTGCTCTCGAGAAAGAACTTGAGCAGAGTCTTGGAACAAGGGTTGAGATCCGAACAGCAGTGGACCAAAAGAAAGGGCGGATAATAGTACATTTTTATAGCATCCAGGAATTCGACAAAATAATGAAAAGACTAATAAAATAATGAACATATTACTATTTATCGTCATCGTATCAGCGCAGGCCCAATTCCGCTCTCCGAATCCAGACCCGATCAATGATATCGAACAAGAAGCGAAACTTGATGAAAATATAGATGATTCATCTTATCAACAATATTCCGGCCCGATTTATGTTGCGCTTTCGCCAAATCTCAATGATTTCGGACGTTTCGCGGACGGCGGAGCTGACGAGAACTGGTACATCGGTTTTGACAATGCCTGGATCGTGAAATTGCCCCAAGCGCCTGCCGGCGAATTCGGCCGCGCCTTCATCGGCGCAAAACTCGGCCGGGCCAAGGCGCGGCCGCAGCGCGGCTCCTCCAGGGGTCCGGCCGTCATCCCCGGCAAGATATACATGGCCATCTCTCAGCGGCCCGGGTTTTCCTCGGAGCAGAGCTTCTTCCTTGCCGACACGCTGGATGTGCCCCTCGAAGGAGTCGGCCCCTCTCAGTGGTTCTGGGCCGAAGTCCCGATCCCCCTCGTCAGCACGACCCGGCCCAACTATCTCATCATCTGGTCGCCGACGCGCGATTTCCGCGACGCGGCTCATTCGCCCATACTCGCCGCGCTCCAGGAGAGTTCCGTCGAGAAGGGGGGGGAGAGCCGGGCCTGGAACAATCACTCCATCCAGGGGGTTCCCCCCAGGTGGGAGAACGATGCCCTGCAGGTCCCCATAAACCTCAAGCCCGCCCTCGCCCTGAAGCTCGTTCCGTCCTCTCTCAATACGCGCATCTCCGTGTCCCCGGCCGCGGCGCAGCGCGCGCGCGACGCCGTGGTCGTCGATTTCTCGGTCACCGGAACCGACGTCGAGCTCGCCTGGGTCGAGTCCTCCACCGACGAGCTCGAGTGGCGCCGCGCCTCCTCGTACAGAAGAATGCCGCCCTATTCGTTCACGATCCCCAAGGCCGCCCTCTCGGGCAAGGGCGCCTTCCTGCGCGGCGCGGCCCAGGACAGCCTTGGGAACCGCACCGCCGGCGCGCACGTCCAGGCTCCGGTCGAAGACTCCCGTCCATGAGCCTGCGCGTCGCCGTGGTCGGCGCCACGGGAATGGTCGGCCGCATCCTCCTCGCCACCCTTCAGGCGCGGCGATTCCCGGTCGGAGCGCTGCTTCCTTTCAGCTCTGGCCGCTCGGACGCGTCGGTCCGCTTCCGCGGACGCCTCCTCCGCGCGCCCGCGCCCGCCTCCAAGCTCCTGCGCTCCGCGGACCTCGTCTTCATGGTCTCAAGCGACGAGGTCTCCCTGCGATACGGCCGCCGTCTCGCCGCGGCCGGCGTTTGGGTCATCGACGATTCTTCGGCGTTCCGGATGGCCCCCGACGTCCCCCTCGTGATACCCGAGGTCAACGCCTCCTCCTTATCCGCGCGCTCGCGCCTCATCGCCGGGCCGAACTGCACGCTCACCGGGCTCGCCGTGGCCGGATATCCGCTCCACTCCCGCGCGGGCATCCGCGAGGTCCGCCTCGCTTCATACCAAGCCGTTTCCGGAGCCGGGCGCGAGAGCCTGCTCGAACTCTATTCGCAGCTTCGCCGCTGCTCCCGGGCGCTGCGCCCCGAAGAACCGCTTCCCGCCCTTCCGCGTCTCGCCTCCCGCGCCCTCCCGCGCCCCATCGCCTTCAACGTATTCCCTCAGGTCGGTTCTTTCGACGAGAACGGCGACTGCGCGGAGGAGCGCAAGGTGCGCGCCGAACTGCGCAAAATCTGGCGCGCCCCCGCCCTGAAAGTGAGCGCGACCGCGGTCCGCGTCCCGACCCTGCGGGGACACTCGCTGGCCGTCTGGCTGAAGACCGCCCGGCGCCTCGCGCCGGCCGCGGCCAAGAAGCTGCTCTCCCGCGCGGCCGGGGTCCACCTATGGCCCGAGGGGTCCTACCCGACCCCTCTTTCAGCGGCAGGAACGGCTCCGGTCCACGTGGCCCGCGTGCGCAGCAGCGGCATCGGGGAGGAGCTCGCCCTCTGGATCGTCTCGGATAACCTGCTCAAGGGAGCGGCGCTCAACTCGGTGCAGATCGCCGAGCACCTGCTGAAGAAGGGCTGGCTTAGGAAGAGATCCTGTCCGTAGACGCCTCGGCGGCCGCCGCCGCATCCGCGCCCAAGGAGCCCGTCCCCAGGGCCGGACCGCGGCCGTGCGGGTCTATGTAGGTGTATTCCTCGAGGGCCGCCTCATAGAAGTTGAGCAGGTCCACGCCCTCGCGCGGCTTGAGTTTGCCGGCCTTCACCCTGGCCTCGATCGCGTCCTTGATCATGCGCGACAGGTCGTACTCGCTGTACTGAACGCTGGAGAGCACGTCGCGGACCCGCTGTCCGGTGATGATCTCCTCGAGGTAGTAGCCCCCGGGCTCTTCGTCGTCGCGGAACACGTGCACCTCGGTCACCCGTCCCAGCAGGTTATGGATGTCCCCCATGGTGGCCTGGTACGCGCCGACCAGGAATATCCCCAGGAAATAAGGCTTTCCCTCGAAGGCGTGCAGGGGCAGCCTAAGGCCGCCCCCCTCGCTGCACACGTACTCGTCGATCCGCCCGTCCGAATCGCAGGTGATGTCCACGATGCCGGCGTTGCGCACCGGCTTCTCGTCGAGTCGGTGCACCGGCATGACGGGGAACAGGTGCTGTATCGCCCAAGCGTCGGGGAGGGAGAGGAACACGGAGAAGTTCGCCAGGTACTGGTCGTTGAGCTCCTGCAGCATCTCCGAAAGATCCTCGGAGACCACTTCGGCCTGCGGCAGCAGCCTTTTCGTCTCGGCGCAGAGCTGCCAGAAGAGCGTCTCCACCTTGGCCTTGTCCTCGAGCTCCAAGAACCCGAGTTTGAACATCGAGTAGGCCTCTTCGATGCGTTCGTGCCCGTCGTGGTAGCTCTCCGCCAGGTTGTCCACGCTGAGCGCCCGGATGATGTCCCTCATCTCGCGCACCACGCGAGACTCGCTCTCCGACTCCTCGACCGAGATGGGCGAGGCCCCGGCTTCGATGACCCCGAAGATGTTGGTCACAAGGACGCAGTGGTGCGCCACCAGCGCGCGGCCGGTCTCCGTCACGATATGCGGCTCCGGGACCTTCTCCTGCTGGCATACCTCCTGCACGGAATACACCACGCTGCGGACGTACTCCTCGGGCGTGTAGTTCATCGAGTAGTCGCTCAGGGTGTTCGTCCCTTCGTAGTCCACCCCGAGCCCGCCGCCGCAGTCTACGTACTCGACCCCCACGCCCATCTTCCGGAGCTTCGCGTAGACCCGCGCCCCCTCTTTTACGGCGTCCTTGACGTGCTTGATGTCCGTCACCTGCGATCCGATGTGGAAGTGGACGAGCTTCAGGCAGTCGAGCATGTTGCGGTTGCGCAGCTCCCTGATCGCCGCGATGATGTCCGGGGTGGTCAAGCCGAACTTGGCCGCGTGCCCGCCGGAGGAGCGCCATCGGCCGCTCCCCTCGGTCTGCAGCTTGCACCGGATCCCGATGAGCGGACGCACCCCCAGCTCGTGCCCCGCGCGCAGCAGCACCTCCAGCTCGGTAAGCTTCTCGACCACGACGATCACCTGCTTGCCGAGCTTTACGCCCATGCAGGCCAGGCGCATCATGCATTCGTCCTTATAGCCGTTGAGGATGGTGAGGCAACCCTGGCTGTTCATGGCCAGGACCGCGATGAGCTCGCCCTTGCTCCCCGCCTCCAGGCCGACCAGATGCGGCTCTCCCGCGTCGAGAATCTCCTCGACGACCTCCCGCAGCTGATTCACCTTGATGGGATAGACCCCGAAATAGCGGCCGCTGTAGTTGTATTCGGCGATGGCTCTCTCGAACGCCTTGTTGAGGCTCACCACGCGGTCGCGAAGGATGTCCTGGAAGCGCAGCAGGACCGGGAGCTTGATCCCCCGCGAGAGGACGTCGTCGAGGACCGCCTTGACGTCGATGGCCGTTTCCGGGGAGCCGTTCGGATGGAACACGACGTGTCCCTTCCCGTTGATGCCGAAATAGCCCAACCCCCAATCGGCGAGTTTGTAGAGAGTCGCGGAGTCCTCGATGGTCCAGCCGTTGTTCATGAGAGAGACTATATAAAATTGCTCCGCGCCACGAATCCGGTATATACTACCTCCAGACCATGCGGACGCTCCTGCTCCTGCTGTCGGTCCTGGCCCTGGCCGCGGAAGAGCCGCCCCTTCCCCCTTCCGGCATCAAGTCCGGGTCCGGCCGGGCCGTCCACGATTCGCCGGACGGGCTCTTCCGCTGGACCGAGGGAGAGAACCTCGTCAGCGTGTTCCGCTCCGGACGCGACGCCGCCCCGCAGAAAATCCGCCTGCCGCCGGGTCCGGACCCCGGCGGCCGTCGCCGCCTGCTGTTCTCCCTCAGGGCCCCGTTCTTCGGCGTGCTCGACGAGTTCCTGAGCGAGGTGGGGCTGCACATCGACGCGCGCCAGGCGCCGAGCCCGGCCAAGGCGACCGTCATCCGCTCCTCATTGAAGCTCCTCGACAAGGACGGCCGCATCCTCTGGGGCCGAAGGCTGCCGGACAAGCACGCGGTCGGGAGCCCCAGCGGAGCCAGCGGCCTGCGCGTCGCGCAGAACGGGACCGTGGCCATCCTGCTCCAGGACACGGACCCCTACGCCACCGCGAGGCCCCTGCTGCTGGTGATCGACCGCAAGGGGACCGACAAGCTCCGCCTCGACTACACCTCGTTCCGCCGCATCGAGGAGCTCGCTCTTTCCTCGGACGGCGCGTTCCTGGCCGTGCGCGGCTACGGGCTCATCCCGGAGAGGGAGACCTGGAGCGACGCCCTGGCCATATACCGGCTCGGCACCCGGAAATCCTCGGTCCGCGCCCTGCCCCGCTCTTCGGAGGAGCACCACCTGCGCCTGGTCGGGCCGGACGGGTGGGCCTGCTGCGTGAAGCAGGGGGAATCCTTCTCGTCCTTCAGGCCGGACGGCTCCACGGAACACCTGACGCGAGAGAAGATGCTCGAGCGGCTCCAGGAGCCGTAGCTGCGGCAACGCGCCCATGATGCGCCGGCTCATGCCGGCCTCTTTGGGCCGACGGAAAAATCTGGAGGACGAGGAGAAAAAATAGCGGTGCTGCCTTCCTTTTTCCAAATCCAATGATGGCGCCATCATTCGAAAGGAAAAACCGTCGCTCATTGTTGGATAATTTCTTTTTCAGGTCCAGATTTCCCGCGCCCGTTATCTTCCATGACTCGGCCTTGATGCGCTGCCTCCTGATGTACGCGCTTCTCTTGCCCGCGTGCGCGCACGCGGCTTCAAGCGAGGATGCCGGGAATCCGGCCGTGTCCCGATCAACAGAAAGCCCGACTGGTTGGGTCAAGAGCGGGGCGCGGTGGCAATGCTACAAGGACGGGAAGATTGCGGTGCAGTTCTTGCTGAAGGAGCAGCACACCTGGAGCGCACTCAAGGCGAAAGTCAGCAATACGTTCGCCTGGGCCTCGGATGACGGGACGCATCTCGCGAGGTTCGACCTCCATAACTCAACGACAGACGTCCCGGCAAGCGCCCTGCGATACTACGACGGCGAATGCCGGCAGCTATTCTCGAAGGCCTTGGATGGCGAGGTCAACACAGCCCTTGTCCTGCTTGGGGGCACACGGCTATTGGTTGCAATGGCCAAACCCTACAACGAGCGATTCGGTGAAAGTTGGATTGAGTTTGGCAGAATTCATCTCTTCGGTCGGGCAGGCGATGAGATGCTCCGGCTTGGGCCATATCAGACGGGCCCACAACCATTCCGGCTGTTTCAAGGCGGACGGTTCTCCAATTTGTACGTGGGACCTCATAGAGATCCGGAAACTAGGCAATGGAAACGCTTTGAGCTATTCCTTGATGTAGCCAAAGCAGCGACGCATTATTACTTCATTGATGAGTCTGTCGGTCATCTGCCCGGTGAGGTAGACATTTCATCCGATGGCATTGTGCGCATCACGCAGAACGAATGGTACTTGCCGGATGGCCGACGGTTCGATGGCGACAGGGTGCCAAGCGATGCCCGCCACGAGGTCAGGGTTGTGCATGAATACAAATTCCCATAAAGCAGCCGCGCTCATCCTGTCCTCGCTGCTCTGCGCCAGCTCCTTCGCCGCGACCCCGCTGCAGCAGGAAAAGGAGAAGATGGCGGGACAAGGCTTCGCTCTCGTCCGCCAAGCGACAGCCAGGCTCGGGCCCTCCTCTCTTGTGGTGCATCTCTACGCCAAGGAGGGGGGGGGACGCGAGTACCTGCGGGTCTTCCTGGTCTCCAAGAGCAAGGCCAAGCTGGTCTTTCTCGAGCCCGGGTTCTCGAAGAATATCCGCCTGGACCCCGTCCACAAAAACGGCCTCATCCCGGACCTCCTCCGGGACGGCTCGCGCGTGCTGGCGTATCACGAGACCTTGCCCGCGGTCGGCCAGGAGACCCTGGTCCTGCTGCGCTACTCCGGAGGCGGGCTCGCGAGGCTCGCGGACCTACCCTACGGCCGCCTGGAGGACCTCGACGCCAAGGGCCCGCCCGAGGTGGTGTCCCGTTCTCGCCCGCTCGGCCAGTTCTTCCAGATCGAGTGCGAGTCCTTCCACAGCATGGCCCAGTCCGCGTTCCGTACCACGGTCCATGCCTTCCGGGAGGGGAGGCTCGTCCCGGTCTCCAAGGAATTCCCGCGTCTCTACGAAGACGACATCCGCGCGCTGGAGGCCGGCCTGTCCTCCACAGACCCCCGCAAAACGCAGGACTACGGCGGTTTCCTGGGGTCCGCCCTCTCTTTGTATTTCGACTACGAGGAGCTGGGCAAGGGAAAGGAAGGCTGGGGCCGGTTCCGCGCTCTCTTCGAGCCCCACGCCGGGGACTCGGCCGTTGCCAAACGCTGTCTGGGAGAGATGGAGACCGAACTCAAGACCCGGCTCGGCATCCCGCCGGACTGGTAGACTTCAGGATCTTGTCCCCGAAGTACTTCTGCAGAGGCTCCGGGATATCCACTCCGCCGTCCGGGCGCTGATAATTCTCCAGCACGGCCGCGAAGATGCGCCCCACCGCGACCCCGGACCCGTTGAGCGTGTGCACGAACTCGGGCGCGGCCTTGGGCCCCCGCTTGAACCTGGCGTTCATGCGCCTGGCCTGGTAATCCCAGCAGTTCGAGCATGAGGAGACCTCGCGCCAGAGCTTCTCCCCGGGCATCCAGACCTCGAGATCGTAGGTCTTGGCTGAAGCGAACCCCATGTCCCCGGTGCACAGCGCCACGACCCGGTACGAAAGCCCCAGGGCCTTGAGCACGTTCTCCGCGTGGGAGGTCAGCCTCTCGAGCGCCTCCATGGAGTCCTCGGGCCGGGTGATCCAGACCAGCTCCACCTTGTCGAACTGGTGCTGACGGATGAGGCCGCGCACATCCTTGCCGTAGGACCCCGCCTCCTGCCTGAAGCACGGGGTGAGGGCCGTCACCTGGATGGGCAGGCTGGACTCCTCCAGCACGCTCTCGCGCACGAGATTGGTCAAAGGCACCTCGGCCGTGGGGATGAGATAGTAGACGCTGCTCCCCTCGCCCGAGTCCTCGAGTTGGCCGGTCTTGTAGAGGTCCTGTTCGAATTTCGGGAGCTGCCCCGTTCCCAGCGCCACCTCGGGCCGGACGATGAGCGGGACCCACACCTCGGTATAGCCGTGCTCGCGCGTATGCAGGTCCAGCATGAACTGCCCGACGGCCCGTTCGAGCCTGGCCAGCGCGCCCTTGAGCACCGAGAAGCGGGATCCCGAAAGCTTGGCCGCCACATCGAAATCCATGAGCCCGAGCTTCTCCCCCAGGGCGGCATGATCCAGAACCTTGAAAGTCCGCTCCGCGGGGGCCGGCCCGCTGCGGACGATCTTGTTGTCCTCGGCGGACTTTCCCACCGGGACGCTCGGGTGCGGGAGATTCGGGATCCCGAGGAGGAGTTCCCTCACTTCCTCCGAAAGCTTGTCGAGCCGCTCCTCGCGCTCGCCCATCTGCGTCTTGAGCTGCGTGACCTCGGCCATGAGCTTGGCCGCCAGGGCCTCGTCTTTCGCGGCCTTGGCCTTGCCCACGGTCTTGGAAGACTCGTTGCGCTTGGCGCGCATCGCCTCGACTTCCTGGAGCAGGGACCGATGCTCCGCGTCCAGCGCGAGGAACTTCTCCAGCGCCGGCAGGTATCTCCCGCCCCGGTCGAGTATCCCCTTCTTGGCCTTTTCCGGCTCGCTGCGGAGGAATTTGGGGTCATTCATGGGGTTCTGCGCTCCCTGGCGCCGTCTTCCAGATTATTTCCAGGCTCTTCTCGCGGACCCTCTCGTCGAACGTCTCCCCTGGCTGAGGGTTCAGGACCACGCGCACGCTGAGCATGTCCGGCCAGTAGCCCATGGCGTAGACCCGGCGCAGATAGGAGTCCATCTCCACACGGTTCGGGTACACCGGGACCTCCACGGACGCGTCCTTGCGGACGAGCGGGACGTGCCGCTCCTCCAGGATGAACGGCAGGGTCCAGGCGCCCTCTCCCTCCTGCCCGATGCGCCGGAGCCTGGCGCTGAACGCGTACCGCAGCACGGCCGCGCGCCCCGTCTTCCCCCCTTTGTTCAGGAGGGTGACCACGGCCCGCGTCCGCATCTTCCACTTCTGGCTGGGGGGGAACAACCACCTCTCCAGGCCGTGGTACTCCTTCTTCTGCTTCTGCAGCTGCAGCGCCAACTGCCACCGCACGTCCTGGATGACGACCTGGCCGGCCGCGGAGCCGCAAGACAACAGCAGGACGACGGCGCACGAGAGAAGTGTCTTCACGGGGCAGATTCTACCAATATTCAGCCTTTCAGCACTCCCAGCGGCTTCATCCTGGCCACTTTCCTGGCTAGACCGGCCCGCTCGCACACGTCCACCACCTCGGAGACGTCCTTATACGCGGCCGGCGCTTCCTCGGCCAGTCCGCGGAGCCCCTCGGTGCGCACCGCGATGCCTTTCGCGTTCAAGTCCTTCAAGAGCTGGTGCCCGCTCGTCTGCTTGAGCGCCTGGCTCCGGCTCATGGTGCGGCCCGCGCCGTGACACACGCTGCCGAACGTCTCGGTCATGGCCAGGCCGGTGCCGACCAACACATAAGAGAACGTCCCCATGGACCCGGGGACGAGCACGGGCTGGCCGACCCCGCGGTACATGGCGGGCACGTCCGGGTGGCCGGCCGGGAACGCGCGCGTGGCTCCCTTGCGGTGCACGCAGAGCCGGCGGCCCCCGTGGGTCTCCATCCGGGCCAGGTTGTGGCTCACGTCGTAGACCAGGCGCATGCCCAGGTCCCGGGGGGAGATGTCGAGCCCCCGCATGAAGCTTTCTCGGATGAAGTGCGTGATGACCTGTCGGTTCGCCAGGGCGTAGTTGGCGGCCGCGGCCATGGCGCCGAAATACGCCCTGCCCTCCGGAGAACCAAGCGGGGCGCACGCCAGCTGCCGGTCCGGGAGGCGGATGCCGTAGCGGCCCACGGCGCCCTGCATCACACTCAGGGAGTCGCTGCATACCTGGTAGCCCAGCCCGCGCGATCCGGTGTGCAGCAGGACGACCAGCTGGCCCGGGAACAGCCCGAACACCGCCCCGATGCCGGGGTCGAACACCTCCTCCACCTCCTGGAGCTCGAGGAAGTGGTTTCCGCTCCCCAGCGTCCCGACCTGGTCCGAGCCGCGCTCCTGGGCCCGCCGGCTCACCGCGTCCGGGTCCGCCCCGGGAACGCGCCCTTCCTCCTCGGCCGCCTCCAGGTCCTCCCGGTCCCCGAAACCCTTCTCCACCGCCCAGCGCGCCCCGCGCGAAAGCACGCGTCCCATCTCGTCTTTCCCCACGCGCAGCGGCCCGCCCTTGCCCACTCCCGAGGCCACCCGGGCGTCGAGCGCGTCCATGAGCTTCTCGACCCTGGCCTTTACGGCCTCGGCCTTCAGATCGCTTCGGACCAAGCGCACGCCGCAGGAGATATCATATCCGACCGCGCCGGGGCTGATGACTCCCTGGTCGACATCCATAGCCGCGACCCCGCCGATCGGCATCCCATAGCCCCAATGGCAGTCCGGCATCGCCAGCACGGCGTCCACGACGCCGGGCAGGTGCGCGGAGTTCTCGATCTGTTCGGCCACGCGCTCCTGTTCGATCTTGGGAATCATCCTCTCGGACGCGTAGACGAGTCCCGGCACGAGCATCCCGCCCGTCTTGGGAATCTCGAACCTCCACGCGTCGATCTTGCGGACCCGATGGCTCATATGTCCAGAATCACCGTGGCGGTCCAAAGCCCGCTTTTCTTTCCGACCCTCAGGCCGTGGTAGGTCGCGGCTTTGACTTCCCGTGCGAGCCGGGCGTCCAGCCTCGGTCCCTCGGCCTGCGCGCGCAGCACCGAGGGGCCGGCCTCCTTCACCCGGATGTCCGTCGGAAGCCACCGCTCGCTCGATACGACGAAGATCAGTTCATTGATCCAGTCGACGAGAAGGTCTTCGGGCGTCGGGGCCTCCAGGACCACGGCGGCTCTTCCCGCGGAGTCTCCGGTCGCCGAGGACGCTCCGTAGACCTCCAGAAGCCCCCGGGCCGCGTTCAGGAAGAACTCCTCCCAGGTGGCTCCCGATATCGCCAGACCGATGTCCGCGGTATGGGGGACCAAGCTGAAACCCTCCATATTATCCCGCGCGAACGAGGTCTAAAACGGACGTCGACTGTGGTCGTACCGCCGGAGGCGGTACAGCACCGTGACCCTCTGGAGGATGTTGGTCACGTGTGCGCCCATAGTTCTCGCGGCGACCCTGGGGAAGACAAAAAAATCTGGACCCAGCAGAAAAAGAACCGTTGAAATATTGGTGCTTTTCGAATTCCAATGATGGCGCCATCATTGGAAATGATGAAGTGCAATGAAACAAAGAGATTTTCCTCCTCCGCCTCCAGATGGCGCGCTGGCGCGCCGCTGCCCGCTCGCCCCTACTTCTGGCCGGGAGTATCCGGACCCGTCGGTTTCGGGGCGGGCTGAGTCGGGGCCGTCCCGCCATGCGGCGTCGCGCCCTGCGGCGGAGCGCCGCCCGCCATCTCGCCCACCACCGCGGCCACGCGGGCGACTTTGTCGCCCTCGTTGAGGCGGACCAGGCGTACTCCCTGGGTGTTCCGGGAGATGGTCTTGATGTCCTTGCAGTGCAGGCGGACGGCCATCCCGCTCGCCGTCATCACCATCAGGTCGTCCTCGTCGCGCACGAGCCTGATGCCCACGACGGAGCCGTTGCGCTCCGTGGCCTTGATGGTGATGATGCCGCCGCCGCCGCGATGCTGGTCGCGGTACTCCGAGAGCTCGGACCGTTTGCCGTAGCCGTGCTCGCACACCGTCAGGAGCGTCTTGCCCTGCTTCTCCTGGCAGGCCTCCATCCCGACCACGACATCGCCCTCGCCCAGCCGCACGCCGCGCACACCCATGGCCGCGCGGCCCATCTCCCGGACGTCCTTCTCCGGGAAGCGGATGGCGCGCCCGTGCTGGGTCCCGATGATGATCTCGTCTTTGCCCGTGGTGTGCTGCACTTCCACCAGCACATCGCCCTCCTCCAGCGTGATCGCGGCGATGCCGGTGCGCCGGATGTTGGCGAAATCGGCCAACGCCGTCCTCTTCACCGTGCCGTTGCGGGTGCACAGGAACAGGAAGCTCTCCTTGCCCTTCTTCTCCTCGAAGGAGCGGATGGCGATGGCGGAGGTGGCCCTCTCTTCACCCGAAAGCTGAAGCAGGTTCACCAAGGCCTTGCCGCGCGACTGCCGGTTGCCCTCCGGTATCTCGTACGCCTTCAAGGCGTAGACCTTGCCGCGGTTGGTGAAGAAGAGAAGCGTCGCGTGGCTGTCCGTCACGTAAAGGTGTTTGAGGAAATCCTCCTCCTTCACCGACTGTCCGGTCACCCCTTTGCCGCCGCGGTTCTGGGCCTGGTATGTCTCTGCCGGGATGCGCTTGACGTAGCCTCCCTCGGACAGAGTGATGACGACCTCCTCCTTCTGGATGAGGTCCTCGAGCGTCATCTCCGCCCGCTCGGTCGTGATGGCGGTCCGGCGCTTGTCCGCGTACTTCGCCTTGAGCTCGCCCAACTCCTTGAGGATGATGGCCAGGACCCTCTTGGGGTTCTTCAGGATGTCCCGGAGCTCGGCGATGAGCTTGATGAGCTCGTCGTACTCCTTCTTGATCTCCGCGGCCGACAAGCGCGTAAGCTGGTGCAGGCGCATGTCCAGGATGGCCTGGGCCTGCGCCAGGCTGAGCTTGAAGGTGTGGACCAGCTTGTCCCGGGCCTCGGCCTGGTCCTTCGAGCCGCGGATGAGCCTGATGACCTCGTCCAAGTTCTTGAGCGCGATCAGGAAGCCTTCCAAGATATGGGCCCGGTCCAGCGCCTTGCGCAGCTCGAAGCGGGTCCGGCGAACCACCACGGTCTTGCGGTGTTCGACGTAGTAGCCCAGGATGTCCCGGACGGGCAGCACGCGCGGGCGCCCCTCGACAAGAGCCAGCATGATGACCCCGAACGTCGTCTCCAGGGCCGTGTGCTTGAAGAGCTGGTTGAGAACGACGTTCGCGTTGCCGTCACGCTTGACCTCGATGACGACCCGCATCCCGCGCCGGTCCGACTCGTCCCGGATATCCGAGATATCCGGGATCTTCTTATCGCGGACCAAGTCCGCGATCGTCTCCAGGAGCTGCGCCTTGTTGGTCTGGTAGGGGAGCTCCGTGACGATGATGGCCTCGCGATTTCCCTTGAGCGGCTCGATCTCGGTCTTGGCCTGGATGCGGATGGACCCGCGCCCGGTCTCGAAATAGTCCAGGATCCCCGTCTTTCCGCGGACGATCCCGGCGGTCGGGAAATCCGGTCCCTTGAGGATCTTCATGAGATCCTTGACGTCGATCCGCGGGTTCTCGATGTACGCCGCGACCGCGTCGCAGACCTCTCCGAGGTTGTGCGGGGGCATGTTCGTCGCCATGCCCACCGCGATGCCGGTGGACCCGTTCACCAGCAGGTTCGGGAGCTTGGCCGGCAGGACGGTCGGCTCCTCCAGCGAGCCGTCGAAATTCGGCACGAAGTCCACCGTGTTCTTGTCGATGTCCGCCAGCAGCTCGTCGGAGATGGCGGCGAGGCGCACCTCGGTGTACCGATAGGCCGCCGCCGGGTCGCCGTCGACCGAGCCGAAGTTCCCCTGTCCGTCCACGAGCGGATGGCGCATGGAAAAGTCCTGGACCATGCGCACCATCGCGTCATAGACCGCCATGTCGCCGTGGGGGTGGTACTTGCCCAGCACGTCTCCGACCACGCGCGCGGACTTCTTGTAGGGCTTGTTGTGCTTCAAGCCCATCTCGTCCATCGTGTAGAGGATGCGGCGATGCACCGGCTTGAGCCCGTCCCGGATGTCCGGAAGGGCCCGGCCCACGATGACGGACATCGCGTAGTCGATGTAGGACGACTTCATCTCCTCGCCGATGTCGTGCGTCGCGATGTTCCCGAGGGCCTCGTCCGACCCCGCCGGGACTTTATGGGGATTGTTCGTTGGATTCGTCATCTCAGATGTCCAGGTTGCGCACTTCCTTCGCGTGCGTCTCGATGAACTGCCGCCGTGGGGCCACCTTATCCCCCATCAGCGTGGTGAAAGTCGTCTCGGCGCCGGCCATGTCCTCCAGGCTCACCTTCACGAGCTTCCGGCGCGCGGGATCCATCGTGGTCTCCCAGAGCTGCTCCGGGTTCATCTCGCCGAGCCCTTTATAGCGCTGAATCGTGGCCCCGGAGCGCGCCGCCTCCCGCACCGCCTCCAGGAGCTCCCTCAAGCCGTAGCCCTCGCGGTCCCCCCGCGGTCCCTTGCAGGCGAACAGCGGCCGGGTGCTCTCGTCCTCCTTCGCCCGGTAGAACCACGAGAGTTCCAGCCCCAGCTGCTTGAGCGCTTTGGCCAACTTATCCAGCCGCGGAAGCTCCCAGAGCTCCTGCACCTCGAACCCGAGTTCCTCGTCCACCTCGGCCGCCTCGGCATCCTGCTCTCCCGCGGCCACGCGTTCGGCTTTGAGCTTCTCGCGGTGCGCCTGGAGTATCTGTTCTTCCTTGTCCCGCCATTCCTTCTCCGTATAGAAGAACTGGTAGCTACCGGGCGCGGACTCGTAGCGATAGATGGGCATCTTGCCCGTCTTTTGGTGCGTGAAAAAGTCGTCAAGGGAGACGCCCTTGCGCTCAAGGTGCTTGAGCAAGTCCTCCACTTCGACCAGGAGCTTGAGGATGAGCTCCACGTCCTTCTTTTCCAGGACCTTCGACCGCTTGCCGTCGGAGGAATAGGCCCGGACCTCGGCCTCGGCGATCCCCTCGCCGAGCAGCCACTGCGTCATCTTGGCTTCGGTATCCACGTACATCTCGGACTTCCCCTTCTTCACCTTATAGAGCGGGGGCTGGGCGATGTATATGTGACCCCTCTCGATGAGCGGGCGCATCTGCCGGTAGAAAAAGGTGAGCAGCAGCGTGCGGATGTGCTGACCGTCCACGTCGGCGTCCGCCATGATGATGAGCTTGTGATAGCGGAGCTTGTCGGGGTTCATCCCCTCCTCGCCGTCCGCCTCGCCCGCCTTCTCGCCGATCCCTGTCCCCACCGCCGAGATGATGGTGCGGATCTCCTCGTTGGACAGGATTTTGACCATCCGAGCCCGCTCGACGTTCAGGATCTTCCCTTTGATGGGCAATATGGCCTGGAAGCGCCGGTCCCGCCCCTGCTTTGCCGACCCTCCAGCCGAATCGCCTTCCACGATGAAGAGCTCGCATTTCTGCGGCTCGCTCTCCTGGCAGTCCGCCAGCTTTCCGGGAAGCGCGCTGTCCGATAGGACGCCCTTGCGCCGGGTGAGGTCCTTGGCCTTCCTGGCCGCCTCGCGCGCCTCGGCGGCCTGGATGGCCTTGCCGGCGATGGCCTTGGCCGTGGCGGGGTTCTCCTCGAAGAACGTGCTCAAGAACTCGCCCACGGCGGACTTGACGAAGCCCTCGACCTCCGCATTTCCGAGCTTCCCCTTGGTCTGTCCCTCGAACTGCGGCGCCCCGATCTTGACGGACAGCACCGCGGTCAGGCCCTCGCGTACGTCGTCTCCCGTGATGGTGAATTCCCGCCCCTTGAGCAAGTCCCCTTTCTTGACGTAGTCGTTGATCGCGCGCGTCAGGGCCGAGCGGAACCCCGCCAGATGCGTCCCTCCTTCGGCGGTGTGGATATTGTTCACGAAGGAGTAGACGTTCTCGGAGTAGTCCGAGTTGTACTGTATCGCGAAATCGACGGCCCCCTCCTCGCGCTCCCCCGCGAACTGGATCGGCTTGGGGAAGACCGGGGTCTTGTTGGCGTTGAGGAACAGGACGAATTGGGAGATGCCGCCCTCGTAGTGGAAGACCTGCTTCTTGTCGTCCCTCTCATCGATGAGGGTGATGCGCGCCCCGGCGTTCAGAAAAGCCAGCTCGCGCATGCGTTTGGCCAGGATATCGTAGGAGAAGTTAATCTCGCCGAAGATCGTGGAATCCGGCCTGAACGTGACCTTCGTCCCGTGGTCGCTCGTCTTCCCCTTGGCCTCCACGGGGCTGCGGGGCTTGCCTCGATCGTAGGTCTGCGTCCAGACCTTTCCGTCGCGGTAGACCTCCACCTCCAGCCATTCGGAGAGCGCGTTCACCACCGAGACGCCTACGCCGTGCAGGCCGCCGGAAATCTTATAGGCCCTCCGGTCGAACTTTCCTCCGGCGTGGAGCACGGTCATCACCACTTCGAGAGCGGATTTTCCCTTAAGCTTCGGGTCCTTGACGTCCCGCATGGGGTCGACCGGTATGCCGGAGCCGTCGTCCTGCACGCTCACCGTGTTCTCTTCGTGGATGATGACCTCGATGGCCGTGCAGCGTCCCGCCAGGATCTCATCGACCGAGTTGTCCACGACTTCGTACACAAGGTGATGAAGTCCCGATGCGGATGTGGATCCGATGTACATGGCCGGCCGCTTGCGCACGGCCTCGAGCCCCTCGAGAACCTGGATCTTGGAGGCGTCGTACATCTCGTTCACCGACGGCTTCTTTCCCGTCTCTTCCGCTGCCGTGTTCGGCATATCCTTCTCCTTCCTCTCGCCCATCACGCTCATCCGCGCGCCGGACGGATCCCCTTGATCCAAGATCTCTTGAAGTGTTTATTGAGGCTCCGCACGATCTGCGAGCCGCGCATCTGAAGCTCCTGGGCGGCCGCAGGGCTGCTGACCTTCACATAGAGCATGCCTCGCCGCAGTCCGATAAGGGCCCAAAACCTCGAAAAATGTCCGACCTCCCTTTCCCACACCTGGTTCAGGATGACCATGCGCTCATGGTCCATGCGGTGCACCGCTCTCCAGGAGCGGAGAGCCGAGTCGGCTTTGACGAGTCCCACCTACGACAGCCTCATGGGCATCACGACGTACTTGTATCCGTTCTCCGTCTCCGGCTCGATGAGCGCCGGGCTCACCGGTGTCGTCAATCCGATCCACACCTTGTCCGTTCCCATACATTTAAGCCCGTCGATGAGGTAGTGCGGGTTGAAGGCGATGACGAAATCGTCCCCTTTATAGTCTATCGGAAGCTCATCCTCGAACTCCGAGGTCTGGTCCGCGGCTGAGACTTGGAACGCCCCGCTCTTAAAACGGCAGCGTACCGAGCCGGCCCGGTCCGGTACGCAGAGCGCGGCCTGCTTCGTGATGAGCAGGAGGTCCTTGGTGGAGAAGCCGACGCGGATGTCCTTCTTCGAGGGGATGACCTGCTCGTAATTCGGGAAGTTGCCCTCCACGAGACGGGACGTCATCGTGGTCTCTCCCCAATGGAACCCGACCTGGTTCTCGGCCACATTGACGAGCACCGGAACATCGCTGTCATCCCCTAAAAGCCTCACGAGTTCGTGGAGTATCTTCGTCGGGATGATGATCCGGAACTGCCGGTCTTTCGGAAGCACGGAATCCTTCGCGCTCGCGAGCCGCCGTCCGTCCGTGGCCACCATCTCCAAAGATCCGCCCGCTCCCACCCAGAAAACCCCGTTAAGGACATAACGCGTCTCATCGGAGGATGCGGCGAATATAGTCTTTTTCACCATTTCCGCCAGCTGCCCGCCCTTTACCTCGAACGCGTTCTTCTTATTGAATTCAGGAAGCACCGGATACTCGGCTTTCGCGGTCCCGTTCAGCGTGAAGCGAGAGCGTCCGCACTTCACGACCACGCGGTTCTCCTCCCCCATTGATATGAAAACATCCTTATCTGGAGGAAGCGTGTGGAGTATGTCGGAGAATTTCCTGGCGGGAATGGTGATGCTTCCCTCCTCCTCGATTTCCGCCGGGATATGATGCGTGACCCCCATCTGGAGATCCGTGGAAACCATTCGAAGCTTAGATTCGCAGGATTCCATGAGAAAATTCAGAAGGATCGGTAGAGTGGTACGAGAGGAGAGAGCCGATTGGATGGTTTGTACTCCTATGTTCAGTTCCGCGGCCCTACAGGTTAATTTCATAGTTCGTCTCCCTCTTCATAAGTTGTGGATACTGTTCATTGAGTGGATGGCCCGAGGATGCGCTGGTCCACAGCTTGTCCCCAGGACCCACACGTGGAACGAAAGGAACAGGAAGCCCACAGAAAAGTCATGAGTTATCCACAGCGCGGATCTTCTCCACCAGCTTGTTCACCATCTCCACGAAGAACGGGTCGGACTCCAGCATCCTTTTTATCTTGTCCCGCGCGTGTATGACGGTCGTGTGGTCGCGGCCGCCGAACGAACGCCCGATCTCCGGCGTGGAGAGTTCAGTCAGGGTGCACGCGAGGTACATGGCGAGCTGCCGGGGGAACGCCACATCGCTGCGGCGCGATTTCGATTTCAGGGCCTTGATGTCCAGAGAGTACTTCTCCGCGACCTCCCTCTGTATCGTATCGATGCGGATGGTCGGAGCCGCGTCGCTGCCGATGGAGTCGCGGACGAGCTCCTTGGCCGCCTCCAGGGTGAGGGGCTTCCCCGTGAGGGCCGGGAAGGCGCTCACACGGATGAGGGCCCCTTCGAGTTCCCGGATGTTGCTCTTGATGGCCGAAGCCAGGTATAGGACGATCTCGTCTTGGACGTAGAGGCGCTCGGAAGCGGCTTTCTTGCGCAGGATGGCGATGCGGGTCTCGAGGTCCGGGGTCTTGATATCCACCACCTGGCCCCACATGAAGCGGGAGATCAGGCGCTGCTCCGAGGGGGCCATTTCCTTGGGCGCGCGGTCGGAGGAGATGACGATCTGCTTCCTGGATTCGAAGAGGGTGTTGAACGTGTAGAAGAATTCTTCCTCGCTGCGGTCCCGGCCGATGAGGAACTGGATGTCGTCGATGAGGAGGCAGTCCAGGTTCCGGTACTTGCCGCGGAACGCGTCCGGCTTGTCGTTCCGGATGGAATCGATGTACTCGTTGACGAACTGTTCCGAGGTGGTGTAGAGGACGCGCGAGTTCGGGTTCAGCTGACGCGTGAGGTGCCCGATGGCGTGCATGAGATGGGTCTTGCCCAGCCCGACGCCCCCGTAGAGGAAAACGGGGTTGTATTGGCGTCCCGGGCTCTTGGCCACGGCCTCGGCCGTCGCGTGGGCCAAGCGGTTGAACGTTCCCACGACGAAGCTCTCGAAGGTCCAGCGGGGATTGAGCTCGCTCAGGTCGAATTGCGATTGGGACCGGACCGCCTCGATCGGGTCCGCGGGAGGGAGCACCCCCTTCAGGTCCCGCTCGACGACGTAATCCAGGGCGATCTCATGGTCGGCAAGCCCCTTGAGTATGGCCTGGATGCGGGGCTGATAGAAGTTGCCTATCTGGTCCGTGAAGAATTTGTTCGGGACCCGGACCGTGAGCACCCCGTTCTCCAATTTCAGGGGTTCGACATCCGTAAGCCAGAGGTCTACGTTATCTTTTCCTATTTCCGGAGTCAGGCGTTCCACCGCCGCGCGCCAGAGCTCGCCGGGGTCGGTCATGTTCACAGGTTATCCACAGGTGTTGATAAGTTTAAAAGTCTTGTATTTAAAGAACTTTTCGCCAAAAACGTGCCGCCAAGCCTTCTCAGGGCATATGCTATGTAATTTGCATTAAAAAGTCAAACACAGGACAGCGTTCATTGACACGAAAAAGACAAATTACCTACACTCTCCACTTGAGTCACTCTCCCCGGAGGCGCGGGCCATGAAAATCCAAATCACGGGCAGACATCTCCGCATCACAAAGGCCATCCATACGTATGTGGATGAGAAGGTCAGCAAGGCGCAGAAGTACTTCAACCACATCGTCTGGGCGCAGGTGCTGCTTTCAGTGGAGAAGCACACCCATGAAGCGGAGGTCATCATCCACGCCTCCAGGCAGACGTTCCGCGCGCTGGGGACCTCCGAATCCCTTTACGCGGCCATCGACCTGGCGTCCGACAAGATCGACAAGCAGCTCCGGAAGTACAAGGAGCGGCTGAAGAGCCGGTACAAAGAGGGCGAGCCCGAGCTGGAGCCGGCGGCCTGGGACGTGGAGCCCAAGCCGGTGCGCTTCACCGTCATCAAGCAGGTCAACATCGCCCCCATGACCGCCGACGCGGCGGCGGAGGAGATGGACCGGCTGGGGCTGAATTTCTGGATGTTCCAGGACCAGGACTCCCGCCAGATCAACGTCATCTTCCGCCGGCTCGACGACTCCTACGGGCTGCTCCAGCCCGCCCGCAAGGGGAGCCGCTAGCCCGCGGGCCATGAAGTTCATCACGGTCGGCGAGCTGCTCAAAGAGCAGCGCGACCGCCTCAAGCTCGAGCTCGTCTCCCGGGATGCGCGGCTCAACCGCAGGATCGCGACGTCCGAGGTCAACAGGCCCGGGCTGGCGCTGGCCGGCTATCCGGCGCATTTTCGAGCGGAGCGGGTGCAGATCATCGGACGCGGAGAGCACGCCTATATCGCCCGCGGGCCGGAGAAGCGGCTGGAAGCCAATCTCACGAAGATCCTTTCGAACCGGAGCGTCCCGTGCGTGGTCATCACGCGCAGCCTTCGCGCCCCGAAGGCCCTGCACGAGGTCTGCCAGCGCCACGGTGTCCCGCTGCTCCGGACGCGCCTGAAGACCGGGACTTTCGTGGAGGAACTCTCCACCTGGCTCGAAGAGCAGCTCTCCGAACGCACCCGCCTGCACGGGGTGCTCGTGGACGTTTACGGGCTCGGCGTGTTCATCCGCGGCGACGCCGGGATCGGCAAGTCCGAGAGCGCGCTGGAGCTGGTCAAGCGGGGGCACATCTTCGTCGCGGACGACATCGTGGAGATCCGGCATAAGCCCGGCGACATCCTGGTGGGGTCGTGTCCGGAGGCTCTGCAGCACTTCATGGAGGTCCGCGGGCTCGGCATCATCGACGTCAAGCTCCTCTTCGGCATCGGGTCCATCCTGCGCTCCTCGGTCATCGGCTTGGTGGTGGACCTGGAGATGTGGAACCCGCAGGCGCGCTACGACCGGGTGGGATTAGAGCGGTCGACGACGCGCATCCTGAACGTCGAGGTCACCCGGGTGGTCATCCCGGTACGGCCCGGACGCCACATCGCGTCGCTCATCGAGGTCGCGGCCCTCAACCAGCAGCTCAAGTCCCAAGGGCTTTACAGCGCCGAGGCGTTCAACGAGAGGATCCTCGCGCGCATGGGGCGCGTCCGGTGATCAATCTCGTCGTCATCACCCACGGCGAATTCGGCGCCTATCTGGTGGAGGCGGCCGAGGGGATCGTCGGGCCCCAGAACGGAGGGGTCCGCTGCGTCGGCATCTCCCCGCGCATGACCGTCGCCGAGGTGCGGGGACGCGTCGAGAGCGCCTTGTCGGACCTCGAGAAGGCCGACGGGGTGGTCGTGCTCACCGACATGCCCGGGGGGACCCCCTGCAACGTGGCCATCCCCTTGTGCAAGGACCGGCCGCGCGTGGCCGTGATCAGCGGGGTCAACCTCTATATGCTCGTGACGGCCTTCAACAACCGCTCGAGCGCGGGCCTCGAGGACTTGACCGAAAAGATCCTTTCCGCCGGGCGGCGCGCGGTGGCGGACGTGAAGGGCGCGTTCCTGGGGAAGCGCTGATGGCGCTCGCGCTCCTGCGCATCGACGACCGCCTCATCCACGGCCAGGTCGTGGAGGGGTGGATGCCGGCCTTAAAGGCGCGCCGGGTCGTCGTCATATCGGACGAGGCGGCCGGAGACCCCACCCAGACCGCGCTCATGCGGATGTGCATGCCGGAGACGGTCGCTTTGGAGATATGCTCCCTAGCGGACGCGCCCGCGGCATTGTCCCGGGCCGCCGCCGCCCCGGAGAACGTCCTGGCGCTCGTCCCGGGTCCGGCCGAGGTCCTTTCCCTGCTTCGGGCCGGCGTGCGCGTCGAATCGGTCAACGTGGGGGGGCTGCATTACGCGGCCGGCCGCATGCAGCTCGGGAAGGCGATGTTCCTGAGCGAGGCGGATATCCGCGCGCTCCGGGATATCGCGGGAGCGGGCGTCCGCCTCGAGGGGCGCGCGGTCCCGTCGGACACGCCGGAAGACGTGTCGGCCCTGATCCGGGAGAAGGACTAGACCACGGAGTGGTCTAGTCCTGAGCGGATATTGGAAAATGTGTCAGCGAAGGACTGACCGCGGCGAATGAACCCGTGGAATCTGTTCGTTCTGCCGGCGTTGAGCGCATGGGTGGCGCTGCTCGAATGCGACTCCGTGCTGGTGGGCCAGTGGATGGTTTCCAGGCCCCTGGTTTTGGGGCCCTCGGTGGGCTTCCTCTGCGGGGATATCCGGATGGGACTGGCCGTCGGCACGCTCTGTGAGCTCTTCTCTTTCGACCGCGCGCCCGTGGGGAGCGCCATCCCGTTCAACGCCCCGGTCGCGGCCGGCTGCGCCGTGCTTCTTTGCGCCGGGCCGGATGCGGTCCCTATCCCGCTGGCGTTCCCGGCGGGTCTGGCCGCGGGGTACGGGCACCGCAGGGCGGAGTACGCGCTGCGGTTCTGGCGCGCGAGGCTGACGCGCGACGCGGCCGAGAGCCTGGAGGCTCGTGGAAGGGTCGACTGGATCCGCATCCATCTCCTGAGCGTAGGGGTGCACGCGCTCCTGACGGCGGCTTTCGTGTATGCCGCCGCGGGGGTCTTGGGCCCCGGCTTGAGCGCGGGCTGGGACGTCCTGCCGGACCTTGCGCGACGGGGCCTGCAGAACGCCCTGGATGCGGCGCCGTTCATCGGGCTGGCGGCCCTGATGCACGTCTTCTTCCGGAAGGCATGAGCATGGAACGGGGGCTCCATCGGGCGGTGTTCCTGAGGTCCCTGCTGATACAGGCGTGCTGGAGCTACGAGGGGATGCAGAACCTGGGGTTTCTCTACGGTCTCGATCCGTGGCTGCGCCGCATCTACCCGGACCCGGAGGAGTACCGGCGGGCGGCTTTCAGGCATCTGGAGTTCTTCAACACGCAGCCCTATATGGCGGGCTTCGCGTTCGGCGTGATCGGGGGCCTGGAGGAGCGGCGCGCCCGGCTCCCGGAGGAGCAGCGCCGGGCCGTGGAGGACCAGATCGTCCGGATGAAGAAGGCCATGGGGTCGTCGCTCGCCGCGATCGGGGATACGTTCTTCTGGGGGGCGCTCAAGCCGGCCTGCGCCGGCCTGATCCTGCTCTCGTGGCTCGTGTTCTGGTCTTTCGGGGTGAGTCGGCCGGTGCTGCTGGGGGCGCTCCTGGGCTTGGCGTGCTTCAACGCGGCGGCCCTGTGGGTCCGCTGGAGAGGCATCCGCGTCGGGTACGCGACGCAGGAACGCCTCCCGGATGAGATCCAGCGGCTCCGGTGGCACGAAAGGGTCCGGTGGGTGAGGCGCTTGGGGTTGGCGGCGGCGCTCGTGCTGACCGTCGCGGCGCTCGTGGTCCCTCCCCAAGGGGGCTCCCCCGGCTGGTGGGGCCCCGTCCTGCTCGCCGCGGCCGCGGGGGCCAGGGCGGCGGGCTTAAGCGCCGTCCGCAGCTACGGGGTCGCTCTCGCGCTCGGGTGCGTCGTCGCGCTGGCGGGGCCGTGAAGGAGAAGACCTTCGTCGTCTCGAACAGGCTCGGGATGCACGCCCGGCCCGCGGCGCTTTTCGTGCACGCCGCGTGCAGAAGAACCTGCCGGGTCGAGGTCGTTAAGGCGATGAACGGCGAGGATGTGGTCGTGAACGGCAAGAGCGTGATGGGCATCATGATGCTCGCGGCCGCGTTCGGGGAGAAGCTCCGGGTCAGGGTGGACGGACCGGACGAGGAGGCGGCGCTCAAGGAGTTCGAGGGCCTCTTCGCGAGGAAGTTCGACGAGGAGTGATAGTGTTTGTTTTTCCAATCGAAATGTCGTTTGATTTAATGGAGCCATGATCGTCATCAAGGGAGTGGCCGCCAGCCCCGGAATCGCCATCGGGAAGGCCTATGTCTTCGAACCCGAGGAGATCGTCATCAACCGGCTGGACATCCCGAAGAAGGACGTGCGCTTCGAGGTCCGGCGCTTCAAAGCGGCCCTTGAAGCGACGTTCCGCGACCTGGACGCAGCCGAGGGCAAGGTGCTGCGCATGCTCGGCAAGGAGCACGCCCGGCTCATCGACACGCACCGGCTCATCCTGAAGGACCCCCTCATCACCAAGGACGTGGCCAAGCGCATCCAGAAGGAGTGCGTGAACGCCGAGTTCGCTCTGTCGGAGGCTCTCGAGGTCGTCAACCAGATGTTCGAGCAGATGGCGGACGAGTTCTTCCGCGAGCGCCGCCACGACCTTTTCGACGTGGGCAAGCGGCTGCTTTCCCATCTCATGAAGCAGGAAAAGAAGACCCTTTCGGACATCAAGGGACCCTCCATCCTGGTGGCGCGCAACCTCCTGCCGTCGGACACGATCAGCCTCAAGGAGAACAACGTCCTGGGCTTCGTGACGGACCTCGGCGGCAAGACGAGCCACACCGCCATCTTGGCTCAGAGCATGGAGATCCCGGCCGTGGTGGGGCTCTCGGACGCGAGCCACCGCATCAAGACCGGGGACAAGGTCATCCTGGACGGGGAGCAGGGGCTCGTCATCATCCACCCGAGCCCGGAGGCCGTGGTCAAGTACGAGAAGGTGAGGCAGAAGTCCATCATCGAGGAGGCGGCCCTCGAGAGCTTGGTGGGGGTCCCGGCCGTGACCCAGGACGGCCGCGAGTTCAAGATGATGCTCAACCTCGACACGGTGGAGGAGCTCAAGGCCGTGCTCCACGTCAAGGGCGACGGGGTCGGCCTGTTCCGCACCGAGTACCTCTACCTCAACCGCAGCGAGGCGCCGGGCGAAGAGGAGCAGGCCAAGGTCTATTCCCACATCGCCAAGTCCCTGGATCCGCTCCCCCTCACCATACGGACCGCGGACATCGGCGGGGACCGGCTGACCCAACTGGGGCTGGAAGGCCCCAAGAACGAGATGAACCCCTTCATGGGGCTGCGGGGCATCCGCCTGTTCTTGAGGCATACGGATCTGCTCAAGACCCAGTTCCGCGCCATCCTGCGGGCGTCCCTCCACGGCCACGTGCAGGTGCTCTTGCCCATGGTTTCCTCGCTGCGGGAGCTGCAGAGCGCCCGCCGCATCTTCGCGCAGGCCCAGCAGGAGCTTCTCGCCGAGGGGGTGAAGCTCCCCAAGAAGGTCCCCTTGGGGATCATGGTGGAGATCCCGTCGGCCGCCATTTTGCTCGACGCCCTTCTCGAGGAGGCGGATTTCGTCTCTATCGGCACCAACGACCTCATCCAGTACGTGCTCGCCGTGGACCGCATCAACGAGGAGGTCGCCCACCTCTACGACCCGTACCACCCGGCCGTACTGCGCCTGCTCCAGCACGTCGTGGACGTCACCCACAAGCACGGAAAGAGCGTCACCCTTTGCGGCGAGATGGCGTCGGACCCCAAGTCCGTGCCGCTGCTGGTCGGGCTGGGCCTGGACGTGCTTTCCGTCGCGCCGCGCATGTTCCTGCGGGTGAAGCAGGCGGTGCGCGCGCTGAAGTGGAGCGACACGTCCGAGGCCGTCAGGCGGGCGCTGTCCTTCTCCGACTCGGACCAGATCCGCCGACTCGTCAACGAGCTTTGATGTTCGAGCCCGCCCGGATACGCAACTTCTCCATCATCGCGCACATCGACCACGGGAAGAGCACCCTGGCCGACCGGCTGCTCGAGCAGACCGGGACCATCCAATCCCGGAAGATGACCGACCAGGTGATGGACTCCATGGAGCTCGAGAGGGAGCGCGGCATCACCATCAAAGCCAAGGCCGTGCGCATGCTCTACACGGCCCGCTCGGGGGAGGAGTACCTGCTCAACCTCATCGACACTCCCGGGCACGTGGATTTCACCTACGAGGTCTCCCGCGCCCTGACCGCGTGCGAGGGGGCGCTTCTGGTCGTGGACGCCTCCCAGGGCGTGGAGGCCCAGACCCTGGCGAACGCGGACCTGGCCAACAAGCTGGGTCTCAAGCTCATCCCGGTCATCAACAAGGTCGACCTCCCCTCCGCGGACCCGGAAGGCGTGGAGGAGCAGATATTCGACGTCCTGAACATCTTGGAGACCCCCGTGATGGCGTCGGCCAAGGAGGGGCGGGGGACCACGGAGATCCTGGAGGCCATCGTGCGCCTCATCCCACCGCCCACGGGCTCCTCGGACAAGCCCCTCGCGGCCCTGGTCTTCGACTCGCTCTTCGACCCGTACCGCGGGGTGGTGCTCTACGTCCGGGTCTACGACGGCTCCCTGCGCCTGGGCAGCAAGATCAAGCTTTTTTCGAGCGGGGAGTGCATGACGGTCGAGGAGGTCGGCTATCTGACCCCCAAGCGCCAGCTTGCGGACAGTCTGCACGCGGGAGAGGTCGGGTATCTGATCTGCGGGCTCAAGGACATACACCAGGTGCGGGTGGGCGACACGCTCATGGAAGCCGACAGGCCCCTGGACAAGCCGCTGCCGGGTTATGAGGAAGCCAAGGCCGTGGTCTTCGCCGGGGTGTTCCCGGTCAATTCGAGCGACTATCCGTCGCTGAAGACCGCGCTGGAGAAGCTCCATCTGGAAGACTCCGCTTTCCATTATCAGGTCGACACCTCGCAGGCCCTGGGCTTCGGCTTCCGCCTCGGGTTCCTGGGCCTGCTCCACATGGACATCGTGAAGGAGCGGCTCGAGCGCGAGTTCGATCTGGACCTCATCGTGACGGCGCCCAACGTCATCTTCCAGGTGCGCAAGCTCGGCTCCAAGGATTGGCTCAGCATCGACAACCCGGCCAAGTACCCGTACCACGGGGAGGTCGAGGCGGTGCGCGAGCCGCACGTGCACGTGACCATCGTGACGCCGGTGGGGTTCCAGGAGCCCGTCATCAACCTGCTCAAGGACCGCCGGGGCATCTATGGGTCCATCGAGTATCTGACGGACGACCGCATGATCATCCGCTACGAGATGCCGCTCTCCGAGATCGTCCTGGACTTCTACGACAAGCTCAAGACCGTCTCCAAGGGCTACGCCTCGTTCGACTACCACCCCAGCGGCTACAAGGAAGCGGATCTCGTCAAGCTGGAGATCCTGATCCACAACGAGCCCGTCGACGCGCTGAGCCAGATCATCTCGCGAGAGAAGGCGCACTACATCGGCCGCGCCTTGTGCGAGAAGCTGCGGCAGCTCATCCCGCGTCAACAGTTCGAAGTCGCTCTTCAAGCCTCCGTGTGCGGCCGCATCATCGCGCGCGAGACCATCCGCGCCATGCGCAAGGACGTGCTGGCCAAGTGCTACGGCGGGGACATCACGCGCAAGCGAAAACTGCTGGAGAAGCAGAAGAAGGGCAAGAAGCGCGCCAAGCAGCTCGGGAACGTCGAGGTGCCGCAGGAGGCGTTCCTGGCGGTGCTGAAGATCGAGCGGTAGGATATCATTCCCCCACGGGGCTTCGCCCCGGTCCTCGACGGCGGACCGCCTTCCCGTCCGCCACCCCGCTGTATGCGTTCGGGGGCGCCCGCATAATTTGTAGAATAGCGGCTCATTCTATTCACTTCATCATGGAAACCAGACTCTTTTGGATCGGCGTCTCTATGGGGCTCTACGCATGGCTGAGCCGCCGCTGGGGCAAGAGCCAGCGCCTCAACACCCGGGGGGGCGCGGCCGCCTGGCACGCATTGTTCCTCGGCATGGCCGGCTTCGCGGCCGTGCTCATCCTGGTCCTCTCCCTGGAGACCCGCATCCAGGCGAAGAGCCTGTCTCCGGGAGGGCACAGGGACCTCATATACGCCTGCGCGGGGGCGCTAGTCCTGGGAGCGTTCGGGTTCTGGCGGGGCTGGAGGACTAGCGCGCAGACGGAGAAGCGCAAGCATTGCCTCGCCGAGGATCTGGAATGGGCGGACACCGTGTTCTCGGCCGTGCTCCTGGCCTCCGTGCTCATGTACTTCGTGGTGCAGGCGTTCAAGATCCCGTCCAAATCCATGCTGGACACGCTGGCCGTGGGCGACCATCTATTCGTGAACAAGTTCATCTACGGCGTGCGCATCCCGCTCACGGACAAGAGGGTCCTGCCCCTGAGGAAGGTGCGGCGGGGGGATATCATCGTGTTCCGCTTCCCCACCGAGGATCCCAATGAGCTGCACTGCAACGGGTCGCAGTACAAAAAGGACTTCATCAAGCGGGTCATCGGCCTGCCGGGAGAGCGCGTCGAGCTGCGCGACGGCATCGTCTACGCGGACGGCGTTCGGATCGAGCCCCAGTACGGCCACATGGAGCCGCTGCTCGCAAGGCTGGCGGCCCCGCGCGAAAGGATCAGCCCGGAGCAGTACCAGAGCATCTGGGAGGGGCGGGAGCTGGAGGCCCGGCTTGGGAACATGATGAGGGATAATTTCGGCCCCGTGACCGTTCCGGCCAAGAGCTACTTCGTGCTGGGAGACAACCGGGACGAGTCCTGCGACGGCCGGTTCTGGGGGCCGGTGCCGGAGCCCTACCTGAAGGGCAAGGCCTGGGTGAGGTACTGGCCGCCGAACCGCATGGGCGGGATACGATGAGCTATCCGCTCGCTCTTCTCCTCCTTGTCTCTTCCGTCTGGGCGGCCAAGGAGCCGGACCGTTCCGCCAAGGAAGCGGGGCCTGCCCCGAAGATCCTCATCGCCCCCTTCTCCGGCGTCATCAGCCCGGTGGCGGCCGAGTTCCTGTCCGGCGCCGTGGACCGCGCCCAGAAGGAGCGCTTCGACGCGCTCGTCATACAGCTCGACACGCCGGGCGGGCTCGACACGTCCATGCGCGAGATCGTCAAGTCCGTGCTGAACGCCAAGGTGCCGGTCGTGGTGTACGTCTACCCGACCGGGAGCCGGGCCGCCTCGGCCGGGGTGTTCATCACCATGGCCGCGCACGTGGCCGCCATGGCTCCCGGCACCAACATCGGAGCGGCCCATCCGGTGGCCCTGCCCGGCCTGAGCGGGGCGAAGGAGAAGGAAAAGACCGATGCGGTGATGGAGGGCAAGGTCGCCAATGACGCGGCGGCCTACCTCAAATCCATCGCGCTCAAGCGCGGCCGGAACGCGGAGTGGGCGGTAGAGGCTGTCGCGAAAAGCACCTCCATCCCGGCCACCGAGGCCCTTTCCAGGAACGTCATCGACCTGGTGGCGTCGGATTACGCCGAACTGTTGAATGCCATCGACGGCAGGAAGCTCGCGGACTTCGACAAGCCTTTGCGCACCGCGGGCGCGGTCATCGAGCGCGAGGAGATGACGCGGCGGCAGCGCTGGCTGGCCGCCATCAGCGACCCCAACGTGGCCATGATACTCATGAGCCTGGGCGCGGGCGGGCTCTTCATCGAGCTCTACAATCCCGGCCTCATCCTTCCCGGCATCGTAGGGGCCATCTGCCTCATCCTGGCCTTTTATTCCTTCCAGACCCTGTCCGCGAGCTATGCCGGGGTGCTTCTCATCCTGGCCGGCATGGTCTTCTTCCTCCTTGAGATCAAGGTCGTGAGCTACGACATGCTGGCCTTGGGGGGGATCGCCGCGACCATCCTGGGCGTCCTTTTGCTCTTTCAACAGCAGTCTATGGGAGGATTGGCCGTGTCCTGGTCCGTGATCGCGGGGAATATCATCGGCTTGGTCGGAGTCGTCGCGCTCATGTCTTGGTTCGTGTTCCGGGCCTACCAGAAAAAGGGGGTCACTGGCACCGAGGGCATGATCGGCGCCGAGGGGGAGTGCCTGGACTCCACGCACGTCTCCGTGGCCGGGGAGATATGGGTCGCCGAGTTCCTTGAGGGGCCGCTTCCCAAGGGGACTCCGGTTGTGGTCCACGCCGTCGAGCGCCTGAAGCTCAAGGTCAAGCGGAAATAGTGCGGCCCGCGCGGGAAGCGCGGGCCGTACCCTCGAGAGCTGTCCGTCTTATTTCTTTCCCCGTCCGCCCGCTTTCGGGCCCCTGGGGGCGGCTCCGCCGCGCTGGATGCGCTCCCCCCGCTTTTCGCGCCGCTCGCCCTGGCGCTGCAGCCTCTCTCCCTGGTTCTGCATGTGCTCGCCGCGGTTCTCGCGCAGCTCGCCCTTCTGCTCGAGGCGCTCTCCCTGGCGATTCAGCCGGTCCGCGGCTTTCTCATGGCCGGCCGCGTCGAGCTTGTCGGCTTGGTTCTGCATGCGCTCGCCGTGCTGCTCCATCCGCTCTCCCTGGCGCTCGAAATTCTCTCCGCGGCGCTCTCTCCCCTCTCCTTTGCGTCCACGGCGTTCTCCCTGCTGCTCCATCCGCTCGCCGCGGGGCTTGCCGTCACGCGCGTCCTCCCGCCTGTCGCGCGCGTCCTCGCGCCGGTCCCGCAGCCGGGGGTGGTTGTCCACGAACTTCCTGCGCTGCTCCGGAGCCGCGTTCTGCCAGCGCTCGCGCAGCCTCTCGCAGAATTCCGGGTGCTCCTGAAGCCAGGCCCCGCGCTCTTCCGAGGAGGCCTCGCCCCACTTCTTCTTGAGGACTTCCTTGCCGAAGCCCGGATGCTTCTTCATGAAAGCCTCGCGCTCCGCCGGGGTGGACTTCTCCCACTTTTCCTTCACCTTGTCCTTCACGTCCGAGTGCTGGTCCAGGTAGTCGGCCTGTTCCCCGGGCTCCAGGTTCTTCCAATCGGCCTTGCCCTTGTCCAGGTTGGCGTTGTCGAGCGCCGAATCGTCCGGTGTGGCCGACGCGGCGGAGCAGGGTGGGGCGTAGGAAACGACACCGACGCAGACCGCGCACAATAGGAAAAGCTTCCGCATAAGACCTCCTGGGCTTTCGCCCGTGACCTTCGGAGTATAGCAGTCAAGCCGCGGGAAGAGCCAGCCTGAAACGGGCGCCGGTTTTCGCGTCCAGGAGTTCCAGCGAGCCCTTGTGCAGGGAAAGGACCTTGGCCGTGTACGCCAGCCCCAGGCCGATGCCGCGCGGCCTGTCCGTGTTGAAGGGGGAGAAGAGCTTCGCGCGCACCTCGGGCTTGATCCCGGGGCCCGAATCCGAAACCTCCAGCACGGCGCGGGAGCCGTCCCGTGTCGTTTGGACCCGCACGCTGCCGCCGTCCGGCAGAAGGCACACGGCCTCGAAAGCGTTGCGTACCAGGTGGCGGATAGCCATGGAGAGGAGCTCGGCGTCCGCCCGGACCGTGAGCTCCCCGCGGTGGATGGATTTCTCCACCTTGACGTTCTTCTGCGCGGGCAGGGCCCCGAGAGCGTCCTCCACGAGGGGGTTCAGCGCCGTTTCCTTGAGGGACGGCTCGCGCATGCGAGCGTAGGCCAGGATCTCGCCCAAAACGTCGTTGGCGTGCTTGATTTCGGTCTCGATGATGCCCAGGTGTTTGAGCACCTTGGGGTCCAGGTCCTTGGCGCCCAGCTTGGCCTTGATGAAATAGGAGGAGTTCCCGATGACGGCCAGGGGGTTGCGGATCTCATGGCTGATGATGGGGGCCATGAGCTTGAGCGCCGCGTCGAGGTTCGCGTTCTGTTCTTCGGACATGGGGATAGGGTACTAAAACCGGAACGCCATGGTCAGGTGGTGGAGGCTGCTGAGGTCCTTGGCCTCGCCGAAAGCGTAGTCCAGCCCGAACCGCCCCTGCTGGATACCCATGCCGAAGGTGAAGGACTCCGCGTCCCGGCCGAACACCCAGCCGAAGCGCATGGCGATGCGGTTGATGTAGGAGGGGGTCATGCCGAACTCGGCTCCCACGCGCGGGGAACGGCGCTCGTGCAGGGACTGCACCATGTCCGCGGCCAGGGTCACGTCGAGCTCGGTGAGGTCCACGGACGGATCCACGGTCTTGGGATCGACCTCCGGGAAATGCAGGGCCAGGCCGTAGCGCAAAGTCCGGGGGGGCGGGTCTTCGGCTTCCTCGAACTTGATGTCGGGACCCAGATACTGATAAGCCCCGCCCAGGCTCAGCCCGAGCTTGGGCACCGGGACGCGCCAGAGCGCGCCGAAGTCTCCCTGGGAGGTGGTGGTGCGGGCGGCTTCCGCGAGCTCCAAGCGGACGAATCGGTAGGTCCCTCCCACGTGGAACCCCGGGAAAAGGCGCGCCGATAGGCAGAACAGGCCCGCCAGGTTTTCCTCGGCCGTGACGCGGCCGGTCGTCCCGTCCGAAAGGTTGAGGTCTATGGGGCCGGCATTGTAGTAGACCGCTCCGGCCCCCAGGGTGATGAAGCGGAACGGGTGGGCGTAGGTCACGGCGCCGTGCGTGGCACCGGCGAAGCCCTTGAGATAGGTGGAGGAGAACGTCTTCCGGGTCAAGGTGGAGAGCGCGCCGGGGTTGTAGTGCATGGAGTCCGCGGAGCCGCGCACGGCCGTGAACGCGGTCCCCATGCCCGCGGCGCGCGCGCCCAAGGATCGCCGGAGGAAGGGGGCGGCCGTGAGTCCCGCTTCCGCCCCGGCCGTCCCCGGAAGGGCCAGCAGCAGCGCGAGAGCCAGGGGACGGGGCGTCCTCATTTGATGACCACGATCTTCTCGGTCACGGAGAGCTTCTCCCCGCGCACCCAGAGGAGGTAGACCCCGCTCGCCACCGTGTTGCCGAGCGTCGTCTTCCCGTCCCAAACCAGGTTCTGCACCCCGGCCGGCATGTACCCGTCATAGAGCGTGGAGATGTACCCGCCGTCCGAAGTGTAGAGCTTGACCGTGAGCGGGCCGTCGTTGAAGGTCTGGATCGAGATCCGGACAGTCCCTCCCCGCAGGGGTCGGAAGAGGTTGTCCGTCAGGGTGATGGTCCCGGCCGGGACGTCGATATAGAGCGCGTTCGCCAACGAGGAGGTGGTGCCGCCCGGGTTCGTGACCACCGCGTTGTAGAACCCCAGCCCGTGGTTGGACGGGTCGAACGTGCCGGCGAGCTGCAGATCGTTCGCGGAGGAGGTGACCGCGGCCGTGATCGTGCTCCCGACCTGATAGAAGGTCACCTGCGAGGACGCCGAAAGCACCTCGCCGGTCATGGTGAAGGCCGTGACGCCGGCGGACTTGAGCACCCTGGCCGGCGAAGACGTCAGCAGCAGTGGCTGGAGGCCGTAGGCGCGGGTCACGTAGGGCAGGGTGGACCCGGCCTGCACGTAGGTCATGAACATGTGCCAGCGGTAGCTCTCGGTGGAGGTGGCGCGGACCACGACCGGGTCGCTGAGCGAGGCGGAGGCCGAGGGGGTGGAGAAGCGCACCCCGCTCTCGGCGGTGAAGGTCTTGCCGTCCGTGGAGATGGCGGAGAGCACCTGCGAGCCCGTGGTCCCCCCGGTCAGGGGGGCGCTGTAGTAGAGCCGCGTCCTGGCGTCCGTGAGCGTGGTGACCCAGACCCCATACGCCTTGTCTGAAAGGGTGAGTCCTTCGGTGGAGAGCGTGACCCCTCCGTCCGTCGAGGAGGCGGTGTAGATGCGGAAATTCTCCGGGCTGTTGGCCCCGGCGTTGTCCGCTACGTAGAAGAGACGCACCGTGGAGCTGTCGGTCTGAAACGGTTTTGGCGACCCCACGAACCCGCTGCCGGTGCTTACCTGCAGGCGCACGCCGGATTCCTTGCTCCAGGTGAGTCCGTCCGCGGAGGTCGCGCTCAGCACGCTGTAGGCCCCGACCGAGCTGATGCCCACGTAGAACATGCGGTAGAGGTACCCGGACGCGGCCGAGGTCGCCAAGATGATCCCGCAGGAGGTGATGGAGGAGGAGTCGATGTCCGCGGTCGCGCTCGTGGAGATGCGGACACCCGGCTCCAGGGACCAGCTCACGAGGTCGGTGGACGTGGCGGAGACGATCTTGTAGCTCTCGCTCGTCATGTACATGCGGTACGTCGTGGAGGTCTTGATGACCGCGTGCGCGGTCATGGAGGAGAAGATGTTCGTGTTCTGGTCCGTGAACGTGATGGCCGCTCCGGCTGAGCGGGGCAGCAGGAGGCAGGCGGCCAGCGTGAAAGCCGCCGGGAGCAGCTTGCTCCGGCAGAATATGCGCCTCATTCTCGGGCGATCGTCTATTATCGCGCGTCCGCGAACCGGCGGACGCCTACTCGGCGGGGTGCCAGGACTAGTGTAACAGGGCGGCCCCTCCGCGTCAAGGGGTCATGACCTCCCCTGATCCTCCAGCAAGGGCGGGTGTTTCTCAGCGGGGTCCTGTCGTCCGGGTCCCTCCCAGCCTGCGGTGCGGCTGCTCCTCGGCTGGGAAGCCCTTCCGGACGCCACCCCCGTTTCTCGTCGAGAAACTCGGGCTGGAGTCTCCGGGCTTTTAAGAAATAGAATCACCTCGCGTCGTACCAGTGGAACCCCCGTAAGGGGACGGTGAAAAGCGCAAACTTTTCACCCGCGAGGTGATGCTACATGATAGCCCAAAACC
>JBAZKS010000023.1:0-69646 GCA_041650695.1 Elusimicrobiota bacterium
GGGACGACCGCCTGCTCGATGTTCAACAGCTCAAAACCGACGACCTTAGGGGGCTCCAGTTTTGAACTTTAAACAGTCCACTTTTCAGTTTTTCCCAACATACTATCAATTATCGGTCGCCCTGAGCACACGGCACGCTTCCGCCGTGAGCGCGGCCCGGGCGCCCGGTCCGGATGGGCCAGACCGACACCGCCAGGAGCGTTATCCTCCGGACCCGAGCAGGGAAACCACCTCGGCCTGGAGCTCCCCGATGCCGAGTCCGGTCTCCGAGCTGACCCAGGCGATCTGCTCCGCCCGCAGGCCGAGGGCTCGCGCCACGTCGCGGCGCTGGGCCGCCACGCGGGAGCGCGGGACCTTGTCGACCTTCGTGGCCACGATCCGCCAGGGAAGGCTCACGGACCTAAGCCAGACGAGCAACTGCTCATCCAAGGCGGTGGGGCCGACCTTGGCGTCCACCACGACGAATACCATGCGCAGGCTCGGCCGGCTCGTCAGATGACCCTCGATCATGGGACCCCAGCCGGCCTTGATGGACGGATTCCCATGGACGAAGCCGTAGCCTGGCATATCCACGAGCCATCGGTCGCGGCAGATCTGGAACACGGTGATGGTGCGGGTACGGCCGGGCAGGCTCGAGACACGGGCCACGTCCTTGCCGCAGACCGCGTTGACCAGCGAGCTCTTTCCCACGTTCGAACGGCCCACGAAGGCGACCTCGGCGAGGCACGGGGCGATCTTGTCCGGATCGGTCTCGCTCAAGAGGAAACGGACATCCCCAAAGGGCTTGGGCATCAGGCCCTCATTCTATCATTCAGCGAACGAGTAGGGGCCTAACGGCCCCGCCGCCGCACCGCGGGGCCGAAGAGAAGCATCGTCAGCACCAGGGCGGCGAAGAACAGCACCGGATGCCGGGTGACAGCGTAGGGCAGGAAGGATTCGAGGCCGAACGCGGGTTTCCGGGACGGCGGGGCGTCGGTCTTCGGAGCCGGAGCGACCTTGACTACCGAGCCGTCGGCCAGGATCTTGCCGACGTCGCGGACCGGCACGCGCCCCGCGATGATGAGGACCTTCTCGCGGGTCCCCGGGATGGACTGATAGCCGATGGTCCTGGAGAACTCGAAGCGCGTCCGCTGGGACAGGCGGGAGACCGTCTCCTGCAGGATCGCCTGAGGCTCGCTCCGCGGCTCGATGCGCAGGCCGAGAAGGATCTCCGTCATGTCCACGGACGGCTCCCTCATCGCCGGAGAGAACGGACGGGCGAGCTCCAGGCGCGAGACCCCGCGGGAGGATAGGGCGTCCGACACGCGCTCCGTCGGCAGCCAGCCGCGCAGCGCGACCCGTGTCCTCTCCTGGTTCAAGAAGACGGGCGGCACCGCCCCGTCCAGACGCAAGCCCGCGTTGTCGCGCAGGCCGGCCGCGGTCGCGGCATAACGGCCAGGAGTGGCGGAGACATCGAGCTCCACGGTGACATAGAGCCCGTCTCCGGCCGAGGCTGGGGCGCGAGACCCGGGGACGTCCTTGGGCCCCCCGAGGATCGCTCCGCCCGCCACCGGACTCCTGTCGCCGAGGATGTGCTCGTCGTAGTCCACCCGGCTCAAGGTCTTCGCGCTGTCCGGCGAGAGGCTCTTGACCTTGGCCGAGGGGAGCAGCAAGGGAGTGCTCAACCCCGCCCAAAGAGAATAGAGACGCGGATTCTGCGGGGCCGGGGCGTCCCGCAGGCCCGCCGGCTCGACCGAGACCTTGTCGCGGCTCGATGGAGTCTTGGCAGGGGTCGCCGGGACGGGGCGCGGCATCCCGCCCTGCGGGAGGGGACGCGCCTCCGATCCGGGGCGCACGACCGGGCCCACCGGCACGGCATCATTCGGGCCGGAGACCTGGGACGAGTTCGTCGGCGCCGGTTCGACGATAGTCGGCGGGTCGGGCTTGTTCGGCTGAGTCCCGTGATGGGGCCCGGATTCCTGGAAATCGCCTTGGTCCGGGGTGATGGGGCCCTGGTCGTTCGGGTCCTCGCCGAAGTGCTTCATGCTGAAGCCGGAATCGTCCTTCTTCTGGGTCGGAGCCCCGGCCAGCGCGGCGGAGGGAGGCAGGGCGATGAGGACAGCCGCCGCGAGGATCGGCAGGGACGAAAGTCCCACGCGCGCCATGGGCCTATTGTACTACTTGCACGGTGCCCCGCGCAACCCATTTCCTGGAGGCCAGCAGCGCCAGGCCGATCAGGGTCCCGACGACGAGCCCGCTCAGGGTCTGCAGGACGACATCCTCGAACGGGGTCTGCGCGCGCGCCAGGGCGTCCGCCAGGCCGATGGGCGAGAACATGCCCAGCAGCAGCCAGGGACGCGGGTCCTGCCGACCGAGGTCGGCGGGGCTCTTCTTCAGCCTCTCCACGAAGATCCACAGCCCCACGAACAGACAGGGAGTGCCCACGGCCCACTCCCTCCACCGGTCCACAGCCCACCACCAGGCAGGCTCCCGAGCGGCCCCCCACGCGGCCCAGGCCCTCGGCCCGAAACGCTCCAGCCAATGAGGGGCGAAGAAGACGAGCGCCGTGAACAGCAGCAGGCACGCCAGGCGCACGCTCTGGCCTTTCGGCCCGGAAGCGATGCGGCGCCGCAGGGAAAGGAGCACGCCTCCGTCCTGCGGTGCCGAGCTTCCCGATCGGGCTCGGCGCAGAGCCGCCAGTTCCTCGGCATCGGGCACATAGAGCCCCGCCAGGGTGAAGAGGAGCGTGACTCCCGGAGCCCACAGACCCCAGCCGAAGAGGGAGGCCCCCAGGCGCCAGGCTCCCGCGGATAGCAGCGCATAAGCGGCCAACCCGGAGAGAAGGCTCACTCCGACCGCGGCCCAGGTCCCTGAAAGGACCTCCAGCAAGGGCGACGCGATCGGCAGACGCCCCGCGCGGTGCATGCCGCGGACGACCCGGATGCCCTGCCTCATGGCCAAGAGGGGACCGCCGACGGTGACGATGCCCGCGAGGAGGAACCGCGCCCACCACTCGACGGCGCTCAGAGACCGCGCCTCGCGCGGCCCGGCGGGGATCCCGGACGACACCCCGGCCCCGCGCATCTGGCGGATGAGCCGGCGCAGCGAGGAGAGGTTCTCCTCGACGCTCCGTCCTCGGACAAGATGCAGGAGCAGGACCCCGTTCCCGCGGCCCTGCGCCTGACCCAGGCCGGCGGCCAGGCTCGAGTCCGCGGGCAGTTCCCCTGCGGTCAGCACGCGGGCCAAAGAACCCATGCCGTCCAGGAACGAGGAGCGCTCCTCGCGCTCCGCGTTCCCGATGGAGTCCATAGCGGGGACTCCGTCAGGCTCCAGCCCGGCCGCGTTCGCGAACACGGCCCAAGCGCCCCCCTTCTGCAGGGCATCCCTCAGCAGCGGGAGCCCTCCCTGCCGGGGGTGGCGGTAGCCGGGGGCGATGACGAACATCGCGGGCAGACCCCTCTCCTGGGCCAGCAGCAGGTCCGGGCCGGTCTCGACGTAATAGGCCGGGATCAGCTCGCGGGCGCTGATGCGGGCGGCGTCCTGCGGGTCGTAGCCGATGGACAGGGACTGGGGCTCCACGCCTTCCGGCAGCGCGACCGACCGCAGCCCGCCGAACTCTTCCTCTTGGAGCTCGAAATCATGATAGCGGGCCGCGACGCGCAGGCGCTCGAGTACGCCGGGGTCGCGCGCCCAGAACGCGTGGCCCTTGAGCGGACCCGAGGCCCTGAGCAGATCCCCGGAACGGAAGAAGCGGTCCAGGTCCTGCGGGCGCAGGAGCACGGCCCCCACGCCCATCCGGCGGGCGCGTTCGAGGAACTCGCTCTCCGGGATGCGCTCGACCGAACAAAGGGCCCGCACCTCCCGATGATCGATGAGGAACGCCACGGTGCGCTCGCGGCCGCGGATGTCCCTCCACAGCCCCAAGACGACGAAGCCCGCGAAGAGCAGGCCCGCGGTCTTGGCCCAGCCTCTAGACAGGAGAGCCATCGTCCGCGCGCTTGAGCGCCTCGGCGTACAGCCCCAGGTAGCGCTCGGCCGAAATCCTCCAGCTGAAATCCCTGCCCATGCCCGCGCGGACGCGCTCCTCCCAGGGGCGCCGGTCCGTCTCGCCGAAGGAAGCGAGGCAGGACGACAGGCCCGCGCCCACCGCTTCCGCGGAAGCCTGCGGGACGGAGAATCCCTCGGCGCCGATCGTGTCGGCCAGGCCTCCCGTACGGACGCTCACCGGCACCGCGCCGTAGCGCAGGGCGATCATCTGTCCCAGCCCGCACGGCTCGAATCGCGACGGCATCAAGAAGGCGTCCGCCGCAGCGTACACCCGGTGGGCGAACGGCTCGTCGAAATCGGCCCGATAATGGACGCGCGCGGGATGACGCCGGGCGAACTCCGAAGCGCGCCTCTCCATGGCGGGGTCGCCGTTGCCGATGAGCACGAACTGGGCCCCCCGCTCCAGGATGCGCGGCAGGGAATCCAAAGCGAGGTCGACCCCTTTCTGGGCGTCAAGCCTGGATACGGACCCCACGAGCATCACGTCCGGCCGGACCTCCAGCCCTGCCTCCGCTTGCAAAGCGGCCTTGCAGGCCGCTTTACCCGCGGGAAAATCGCCGCGGCCGTAGCGTCTCGGCAGATGCGGGTCGGTCTCCGGATCCCAAAGTTCGACCTCCAAACCGTTCAAGACGCCGAACAGGACATCCCCTCGCTCGCGGAGCACCGCATCGAGGCCGAGCCCCCTCTCGGGGGTGCGGATCTCCTCGGCATAGGTCGGACTGACCGTGTTCAGGACGTCGGAGAACGCTAGGCCTGACTTCAGATAGCTGACGCGGCCGAAATGCGATACGCGCCCGTCCGAAGGAAGGTCGAGCCCGGCGAGCGAGTCCGGCGCGAAGCACCCCTGATAAGCGAGATTGTGGATGGTGAACACGGTCGCGGCCCCGCCCAGGTCCGGGTCCGAACGGTAGAGGGTCCTCAGATACACCGGCAGAAGTCCGGTCTGCCAATCATGGCAGTGGAACACGTCGGGCTTGAGGCCCGCGAGCCGGCTGCCCTCCAAGACCGCACGGCAGAAGAACGCGAAGCGCCGGGCGTTGTCCTCATAGTCCGCTCCCCCCTGCATGTACAGTTGGGCGCGGTCGTAGAATTCCGGACAGTCCACGAGCAGGGCCTCCGCGGAGCCGGTCGAAGCCCTCAGGAGCCGCGCTTCGACGGTCCTGTCCCCGAGCCTCACGCTGATCTTCCCCGGCAAGGGCTCGGTCGAAGCCGTGGCCTGCCGAACGGCCCGATAGTACGGCACGAAGAGCGTCACCCGCAACCCCATCCGGGCGAGCTCGCGCGCCAGGGCTCCGGCAACGTCGGCCAAGCCGCCGGTCTTGCAGAACGGGACCGCCTCGCTGGCCGCTAGGACGACTTGCATGGAGCCCCTATTCGAGCCTCTTGGGGACGCTGTCCGGCCTGCGCCGGTCCGTATCGCTCGGCAGGTTGACAGGCGGGGTCACCGTGGAGACCGGCACGCGCACGGTGCGCGTTGACTTCGATACAGGGTGGGAGCGCGGAGCCGGGGGAGCCGAGCGGACCGGCGGAGCCGGGCGCGCGGTGAGGCGCCTGTAGCGGCCGATGAGGAATCCGCCGATCAAGGACAGCAGGACCAGGAGCCATCCGATGAGCGCGCCGGCCATCAAGTCTCCTCCGGAGGCTCTGCCTCCGGAGGATGCTGTTCTTCCTCCGCCGGAAGCGGAAGCTGCGGCGCTTCCTCCTCCATCGGAGGGAGCTTGGCCACCGCTTCGGCCGGGTTGTAGGAATCGATGGGAGGAAGGTCCCGCAGGCTCCTCAGCCCGAAATGCCTCAGAAACTCCACGGTCGTCCCGTACAGGAGCGGACGGCCGACGGTCTCCTTGCGGCCGACGACGCGGGTCAGGCCTTTCTCAAGGAGGGTCTCCAGCGCGGCGATGACCTCCACCCCGCGTATCTCCTCGATCTCGGCCCGTGTGAGCGGTTGTTTGTAGGCGATGATGGAGAGCGTCTCCAGAGCCGGGCGGGAAAGCCGCATGGTCATCCGGTCCTTATAGAGGCCGCGGATGTACGGCGCATAGACCGGCCGGGTCGCCAGTTGGAAGCCCTCGGCGATCTCCACCACCTGCAGAGCCGCCTGCCGCTCGTCGTAATCCCGCTGGACCTCCGCGATGAGCCCGGAGACCTTCTCCTTGTTCTTTTCTCCCAAGGCCTGCGCGATCCTCGCCGTGCTCAGCGGCTGGTCCGTGATGAACAGCAGGGTCTCGATGGCCTTCTTAAGATCCGTGTTCTCCATGTTCCTCTTTCTCGGCTCCCGGCCAGATGGACGGGAGCTGCTCGGGGGCCTCTTCCTTCCGGTAGATCAATATCGGAGCGAACGGAGCCTCCTGGCGCGCGAAGACGCGCTGTATCTTGACGAGCTCCAGGAGAGCCAAAAAGCAGGTGATGATGGCCTTGCGCCGCGCCTCTCCCTCGAAGATGTCCCGGAGCAGGATATAGGGCTTGGCCTCGAGCATGCGGAGGATCTTCTCCATCTTCTTCTCGATGGGGAACTCCTCTCCGGCCACGACGCGGCCGTCGTCTTGCGCCCTGTCCAGGATCTCCCGAAGGGTGCTCAGCAGGTCGAAGATGCGGATGTCGAGGTTCTTCTCCCGCTCCTGGAAGGAAGGCATGCCCCGGTAGAAGACGTCGGAGTACTCCTCCGCGCGCTTCGCCAGCAGGACGCTCGCCTCCTTGAACTTCTGGTACTCCTCGAGCTTGTTCCGGAGCTCGGTCTCCGGGTCAGGCCCCTCCTCCTCGAGGCCGGCAGGCTGAGCCGGGAGCAGGCTCCGCGCCTTGATCTGCATGAGCGTGCTCGCCACGACAAGGAAGTCGCCAGCCACCTCCAGGTTCAGCTCCTTCATCAGGTCCAAGTACGCCAAGTACTCCTGGGTGATCTTCGAAACCGAGACGTTCTGGATATCGAGGTCGTTCTTCTTGATGAGGAAAAGCAGCAGGTCCAGCGGACCCTCGAAGATCTCAAGATGGACCTCGTAGGCCTTGGATGCCATGTTCAAATCCGCGGCCGGAGGTTCATGGCCCTCCGCACGCGCTCCAGGGTGCGCCCCGCGACCTCGCGGGCCTTGCGGCTGCCCGCCTCCAGCACCGACTCGGCCAAGCCCGCGCCGGCGAAACGCTCCCGAGCACGGCGGAACTCCGCGAAAGGCTCGGCCATGGAGCGGAGCAGGTCCTTCTTGCAGGCCACGCAGCCGATGGCCCCGTCCCGGCATTCGGCCTCGCGGTTGTCCGCGTGGGGGCTGTAGAGCCGGTGCATGGCGAAGACCACGCAGCCATCCGGATGCCCCTGGTCCGCCGCGCGGACCTTCAGCGGATCCGTGTACATGGACATGACCTTCTGCTGCAGGGTCTGCTCCGTCTCGAGGAGCTCCACGCTGTTCCCGTAGGACTTCGACATCTTGCGGCTGTCCGTCCCCGGCACCTTGGCCGAAGGGGTGAGCATGGCCTCCGGCTCCGCGAGGACCTCCCCATAGATTGAATTGAAGCGCCGCACGATCTCCCGGGCGATCTCCACGTGGGCGACCTGGTCCTGGCCGACCGGGACCCAGTGCGCCCCATAGAGCACGATGTCCGCGGTCTGGAGCACGGGATAGCCAAGGAACCCGTGCGTGCGCAGCTCCAAGCGGGACTTCTCCGGGTCCGGTTCCACGGGCTCGAGCGGCTCGCCCGCGATCTTCTCGCGCATCTTCTTGCTGGGCAGTCCGGCCTGTTCCTCCAAGGCCTTGCCGAGCTTGGTCTTGGCCAGATCCTGGAGCTGCTCTTTGTAGGTCGGATTGTTCTCCAGCCAGGAGATGGGCGTGATCATGGACAGGAGCAGAGCCAGTTCCGCGTGTTCGGGCACGCGGGACTGCTGGAAGATGACGCAGCTCTCAGGGTCCAGGCCGGCGGCGAGCCAGTCCAGGACCATCTCCCGCACGTTCTCCTGGAGCATCCCCGGCTCCTCGTAGCCGGTGGTGAACATGTGCCAGTCCGCCACGCAGAAACAGCACTGGTACCGGCGCTGAAGCCCCACCCAGTTGCGCAGCGCCCCCCAGTAATTGCCCAAGTGCAGACGGCCGGTGGGCCGCATGCCTGACATGACGATCTGCCTGGATTCGGTCATGCGAAAGGGTATTCTATCAACTTCGACTCACCTTCTCCTATAGATTCCGAACTCGATGTTGCTCGCCATCCACGCCCCCTTCAGGGCCGCCCACGGCAAGAGCCTCCGGGGCCCGAAGGACGCCTCCAGCGCGTAATCCCGCGCCAAGAACTCGGTCACCCGCGGGCTGACCGGGTCCGCCCCTCCAAGCACGACATAATCCGGATGCAGCCCCTTTTTCAGCTGCGCCGGATCGGTGAAGAGGACGAGGTCGTAGCGGTCGAACCGGAAGGGAGGGGTCGTGTGAGGCTGGGGAGGAACCAGCAGCCCGACAGAACGGCCCTCGGGGACATGGCTCGCGATCCAAGCAGCCGCCTCGGCGCGCGTCCCTCCGGTCTTGGCCTCCTGCCTGAAATTCCAGAGATAGCAGAGGCCTCCCGCCCCGGTATCCGCCAGCAGCAAGCACGTCAACAGCCAGCCGAGGCGAGTCTTCGGGATCCGCCATAAGAGCCTTGCCGCCAACACCCCGCCGATCGCGAAGTAAGGCAGGAAATGCCTCGCGTGCCCGGGGTCCAGAGTCCTCCCGAACATATAGAAAAGGCCCACGATCATCGCCGTGGAAAGAAGCCTCTCTTTCGGCCCGAAGACCGGATGCCAGGACCCGATCATTGCGGCCAGGGCCGAAAGCGTCAACCCGAGCCCCCAATTCCGCCGCAAAAACTCCGCGACGAACACCCAGAAGCTGCCCGGAGTGCGGGGGAAATCGGTGCCGATATTGAGGTACATCAGCTCGTCCATGTACTTATCGGGCCGCAGCAGCAGATAGGGATTCGTCAGGACGAACACGACTCCCGCCACTGCGAGCGCCTCCGCGATCCAGAGGAGCGTCTCGGAAAGACGCCGGCCTGAAGAACGCGCCCGGAACAACGGCGCGGCCAAGACCACCGCCGCCTGGAAGAAGGCGTAGGAGGAGCCGACGCATAGGCCCACGCAGCCGGCCCCCAGCAAGAGGTCCGTGCGCCTGCCGGAGTCCAGATGATCGCAAAGCTTGCGGCACCCCAGCAGGAACCATAATGTGGCCCAGCCGTAGGGGTTGAGCGTATGTCCCACCAGCACGGCCGCAGGAGAGGCGAGGAAAAAAAGCGCCCCGGACAGGCCGACCGCCTCCCCTCCCAGGGACGATCCGAGGCGGTAGAGCAGCAGGGCGCACCCCGTGATGCAGAAGACGCTCAGCCACCGGCCCGCCAAGAACACACGGGCCATGCGACGGGGGTCCCGCAAGTAGATCCGGATATCCGAGCTGACCCGGACGATGCCGGAGACCGCGAGGACGCCGTAGTAGACTCCGAGCGGATAGATGAAAGCCCCTCCATAGCCGACCCCATAAGGCTCGAACTGGAGCTTCCATGGCTTCATGTGGGCCAGATACGTCAGGTTCTTCTGCTCGTCGGCGTTGGCGGACCTCAAGAAGAAGGACCGGTAGGAGTTCAACAGCCTGTCCGAAAGGGCCTGCCAGCCCCTGGGGATGGACTCCGCCTGGGTGATATAATCGTCCGGCAGCCGGCCCCGCGTCTCCATCTGCCGGTAGAGCTCGTCGCGCCCCTGGGCCAGGCGATCATGGAAGCCGGCATCGGATATCCGCTCTTCCGGAAGCAGGGACCTCAACCGCTGGAGGGACGGCAACCCCCAGCCGATGCCGCAGGCCCCCAGCAGCAGGCTGGCGAAGCCCAGCAAGGTCATGCGCTGCCATGTCCGCCTCATCCGTCAGGCCTTGTACGCCACGTATAGATTCAACGTCAGCCACCAGGCCAGGGATCGATGCCGCTCCAGGAAGGATTCGATCCGTCGGCAGGCGGGAAAATGGTTGTGAACGAAAGGCGGGAAGCAGCCGAAGGTCTTGACCTCGCAGGTCCGGAACCCGGCCGTCAGGAAGGCCCGACGCACTCGTTCCGGCCAGACGCGCAGCAGACCCCGCTCGATGCCCCAGTTCCTTCTTCTGCCGAACGTGTTCTGGGCATACCACTGGAGATTCCAGGGATTGGGCTCCAGGAACACGGAGCGCCCGCCGGACCGCAGCCTGGCGCAGCCCTGCGCCAGGGCCTCGCCAAAATCCTCGACATGGTGGAGGATGTGGGCGCCGATGACCACGTCGAAACCCGACTCCTCGACCTGCGTCAAGAAGGTGACGTCCCCCTCCCTCAGCGTGAGATGCTCTTTGCGCGGATGCGCGGCCATCCGCCTCTCGAAGTAGTGCAGACACTCCGGAGAAAGGTCGACCCCGGTGACGCGGCACCCGGCTTCCAGAAGAGGCATCGTGAACCTCCCCCCGGAAGCCCCGAATTCCAGCACGCGCTCGCCCGCCCTGGGCCGTATCGCCTCGAGCCAATGCTCCGTGACGAACTCGAAGTAGGGATTCCCCTGCTGGAAGCTCTTCTCGTACTCCTGTGCGAAGGCGTCGTAATAGCGCTTCTGCGCGTCAGTCCATTCGGCCGACATGGCTCCCTCTCGGAGCGCCTAGTGTATCAAAACGCGGACTCGGCCAGCATATCCCATGGATTCCGCGCGGCTGAAGATGGTAGCATGCCTCTTCGACGATATGCATCGGATTCCGGCAGGCACGAGCGCGCCGAAGCTGCTGGCCGTTTGCGCCGTACTCGCGGCCATAACGTGCTCTCTCTGGCACATCATGACCAGCCGGGCATGCCCGAGCTTCGATGAGGCCTGGTACCTCGAGAACAGCTTCAGGTTCTACCACGCCCTGCGCACGGAGGGCGCGTGGGCGTTCCTCCGGGCGTATGCCGTCTCGTTCCGCCTGAAGGCGCCCCTCATCGCGGTGCTCCCTCTGCCGATGTACGTCCTGTTCGGGCCGTCGGTCAAGGCCGCCCTGTCGGTCAACCTCGTCGGGCAAGGGCTGCTCGGGTACTACGTATTCCGTCTCGGGCAGCGCTGCTTCAACGACGTTGCCGCCGCGATGTCCGTATTCATCGCCATGACCCTGCCGCTCCTATTCGGGCTGTCGCGCGTCTTCTTCGTCGAGACCTGGCTGGCGGCGATCGTGACCGCGTTCGCCTGGCACCTCTGCGCTTCCGACGGGCTGCGCAGGCGCGGGGAGGCCGTGCCTCTCGGCGTCCTATCGGGCGCTGGGATGCTGATCAAGTCCATGTTCCCGATGTATATCCTCGGACCCGTTGCGGACATCCTCTGGCGGCGCCTTCGGGAGGGCGGGAGGACGGCGCTTCGGGAGATGGAAGGGCCGATCAAGATCGTCCTAGGCCTCGGGGGCGCCATCGCGCTGAGCTGGTACGCGTTCAACGGCGTGACATGCGCGGGTTTCATGCTCAAGGCCGGGTTCGGGGACATCGGGGCGCATTACGCCGGAGCAGGCCTGCTGGGCTATTGGACCGCCCTCATCCGTGAGGGGGTCTCCCAGTACTATTTCGCGGCGGCCGTCGTGGCTCTCGTCTGGCTCAGAGCGAGGGGAGCTCGGTTCAAGGACTGGTGGGGAGACCCGGGGATGAGGATGATCCTCCTGTGGTTCGTCGTCCCGCTGCTGATCGCATCTTTCGGAGTCAACCGGGAACCGAGATATGCCGCCGCCGCTCTTCCCGCCTTCGCCTTGCTGCTTGGAGGGGCCGTGGAGCGCCTCGTGAGAGGTCGGCCCCGCGCATGGCTGATGTTCGGTCTCTTCTGCCTCTTCCCCGCCGGTCAATTCATGACGCAGACGTTCGGCCAGGGGCCGCTTCCTCTCCGCCGATTCTTGCCGGCGGAGACGACCTATGCCAGGCCTCCGGCCCCGCCCGTTCGTTGGGACGCCGAAGGTCTCGCGGAGCGTCTCGCCGCCGCCGCCGGCGACGGAGCCGTCATCGCGATCGGGCTCGAGCACGCAGGACTCAACGCCAACCTGCTCGCCTGCTATGCGGCGCTGCACGACCGTACGGTCGCGTTCATGAACCTCGGGCACATGGAGGCGAACCCGGAGCGGGCGATCGTGCGCCTCATGGACCGCGGAGCGGACCATCTCGTCTTCGTCGACGGCATGCCGCAGGAGGAACTCCTGCCGAGCGCTCGCAGGCTGGACCCCGCCCTTCGCGAGCTTGTCCGGAACGGGAAGCTGCCTTTCCGGATCGTCGAGACCTATGACCTCGCCCCGGGGCTCACAGCGACGCTGTGGAAGAGGACGGCTCCCCTGCGGATCGTGGGCGTCCCGCCGGGCGCCTAATGTGTATAATCCCCGTGAAACGTCAGCGAAAACATGACTCATCCCCCCGCTAGACGGCCGAAGGCGCAGATCGGTGTGGGCGGACTTTTGCTCGGCCCGAAAGAGAAGCGTTATCTCCGGAGAGTCATCGAGTCCAATCGGCTGTCGTACGGGCCGATGACGCGGCGCTTCGAGGCTAAGTTCGCCAGGATGCATGATTGCCGCTTCGCGGCGTTCTGCAACTCCGGCACCAGCGCCCTGCACGTCGCCTTGGCGGCGCTGAAGGAGCGCTACGGCTGGCGGGATGGCGACGAGGTCCTTGTCCCCTCCGTCACATTCGTCGCGACCGCGAACATCGTCTTCCACAATCGGATGAGGCCCGTGCTCGTCGACGTCGACCCCAAGACCTACAACCTGGACCCGGGCCAGCTCTCTCGACACCTCTCCCGCAGGACGAGAGCGGTCATCCCGGTGCACCTGCTCGGGTTGCCCTGCGACATGGACCCGATCCTGGCCTTCGCCCGCCGGCACCGGCTGCGGGTCATCGAGGACTCCTGCGAGACCATGTTCGCCCGCTATCGAGGGCGTCGCGTCGGATCGATGGGGGACATCGGCTGCTTCTCCACGTATGTGGCCCACTACATCGTGACCGGCGTGGGTGGGCTGGCCACCACGAACGACCCGGACCTCGCCGTGCGCCTCCGGAGCCTCATGAACCACGGGCGAGACTCCATCTACATGAGCATCGACGACGATAAAGGAGTGAAGGGCCGGCGCCTGCGGGAGATCGTCTCGCGCCGCTTCTCCTTCACCTCCATGGGACACAGCTTCAGGGCGACCGAGCTCGAGGCCGCCATCGGCCTGGGCCAGCTCGAAGAGAAAGACGACATCATCCTCTCACGGACGGCCCGTGCCGCGCGGCTGACGGCCGGACTGCGGGACCTCGAGGACCACCTGCAGCTTCCCACAACCCCCCCGGACAGGGACCACGTGTTCATGCTGTATCCCGTCGTCCTGCGGCGGCGCGATAAGACGGGTTTGGTGAACTTCCTCGAGAGCCGCGGCATCGAGACCCGCGATTTGATGCCGCTCATCCGGCAGCCGATCTACCGGAAGATGTACGGCGGCCTGGCCCGCCGCTATCCTGTGGCGGCCTGGCTGGACCGCTGCGCCTTCTACATCGGATGCCACCAGTTCCTTAAGGCGCCCGATCTCACGCATATCCTCGGCTGCATCCACGAGTACTTCCGACGGAGTCCCCGATGACAAGACCGGTAGCGCTGATCACGGGCATCACGGGCCAGGATGGCTCCTACCTCGCCGAACTGCTGTTGTCTAAAGACTACGAAGTCCATGGGGTCATGCGGCGATCCTCAAGCTTCAACACCCAGCGGATCGACCACATATTCAGGGACCCGCATGACCCGGAGTGCCGGCTCCACCTGCACTTCGGCGACATCACCGACGGCAGCAACCTGAATCGGCTCCTCGAGAAGGTCCGCCCCCACGAGATCTACCATCTGGCGGCCCAAAGCCACGTCAAGGTGAGTTTCGACTTGCCGGAGTACACCGGGGACGCGACCGGCCTGGGATGCCTGCGGCTGCTGGATGCCCTTCGGGAAACCCACATCAAGGCTCGCTTCTATCAGGCGTCCTCGAGCGAGATGTTCGGTGCGTCGCCCCCTCCCCAGAACGAAGATTCGCGTTTCCAGCCCATGAGCCCCTACGGCTGCGCCAAGGTCTACGCCTATCACCTGAGCGTGAATTATCGGCAAGCCTATGGGATCCACGCCTGCAACGGCATCCTTTTCAACCACGAGTCTCCGCGCCGCGGAGCCACGTTCGTGACGCGCAAAATCGCTCGGGCCGTCGCCCGCATCAAGGCCGGGCTCGAGTCAAGGATCTATCTCGGGAATCTGGACGCGAAGAGGGACTGGGGCTACGCGCCGGAATACGTAGAAGCCATGTGGCGCATACTCCAGCATCCGACCGCCGATGACTACGTCATCGCCACGGGCGAGACCCACACGGTCAAAGAATTCGTGGCGGAGGCCTTTTCCCATGTCGGATTGGATTGGGAGAAGCACGTGGTCATCGACCCGAACTATCTGCGCCCGACCGAGGTGGATTCCCTCTGCGGCGATGCGGGCAAAGCGCGCCGCGTGTTGGGATGGGAACCCAAGGTGCGCTTCCACGAGCTGGTCCGCCTCATGGTCGATGCAGAACTCCGGAAGGCCGATTCCCCCCACGAACCAGGGGATAGCTAATCGAGACGGGCCCGCAGCCAGCGCAGCGCCTCGCTCCGAGTCCGGAACTCCCCGCGCCACTGGGCTCGAGCCGCGGCATCCAGCCAGCGGCGATACTCCTTCCCGGGAGGAAGCCCGGACTTCTTCAGGTCCTCGCCGTCGACCAGAAGAGGAGAGAACGCGGTAGGAACGACGTCCTTAAAATGCAGGCGCAGCATGCGCAGGCTCGCGGCCGGCAAAGGCGCCCTTGGACTCTGAGCCAAGGTCAACGCGGTCAGGACGGCCCGCGACTGCTCTCGCGAGAGCGGCAAGGACCGGATCATCTCGACCCCGGCGTTCCCCATGGCTAGAGCGCACACCCCCAGCCGGACCACCGGGTCCGAGGCTTTGACAGCGCTCCCGACCCACCGGAGCTTCGGATGGATGAAGCTCGCCAAGCCCCAGCGCTCTATGAGACGCATGCCCGGGCCGGGGTCCTTCTCGGACATCTGCCTCATGAGCTCCTGCCTGAGCCTGTCGCGCGAGAGCAGTCCCGGGCGGCGCCCGGCCACGGCCTCGCGCAAGAGTCCGGCCGTCTGCGACTCCAGCCTCATCCCGAACCGTCCCGCGTAGCGCGCCGCGCGATAGAGCCGCGTCGGGTCGTCGCGGAAGCTGGCCGGGTGCAGCATGCGCAGCCGTCCCGCCTTCAAGTCCGCCGCGCCGAGGAAGGGATCGAGGAGCGGCCCGGTCCCCCGCGTCGTGAGGCGGAGCGCCATGGCATTCACGGTGAAATCGCGGCGCTTGAGGTCCTCCGCCAGGCTGGCCGGCCGTACCTGCGGCAGGGCCGCCGGCTGCGGATAGATCTCGGCGCGGGCGCGGGCGATATCCACCCGAAGCCCGCTGGGCAGGCTCAGTCTCAGCGTGCCGAAACGGTCGAAGACCTCCAGCCGCGCCCCGCTCGCCCGCGCGACCCTGACCGGGTCCTGCTCCGTGACCAGATCCACGTCGCGGGTGGGAACGCCCAGCAGGCCGTCCCGGACGCACCCTCCCACGAGGTAGAATGAGACATCCGCGGCGCAAGCGCGCTTGATCAGGTCTCTGAGCAGGTCCCGCAGGCCGGGATGGATCATTGCGACATCCTCCTGAGGTATTCCTCCACCGGCTTATCGAAGGCTTTGGGCCGTTTCTCCCGAAGCGATTTCTCGACCTCGCGCCGGATCTCCTTGGGCGGCTGGTAATCATCCGCCCCGGGTAGAGGCACGAAATCGATGTCCGCGCCCGCCTGTCCGCCCTTGCCGTAGGGCCGGACCATGCCGCGCGGCCGGGAAAAGGGCTGCGTCATGCCCTGACTCATGGACTGCTGCCTCTGCATGGCGTTGGAGCACGACTTCTGCCCCTGGTCCAGCAGCTCGAGCGCCCGCTCCTGGTGCTTGCGGGCCGCGCCTGTGTCCCGCTTGCCCAAGGCTCCCTCCGCCGCCCTCTGCTCGATCTGCGCCTCTTTCACGGATTCGATGACGTCCGGGGGCATCATGCCGAAATCCCTGGAAACGGCGCGCAGCCGCTCCTCCAGGTCAGCCGTCTTCCTGCGCGCCTGCCCCTGCATGGCCCCGGCGGCGAACATCTCGGAGAGCTGCGCCTCGGTCGGCGCCGATTCCGGGACCCCGCCCTCCAAGCGCTTCAGGATCGACTCCTCGCGCTCCGCGAGCCCGGTCAGGATCCGGCCCTCGCGAGGCAGCCCCTCCTTCAGGGGCGGATAGTTGATGACCTGCGCCCGGAGCCGGAAGGCGATGCGCTGCAGGAGGGTCGGCGCTTCCTGGACGCGGGCGGCCGTGAACTCGGAGAGGACCTGCTTCATATCGCGCAGAGCCTCCTGCGGCATCGGGCTCCCCAGCGCCGCCGCGTCCCTCAGGACCTCGTTCTGCTCCCGCGCCAAATCCTCCAGCAGGGCCCCCTGCGCCTGCAGACGCTCCTTCATCCTCACATCCTCGATGCGGGAAGTCATCTGTAGGCCCTCGGATTGCTGCGCCACGACGTCCTCCCAGAGTTTGAGAGCCTCCTCCAAGGCTTTGGGAGCGGCAGCCTCCGCGCCCGCCTGCATCTTCGCCGCCTCGGCCAAGGCCTGGCGGGCGCGCTCGAGCTCCTCGGAGAGCCTGCGGGCGATGCGCGCGGCAGCCGCGTAGTCTCCTCGCGCCAGGGCTTGCGCGAGCGCGTCCGCGGTGCGCCGCGCGGCGCCCAGCGGCACCACATACACCTTGCGGCTCATCTCCCGGGTCGAGCCCGGTTCGGCCTTGGGCAGGCCTTCGATGGCCTTGGCCAAGGAATCCATCTGCCCGCGCAGGGTGTCCAGGGCCTGCTGCAGCTCGCGCAGCTCCTCCGCGCTCGGGGGTTTGCCGGCCTGGGCGATCCGGTCGAGCGCGCTCCGGATCTCGCTGCCGGCCTGATCCATACGATGGGCCTCGGCCCAAAAATCCTGCGTCGCCTGCATCTCGCGGCCCGCGGTGAAGAGGTCGTAGACTTGGCGCACCTTGGCTTCGAGCGCCTCGTGCCTCCTGGACGCGGCCGGCCATTCCCTGGCCGAGACCGCGCTCCGCGCGGGGCGCAGTTCGGTCTCCATGAGCCCTTGCATCACTTGGGTCAACGCCGAATTCAGTTCGTCCGCGCCCGGGTTCGCGTAGGGGTCATCCCGGGAGATATTGGTGAGCTCCTCCATCCGGCTCACGGCCCGCTCCCAGGTCCCGGCCAAGGAGCGGTCTTCCTCCAGCAGCTTCGCGAGGGTCTCGGGATCCGGCCCCTTCTCCGGCACGTCGGCCAGGGATCTCGCCACCCGCCTCTCCTGCCCCGCCAGGCGCCCGAGTTCGGCCTCCACCTCGAGCCGCTTGCGTTCGACGACGGCGTGCGCGGACTCGAAATCCACCAGATGCAGGACTCCCTTGTTGGAGACGGCCGACTGCGGCGCGGGCCAGGCGTTGTCGCGGGCCTTGAGCCGGAACTCCACCCGCTCGCCGATCTTGAACCGGGACAGGTCCCAGAGATAGTCTCCCAGGATCTCCTCTCTCGCGCCCGAGGGGCGGGTGAGAGCGATGGGGTGCTCTTCGCCGCCGGCCCGGTAGAGCAGGGACAGCTCGGTGAGCCCGTAGTCGTCTTTGGCGAGATACGCGACCGGCAGCTTCTCCTTCGGACTGACCTCCAGCTCGAACGCCGGCGAAAGGAGCTCGACGACGGGAGGTTCGTCCTGCAGCGCTCGGACGCCATACGCCACCGGGTCCGGATCCCGGCTGCCTTCCGCGCAGACCAAGTCGAGCTTCAGCGTCCCGTCGTCGTTGAGCGGGAAGCCTCCCTCCCACTCCCCCGAAGGCAGGGCCCTCATCTCCACGGGCTGTCCCAAGGAGGAAAGCCTCAGCGTCGCGGAGCGGAGTTCGGCGTCCGGCCTGCCTCGGAGCGTGACCCAGCTTCCCCGCAAAGCGGCCAGCTCCGCGCCTTCGCCCAGCGGGCGCTCGGCGACCGCCTGCGCCTTCCCGGGAAGGCGCACCCGGGCCACCACGCTTCTGAAATGCGGATAGGGCAGCGGCGTCAGCCGGTACGCCCGCGTCCTCAATCCCCGATGGCCGACCCGGTAGTCGAGGACCGAGCGGACTCCCGCGACCTGATAGACCCCGCCCCCCTCGTCTTCCTGATCCCAGGGGACCCGGGTCCAGCCGGAGCCGTCGGAGCGCAGCCAGAGGCTCAGCGGCGGACCCCCGGCCTCCGCGCGGCCGGGAAGCCAGCGCGCCTGGATGGAGGCGGGCTCGGCCCAGGCGAGCTTGCGGTCCCCGGGCAGGACCGAGACGGCCGAATCCAGGTTCGAATCGCGCCAGGGTGAAAGCACCCGGCTCATGCCCGAGGCGCCCTGCGGCAGCCACGGGAATATCAGGACCCAAAGGGCGGCGACTGCGGCGAACCGCTTGAGCGCGGGCAGCGAGGGTCTGACCGGGAAAGCCGATTCTCTCGGGAGCCCGGCCGCCAGCCGCTCGGCCCTCGCCACATGCTCGAGCGCCAGCTCCCGGGACGTGTTCGGCGCGTGGCCGGCCGCGGCCAGTTCCCATGCGGAATGCAGGAACGGCCGGGTCTGCGGGTACCGGCCGCCCACGTCGCGCAGCAGCCGCGGCGCGGCCAGAAGCCGCAACGGACGCAGCAGATGGGAGTACGCGGCGTAAGCCGTCCAAGCGGCGCCGGCCGCGAAGAACGCCAGCCGGGCGTCCTTGGGAAGGGCGAAAAGAGCATCCGCCAGGAGTACCCCGAGGAAATACGCGGCGAGCACCGCGGCGACGCGCAGGAGCCCCTCGGCCCAGAGGCTCGCGAAGCGCTGGAGGCGCCAAGAGCGGAGGCGTCCGGCCAGAACGACGGGAAGAGTCACGTCTCCCCCCTGACGAGGTCCGCGAATCCCTCGCGGCGGCGCACGATCCGGAACCGGCGTCCCTCTACCAGGACCTCCGCGGCGCGCGGCCTGGAATTGTACTGGGAGCTCATGCTGAACCCGTACGCCCCGCTCTGGAGCACGGCCAGGAGATCCCCGGGCTCCGGCTCCGGCAGACGGACCCCCCTGGCCAGATAGTCCGCGCTCTCGCACACGGGCCCGGCCACGTCCAGGGAGTGAGCCGGCCCAGACCTCCGGCGGACCGGCATCAAGGTATGCCGCGCGTCATACAGGGCCGGCCGGAGAAGATCGTTCATGGCCGCGTCCACGATGACGATACGACGCCCCCCCGCGCGCTTCCTGTACAGGACCCGGCAGAGCAGGATCCCGGCCGGCCCCACGAGCGAACGCCCGGGCTCCAGCAGGAGCCGAAGGCCCGGGACCTTCGCGAGCAGGGGAGCCAGGCTCGACGCGAACTCGGCCGGAGCGAAGGGCTCCTTCTTCCCGTAGCGGATGCCCATGCCCCCGCCGATGTCGATGTGGGACAGGCGGATGCCCGAAACGGCGAGCTCGCCGACCACGCGGAGCATGACGCCGAGCGCGCGCCGATGGGGTCCGAGCTCCGTGATCTGGGAGCCGATGTGGCAGTGCAAACCGACCGGCCTGAGGCCGGGCAAGGACCTCCGATAGATGGACAGCGCCTCCGCTCGCGTCACGCCGAACTTCGTCCGAGCCTTGCCGGTGGTCAAGTGCGCGTGCGTATGCGCTTCCACGTCCGGGTTCAGGCGCACCGCGAAAGGGGCCCTCGCGCGCATGCGCCGGGCGATGGCTGCCAGGCGCCGCGCCTCCTCGGTCGACTCGACGTTGAAAGCCAGGACGCCTCGCCGGATGCCGAGGGCCATCTCCTCCTCGGTCTTGCCCACCCCGGAGAACACGATCTTCCCGGGCGGGAACCCGGCCAGGAGCGCCCGGCGAAGCTCTCCGCCCGAGACCACCTCGGCGCCGGCCCCCTCCTTCGCCAACAGGCGGCAGACCGCCAGGCTGGGGTTGGCCTTGAGCGCGTAGCAGATGAGGCGCTCACGGTCCGAGAAGGCCCTGTCGAGTCCGCGGAAACGCCGGCGGATCTCGGAGGCGGAATACACGTAGGCCGGAGTGCCGACGGTCCCGGCGATGCGCTCGGCGGAGACGCCTTCCACATGCAGGACGGGGCTTGCCACCCGGGGATTATAGCGCAAGGGCGGGGGAAAGGTCAGCCGAGGGTCGGAGGAGGAGCGACCTCGACGGCCGGGCTCGCGGCGCGGTTGTTCGCAGCGAGCCCGGCGCCGGAGGACAGCGGCTGCGGGACGTTGTTCGGCATGAGACGGGTGGACAGATGCTCGACCCGGCCCATGTCCTCCGCGTAGTAGCTCCGCTGCTGCTTCTTCTTCGACAAGGAGGCGATCCAGCGCTGGGCGTCCCTCGATACGTCCCACTCGTTGAAGACAGCGTCCATCATGGTCATCAGGACCATGGTCATCCCGAAGAGCCCCACTCCGAGGCATAGGATGAATCTGAAGTAAAGCATGGAATCCGTCCTCATTCTCAGTATACCTTATCCCCCATCGGGAGGCTGGGCCTTCGGGTCAGCCACGGGCGGACAGGGGGCCCAGCCCTCAGTGGGCCCTAGGTCCTACGATGTCCATAACCCGCTAATAGATATAATCGTCCTATGGGCCGTTTCCGCCTCGTCTCCACCTTCAAGCCGGCCGGCGACCAGCCCGCGGCCATAGAAGCCCTCAGCCGCGGCATCTCCGAGGGCCGGCGTCATCAGACCCTCCTGGGAGTGACCGGCAGCGGCAAGACCTTCGTGGTCGCCTCCCTGGCCGAGCGGCTGGACCGGCCCATCCTGGTGCTCTCGCCCAACAAAGTCCTCGCGGCGCAGCTCTACGCGGAGTTCAAGGCCTTCTTCCCGGGAAACGCGGTGGAGTACTTCATCTCCTATTATGACTACTATCAGCCCGAGGCCTACGTCCCCTCCACGGACACCTTCATAGAGAAGGACGCCTCCATCAACGAGCATCTGGACAAGCTCCGGCTGAAGACCACCTGCTCGCTCCTCTCCCGCAGGGACGTCATCGTGGTGGCCTCGGTCTCCTGCATCTACAACATCGGCTCCCCGGACTCCTACAAATCCTGCTGCATCGCCCTGGAGAAGGGAAGGCCCCTTTCCCGGAAAGCCCTGCTCGACGCGCTCGTGGCCGGCTACTACGAGCGCAACGAGACGGAGTTCTCTCCGGGCAAGTTCCGCGTGCGCGGGCCCCTCATCGATATCTTCCCGGCCTATGAGGACAATGCCCTGCGCGTGGAGCTCGGCGACGACTCCGTCGCGTCCATCTCGGAGATACATCCGCTGACCGGAGAACGCCTCGCCCCGCTCGAGCAGGCCTGGGTCTACCCGGCCAAGCACTTCGTGACGAGCCCGCCGGAGCTGCAGCGCGCCCTCGGGACCATCGAGGAGGAGCTGCAAGAGCGCCTGGGCCAGTTCAGGGCCGCGGGCAAGCCCCTGGAGGCGGAGCGTCTGGAGCAGAGGACGCGCTACGACATGGAGATGCTCCGGGAGCTCGGCTTCTGCCACGGGGTGGAGAACTACTCCCGGCATCTGAGCGGCCGCCCTCCCGGGGCCCGCCCTTTCTGCCTACTCGATTACATGCCAAAGGACTACCTGCTGGTCATCGACGAGTCCCACGTGGGCATCCCCCAGGTGCGGGGCATGCACGAGGGCGACCGGGCGCGCAAGCAGACCCTTGTGGACTTCGGTTTCCGCCTCCCCTCGGCGCTGGACAACCGGCCGCTCCGCTTCGACGAGTTCGAGGCGCTCGCCGGCCAGACTCTTTACGTCTCGGCCACCCCGGGAGCCTATGAGCTCACGCGCTCCGGAGGCGAGATCGTGGAGGCCGTCATCCGCCCGACCGGACTGGTCGACCCGGAGGTCGTCATCCATCCCACCGAGGGGCAGATCCCGCACCTCATCTCCCTCATCACCGAGCGCGTGTCGAAGAAGGAGCGCTGCCTGGTGCTGACCCTGACCAAACGGACCGCGGAAGACCTTTGCGACTATCTGACGGGGAAGGGCATGCGGGTGCGGTACCTGCATTCGGACATCGACTCCCTCACCCGCGTCGAGATACTCAGGGAGCTGCGCAAGGGAAGCTTCGACGTGCTGGTGGGCATCAACCTCCTGCGCGAAGGGCTCGACCTGCCCGAGGTCTCCCTGGTCGCCATCCTGGAGGCGGACAACGAGGGGTTCCTGCGCAGCGAGAGCACGCTCATCCAGATCTCGGGCCGGGCCGCGCGCAACGTGGGAGGCCGGGTCGTACTCTACGCGGACAAGACGACGGGCGCGATGCGGCGGGCCTTGGGGGAGATGGACCGTCGGCGGCGCAAGCAGGCGGAGTACAACCAGGAGCACGGGATCAAGCCCCGCACGATCCAGAAAGCCATCGCGGATCTGGCCGAGTTCCAGACCGAGGCCAAACGCGAAGGCCTCAGGCTCATGCGAGAAGCCGCGGCGTCCAAGCCCCTCACGCCGGGGAACGTCCCGCACCTCGTGGAGACGCTCGAGCGGCAGATGCGGGAGGCCGCGGACAGCCTGGACTTCGAGCTGGCCGCTCTGCTGCGCGACCAGATCTTCGAGCTGCGCGAGATGGCCGGCCCGCACAGGAGGGCTCATGCGAAGAAGTCGAGACGCTGAGAGGCTCGTGGCCATGGCCCTGCGCGAGGACCTCGGACGAGCCGGCGACATCACGACCCGCTGCTTCCTCCCCCGCGGAGGCCGGTTCTCGGCCGTCATCCGATTCAAGGAAAGCGGCGTGCTCTGCGGGACCCGGGTGGTCGACGCCGTGTTCCGGAAGGCGTGCCCCCCCGCGCGCGTCCGCTGGCTGCGCCGCGACGGACAGGGCGTGCGCGCGGGCCAGGTCGTGGCCCGGGTCGAGGGCCCCCGCGGGATACTGACCGCGGAGCGGACCGCGCTCAACTTCCTGCAGAAGCTCTCCGGCATGGCCACGCTCACCCGGCGCTACGCGGACGAGACCCGCGGCCGGGCCCGGATCTACGACACGCGCAAGACCCTCCCCGGCTGGCGCGGATTGTCCAAGTACGCGGTGCGGACGGGCGGCGGCTGCAACCACCGCATGGGGCTCTATGACATGGCCATGCTCAAAGACAACCACATCTCCGCCTTGGGGACGAAGGCCGCGACCCTCGTCCGGCGCTTCCGACGCCGGCATCCCGGGACCCCCATCGAGATGGAGGCCCGGAACGAGCGCGAGGTCCGGCTCGCGCTTGAGCTCGGCGCGGACATCATCATGCTCGACAACATGTCCGAGGCCTCGCTCAGGCGCCTCATCCGCCTCATCCGATCGAAGCGTCCCCGGGTCGAAGTCGAGGTCTCCGGAGGCGTGGAGCTGCGCAAGGTCCGTCGCCTGGCCCTGCTCAAGCCCGACCGCATCTCGGTCGGACGCATCACCCATTCTGCGCCGGCTCTGGACATCTCCATGAAACTATGTCCGAAGTCATCCGACTGAAGAGTTGCCGCTCCACGCAGGACATCGCCCGCCGCATGGCGGACGAGGGCGCGCTACCCTGGACCCTGGTGCGTTCGGATCGGCAGAGCTGCGGCAGGGGACGCATCGGGAGAAGATGGGTCTCGGGCCCGGGAGGGCTCTATTTCTCGCTCATCCTCAGACCAAGGCTCAAGCCTGCCGATCTCGCGGAGCTCAGCCGCGGCACCGCAGCGGCCTGCGGCCGCGCCCTGGCCAGAACGACAAAACTCAAGATCGCGATCAAACTTCCGAACGACGTGTTCGCCACAAGCGCACGCGGAACACCCTTCAAAAAGATATGCGGCATCCTCATCGAGGCCTCTGGAGATACCAGGAAAGTGGATTGGGTCGTCATCGGCATAGGCGTCAACGTCAACAACAGAGTTCCCAAATCGCTCACCGAGGCAAGCTCTATCGCGGCTTTGACCGGACTGCGCCTGGATCCTGAGACCGTTCTCAAAGCTGTCCTGTGCGCTCTCCGCGCACGTTTTTCCAGGTATTGACATCCTTACTTTTCCTGCTATAATGTAATTGCCCCCTGTTAGGGGGCTCTTAATTGCCTGAGTATCTCAAACGCCGAGGTTCCGATGGTACAGAATTACTTGACCCGCGCCGGTTACCAAAAGCTGCAGAAGGACCTTAGCGACCTAAAAAAACGCAAGCAAACATTATCAATAGAGATAGCCGAGGCGCGCGAAAAAGGCGACCTTCGGGAAAACGGCGAATATATCGCCGCAAAAGAACGGTTGGGCGAGATCATGAGCCGCATAGGCAAGGTCGAGGAACAACTTTCCAGCGCCCACCTCATCGATGAGATCGCGATACGAAAAGACGAGGTCCAGATCGGCGTCAAGGTGACTCTGCGCGACAAATCCGACGGAGAAGAGTTCACCTGGACTCTCGTCGGAGAGGCTGAGTCCGATCCGACCGCCGGCCGGATGTCGGTCAACGCACCCCTGGCTCAAGGCCTGCTTGGACATAAGGTGGGCGAGGACGTCCAGGTTCATCTCCCCGCAGGCTGCAGGACCTTCCAAATCCTGAGGACAGAACCAGCTCTCTAAGTGGTCCTCAATAAAAGTACGCCAGAAGCGAAATCGGATCGTATCAAGATTTCTAAAGAAATCCTGGCCCGCGCAATTACGCTTGGCGCGAACGGGGTGGGGATATCGCCAGCCATCATCCCCGGACCCGACACCGGCGGATTCAGGGAGTATCAGGAGTGGGTCTCGAGCGGCAAGCACGGCGAGATGGCGTACATGTCCCGCGTTCCCGAGAGCCGCAAGGACATCACCCGTTGGTTCGCTCCGGCCCGTTCGGTGGTCGTCTGCGCGTTCAGCTATCATGACGGCGCTCCAACGGCAGACCTCGGCCCGGACCAGGGGAGACTCGCGCGCTACTGCCTGCCCCCGGACTATCACGACATCCTCAAGGAACGCATGACGCGGCTGCTGGACTATTGCCGGCAGATCCGGCCGGGCTGCTCCGGCAAGGTGTTCGTGGACACCAGCCCCGTGATGGAAAGGCTCTACGCCCGTCACGCCGGCATCGGCTGGGTCGGGAAGAACTCCATGCTCATCGCTCCGGACGCGGGCTCCTTCCTGCTGCTGGCCGGCCTGGCCCTGGACCTTGAACTGGAGTACGACTCTCCGTTGCCGGACCGCTGCGGCAAGTGCGAACGCTGCTTGAAAGCCTGCCCGACGCAGGCGCTCGTCAAGCCGCGCGTCCTGGACGCCACGCGCTGCATCGCCTACACGACCGTGGAACTTCGGCGCGGCGGCATCCCGGAGCCTCTCCGGGCGTCGCATGGAGGCTGGATATTCGGCTGCGACGCGTGCCAGGAGGTCTGCCCCTGGAACCGGTTCGCCGAGCGAAATAGGAAGGCTCGGCACCGAGGGGCAAGCCGTGCTCCATATCCCCTCGGCGCCAAGCCCGGAGGAACGCTCGTCCCGCGCATGGCTTCCTCCCAGACACTTTCCGACCTGGCCGGCCTCACGTCCGAAACGTTCTCCAAACGCTTCAAGGGGACCCCCATCAAGCGGACGGGCTACACCGCCTTCCTGCGCAATGTCCTGCTCGCCATGGGCGTTTCCGGGGACTCGCGCCATCGGACGGCCCTGGAGCGCTTTTCCCGGCATCCGGACCCGGTCCTCTCCGAGCAGGCCCGCTGGAGCCTCGCCCGACTCGAATCTGATAGAATCCGAGAGTGAAGAGAACGCACGGCAGCCGCCTGGCCCCCCTGCTCTGCCTGCTCCTGTGCGGGACCGCTCCGCGCCAACGGCTCATCACGGACGACGATAACCCCGGCATCCCCACCGAGATCCCGGTCGGGATGGAGGCCCCGCCGTCCGGGCGGGCGCCGCTCCTCGTGCGCTGGATGGTCCACAACATCCGGCGGGGCATGTTCATCAACCTGCCCATCATGGACACGAACCCGAACCGCGGGATCACCTACGGCGTGATGCCCATCTGGGTGCTGAAGGGCAGGAGTGAGACCCGGATCGAGCAGATCCACGCCCCTTCGGTGACCTACAACAGGACCTTCCAGTGGATCCCGACCTATCGGTACTACTACTACCCCACGCCCAAGGCCACCTATGAGCTGCGCGCCTCGGTCTCCAAGCACACCGACCGCGAGGTCATGGCGCAGATGCAGGACATGGATTTCCTGGGCCGCGGGATCGCCATGAACGCCAGGTTCCAGTACGATTTCGACGGCGCCAAGCGCTTCTACGGGATCGGCCCGGACACTCCGGAGTCCGCGGAGACGGACTACACCCGGAAAATCCTGCAGTACTCCTTCCGCGCCGGCATCCCGATGCTGGAGGAGAGCGGGCTCCGGTTCAACGTGGCCCACCATCTGGCCGGCACCGGCATCGCCAACGGGGTCGTGGACCCCGTGCGAGACATCAAAGACCTCTTCCCCGAGCAGGTCCCCACCCACTGGCATCAAGACGGCGAGTTCCAGCTCTTCGTGGACTATGACACGCGCGACGAACCCGTGACCACCTCGCGCGGCTCCTACGCCAAGGTCATGGTGGAGAACTCCCAGCGCGGCTTCGGCAGTGAATACGCCTTCCAACGCTACAACGTGGACCTCCGCCACTTCCGCCGCTGGACCGATGACACCCGCTTCGTGACCGGCGGCCGGTTCCACTACGAGCAGCTCAAGGGCGACGCGCCCTTCTATCTCCTGCCGTCCCTGGGGGGAAAGTACATGCACCGCGGCTACGGCGCGGGCCGCTACGTCGCCCGGGGCGTCATGATGACCACCCTGGAGCAGCGGTTCACGGTGTACAAGGTCGCCATGGCGGGCGTGACCACGGAGCTGGAGGTGGCCCCGTTCCTGGGCATCGGCACCGCGTTCCACTCGCCCAAGCGCATGGCCCAGCGCTACTTCCGCCCCGAATACGGAGCCGCCTTCCGCGCGGTCGCCCGCCCCCAGGTCGTCGGCTCCATCGACGTGGGCTGCGGGCAGGAAGGCCCCGCCGTGTTCATGGACATCAACTACTCCTTCTGATGGAGCAAGTCGACCTCGTCGTGGTCGGCGCCGGGGTCGTCGGGCTCGCGGTCTCGGGCCGGCTGGCCCCCCGACGCACGGTGCTCGTGCTGGAGAAGCACCCGCGCTACGGAGTGGAGACCTCCAGCCGCAATTCCGAGGTCATCCACGCGGGCCTCTATTATCCCCCGGGAAGCCTGAAGGCGCGGCTCTGCCATGAAGGCCGCCGGCGGCTCTACGCCTTCGCCCGCGAGACAGGGATCTTCCACCGGAAGCTCGGCAAGCTGGTGGTGGCCGAGGATGCCGGCCGCCTTGAGGCGATGAAAGCCAAGGCGGACGCCTCGGGCGCCGAGGGGCTGGAGCTCCTCGAGGGGAAGGACGCCATGCGCCGCGTCCCGGGGCTGAAGGCCTCGGCCGCGCTCTGGAGCCCGGAGACCGGCATCCTCGATACCGAGGAGTTCATGTCGCGGCTCTACGCCAAGGCCACGGCTGCGGGCGCCATGTTCCTCTTCCAGAGTCAGGTCACTCGCGTCGAACGCCGGCCGGACGGCTGCGTCCTGACCTTCGGGAAGGACCGGGAGCAGGTCCATTCGCGCTGGGTGGTCAATTCCGCGGGCCTGCACTCGGATGAACTGGCTCGGATGGCGGGAGCGGGCGACTATCGCCTGCATTGGTGCAAAGGCTCCTATTTCCGGCACAAGAAGGGCTTCCCCCTCCCGCACCTGGTCTATCCCGAGCCCACGAAGCACTCCTTGGGCATCCACATGACCGTGGACCGCCGCGGCGGCGTCCGGTTCGGGCCGGACGCGGAGTTCGTGGACAAAGAGGACTACGACGTGAATCCGGCGTCCAGGAAGAAGTTCTTTCAGAATGTGTCCGCATACTGGCCGAGCCTGCGCGAGGAGGACCTCTTCGAGGACACCTCGGGCATACGGCCCAAGCTCTCGGGCCCGGAGGGCGGTTTCCGGGACTTCGTCATCGCTGAAGAGTCCGGCTGGGTGAACCTCGTCGGCATCGACTCGCCGGGGCTGACGTCTTCATTGGCCATCGCCGAAGAGGTGGCCAAAATCGTGGAGAAGGCTTGATATGGAAGAACACCCCCCTCTCAAGATCACCATCAACGGAAAGGTGTACCACAGCCTCGAGGACGTCCCGCCGGAGCTGCGGGAGATGATCCGGGGACAGATCAAGGGAGCATTCCAGAAGGCCTTCAAGGTCGAGAAGCGTTTCAACGTCTCCCTGGGAGAATCGTCCGATATCCCAGTCTCGCAGAGTCCGTCCCCCGCGGACAGCCCTACCGTCCGGGTCGAATCCTTCGCCTGGCTGCTGTGGGCCCTCTTCGGGGTCGGGGTCGTGCTGGCGCTGGCCTACTTCATCAAGAGGGTCTAAACAATCGGAACCGCTATAATGGATAACATATTATCCTCTAGGCTATTTTTTTATTTTAACGGCTAATATATTGTATTTTATTTAAATCCGTGGTAAGCTATCGAAGACATGAACAAGACTCCTCTTGCGTTCCTCAGCCCTGCGGAAATGGGCGAATCGCTAGCCGAACGCGCGAAGACCCTGCGCCTGATCAAAGGTTGGACCCGGGACACCCTGGCCCGGCGAGCTGGCGTCTCGCCCGCGTCCCTCAAGCGATTCGAGACCTCCGGGAAGTCCTCCCTGGATCTGTTCCTCAAGGTCGCCCATGCGCTCGCCCGCCTGGACGAATTCGCTAGGCTGCTCCATCCGCCCGCTGCCCAGAGCATCGAAGAGCTCGAGCGACGCGTGGCCCGCCCCCCGCGCAAGCGCGGACGGATATGAAGAGGCTGGAGGTCCGCTTCACGCGAGCCCCCGGCGACTCATTGACCGTCGGCAATCTGGCCGAGGACCGCGGCCGAGTCTACTTCGAGTACGCGCCGGGATTCCTGGCCGCCGGTCTAAACCTCTCACCCTTCCGTCTGCCGTTCGAAGGCGGCCTATTCGAGCACACCGATCGCGGTTTCGGCCCGTTGCCGGGCTTATTCGACGACTCGCTGCCCGACGGCTGGGGCCTGCTGCTCATGGACCGCCACTTCCGCTCGCTCGGTCTGGATCCAGCCGGGGTCTCCCCGCTGGAACGGCTTTCCTGGCTGGGGACGCTGACCATGGGCGCGTTGACGTATCACCCTCCAGCCGAGCGGGAAGACGCGGACGCCGGGGTGTTCGACCTGTACGATCTGGCCAAGCAATCGCGCAAGCTGCTTTCCGGAGAAGCCGTGCGGGTGCTCCCCCGGCTCCTGAGAGCCGGAGGCTCTCCGGGCGGCGCCCGTCCCAAGGTGCTTGTGGGGTACAATCCATCGGCGGCCGCCATCATCTCGGGCGAGGACGACCTGCCGGCAGGGTTCGAGCACTGGATCGTCAAGTTCCCGGCCAGGGCCGACTCCCCGGACGCGGGAGCCGTCGAGTATGCCTACTCGCTCATGGCTGCGGCCGCAGGCATCGACATGCCTCCGACGCGCCTGTTCGAAACCCCCGAAGGCGGCCGCTTCTTCGGAGTCAAGCGCTTTGACCGGGACGGCAACCGGCGCCGCCACGTACATACGTTCGGAAACCTCATCCAAGCCGACTTCCGCGTCCCATCGGCCGACTACACGGACCTGCTGAAGGCCGCGTCGCTGCTGACTCGGAACCACCCGGATGTGCTGCGGGCATTCCGCCGCATGGCGTTCAACGTCTTGACCCATAACCGCGACGACCATCTGAAGAACTTCGCCTTCATCCTCAACGACAAGACGGGCGACTGGAGCCTGTCGCCGGCCTACGATCTGGTCCACTCCCCCGGACCTGGAGGCGAGCACTCCATGACTGTCGCGGGAGAAGGCAAAGACCCCGGGCCGCCGCACATGCTCCGTCTGGCGGAGGGGGCCGGGATATCCGAGCGGGACGCCGCCTCCATCATCGACGAGGTGCGCGCGGCCGTCGCGCACTGGAAGGGCTTCGCGAGCAAGGCCGGAGTGGCCGCGGCGGAGGGCCGCCGGATCGAGGGCTCATTCCCTAATCCGTCGCGATAGCGCTCAGCCGTACTTGTACTTCACCCCGTGCCCGGCCGGGGGCCAGTCGCAGTCGATGTTGTCGAACGGGCAGAGCATGCGGCAGGCGCCGCACTCGATGCAGTTCTCGTACGCCACCAGGATCTTCTTGTGCGCCGCCTCCCACTCGTAGACCTTGGCGGGGCAGATGGCGGTGCAGATGCGGTCCGTGCACTTCTCCACGCAGGGGGCCTTCTCGGAGCTGTCTTTGAGCTTGATGTGGGTCTCCGAGTACTTCTTGTAGTCGAGCAGGCCGAGCTTGGCTTCAACGGTCTCCTTCATAGAAACGCAGACCTTTGAACATCCCTTGTATAGCTCACAGCGCCACCTTGCGCAGGGGCATGAGCTCCCTGGCCATACGCACGAACCCTCGCTCACGCATCATGGCCACGGCCTTCCAAAGGTGCTCTTTCTTGGGCACCCCGTCCGCGGAGAACCGCATGTGGGCCAGGTCGCAGGCCAGCTTCGGGTAGAAATCCAGGAAGTCCGGGACCGACTCGATGGCCGCCTCGAGCCCCCGAGACTCCTCCAGGTCCTGCCACACGTAAGAGGCTCTCAGCTTGTCCACGTATGCGGAAAGAGCCGCCGCGCTGAAATCCCCCTTCTTCTTCGCCTCGATGACGGTCTCGCCGGCCAGCTTGCCCGAAGTCATGGCCAGGTTCGAACCCTCCCGGTAGGCAGGGTTGACCATCTGCGCCGCGTCCCCGGCCACGAGCATGCCGTCCGTATAGAGAGGAGGCATGGAGTCCATCCCGCCCTCGGGGATGAGATGCGCCGAGTATTCCAGCGGCTTGGCGCCCTCGATGAGCTTGCGGATGAGGGGATGCGCCTTGACCGCCTCCAGCTGCTCCGAGGTGCGGATGCCGGTCTTCTGATAGTCGCTGAGCTTGCAGCCGACGCCCAAAGCGAGGGAGTCCTTGTTCGTGTAGACGAAGACGTAGCCCAGCATGCCCTGGGTGATGGAGCCGAACATCTCCAGGGTGGCGCCTTCGCCCTTCTCCAGGCAGAAGCGGTCCTCGATCTTCTCGGCGGGCAGCTCCAGGACCTCCTTGGCGCCGAGCGCGACCTCGCCCGCCCTCAGCTCGGGGCGAAGCCCGGCCTTCTGCGCGAGGATGGCGTTGACCCCGTCGCAGGCCACGACCACGTTGGCCAAAAGCTCGTCTCCGTCCGAGGTCTTCACCCCGCGGATGCGTCCGCCCTGGCGCACCACGCCCTCGACCTTCACCCCCGGATAGACCTCGGCCCCGGCCTCTTCCGCCTTCTTGGCGTACCACTGGTCGAAGCGGGTGCGGATGATGGTGTAGCAGTTGGGAACGCCCTCGAGGAACTTCTTGGAGCGGTAGGCCGTCGCGACCCAGGAATCCTTCGTGGTCACGCAGAGGCGCTGCTCCACGATGGGCCGCTCGAACGGACCTCCCGTCTCCTTCCAGAACTCGGGGACGTGCTCATGAAGCATCTTCGAATAGAGCACCGCGCCCTGCACGTTCTTGGCGCCGGGATACTCCCCCCTCTCGAGCACGATGACGGAGAGCCCCGCGCGGGCCATGGTGATGGCGGCCGAAAGGCCGGCGGGCCCGGCTCCGACGACTACCGCGTCATGCACGTCTTCGGACATCTGGGGCGGCTCAGGCAGCTTGTCCGGCCGCTTTGCCGATAGCTTTCTCGACCTCCGCGACCAGGTCGTCGGTCTTGAAAGGCTTGGTCATGAAGCCTTTCACCTGAGGGAACTTCTTGAAGAGAGTCCTCGACGGCTCCAGCGCGGTGAGGACGATGATGGGGATGCCCTTCGTGGCCTCATCCTGGGAGATCTTGATCTGCAGGGAGTAGCCGTCGATGCCGGGAAGCATCACGTCGAGCAGGAGGAGGTCCGGTTTATTCTCGATGATGGCGTTCCAAGCGTGCCGCCCGGTGTCGCAGGTCGAAACCTCATAGCCCGCGTGCTCCAGGGTGAACCGGATGAGGCTGAGCATCTCCGGCTCATCGTCGACGACGAGTACTTTCTTCGCCATAGATTAAGCCGCCCCCGTTCCTATTCGGAACGGCCTATTATAATATATTTTGTGAATATGCCAGCGCCCAAGAGACTTCTCTCGCTCCTGGCCGCTTTCGACCGGCGGGAGGGGCTCGTCTCTCCCGGCGACCGCATCCTGCTCGCCGTGTCCGGAGGGCCGGATTCGGTCTGCCTGACCCACCATCTGCACCGCGTCTCCGGGCCCAAGAGGCTGCGCCTGAGCATGCTGCACATCCACCACGGCCTGCGGGGCAGGGAGGCCGACCAGGACGCCGCCTTCGTCGAACGTCTCGCCTGCGGCCTCGGGGTCCGCCTCACGGTCAAGCGGATCCCTGTCCGGGACTTCGCGCGGAGCGAGCGGAGAAGCCTGGAGGACGCCGCCCGCGTGCTGCGCTACCGGGCCTTCGCGGAGCTCGCCTCCAGGCTCCATTGCAACAAGGTCGCGACCGGGCACCAGCTCGACGATCAGGCGGAGACCGTCCTCATGCACCTTCTTCGCGGCACCAAGGCAAAGGGCCTGGCCGGCATCCCGGCGAAGCGCCCGCTGGGAAAGCGGCGCATCGAGCTCATCCGGCCGTTGCTGCCGCTGAGCCGGAAGGACATCCTGGAATACCTCCGCGCCTATGGCCTGACGTGGCGCCTGGACCGGACGAACGCGTCGGACCGCTTCACCCGGAACTGGGTGCGCAGGAAGCTCCTGCCGCTCCTGGAGACGCGCAACCCCAGCATCCGCGAGCACCTTGCCGCCATCGCCGAGGATGTGCGGGCCCTTATAGGGCGACCCCGTCACTCTTAACCCGCTGTTTCGCACCCAAGGCACTCTCAGGACCGCACCTGCGTCTTGAGCCATGCGAGCGACGACGTCAAAGGCGACTTTTCGCTCCCATGGCCCGGCGCACGTGTCCAACGTCTTCCAGATGGACACGGTGCCGTACCGCTCCGCGGTACGGCTGGGCCATGGGACTGGGCATCCTCAGGATGTGCGTTGAGGCCCGGTCCCCGTTCGCGCACTTGGGGTTTCGTCCCGAAACCCCAAGTTTCAGACAGGACTGTGGTCGGCCACAGTCCCTCGGTCGGCTTCGGGTGGCCCCGGGGGCCACCGCTAGGGTCGACGCCGGCTCATTCCGCCTCCCGCTACGCGGGCGGCAGTCGCTTGAGCGCCGCTTCGATATGCCGGAACGCCCCGCCGCGGACCACGGGGCCGTGTCCGCAGCAGAGGATATCGCAGTCGAGCCTGGATAAGGCCTCGATGGACCTGCGCAGGGCCGCATTGTCCTGATTGAATCCCCGCCAGAACGCGTGCGGCGTCCCGCCGCGGTTGCTCAGCACGTCTCCGCAGATCAGTATCTGGGAGACCGGGTTGAAAAGGCTGACCGAGCCCGCCGTGTGCCCGGGCGTGTGCAGGACCTGCCACTGCGGGATGCCCCGGACAGGCGTGCCGGGCTCGATGGCGAACGCCGCCTCGGTCCTGGGCCACGGCAGGAGGCGCTCGCCCGCGAACCGAAGAAGAGCCCCCGAGAACCCCTCGGGGCGCGGCATCCGCGCCTTCCCATGCAGAACCGGGAGTTCCTTGGGATGCGCATAGACGCGGATGTGCCGGAGTTCCTTGAGCCCGCCGATGCCCCCCGCGTGGTCCGGGTGCGCGTGCGTGAGCACGATGCGGCCGATGTCCTTCGGAGAAAACCCGTTGCCTTTGAGCTCGTGCAGGAGCGCGGCGGCGGACCGGGAATGGCCCGTGTCGACCAGGGTGAGGTCGGAGCCGCTCTCGATGAGGTAGGAGTTGACGAAGCCTCCGGACTCGAACTGATGGAGCTTATCCGCGATCCGTATCAAGGCTTCTCTCCGATGCGCACTTCCCTGAGCGCCTGCGGCTCCACGGGCCTGTCCACCAGCAGTCCGGACACGGGGTCCGTCCTCACGCGGGGCGCGGCCGCGATCGCCTCGGCCACGGCCAGGCCGGAGCCGAGCTCCCCGAAGATGGTGTGCTTCCGGTTGAGCCACGGAGCGGGTCCGAGCGTGACGAAGAACTGAGAGCCGTTGGAGTCCGGAGCGGGGCTCGCCATGGCCAGGAGTCCGGCCTTGTCGAAGACGCGGCCCGACCGGAGCTCGTCGCCGAAGGTGAAGCCCGGACCGCCGCTGCCGTCGCCCAGCGGGTCTCCCCCCTGGATGATGAAGCCCGGGATGACGCGGAAGAAAGCGGTGCCGTCATAGAGCCTGCGGGTCGTCCTCTTCCCCGTGCGGGGGTCGGTCCAAGACTTCTTCCCCGTGGCCAAACCCACGAAGTTCTCCACAGCCATGGGCGCCGACTCCGGAAGCAGACGGAAGACCATCTCCCCCTTATCCGTCGCCAGCGTGGCGAAGAGCCCGGATGCGATCCGGGTGGACTCGGCGACCCCGGGAAGAGCCAGCACCTCCCGCTCCGGCGCCGCGGATGCGGCGCCGTCCTGACGACCATCGGGAAATGCGTTGGTCGTCATGGGCGGCGGCGCGAGCCTCGCCGCCTCGGCGCAGCCCAGGCTGGCGGCCAAGACGGCCGCGAGGGCCGCCCGCCTCATGCCTTGTACCGCTTAAGGAGCTGCGGCGGATACCCGATATCGACCACCCTGAGCTCGCCCACGAAGCGCTTCGCCGCCGGGGCCACCAGGCCGCGCTTGGGCAGCCCGAGAGTGCAGGTGACGGCAGCCGTGATGATCGCTCCGCTGTGATAGCCCGTCTCCGGGTCGAGCCCGGAGGGGACGTCCACCGCAAGGATGGGCTTGACCGCCTTGACCATGCGCTGGATCATCTTGTGCAGGACCCCGGCGGGCTTTCCGCTCGCGCCGGTTCCAAGCAGCGCGTCGACGATCAGGGCCGACGAACGCAGGCGGATGTCCAGCTCGACGAGCTCCTCCGACGCCTGATGGACGGACACCCCGGCCGCGTTCGCGCGGGTGAGGTTCTTCTGGACCTCCTCGGAGTAGCGCCCATCGCGCCTGGGCGGCGCGATGAACGCCATGACCTCGGCGCCCATGCCCTTGAGGAAACGCGCCGCCACCAGGCCGTCGCCGCCGTTGTTCCCCCGGCCGCAGCAGACCGTCACGAGAGCGTCCTGCGGCCTCACTCCGCTGGACTCCAGCATCCGGCGGGCCTCCTCGGCCACGCCGCGTCCCGCGTTCTCCATCAACTCGAGGCCCGGGATGCCGAACTCGGTGATGGCGCGTCGGTCGAGCTCCTGCATCTGCTCCGGGGTCACGACGGGATAGCCCCCGTATTCGGTCGGGAGCGGGGCCTTCATGAGAACAGCCGCACGGCCTGCTGCGCCAGCCCCCATAGGGCCGCCGCGAAGAGCGCCAGCCCGAGGCCCGCCGCGGCGGCGTAGGGGGAGAGCAAAGCGGCCCACGCCTTGAGCGCCCCGACACGGTAGTTGTGCCGGATGCTGCGTGCCCGCAGGCTCAGGCACAGCCAGTATATCCCCAGGAAGACTGCGGCGGCCATCCAGCGGGAATGGACCGCCGCGACCTGCATCAGCAGGGTCGCCGGCAGCAGCAGCGTCCACGCCAGGTCGCTCAAGCCCATGAGCACGAACAGGGGCAGCGCCCGGCCGTTCCCTCCGAATGTCTCCGCCGCCATATGGACGAGCCCGGTCAGCAGGACTCCGAGGGCCAGACGAGAAAGAAGGAGCATCCCGAGAGCGGCGAGGGAGAAGCCCAGAATGCCGTTGCTCCCCGCCACCCCGTGAGCCAGGAAGACGCTCAAGGACGCCGCGGCGTACCCAGCCAGGGCGATCCAGACCGGCGGCCGCTCGCGCACCGCTTCGGCCGCTCGGTCGGGAGCCTCGATGAAATCGCAGAAGACGTCCAGCGCGCTCGCCCGTTCCACGCTATCTCCAGCGGTACTCCAGGCCGCGTGGAGCGAGCCGCTCCACGTCCCGGAGCAGCGCCGCGCTCGGAGACACCCACTCCGGCAGGCGGGAGTCGAGCATCTCCAGCATGCTCATGAACGAGTCCGCGTCGCGCACGACCTTGGGCTTGGCGTCCTTGATGCCGCCGAGCCTGGCCGCCAGCAGGACGGCGTCCGTCGAATCGCCGAGTTGGTCCACCAGACCCGCCGCGAGCCCCTGCTCTCCCGTGAAGATCCGTCCGTCGGCGATGGCCTTGAGGCGCTCCGTCGGGAGCCTGCGTCCGTCGGAAACGGCCCGGAAGAACTGCCCGTAGGCGTTGTCGATGAGGGCCTGCAGGAGCTGCCGCTCCTCTTCGGTCATGGGACGCGTCATGGAGCCGATGTCCTTCATCTTCCCGGACTTGATGACGCTGGTCTTGACCCCGATCTTCTGGAAGAGGCTCTCGAGATTGCTGTTGTAGAAGATGACGCCGATGGACCCGACGAGGGCCCCGGGGTTGGCCACGATCTTATCGCAGGGCGCGGCGAGGTAATAGCCGCCGGAGGCGGCCACGTCGATGAGGTGGGCCACCACCGGCTTCTTGGTCTCCTTGCGCACCCTCTGGATGGCGCTGTGCATCTCCTGCACGGCGCCCACGCTGCCGCCAGGCGAATTGATGGAGAGGACCAGGGCCTTGACCTCCGGCCGGGCCGCGAGGCGCTCGAGGCGCTTGGACCACTGCCGGGTCCCGCGATCGAACATGCTCTGGCCGCTGTTCTCGTAGATGGGCCCGTTGACGGAGACCATCCCCACGCAGTCCGACTTCCTCCCGGCGACCGCGAGCAGGCTGGGCTTCTCCTCGCCGCTCTTCGTGGGATCCTTGGCCGGCGCGCGCAGCAGGAGCACGACTGTCGCGGCCACGGAAAGGACGTAAAGTCCCGACAAGGAAAGGAACTGCCAGCGCCGGGGCCGCTTCTCCACAGGGGCCTGCTCCTGGGGCTGGATAGGGTTGTCGGACTCTCCATTCATGGTCGGATGCCCTCCGGAGCGTATGGTATCAAACTATCGGCACCGCGGAGCGGTACCGCACCGCGTCCCTCTGGATGAACGTTGGACACGTGTGCCAGGCTAGCGCTTGCGCACTTCCCATACGTCCACCACCCGGTTGCGGCCACGCTCCTTGGCTTCGTAGAGGGCCTGGTCGGCCTGCTGCACGATGAGCTCACCGGTCTGCCCGTCGCGCGGGAAGTGGGAGATTCCGATGGAGACCGTGACCCGCACGCGCTCACCGGCCAGCTGGAAGGCCCGGCCCTCGACCGCGCTGCGTATGGCCTCGCCCTTGCGCAGCACTCCGTCGGGCTGCGCCCTCGGCAAAAGAATGGCGAACTCCTCCCCGCCGTAGCGCCCCACGAAGTCCGTGTCGTAGACGCTGCCCCGCAGGATCTCGCCGAGCTGCTGGAGGACCTGGTCGCCGAACTGATGGCCGTAGGTGTCGTTAAGATCCTTGAAGTGGTCGATGTCGAGGAGCATCAGGCAGAAGCTGGTCTTGAAGGTCTGGGCCCGGATGACCTCCTCCTTGAGCTTCTCGTCGAGCACGCGCCGACGATAGACGCCCGTCAGGCCGTCGATCTGGGAGAGCTGCTCCATGTCCTGGAAGAGCCGGATGCGCCGGAAGGCGAACGATATCTCGTCCACGAAGGTCTGCGCCTTGGCCAGCAGGGACGGAGCGTCCCCGCCGGCGGGCAGACGCGCGTAGAAATAGCCCATGAGCTTCTCGCTCTCGAAGATGGGGACGGCGATGGCGGACTCCGGCGCGCTGATGACGTGGGGGACGCGCAAGGGGAGCTGGTGCTCCTGGAGATACCTCTGGAGCGTGTCCCAGGACGCTCCCAGCGAGCCGGTCAGGCGCCGGCGGGCGAGCGGGACGAGGCTGTCCTGCGCGCGCCGGTCCGCGACATAGAACGCGAAGGCCTCCACGCGCAGGTACTGTTCGACCGCGATCTCGAGCTTCGGCCGCATGTCCTCCCAGGAGAGAGCCTCGGCCAGGCCCTTGACCATGCCGTAGAGGGCCAGCACCTCGCGCTGTTCGGTCTCCACCTCATGGATGCGGGTCTTGAGGGCCTCCATCGACCGCACCAGCTCGCCGCGCCTGCGCTCGCGCGCGCTCACCATGCCCTCCAGGCGCTCGTACTCGGCCGCATTGCGGCTCACCACCAAGGACGCGTAGAAGCACGCGATGAGCGAGCACGCGCCGGCGACGGTCCAGAGCACTCCCGCCTCCCTGCCCGGCCCGGCGAACCCCGCGAGCCAGAGGGTCAGGCAGGCGCCCGCTCCCGCCCAGGCGGCCCAGCGCCGGCGCGGCCACGCGGCCCACAGGGAAACCGGCGGGAAGAGCGCGAGCGCGCCGACGAGCCAGAGGCTCATGAGACCTGGTTCCGCCCGCCGGACTTGGAATGGTAGAGCCTCTCATCCGCCACGCGGATGAGCTGGCTCTGGGAAGTCGCGTCCTGCGGGAAGGCGGCCACGCCGAAGCTCACGGTCACGCGCGTGCGCTGCCCCTTAAAAAGGAAAGGCTCCGAGGCCACGGCGAGCCGCATGCGGTTCGCCACCTCCAGGGCATGGTCCCTCACGGTGTTGGGCAGGATGACGGAGAACTCCTCCCCGCCATAGCGCGCCACGCAGTCCACGGGCCGCGTCTGGTTCACGAGGATGCGCGACACGGACCGCAGGAGCTCGTCGCCGGCCTGATGCCCGTAGGTGTCGTTGTATTGCTTGAAGAAATCGATGTCCGCCATGATGAACGCGAGCGGGCTCTGGCTCCGCCCGGCCCGGAGGATCTCCTCCTTCAGACGCTGCAGCAGAGCGCGCTGGGTGAAAAGCTGCGTCAGGCTGTCGTGCGTGGCGAGACCGCGCACCTCCTCGTAGAGGTGGATGTTCTCCAAGGACAGGGCGGCGAGCGTGGCGAAGAGGTCCACGGTGCGCAGGTCGTCGTTCGTGTAGAACTGGGGCTTGCCCGATTCCACGCGGATGAAGCCATAGGGCTTCTTCATCACGGAGATCGGCACCACCATGGCCGACCGGAAGGGATGCCCGGCGGAACGGTCGCCGAAGCGGTCCTCCTTCTGCATATCCTTGACCAGGACCGGCGTACGGGTCTCGACCGACCACTGCACCAGCGGGTCCTCCGGCTGGCCCGGGAGGATCTGGATGCGGCTCCCCTGGAAGCGAGCCTCCATGATGCGCATGAGCCTGAGCTGGACCTCGCCGGCGTCCATCGTGGTCCCCAGGCTCTTGGCCGCCTGGGTCAGGTCGCGCCGCAGGTTCACCTGGGCCATGGTGGACTGCTCGTACGCGCCGTAGAAGCGGAGCTCGCGTTCATGATCCCGGATCTGGGCGTCCTGCTCCTCGACCTTGGCGAGCATCGCGTGGTTCTCCGCAGCCCGCCGGTTCCGGTGGAAGCCGAGGCCGAAGCTCAGCATCCAGATGGCGAGCGCCTCCAGCCCCACGCCGAGCTGGTGCGACCCGTCCGGCAGCCGGGTCAGCACCAGCGCTCCGGCGATGGTGGCGAGGAACACGAAGATGATGTGAATCTCCTCGTCCCGGCGCAGGTCGGTCCAGAAGAAGATGACGGTATAGGCGGGGTAGAGCATGAGCTCCCAGCCCGGGAGAAAGAACAGGGCCGCGGAGACGGACGCGAAGATGATGTTCGCCCCAAGGAGGGTCAGGTTCCTCTGGCTCATGCGATACTATAGGCCCGCACCGTGCCGAGCCTCTTGAATACGGCTCGGCACGGTACGGGCCGATATGGTGGAGGTGGCGAGATTCGCACTCGCGTCCAAGGAACGCCCCCTGGGGTCACTACAGGCTTAGCCCGGCGTTGTTCTCGCCCCGGGAAAACCGCCGGACGAGTATCCCGGGGCCAGTCCCGTGTTGTTCTCGGAGCCGCGTCGACGGTACCAGCGGCGCGTCCCCCAGCCTGCTAGTTGACGCCGGCGCTCCCCTAACAGGCGTCGGGGACCGGCGTGGACTTACCGCTGTTTAGGCGGTGGCCCAGGCCAACGGTGAGTTGGCTTTTTTTGTTTTGGCCGATTTTTATCCTGGCTCCGGCCGACCAGGGCCTGCGACCTCCAGATAAACGGACCCTGTCGAGACTATTCACCCCCGTATCTCCAGTATAGCAGGCGGATGTTTCGCATTCAAGACGACGCATCAACTCTGTCGGCCCCAAATTGATAGTTCGACACGAATCCAGGCTAATTCCACGCCTCGGTTCTCCGAGCATTTGCCACATCTCTGAGAAAGCGGAAGGGGCTCACCAATAGCTCACGCGCCATGAAGCGAATGTAGGTCAACCGATGCTTCGATGAGAGGATCTTGGACCAGTATGCTCGGCCCGCCCTGAAAAGACTCCATTCGACCGGCGTATAGATGCCGTACCGGATGAACCATCGGAGGAGGAGTCGCCTCAAATCACGATCGTGGACGCACAGTCTGAACCTGTTGTCCGGGAAAAGCCGGTTCAAGCTCCGATAGTCTTCCTTGGAGAGGGGGAACCCGAGATTCCCGCAGATCTCCGTGCCCGGATAGGGCTGCGTCACACCGATGGAGGTATAGGTCGGCCGGATCGTCGCGAGCAGCTCCTCGGTCTTCCTCAAGTCCTCGATGTCCTCCCCAGGGAGATTGACCAGGATGTTCGCAAATGTCCGCATCTCCCCCTTCTTGCAGAGGCCGAACGCCCGGACGACCCGTTCGACGGTACAGCCCTTCCTGATGGCCTTCAGCATCCTCGGGGAGCCAGACTCGACACCGAAATCCAATTGGATGCATCCGGCGTCTTTCAACACCTTGATGATTTGTTCATTGCTGATGCAGCCTACGCGAGTCTCGGCCCCCCACAGCATCTCCAACCCGCTATTCTTGTAGGCATCGCAGAAATCCAGAATGTCTTTTTCGCGGACCCCGAAGGTGTCGTCCAGGACGTAGAAGAAGTCGAACCCGTAGTCATCCTGCAGGATCCGCAGCTCTTCCATCACCTGCGGCAGGGGCCGCTTTCGAATCGGCTGGGAATCCGCCCGCCTGTTCGAGTTCCAGACCGTGTTGGACGCGCAGAAGGTGCATTTGAACGGGCAGCCCCTGCCTGTGTAGATTGCCGTCCCAACGGTCGCGAGACGCCGAATCAGGTTCTTTGTCGGCCTCCTATACCACCCGACATCGATAAGATGATAAGCCGGCATCCCGCATTGCGCCAGATCCATCAATTTTCGCTTTTCGGTCAGGTGGACCGCTCCGTCTCGCCGAAAAGCGACCCCCCCGATCTTCTCGAGCGCGCCAGCATCTCCGGATGAGGAGAGTATCTCGGACACCGTCAGCTCGCCCTCTCCGCGCACGACAATGTCGAACGGAGAGCCCTCGTCGAGGAAGTCCTCCGGCGCGATGGACGGATGCGCGTTGCCGACGAGTGTCTTCAGACCGAGCTCATTCTTGATCCGCCTGCAGAGATCATAGACCATGTGATAGTCCGTCACGAAACAAGCTAGGCCCACATATCGCGGCCTTTTCGCCTGCAGCTCGCGAAGGATTGACGCCACGTTGGAGGCCGGATCCTTCTCGTGTGGATTCAGGATCTCGACTGAAAATCCGCGCTTCTCCAGATATCCAGCGAGATACAGAAAATAGAACGGCATATACACCGACAGGGCATTTGCTGGTGAGACTACGAAGGTGATATCGGGACTTCTATGGGTCTGTACTGGCATGGGTTATCGCTTCCCGTTCAATGACTTGAGCGCAGAATAGAGCTCCGCCGTGCTGGGCCACCGCTTCGCGGGCTCGGGATCGAGCCCGCGCGCGAGCACCGCGTCAAGCCCCGTGGGCAGCCCGTCCACGCAAGCCGAGAGCGGTCCGGCGCCGTTCCCCTCGGACGGCGGCCGGCCCGAGAGCATCTCATAGAGGCAGGCCGCCAGGGAATAGACGTCGGACGCGCGGCAGGACATGCCCTGCCCCTGCTCCGGAGCCGTGTAGGGCGTGGAGCCGCCCATGAACTCCTTGGCCTCCTGGGCCAGGCCGAAATCCATGACCTTCACGACGCGGTCCCGGCCGATCATGATGTTGGAGGGCTTGAGCCCCCCGTGCAGGACCCCCTTGGACTGGGCGTACTCGATGGCCGCCACCACCCCGCTGGCCACGCCGAGGGCGTCGTTGAGCGAGAGCCTCCCGCGCGAGCGCAGGAGCTCGTCTACGGTCTTCCCGTCCACGAACTCGAAGACCAAGTACGCGTCCGGCCCGTCCTCGAGCACCGAGTAGATGTCCACGATGTTCGGGTGGTGCAGGGCCGCCACGGTCTTGGCCATGCGCAGGAAGCGTTCGCGCTCGCGCGGGGAGGAGCGGATCTCGTCGCGCAGCTTCTTGATCGCGACCCGGCGGTTGAGGGCGGTGTCTAAAGCCTCGTACACCTCGCCCATGCCGCCGGCTCCGATCCGGCGGACGACCTGATAGGAGCCGGAAAGCCCCGGACCGGCGGCCGCCGGCCCGGGCTCCTCGACCTTGGGAGAGTTCTCGCGGAGCGCGGCCACGAACCTCTTGGCCTTGGTCTGGAGCTCACGCCCCCCGAACTGCAGCAATCCCAGAGCGATCATGAGTCCGCCCACCAGGCTCGAGAGGCCGAAGACGGTCAGCTTCCTCGCGCCGGACGGCTTGCCGTGCGCCGCCGGCCGCTTCTCCCCCGCAAGGACCAGGGCCAGCTCCCCATCCTGGAGGCTCCGGGCCATCTCATAGACGGTCCGATACGAGGCGTCGAGCTCCGCGGCTTTGGCGAACGCGGCCAATTTCTCCTCCCGCCGGACCCTCATCCCGTCCAAGGCCCAGCCCTTCTGCATCCAGGCCTCCGGGTTCCCGGCGTCCACCGCGATGGCGTCCTCCGCGTCGAGCAGGGCCAGCTTGTGATTCTTCATCAGGTTGTGGATCCTAGCCCGGCTCGCGAGCAGCCTGGAGTCGCGGGGAGCCAGAGCGAGCGCGTCGTTCGCCGCGGTCAAAGCCTCGGGAAGCCGCTTCGCGTTCATGAGCGCATGCAGCAGGGTGAACCGGGCTTCCAGGTTCTTGGGGTCCAGCTGCACGGCGCGGGCGGCGGCCTTGGCGGCCTCCTCGTAATCCTTGGCCTTTATGAGCATGCGGGCGTGCTCGACCTGCTTATTCACGCTGACGCGCGGGTTCGGGGCGAAGAAAGTCGGGTCCAGGCGGTCGCCGGAAGAGGAGAAGAACCGCGTCCCCTTGGGAGTCTCCGAGCCCGGCGCCGGAGGCGGACTCCCGCCGCGGCCCGCGTTGAGCTTCGCGATGGACAAAGCCTCCGTGTTGCCCGGATCCAAGCGCAAGGCGCTGACCGCGCTCTCGTACGCGGCCTTCTTGTCCCCGGCCCTCAGCTGCGCCTGGGCCAAGGTCAGGTGCGCCTCAGGGTCCTTGGGACCCATCTGCACGGCTTTCATGGCTTCCGACACCGCCGAAGCGGGGTCGCCGTAGGTCAGCGCGGACTTGGCGGCCTCCTTCTGGAGCCAAGGGTTGTTCCCGGCCTGATCCCGGATCTGGTCGAGGATGCCCGGAGGGAACGGCTTGTTGCCTCCCCCGTCCGGGCCGCCATGGCCGCCGGGCCGATGGCCGAACTCGGTGGCGCGGGCGAACTGGAGCATGGCCTGCGCGTTCTCGGGGGTGAGCAGCTTGAGGTCGATCATCCTGGCGGTGGCCTGCTGAAACCGCTCCTCGGCGCGTGCGTCGTTGGCCGGGTTGTCGTCGTGGAACGCGCGACTGACCCCTCCCATGCTCTGCATGAAGCCCAAGAACGCCCGCATATCCTCGGGGCTGTCCACGTTCTTGTACACGTCCTGCATCTGCTGGATCATGGGGGCGTACTTCTCGTACATGGCCGGGTCGTCCTGCTTCATCCGCTCGAGCATCTGCGGACCCTTCTCCTGCATCTCCTTCATCTTCTCGCGCAGCTGATCGTCCGTCAGATCCCGCAGACTCTCCCCTCCGCCCCCTGGATGGCGCTGCGCGATGGCCGGCGATAAGCCGGCCATCGAGACGAGCGTCAAAAGGCAGAGTCCGGCGATCGTCATCCTAATGTCCGTTCTTGGATACGAGCGCTGCCAATTCCCTATAAAGGTCCGCCGCGCTCGGATGGCGCCGGGCCGGGTCCGGGTCCAGGGCCTTGTCCAGGACCCGGTCCAAGCCCTGCGGCAACCCGTCGAGCTTGCGCGACAAGGGGATGTACGTCTTGTTCATCTTGGCCAGGAGCATGCCGGCCCCGACCCCGCCGAAAGGCAGCTCGCCGGAGAGGAGCTCGTAGAAGCAGATGGCCAGAGCGTAGATGTCCGAGCCCCGTCCCACCATTCCCTGCTCCTGCTCCGGAGCCATGTACGGCGGAGTGCCCACCACGGTGTTCGTCATGGAGAGCCGGCCCAGGCAGTCCTTGGCCTGCCTGGCCACGCCGAAGTCCATCACCTTGATCTGCCGCTCGGCGTTCATCATGATGTTCGAGGGCTTCAGGTCCCGGTGGACCACGTTCTTGCCGTGCGCGTACTCGAGCGCGGCCGCCACGCCCTTGGTCAGCGCCAAGGCCTCGGCATAGGGCAGTCTCTTGCGCGTCTGGAGCAGCTCGCTCAGGGTCTTGCCGTCCACGAACTCGAAGACCAGGTACGCATCCTGCCCGTCGTCCACGATGGCGTAGATGTCCACGATGTTCGGATGATGGAGCGTGGCCACGGTGCGCGCCTCCTGCAGGAAGCGCTCCCGCTCCCGGTTGTCCATCCGGATCTCCTCGCGCATCTTCTTGACCGCCACGCGGCGTCCCAGGGCCGTGTCCAGGCCCTCGTACACGATGCCCATGCCGCCGATGCCGATCTTGCGCACGACCTTATAGCTCCCCGCGATGGTCCGTCCCGGGCCGTCGGACGCGCCGGCCGCGACCGCGTCGGCCATGTCGCCGACATTGGGGGAGGCCTCCCGAAGCCCGGCGAAGAGCCTCATGATCTTGGTCTTGAATTCCCGGCCGCCGAAGCCCATGAGCCCGAGCGCGAGCATGAGCCCGCCCAGGAGGCTCGATACGCCGATGATCAGCCCCCTCTTGATCCCGGGCGAGAGCCCGGCCCAGCCGCCTTCCTTCTCGGCGGGGGGCTTCGCCCGCGTCTCCCCGCCCATGAGCCGGCGGGCCAACTCGCCGTCCGCCAAGGCCATGGCCTGCTCATAGTAGCTGCGATAGGCCGGGTTGAGCTCAGCCGCCTTGCGGAAGCTCTCCAGCTTGTCCTGCCGCTGTATGCCCAGCCTGTCCAACGCCAGCCCCTTCTGCAGCCAGGCCTGGGCGTTCCTTGGGTCCGCCAGGATGGCCTTCTCCGCGTCCAGCAAAGCCAGGTCCGCTTTGCCCAGATAGTTGTTGATGCCGGCGCGCGAGGAGAGGAGCTTGGAGTTGTTCGGGAACGCTTTCAGGGCTTCGTTCGCGGCGGCCAAAGCCTCCTCGTACCGCTTGGCCATGCTCAGCGCGGAGATATGCGTCAGCCGGAGGTCGAGGTTGTTCGGCTCGGCCCTGATGGCCCGCGAAAGAGCCGCGGCGGCGCCGTTGTAGTCCTTGAGCTGGAGCAGCCTGGCCAGGTCGGCCCCGCTGACCGTTTTCACCGCCGGCGGGTTGCCCGGGACGCCGAAGAACCGGGAGCCTTCCCTCATCTGAGGCTTGTCCGCCGCCGGGTTCGTCATGCTGCTCGGGTCGCCGCGGCCGGCCGTGAGGCGCGCGACGGCATTGGCCATCCCGTCTTTTGGATCGAGCGACAGGCACTTGACCGCGGCCTGGTTCGCGTTCTTCGGATCGCCGAGATCATGGTACGCCTTGGACATGACCGAATACGCGGGGGCGTAATTCGGGTCCATGAGAGCGGCCTTCCTCGCGGCATCGAGGGCATTCTGCGGCTGTCCCGCGAGAAGATAGGCTTTGGCCAGCTCCGTGTTCACCGGAGCGTTGTCCCCCACCAAGCCCTGGATCTCTTTCCATGTCTGCGGAGTGCCGTGAGCCTGCGAATCCGGCGACTGGCCGCCGGGATTCTGGCCGGAGGGACCGCCCTGCTGCGGGTTGGTCTGACCGCCCGGCCCCTGCGGGCCGGATGAACCGCCCATGGCAGAGCGCATGCCGTCGAGGTCCTGGCGGATCTCGTGCAGGAGTTCCCTCTGGCCGTGCCCGGGGCCGTGAGGCATCTCGTTGAACCTGTTCAGATCTTCCATTAATTCCGTCATCTTCTCGAGCCCGGTGGCCTGCGCGGTCGGGTCCTGCTTCGCGAGCCAATCCAGATAGTCCATGGCTGTAGAAAGGTCCTTCCTCAGATGGCCGCCAGCCTGCAGCATCTTCTCCTGGACGTCTCTCTGATATTGGCTGATCTGCTCGGTCGTGGTCTGCGGGGTCTGCGCCGGAGGCGTCTGCCCGCCGCCCGCTCCGACGTCGGACGAGGCCAAAACGGACAAGGACGCGAAAAGGGTGCAGAAAAACACTTCGCGCTGGGTCGTCATCGCGCGTTTCTCCTTCCTAAAATAACAGCCTTCTTCTGTTAGTGTAGGGGGGATGAACCGGTGTGTCAAGCCTTTCTTGTATACTTTGGCGTGCCCAAAGTCCGTCTGGATTCGCTGCTGGTGGCGCGAGGATTTTTTCCGACCCGGACCAAGGCCCAAGCCGCTCTCATGGCCGGAAAAGTGCTGGTCGCGGGAAAGCCCGCTCCGAAAGCCGGGACCCCGGTCGCTCCCGATGTCGATATCTCCGTCCTTCCGGATGCGGTGCCCTACGTATCCCGCGGAGGGCTCAAGCTGGCCGCTGCTCTGGACAAGTTCTCCATCAAGGCCGAGGGGAGGACCGCCCTGGATGTGGGCGCCTCCACCGGCGGTTTCACGGACTGCCTGCTCCAGCGCGGGGCGAGCAAGGTCTACGCAGTGGACGTGGGACACGGCCAGCTCGACGTCAAGCTCCGAAAGGACCCCAGGGTCGTAAACATGGAGAAGACCCACGCCCGGGACCTGCGTCCGGACCTGTTCCCCGAGCCGCCGGACCTCGCCGTGGTGGACGTATCCTTCATCTCTCTTTCCAAGGTCCTGCCCCACGTCCTGCCGTGCCTCTCGTGTCCCGCGGACATCGTGGCCCTGATCAAGCCTCAATTCGAGCTCGAACCCAAGAAAGTCCCGAAAGGAGTGGTCCGGGAGGAGAGATACCGCCTTGAAGCGATCGAAAGCCTGCGCCGATGCCTAGAGAGCTGGAGGCTGCGCGAGGCCGGGCTCATCCCCTCTCCGGTGAAGGGTCCCAAGGGGAACGTCGAGTTCCTCTGGTGCCTACAGACCCTATAAGCCAATCAAGCGCCCCGGAGCTTCTCCCGGATCGGCACCTCGCTGGGATATACCTTCTTGACCCCGTCTCCGAGGATGCGGGACACAGACTGCAGCTGCTTGTAGAGCTTGTCCATCCCCTGGACCTCTACGCTGCTCGCCTGATCCGTCCCCCACATGGAATGGTCCAGGGTAATGTGGCGTTCGACAACCATGGCTCCCATGGACACGGCCACTGTGGTCGAGTCCAGACCGTATTCGTGGCCGCTATATCCCACGACGCATTTGTAGCGCTCCCTCAAAGCGGGAATCGCTCTAAGATTCAACTCGTCCAGACTCGAAGGGTATGTCGAGGTGCAGTGCATCAAGACGTACTGTGAGGAATGCTTCTCCAGTATCTCGACGGCTTTATCGATCTCCTGTAGCGTGCTCATGCCGGTCGAAAGGACTATCGGAGTCCCGCTCTTGCATGCCTCTCTCAACAGGACCGCGTCCGTCAGCAGTGCGGAGGGTATCTTCAGGAACGGTAGTCTATAGCTTGCTGCGAACTTAAGGCTGTCGAGATCCCATATCGAAACGCACCAATTCAACGGCTTTTCCCCGCAGTACTTGTCGATGTAATCGTATTCCCTGCGGCCGAACTCCATCCTCTTCTTGTACTCGAGATACGTCATCCTCCCCCAAGGGGTCTCCCTCTCGATGTTCTTCTGCGAGTCCGGCACGCACTTGTCGGGATTGCGTTTCTGGAACTTCGCGCAGTCCCAACCGCATGCGAACGTCGCGTCCAGCAGTCTCTTGGCGATCTGAAGATCGCCATTGTGGTTGATGCCGATTTCGGCGATCAAGTACGGCTTCTTGAGGTTCTTGAAATCAGCCATAGCCCACGAGCCTCGCTTCAGAGGAAGTTCCCCACAAGCTTCATATCGCACGCCTTCACGCACTTGAGCCCCTTCGTCAGACTGAGATGGTCCCATCGGAACTTCCGGTACTTCTCCCCGTTCCAGATGCCGCGAAGGCGCTCCTTCCTCGCGTCTCCGAGGACGATCTCGTTGTTGAAGTCCTCCATGCACATAGCCGCCTCGCCGTTCGACTTGATCGTCATGGAGAGCCACGGGTGCTGGCATATCTCCGACCAGTGCACGGAATCCGTCCCGTGGTAGTCTTTCCGATACCACTGCTGGTCCTCGCTCTTGAGATAGAGGTAGACGTCCTTCTCCGCGAAGGCGTCGCGCAGCCTCTGAAAATCCTCTTTCTGATCCTTCCGGTTCAGATTGAGCATGGTGATGATGACGGTCGTCGTGTACCCCTCCGACTTCTTGGACTCCAATAGGCCGAGTATCTTCTTGTAGCTCTCCGTGAAATCGGAGGCCTTCCCCCGTATGCGCTTGTGAAGCACGTCGTCGACTGTCTCGATGGAGTACTTGATGTACGAAAGGCCGTTCTGGAACATCCGGCGGGTCCGCTCGATGTCGATGTTGGCCGGGTTGCAGCTGAAGTATGAATGGAAGCCGCGCTCCGACAGGAGTTTGACGTACTCCGGCATGTTCTTATCGAGCAGGGGGTCGCCGTAGCCGTGGAGCTGGATGACCTTGGGGATGATGTACAGAAAGAAGTGATTCTCGCTCACCGCGTCCCTCGGGATGCCGTACTCCCTTCGGACGAAGTCCTCCCATTCGCCCCAGAGCCCCGCGGAGGCGGGCCGAAGCTGGCCCACGATGTCGATGAAGGTCATCTTGTCTAGAGACTGGACGGAGCGCGTCATCATCGTGGTCCGAGGGCACATCTCGCAGCGCATGTTGCAGGCGTTGGTGGTCTCGATGTTGTAGACCACCGGCTCCTCGCTCCGAAGCTTTTCGAGCTGGTCGAAAAGGTCCCGCTTGTCAGCGCCCTTGAATCCGCCGGCCATGAGCTTCTTCTTGAGGCCGTGGGCCCGCATGAAGAAACCGATATCGAGCATGTTATCTCCTGCCGCCGAGCTTCCTGATGGTCCTACGGAGCGCCTTGGCCTTCCGCTCGGCCAGTTCCATGTCCCGGTAGTTCGTCTTGAACTGCATCAGCTTCGGCTGGATGGACTCGGCCACGGGGCAAAGCCCCTTCCCGTACCGGACCTTCTCGTAGACCCATGGACATCGGCCCACGTAGCCCCGCTGCGCGATGACCGGCTCGAGATAGGGGACGGCCCACGCCCCGTAGATGCCGTCTCCCCCCTGGCGGATGTACTCCTTCCTGAACTCCGCCCAGGAGACTCCGATGCTCCGCTCCCCCTCGTAAATCACCCCGAGCGTATAGAACGAGTTCTCGCGCCTCGGCGGAGTCTTCTGCGGGATGAGGTAATCGCATCCTTCCATGGCATCCATGAACAAGCGCGCCGCGCCGACGCGCATGCGGACGAGCTCCTCGACCCTCTCGAGCTGGGCGAGCGCCACGGCGGCGTTGAACTCCGGCAGGCGGTAGTTCCATCCGATCACGTCGTGCCGCTTGTACTCCGGGTTCTGGAAGACATCCTGGTTCAGCCGCACCCGTCCCTCTTCCGCGCGCAGGTTCTTGAACCCATGCCCGCCGATCTTGCGGACCTTCTCCGCGTAGCCGGAGTCGTCGGTGACGACCATGCCGCCCTCTCCGCACGAGATATGCTTCGTGTTCTCGAAGCTGTAGCTCGCCATGTGCCCGAGCGTCCCGGTCCGCTTTCCATTGTACCGGCTCAGCATGCATTGGGCGTTGTCCTCGATGACGACCAGCCGGTGCTTTCTGGCGATGGCCAGGATGGGGCCCATGTCGGCCGGAAGCCCGTAGAGGGAGACAGGGATGATCGCCTTGGTCTTACGGGTGATCCGCCGCTCGAGGTCCCGCGGATCCATAGTGAACGTCTCCGCGTCCACGTCCGCGTAAACCGGGACCGCGTTGGCGTGTATCGTGGCGGTGCTGTCCATGATGACGGTCAGCGCCGGAGAGATGACCTCGTCGCCCGGCCCGACTCCGGCCGCCTCGAGAGCCGCATGGAGCGTGGAGGTCCCGGAATTCATCGCGACGGCATACCGGACGCCGATCTTCTTCGCGAAGGCCTGCTCAAGGGCCTGGTTCCAGCTGCCGCCCGTGGCGGACCAGCTCTCCGCTTGGAGGACCTTGCCGAGGTACTCCAGCTCCTTGCCAAGGTACTTCGTCGGATTCTTGAGGACCGGCATCGCTATATCCTCCCCTTCTTCAGGACCAGGCTGGTCTTTTTCGCCTGGTTCGCCAGGAACCGTTCTTGGAGGTACTGATTGATTTTGATTACCTTAGGATTCGCGTCGAGATAGCGGACGACGTCGCGCAACGAGAACTCCCTCCTTCCCTCCGACTCAAAATGCTCGATGATGTTCTTGAAGAACTTGAAGTCATCCTCGTAGTCGAGCGTCATCCGGATCTCGGGCCGCCTAAGCTCTTTCGGAGCGTCCGCCAGCTCCGCGACCCTGAACAGGCCCGTGTCCTTGAAATAGACCCACATCATTTCCGTGTCGTCGGTGTCCTTGATCTCGCAGACCTTCTCCAGCGCGCTCGCCTTGATCGCGTAGGTGAAGCTACCGCAGATCAGGTCTTTCCCTTCTATGAAGTCAGGCCCATCCTTCTCATACTGTGCGAAAGCCAGGTCGATGAGCTCGGGCTCGCAGAGGACGTCGTCCCCATCAGCGGTCACGAAGAATTCAACCCCAAACCGCTTCGTCGCCCCGAGCCAGCGCGCCAATTTGTCCTTCACGGACCCGCGGTAGCACAGGATGCCCTGCTCCTTCGCGATCCTGGCCAATACGTCGTCTTCGCCCAGCTCCGTCGTGCACAGCACGATGCCTCCGGCATGCCGGGACCGCTTGAGCCTGGAGATCAGGTGGACTATCGTCGGCCTGCCGTTTATCTCAAGGAGCGCCTTCTTCGGCAGCCGTGATGACCCTGTCCTGACTGTGATGAATATCGCGTTCATATTCAGCCGAATGCCCCCGCTTGGATCAAATCGTAGAGTTCCCGCGCCACACCCCCGCCGCCTTTCGCGCGAAGCACGACCTTGGAAAGCGCCCGGATATTCTCATGGGAGTCCGCGGGGCAGATGGGCCAGCCCACGAAGCGCATCGCCTCCGCGTCGTTGGTATCATTGCCGACGAACACCGCTTCCGCCGCGGACATCCCTCTTGTTCCCAGACATCCCTCCACAGCCTCCCGTTTATTCTTCACGGACTGCAGCGCCGGGATGCCAAGCTTCTTCGCCCGCGCCGTGACCACCGGATTGGTCTCGGTAGAAACGATGACCTGCTCGATGCCCATCTCCGCCATCCTCTCCACCGCCAGGCCGTCTGCCCGATTTACAAAGACCGACTCTTGCCCGGTCTCGGAGAGAAGTACGCGGTTGTCCGTCATCACTCCGTCGAAGTCGTAGAAGACGATCCTGGGGTGCGCCATGGGGCCCTCTCTATGCCGCTCCTGGGGCGGCCCTGTCATCAGATGCTATCATTTCCCCCCTCTCGCTTGCGGGAGAGTGCCGCGCTCCCTGCCAAAAGAGCCAGGAAATCCCCAGGACATAGCTGATGTCCAAGGAGATCGCCCCACCCGCAATGCCGAATCCAGGCACCAAGGCGATGTTCAGGAGCAGGTTGCTGACCCCCGCGATCAAGGAGCTGCAGGCCACCACCACGAGGCCCTGGAAATCCCTCGCCGAGAGCACGGCGGAGACCACGGAATGCGCGAATACGATCGTTGCCGCAAAAGAGAAGGCCAGGGCCCATCCCCAGTTGAAGGGATACGAACGTCCGATGGCCGAAAGCGCGACCCAGACACAGCTCATGAAGAAGGCGAAGAGCCCCGTCGCGCTCCAAGGCCCCCCACGCTTTAGGATGGCCCACATCTCGCGCTGCCCTTCGGGCCTGCTGGACAGAGGCACGAGGACCGCGCTGGCCATGAACGCGATGGCGAGAGCTATCTGGATCGTGGTCGTAAAATAGGCCGAGTAGATGCCGGCGAGCTCGGCGGAATGGCTGTGGAACAGGACGATGCGCCCCGGCGCCTGGATGAATCCCTGGGAGAGGGTGCTGATCACCCCCAAGACCACGAAGGGCATCGTGACCGGCAGAAGCGAGCGGTCGAGTGCAACCCGGATGTAGCTCCGGATGGACCAGAGCTCGTAGGCTATCGCGAACGTCAGACCCACGGAAAAGCTGCGGATGAGGACCCAATAGCTCCTGTCCCCGCCGAACAGATGAAGGAGGAGCGCGGCCCCGGTCGCCAGTCCATAGAGCGCCTCGGCCGTCCCCCGCCGTTTGAAACGCCGCAGGCCCTGGAGCGCGCTGGCGGATACCAGGTGCACCACGGATAGGAAGACATACAGCAGCGTCAGAGCCAACGCGGGACCTTTCAGGTGCGTGATGCGCCCGAGCCAAGGGAGCGCGGCCGCAAAAAGGGCGCAACAGAATACCGCCCACATCAGGAACAGCAGCAGGAGCGTCGAAACCGTCTTGCGGCGGCCGGCTTCGTCCGCCTCAATCGAGCTGAACCGTGCGAGTGCCAACGGGAAGCCCAGCATCGGAAGTATCTGGAGCAGGGCCGCAACGGCGAGTATCAGATGGGCTTCCCCGTATTGTGCGGGGCCCAGGAAGCGAGCGGCGAAGAACTGCGAGAGCAGGATCATTCCGCGAGCCACCAGGAAGAAGGCCGCGATCCAGGAGAACCCCCGCACGAGGCTCCCGGCCAGGCCGCTGGTCCAGTCCGGGGGAGGCCGCCCGATTCTGACAGGACGCTTCATGGCATGGACGATGGCGTCCTCAATCAGTGCCATCTGATGTTTCGAGGAATGTCTTCGAGCCTCCTTGATGCGGCGGCTCACCCGATCCTCGGACTCCGATGCAGGGAGGCCCTTGGCGGCGCGCACAAAACCCACCGGAGTCCACGCGATATAGAGCAGGTCGCCGAACGCCTCCAGGGACCGGAGGGGCGAGGCCAGGATCGGCTTCCCCGTGGCGAGGCATTCATAGATCTTCGCCGGGATCACGCCCTTGTTGTATTCCGAGTCCGCGTAGGGAAGCAAAAGCGCGTCGAAAGACGCCAGGGCGTCCGGCAAATCCTCATGCGGTACAGCGGGCACGAAGCGCACGTTCTCGGGAAGAGGAGGCGGGGGCTCTTTGACCGGGCCCATCAAGGTCACCTCGAAACCGGCTCGAGAGAGGCGCCGGATGGGTTCGTAGTCCAACGCGCCCCACACGGTCCCAAAATAGGCGATGCGGCGGAAGGCCGCGGGGACGGACCGGGGTTGCCTGAAGAACGCGTCCGACACCCCGTGATGGATGCGCACAACGTACGGATGCTGCCGAGACTTATCCTCCTGCAGGAACTCGGAGGTCGTCAGGACCAGATCCGCCCGCCGCAGGAGCTCCGCTTCGGTCTGGGCGAGGTCCTTCGGCGCGTTCGGGTGGCCGGCGAAATTGTCCACGCAGTCGTAGACGGTGAGCGCCGGCTGCGTCTGTTCCAGAATCCGGTTGGTGGTGTCCGTAGGCAGATACGCGATCACGATGGGTGACTTCCCCAGACCGCGCCTACGGAGGCGCTCGAGAAGGCGCGGCACGAAGAAGAGCGCGTTCACCAGCCGGAACAGGGTCGCGGTGGGAGGGAGGGTCAACGGGGAGATGATCGTGCAGGGCGTGCCGCGCGCCGACCGTTTCGGCCTCACGATGCGCAGGATGCGCCGGAACACCCTGTCGAAGTCGGACCATCGGACTCCGCGGAACCCCGTGTTCTCGACGAAATAGACGGACGCCCCGCCCGCGCGAGTCCCTCCGCCACGGCATGATGCCGCTGCCAGGCCGAATCCCAATCCACGCTCGAGAGGATCAGGGCCTGCTTACCGCGAAGGGGAGTGTCGGTCAAGTGATGCGGTAATCAATGTTCTCGAAATCCACGAGGCTGATGAACCTGCGTCCCCCCGAGGACCTCGGCGGCTCCTGAAGGGTCGCCGTCAGCACGTAGTCGACTCCGGGCGGAACCTGTTCGAACGACCTCAGGAAGCGGAACGAGGCCCCCTCGAGCGAGAGCCCGTCGATCGTCTCCCGAAGCAGGTCGAGGATCTCGTCCTCCGCGACCAATGTGAATTCGCGGCGGCCAGAGGCGTGCTCGCGGCGCAGCAAGGCCGCGATATTCTCCCTGATCTGGCGGAAGAGCCGGTGTGTGTAGACGGTGTAGTGATAGGCCTTGCGGGCCTTCTCCGTCGCCCCCTTAAAAGTCAGCAGGTAGCGTGTCCGGTTCCAGTCTAGTTGGGATATCTTGATGAAGCCCTTGCGGACCAGCCGGCGGATCAGGAGATTCGTGGTCCCGAGGGACATGCCCAGGCTCTTCGAGAGGCTCCGCTGCGTATGTCCGGGCTGGCGAGAGATTTCCAGGATCAGGGCGTATTCCTTCTCAGCCAGCCCGATTCTGCCAGGGACGTTCGCGCTCATATGTTCAATTAATGAACATCATATCATTTCCACGCCCGCCGCAGGAGCCACTGCGCCGCGCGGCCGATGTTCTTGATCGCGAAGGGATACGCTGCGAGCATCTTCCTGACATAATAAGCCTGGCGCTCCCCCGCCGCGGCGCCCGCAGCCGCGCGATAGACGGACCCCATCCGTCGGCGCATCTTCAGGCGGGCGACGAGTCCCGGCGTCGGCCCGAAGTGCGAAAGGAAATGCTCCCGCAGCAGGGTCTCGAGGTTCGTGAAGTGATAGTCGACGTTGCTGGAAGCCGACGTGGCGACCAAGGGGTATTCCGCCAGAGCCTCGTCCAGAAAGTGGAACCGCGACGTCAGGCTCAGACGCATCCAGAAGTCGTAATCCTCCACCGTATTGAACTCGGGGGCCTCGCGGAACCCCCCGATGGCCAAGACCTTATCCTTGCGCACCACGACGGCCGATGGCGAGAGCGCGTTCCCGATCAGCAGGAGGCGCTCGTACATGCGGGGGACCGCCGGCCCCTTGCGCTCCATCCGGAGGATCGTCCCATCCCGCGTCACGTTGATGTGGTGACCGACCAGATCCACCTCCGGGTGCTCCGCGAAGGCCTGCATGACCTTCGAGAGCTTCGGGGGATACCACAAGTCGTCGTGATCCAGCAAGGCGATGTAGGGGCCCCGGGCCGCCCGCATGCCGGTGTTCCTCGCTCCGGCGATCTTCTTGTTCTGCTGGCGGACGCAGCGCCCCCGCATCCGGCGATGCGCGAAGTAGGCCTCGACCACGTCTCCCGTGTCGTCGGCCGAGCCGTCGTCGACGACGATGACCTCGTAGTCCGTATAGGTCTGTGCGTGCACGGAATCGAGCGTCGCCGCGATGAACCGCGACGCATTATAGGCCGGGATGACGACGGAGACCGTTGGCGCGGCCTCATCCATCATACGGTGGCTTTCATGCGGGCCTTCATGTCCTGGAGGCCCTCGGTCAAGCTCATCGGGCGGACTCCCAGTTCGCGCTCCATGCGGCCCGTGGCCAGGGTGGTGTTCGGAGGGCGCCGGGCGATGTCCGGAAAATGCGAGCTCCCGACGCTCCGGATGAGCGCGCGGTCGAGTCCGAAGACATCGGCGATGGCTGTCGCGAACGCGTGCCGATGGACCGACGTCTTCCCCGCCACATGGATGACGCCGGAAGGCCTCTTGCGGACTATGGCCCAGAGAGCGTGGCCGCACTGTAGGTTGTAGAGCGGGTTCTCGGTCACATCGTCGACCATGTCGATCGCCTCGCCGCGCAGAAGGCGGTCGTAGATCCAAGTCGCCGTGTTGGGGCGGCAGACCGGATGGTTCCAGCCGTACATGAGGATCGGCCGGACGATCGTGCATGCGGGCAGGGTCTCGGCGACGAGCCGCTCGCACTCGACCTTCAAGCGGCCGTACTTGTTGACCGGGCTCACCGGATCCGACTCGCGGTAAGGCGGCTTCATCCCGTCGAACACCGCGTTGGTGGAGACATAGACCATATGGCAGCCCTGCCTCCGGCAGGCGGAAGAGATGTTCAGGGTGCCGACGATATTGGATTCGAGACTCTCGGCATAGTGTTTCTCGACGAAATCCACGCTCGCGATGCCGGCCGCGTGGATGACCGCGTCGAAGCGATGCCTGGCGAAGAGCCTGTCCACCGCGCGTTTGTCCCGGATATCCAATACGAGATGCTTGGCGCGGGAATCCCGCACGACGTAGTCCCTCATGTGGACGCCCAAGATCCGGAAACCCGCGGGGGCCGTCTCTTCCATCCCCCTTCCCAGCAGTCCTGTGCTGCCTGTGATGAGGACCTTCGCGTTTCTCTTCATATCCTATCCCAGTGCCCGAAGATAGAACGTGACGCTGTCCAATGGGAACAGATGGCTCAGATGGCGCTCGTAACGTCCCGGCCAGGAGTTGGCGAACCGCTTGACCATCGTATAGAAGAGCCCCCGGTCTATCCCCTCGTTGAAGACCACCCGTTCGACGGCGAAGCGCGCCTTGCAGTAGCCGAAGAGCCTATGATGCGCGTGCGCGGGGTCGAAGTAGCTGAATGAATCCACGGTAAAGTGATGTTTGTGGGTCGGGTCGATGAAGGACCATGGAGCCCGGAAATACGGGGCGACGATCTTGACCCTCCCTCCCGGCCTGCAGATGCGATGCAGCTCTTCCATGACTCGGGGGATGTCCTCGAGATGCTCCAGCACGTTGTCCGCGATGATGGTGTCGAACCGGGCCGTCTGGAACGGGTACGGAAAGACGTCCAGGGAATGTATGACGTCGGCCTGGCTCTCAGGGTTATGGTCCACCCCCATGGCGCCAGGCCTCTTCCGGTTGCCGCACCCCAAATCCAAGACGCGCTCCTCAACCATGGCGGAGGGCCTCCTTGGGATCCCGCGGGAGGAATCCGTAGCGGCGGGCGTGCCTGCGGTAATATTCGACCGTCCGACGGATGCCCTCCTCGATCCGGACCTGCGGTTCCCACCCGAGGGCATCCTTCACTTTACGGATATCGGTGATGTAGTCCCCGGTCTCCACGAAGTAGCGGTCCTTGGGCCACTCCACGGTCTCGACCGTCGTCCCCCTGACGGTCCGAGCAACCATCTCGGCCATCTCCCGGAAGGCGACGCCGTGTCCGGTGCCGAGGTTGAATATCCCGAATTCGATGTCGCGCGCCGCGGCTCCCATGAGCATGGCACGCGCCAGGTCCTCCACGTAGATATAGTCCCTCTTCTGCTTCCCGTCCCCGTAGACCGTGAGAGGCTTCCCCTCCAGCGCCTGACGGACGAACCAGTTCAGAATTCCGTACTTGCTGTGCCGCATCTGCTGGCACGGGCCGTAGGGATTGGCGATGCGGAAGATGACGGCCTCCAATCCGTAGGCGCGCTGGAAGAAATGGTAGTACTTCTCTCCATTGAGCTTGTGCACCCCATACATGCTGAGGCAATTGTAGGGATGATTCTCATCGACGGGATTGTACTCGATGTCGCCGTAGACGAAGCGCGAGCTCGAGAAGACCAGGCGCGCCTTCGGGTTGTGCTTGCGGCAAGCCTCCAGGACGGTCAGATGTCCCCGGCAATTGATGTCCAGGTCGCAGAAGGGGTCCAGGTTGCTGTCCACGTAGCTCACCTGGGCGGCGAGGTTGAAGATGACGTCCTGATCGCGCACGATCTCCGCCACCAGGGGCATCTCGCGGATGTCGCCGTACACGAACCGTATGCGGTCCCGGATCCCTTCCAGATTGAACAGGTTGCCGCCATACTGCGGGGCGAGGTTGTCCAGTATGCTGACCTTGGCCCCGGCCGCGACGGCCTGACGCGCGATGGCGCTCCCGATCATGCCGGCGCCGCCGGTGATGAGGATGCTCCGGCCGCGCAAAGATCCCTTATCCCGCCGAGGCTTGGGCATGAACTCGCTCCTCCTGGGTCAGAAGTCCGCGATACAGCTCTTTGTACCGGGACACCGCCTTCTCCGCCGTGAAGTATTCCTTGAACCGCTCCAGGCCCGCGCGCCCCATGGACCGGCGCTCCCCGGGGTCCGAGAGCAGCCGCTTGAGCGCCTGGGAGAGCCCTGACGCGTCCCCGGGGGGCACCAGGAGTCCGGTGCGGCCGTGCTCGATCTGCTCGGGGATCCCGCTCAGGGAGGAAGCCACCACAGGCTTGCCAAGGGCCATGGCGTCCAATACGGCCAGGGGCATGTCCTCTCCAGCAATGGAAGGAAGCACCATCGCGTCGGCCGCGGCCAGGATGTCCCGCGCGTCGCTCCGGTAGCCCGGGAAGAGGACCGGGCAGGGGAGGCTCAAGGCCGCCGCCTCATGCCGTACGGACTCGAGCTCCGGACCATCCCCCACGAGGATGAACGCGGCCTCTCGAAGGAAACCCGGCTCCTTGGAGAGAAGGTCCAGGGCGGCCAGCAGGACCCGATGACCCTTGCGCCGCTCGAAGAACGCGGTCAAGACGACGACCGTCAGCGCGGGACCGAGCCCGAACTCCCGGCGGACCTCGCCCGCGTCGCGCGTCCCGCCGGCCGAGGAGACTCCGTTGAGGATCCGACGCACACGGCCGGGGGAGAATCCCCGGGCCACGAAGGCGGCTTCAGCCGCCTTGGATGCCGTGACGAAGACATCGCACGCATGGGCTACGAGCCGGTCGATGAAGACATCGAAGACATCCCAGGGCAGCCGGACCGGACGCGCGATGTTGTTGAAAGTGAAGACGACGCGCTTGGCCCCGGCCAGACGCGCGGCCACCGCCGCCGCCCTGCAGCCGAGGGCCCCAGGATAACCGCCGGAATGGATGTGGACCAACGCCGGCTTCAACTGGCGGAACACATGCCGAAGCCAGACTATCTCGACCGGGAACAGGGCCATATCCGCGAGCCGGAAGAGGAGCTTGAACGGCAGTTGAGCCGAACGGCGCGGGACACGTTTGAACAAAGCCTCCAGCCACTCGTCTCGTTCAGGGAAAGAGACCGCTGTCCGCGGCGCGCCGGGCGGAACGCGCCGCCTGAGTCCGGCCTCGTACCGAGAGGTCTTGCGGTAGACCAGATGCGGAGAAAACTCCTCTCCGATGCCAACGTCCGACAAGAGCTGGGCGACCAGGAACTCGGACCCGCCGAACACCGGACAGTCGGAATACAGGACGATGCCGGGCGGCATACTAGGCCCCGGGCTGCACGCGCTCATGCAGGGATACCTGCTGATCGGCAATCCTGAGCATGCCCTGGCGGTGCGTCACCGCTACGATGGTCATGCGGCCCTTGAACTTCATGAGCGTGTTGATGAGCCGGGCCTCCGTATCCATGTCGAGGTTCGATGTCGCTTCATCGAGGATCAGGACCTTGGGCCGGCGCAGGAGCGCCCGTGCCAGCGCAAGACGCTGCTTCTGCCCGGCGGAAAGGCCCTGTCCCTGCTCCGTCAAAGGATGAGACAAGCCCTTCGGCAGCGTCTGGATGAACTGGCACTCGGCCAAGCGCAACGCCTCCGCGATCTCCTCGGACGATGGGGAACGGCGCAGTCCGTACTTGATGTTCTCGAGGACCGTCCCCTCGATGAGGAAGCACTCCGGCCCCACATAGCCAACGTTTTCCAGCACGAACGGCCGAACCTCGCGGAGAGGCCGCGCCGGACCTCGGTCGAAGAGAACCTCCACCTTCCCTCGGTCCGCGTCCAGGCAGCCTAACAGGAGATAGAGGAGTGTGCTCTTGCCCGAGCCGGAAGGCCCGATAATGACGACGGCCTTTCCCGGGGGGATGTCAAGGTCCAGCGCATTTAGGACCGGGGCATCAGCATCGGGATAATAAAAATGCACGCCCTCCAGACGCCAGCCGATGCACTGGGTGTCGGGCACAGGGGACCCCGCGGTCGGGAGGGCCGCTGCCCAGGCAGTGCGGGTGTCTCCCGCAGAGTGCTGTTTCCACCAAACGAAGATCTCCTTGCACTGCGGAAGGCTGAACAGGAAACTGGAGAAGGACTGGTTGATGGTGGAGAAGGTCTGGACCAGGCGGAGGAATAGATAGAAGTAAGAGACCAGCATGCCCGGAGGGAAGCGCATGAAATAGCGGGCCATGACGGCGATCAGGCACACCATGAACAAGCCGACTGTCTGAGGGAAAGCGAATTTGAGGCCGGCCAGGAAGTAGAAGGTCGGCGACCGTCGCCGGTAGGCCAAGAGGCTCTCCTGGGCCAGGTTCTCCTCGTAGGTCTGGGTCCCGTAAATCTGGAGGAGGACGAGGTTCTTGATGCTCATCAGCAGCCGGTCGTTGGTCCGATCCCATTGGGCCGCCACGAACTTCCCGACCTCGGATATCTTCTTATCGGCCCATCTCAGCGGCCAGGCCAGGAAGATGAGGATGGTCGCGGTGATGGCGGTCAAGACTGGGGCAAGGAAGAAGAGCGTTCCGGCCAAGAACACAGCGGAGGTGGCTTGGACCACCACGTTCTGGATGCAGTAGATGCTCTCGCCGACGGCGTTCGTGCGCGCGTGGTAGAGCGCGGTGACTTGGCTGATGCTGCACGACCGGCTCTGCAGCGCCCAGGTCAGCAGACGCGAACGTTGAACGTACTTGACCTCTTCATGCGCCAGACCCTGGACAGCGATATGAGCCCAGTAGAGCAGTCCCCGGAGAGTCCCGAGGGCCGCGATGAATCCCAAGACATAAGCGAACCGGGAATGGGGGACCCAGGACGGGAGAGCGAGACTCGGGTTCGCGAGAACCCCAATGCTGAAAAGGAAGCCTTGGAGTGCGTAGGCGAAAGCGATCTCGACCGCGAATATCCCCAGCCCGATCAGCGTGCCCAACCAGAGCAGCCGCGTCGTCTTGGGACCCGCGAACATCGAGACATCGCTCAAGAGGGATGTCCAGCCGCCGAATCCTCGCGGGCGAAGCTGTTCCGCCTCAACGGGCCTAGGCATGGGCGTTCAAATATTGAACATTATATTTCCGCGCCCCGCCACCGGTCAACGGCGACATCGGGGAATCTATGGCTTTCTTCCCGAGCCCACCAGCATCAGCAGTTTCGACCACTTTAGAAAAGAGATTTCCGTGCGGAAGGGGATGAAAGGGCCGATCGCGTCGCAGAACAGATTCAGGATGGGGAACCGCCAGACTACCGGTAACTGGCGGAACAGGGTTACCTCGACATCGACAAAGTCCGATTGCTTGTAGATATCCAAGAGGGCGGGCCTCGCGAAAGGCGTCCGGTGCGTATGATCGTCGAAGTAAACCTTGTAGTTCGATTCCCAGTCGGGGACCAAGGTTAGCAGCAGGCCCCCGGGCTTCAGGACCCTGAACGCTTCCGCCATGTAGCGCTCGGGCTTATGCATGTGCTCCAAGAGAGACTTGGAGTAGACGACATCGAAGAATCCCTCGGGATAGAGGATGCCCGCGGATTCGAAATCGCAGACCTTCACCGGGATGTCGGGGACATGCGATTGGGCCTCCTGGGAGAGGTCCGCCCCATACGCCTCCAGGCCGAGGGACTTGAAGCCCGCCAGGAATTCCCCTCTCCCGCAACCCGCCTCCAGGAGCCTCGATCCAGGTTTCATCCCGAACCAATCGTAGAGGTGACGGCAGAGCTTCAGGGGATAATCCGTCCTCGGGCGAACGGATTCGTCGTAGGCAACCCGGATATAGTCGGCCATCAGGTCCTAAAGTATACCATGTTCCTCGAATCCGGCTTTTCGTCGAGTCCTGTTATTTCCTAATCTGATTGCTGTATGAACATCTTACCCGCGCTCTTGTCCCTGAGCGTCCTCGCTCAGCCCAGCCACGACACGCCAAGCGGGGCGGACATGGCGCACATCCCGGGGGGAGAGTTCTGGATGGGGTTCGACGATGCCCCGGATGACGAACAGCCCCCTCATCGGGTCTATCTCGATTCATTCTGGATCGATAAGACGGAGGTCACCGTTACCCAGTACAACGAGTTCTCACGTGCCACCGGGCGAACGACGCGCGAGCAACCTGGCTGGAACAAGGACAACCATCCCGTGGTCAACGTGGATTGGGACGATGCTCGGTCCTATTGCGCGTGGGCCGGCAAGAGGCTACCGACCGAGGCCGAGTGGGAGAAAGCCGCTCGAGGTCCCGATGGGAGGAAACGGCCCTGGGGGAACGACCCGCCGGACGCCGGTGGGGTGTTCCGGATGAACTGGGGGGAGGGCCTGGACCGTGAAGTTTGGAAGCGAGACGGGTACGAATACACGGCTCCTGTGGGGAGCTACCCCGCTGGCGCGAGTCCGTACGGCCTGCTAGACATGGCTGGAAACGTTTGGGAGTGGGTTGCAGATTGGTACGACGAAAACTACTATCGGTCCGCCCCCCCGAAGAACCCGAAAGGCCCCCCCTCAGGAAGCGCCCATTCCGTCCGAGGCGGCTCATGGTACGTCTATGCGACTTGTGCCCGCTCATCGAACCGCCGCCATGACGACCCCGCCGCTCGGTCCACAGAGATCGGGTTCCGCTGCGCTTCGAGCGCCCCCCCTCGCACGTCGACCGCGCCGAGAAGATAGCGGTACCCTAAATGTTATAATCAAAACTCATGGACGAACTGCGCGTCGGAGTCGTCGGTTATGGCTACTGGGGGCCCAATATCGTCCGAAACTTCGCGGCGTCCAAGGACGCGAAAGTCTGCGCGGTCTGCGATATGAATCCGAAGGTATTCACGAAGGTCCTCGCCCAGTTGCCGCAGGCGACAACAAGCACTCGATACGCGGACATCACCACGAGCCCGGACATCGATGTTGTGGCTGTTGTCACTCCCGTGTCCGCCCATTTCGAGATCGCCAAGAGCGCCTTGGAAAACGGAAAGCATGTATTCGTGGAGAAGCCGTTCGCAGCCACCTCCGAGCAGGCCAAACGACTCATCGAGATCGCCGCCCGGAAGGGGCTCCGGATCATGGTGGACCACACCTTCCTCTTCACACCAGCCGTCAGGAAAATCAAGGAGCTTATAGAGACCGACGTCCTCGGGAAAATTTACTACTACGACTCGACGCGGATTAATCTCGGTCTGTTCCAGCATGACGTCAACGTCCTCTGGGACCTCGCGCCCCACGATTTGGCGATCGTGGATTACGTCCTTGGAAAGCCCGCCAAGGCAATCACCGCCAACGGCGTCGACCATCTCGGTAAGGGAATCGAGAATATCGCCTTCCTGACCCTATACTATGAAGACGGGACAATCGCTCACTTCAACGTCAACTGGCTGTCGCCCGTCAAGATCCGACTCACATTGATCGGCGGAGACAAGAAGATGCTGGTGTGGAACGATCTCTCCCCGGATGAGAAAATCCGCATCTACGACCGCGGAGTGGACGTGGGAGACGCGGAGGGCCTGCACAGACTTCTGGTGAGCTACCGCTCCGGGGATATGTGGGCCCCGCGGCTCGACCGAACCGAGGCACTCACCTCCGAGATCGACCGTTTCCTGGAAGGCATCCGCACCGGGGCCCCCTTTCTTAATGACGGTCAGGCCGGCCTCCGGATCGTCCGCATGCTTGAGGCGTCCTCCGAGTCCATCCGGCAGCAGGGCAAACTGGTGGAACTATGACCGAGCGAGAGGAATACCGTTGCATCAGCGACGACGTCCGTCTGGGCAAGGACGTCAAGCTGTCTAAATTCATCAACCTCTACGGGTGCGTCATCGGCGACGGCACAAAAATCGGGGCCTTCGTCGAGATCCAGAAGAATGCATCCACGGGCAAGCACTGCAAGATATCCTCTCACACATTCATCTGCGACGGTGTGACCATCGGGGACGACTGCTTCATCGGACACGGCGTCATGTTCATCAACGACAACTATCCCCGTTCGACCCGGCCCGATGGAGCCCTGGAGACCGAGGCGGATTGGAAGGAACGCTTCCGTTCGACCCGGATCGGATCACATGTCTCCATCGGGACCAACGCCACCATCCTCGGCGGCATCAGCGTCGGGGACCGCGCCCTGATCGGCGCCGGCAGCGTCGTGACCAAGGACGTGCCCGCCGGGGAGATATGGGCAGGGGTGCCCGCGCGGAGGCTGCGCTCCCGGGACGCCTCGGGCGATTCCAGGAAGATACGCCGATGAAGGTCGACTTCGTCGATCTCCGCGCGCAATACCGATCGATACAGCCCGAAGTCGATCCCGCCATCCAGAAGGTCCTTGAGAGCTGCGCGTTCTCCGGCGGGCCTTTCGTCGCATCGTTCGAGGGCAACTTCGCCAAGGCCCATCAGGCCGGGCATTGCGTCGGGGTCAACTCCGGCACCTCGGCGCTCCATGTCGCGCTCATGGCCCTAGGCATCAAGCACGGGGACGAGGTCATCGTCCCGACGAACACCTTCTTCGCCACGCCGGAGGCCGTCAGCCTCACGGGCGCGACGCCGGTGCTCGTCGACTGTGAGCCGCGCTACTACAACATCGACCCCGAAAAGGCGGAGGCGGCCTGCACGGAGCGCACCAAAGCCATCATCGCGGTGCATCTCTATGGCCAGCCTGCGGGTCTGAATGCGATCGCGGCCGTGGCCGCACGCCGACGGATCCTCCTCATCGAGGACTGCGCCCAGGCCCACCTTGCGGAGTATAAGGGCCGTCCGGTCGGGACGCGGGGGATCTGCGGCTGCTTCAGCTTCTATCCGGGCAAGAACCTTGGGGCCTATGGCGAGGCCGGGGCGGTTCTGACGAACGACCCCTCCCTGGCCGAGAGGATGCGCGCTCTGCGCGACCACGGCGCCCTCAAGAAGTACTACCACACCCTCGTCGGGCACAACTACCGCATGGAGGGGATCCAGGGGGCCGTCCTGGACGTCAAGCTGCGCCATCTCCAGGCATGGACCGAGGCGCGGCGGAGGAATGCCGGGCTGTATCGGGAGCATCTCAAGGACATCGCTGAGGTCGCGCTGCCCGAGGAGATGCCCGACGCCAGCCATGTCTACCATCTCTTCGTCGTCCGCGTGCCGGAGCGGGACCGCCTCATCTCCACGCTCAAGGAGGATGGGGTCTCCACCGGCATCCATTATCCCGTACCCTGCCATCTCCAGGAGGCGTTCTCCGGGCTGAGGACCCCGCCGGGGTCATGTCCGGTCGCGGAACGGTACGCCGGGGGAATCTTGTCTCTGCCCATGTTCCCCGAGCTCACCGAGGATCAGATCGCCTACGTCGCGGAACGCATCCGGCGGTTCTACCGAAGATGAACCTCGCCGGACGGAGGATCCTGGTCGCCGGAGGGGCCGGATTCATCGGGTCCCACCTGGTCGATGCTCTCCGCGAGCAGGGATGCGCCGTGCGGGTGGTCGACGATCTCGCCACGGGGCGCCTGGAGAACCTTCGGCAGCACGAGGGGAAGGACGGCTTTGAATTCTTCCGTGGGACGATCACGGACCCGCACGACGCGATCCGGGCGCTCGAGGGGATCGAAGTCGTGTTCCATCTGGCGTGCCTCGGCGTCCGCCATTCCATCGGCCACCCGTTCGAGAACCACCGGGTGAACGCCGAGGGCACCCTGCTGCTCCTGCAGGAGTCGCTGCGCCGAGGCGTGGAGCGGTTCGTCCATTGTTCGTCCTCCGAAGTGTACGGGACGGCCCGGACCGTCCCCATGCCGGAGACGCATCCGACCCTCCCCTGCACGGTGTACGGCGCGAGCAAGCTGGCGGGGGAATCCTACGCCCGGGCCTTTCATCGGACCCACGGAATGTCCACCGTGGTGATCCGCCCCTTCAACACCTACGGCCCCCTTTCCCACCATGAAGGCGACGCCGGCGAGGTCATCCCGAAGTCGATCGTCCGTGCGTTGGCGGGGATGCCGATCCTCGTGTTCGGCGACGGATCCCAGACCCGGGACTACACGTACGTGGAGGACACCGCCCGGGCCCTGGTCGAGGCCGCCCGCTGCGACGCCCTCGTCGGAGGCACATTCAACATCGGGAGCAATTTCGAGATATCCATCAATGACCTAGCGGAGCGGATCCGCGCGCGGGTCGGGACCCCCGAGGTAAAAGTCGAGCACGTGCAACAGCGCCCAGGCGACGTCCTCCGCCTCTACTGCGACCCCACGGAGTTCGTTTCGCGGACGGGCTGGAAGCCCCGGGTCGCGTTCGATGAGGGGCTGGACCGGACCATCGCCTGGTTCCGCGCGCGCCCCGAGGGGGCGCATGTCCTCGCCGCTCAGGAACGGCCTCTTAACTGGCTCTAAGATGACCCCCTCTACCATTCCGATCACGAAGCCCTTGCTGGGGATGGAGGAATCGAAGGCCGCGACCCGGGCGATCCTTTCCGGGTGGGTGGCCCAGGGCCCGACCGTCGCCCGTTTCGAGGAGCGTTTCGCTTCCTTCGTCGGCGCCGAACACGCCTGCGCCGTATCGAGCTGCACGACCGCGCTCCATCTCTCCCTCCTGGCGGTCGGCGTCGAGCCCGGGGATGTCGTAATCACCGTGAGTCATTCCTTCATCGCCACGGCCAACTCGGTCCGCCATTGCGGCGCGGATGCGGTCTTCGTCGACGTCGAGCCGACCACCGGAAACATGTCCTGCGCGTCGCTGGATTCCTGCCTGAGCCGGGACTGCGAGCGGCGCGGCGGGCGCCTGTATTATCGGCATGTGCGACGCCTCCTTGGCGCCGAGTCCCCTCTGGCTCGCGTCCACTCGGGCCGCGGCATCGGCCGCGTGGCCGCGGTGATGCCGGTCCACCAGGTCGGGACCCCGTGCGATATGGAGAGGATCCTGCAATCGGCCAGACGTTTCCGGCTGCCCGTGGTCGAGGACGCCGCCTGCGCCGTCGGTAGCGAAATCCGTTGCGGCGGCCGTTGGGCCCCCGTCGGCAGACCGCATGGGGACCTGGCTTGCTTCTCGTTCCATCCGCGCAAAATCATCACCACCGGCGAAGGGGGAATGATCACTACCGATGACCCGGCGCTCGCCGACCGACTGCGCCTCATGCGCCAACACGGGATGAGCGTTTCGGCCGTCGCGCGTCATCGGGCGAGAAAAGTGATTTTCGAGAGATATCTTGCGACGGGCTACAACTTCAGGATGACGGACATCCAGGCCGCCGTGGGCTTGGAGCAGATGGCGCGGCTGCCCTTCATCCTGCGCCGTCGCCGCGCCATCGCGGCGCGATATGACGCCCTGCTCGGCAAGGTGCCCGGCGTCGTCGCGCCGGCCGCCCCCCCCTACGCGCGGCCGAACTGGCAGAGCTATGTCATCCGCCTCCAGAATCCGTCTCAGCAGCGCCGGGTCATGCAGCGCCTGCAGGACCGGGGGATCATCACCCGGCGCGGAATTATGTGCGCCCATAGGGAGCCTCCGTACGCCCCGGCGTGGCCGGCAGGGAGCCTGCCCGCCAGCGAGGCCGCGACCGATGCCGGGATCATCCTGCCGCTCTATCCTCAGATGGGAGACGCCGACATCCGAAGGGTCGTGAGTGCTCTCACGGAGGCCCTCCGATGACGGCCGCGCAGCGACCGGACTTCCTCATCGCGGGCGCGCCGCGCTCCGGGACCACCTGGCTCTACCGCCTCCTGGCCCGCCATCCCGATGTCTACATGGCGAAGCCGGAGAAACCCGAGCCCAAGTTCTTCCTCATCGACGAGAACTACGCCCGGGGGATCGACTACTATCGCGAGACCTACTTCTCTGCCGCGGGGAACGCGAAGGCCGCCGGAGAGAAGAGCACGAACTACCTCGAAAGCCCGGCCGCGGCGCGGCGCATCCGGGAGCACCTGCCCCAGATCAAGCTCATTTTCATACTGCGCGAGCCCGCAGACAGGGCCTATTCGAACTACCTCTGGACCCGCATGAACGGCCTGGAGAGCGAGACCTTCGAGCGCGCAATCGAGCTCGAGCTGGAGAGGGAGAAGACCCTGCCTGCCAAGCTGCGCTTCGCGCGGCCGTATTCCTACTTCTCCCGCGGCCTGTACGCGGACCTGCTGAAACCGTACTTCGAGTTCTTTTCCAAGGATAGGATCCTCTGCCTGCGCTGCGAGGACATCGCTCGGGACGCGGGGACATTGGCCCGGTGCGTCCACGGCTTCCTGGGAGTCGCTCCACGGCCGCAGGATGCCGCCGCCCTCGGCAAAGTCAATCCGTCCGAGAAGACGGCTGAGGGACTCTCGCCAAAGACCCGGGACACCCTCCTGGCGCGCTACGCCGAGCCGAACCGCCGTCTGGCCGCCCTCCTGGGCCCGGGGTTCGGCCTCTGGGAGGGCTCATGAGCGACCGAGTCCCGACGATCGCCGTCCTGACCCCGGTCTTCAACGAGGAGGAGAGCCTTCCCCGCTACGAAGAGGCTGTCCGGCGCGTGTTCTTCTCGCGGACCGACCTGCGGTTCGAGGTCTGGCTCATCGACGACGGGAGTCAGGACGGGAGCTGGGCTTGCATCGTGGAGCTCTGCCTGAAGGACGCTCGCTTCCACGGCCTGCGGCTCTCGCGCAATTTCGGCTCCCATGTGGCGCTCTCCGCGGGATTCGACCGGGTCGACGCCGACGCGGTCGCCACGCTGGCCTGCGACCTGCAGGACCCTCCTGAGGTCGTCCTCCGCTTCGCCGAAGAGTGGCGCAAGGGGGCGCAAATCGTGTGGGGACACCGGCGCACGCGTGAGGATGCCGCGTGGCGGACCTTCGCGAGCGGCCGCTTCGCGGCGCTGCTCCGGCGCTACGCCATGCCCAAGGGGTCGAAATTCACGACGGGCAGCTTCCTGCTCGTGGACCGGGTCGTGGCGGACTGCTTCCGCCAATTTACCGAGCATAACCGCATCACCTTCGCCCTCGTGGCCTGGACGGGATTCAGGCAGGCGGTCGTGGACTACGACCGCGTCGAGCGCGCGGCCGGCGTTTCCGGATGGACGTTCCGGCGGATGCTCAAGACGATGTACGACGCCTTCATCGGCTTCTCGCATCTGCCCATCCGCATGATGACGCTGGTCGGGATCGCGAACTTCCTGCTGGCCGTCGCTCTGGGAGCGTATCTCCTGCTGAACTGGGCGCTCAATGACAGCCCCCTCAGGGGCTACACCAGCATCATGCTGGTCGTGGTCTTCTTCTTCGGAGTACAGTTCCTCCTCATGGGCATCATGGGAGAGTATCTGTACCGCATCTATGCCGAAAGCACGGAGCGTCCTCTGTATTTCATCATGGAGCAGGCCGGGCCGGACGGCGCCAAGGCTCTGACACGGCCTTATGGCGCCTGACCCCCGCAAGGACTGGGATCTCGTCAAGGTCATCGGGGTCGAGGACTCGGCGGCAGCCCTGCGCTGGATGGCCGGTCTCAGCTTCCGTTGGCCCGGGGACGTGGTCCGTCGTCTGCGGGATGCGGAAGGCCCCCCCCTCATGCGCATCGAGTCCCGCGGGCAAGGACTCTTGTTGCGCACCCCTCCGGTAGGCCGACTCTTCCATGACTCGTTCTTGGCCCAAGTCCGCGAGGCCATCGCATACACATCCCGACC
>JBAZKS010000024.1:0-69593 GCA_041650695.1 Elusimicrobiota bacterium
ATGCGGAAGGCCCCCCCCCTCATGCGCATCGAGTCCCGCGGGCAAGGACTCTTGTTGCGCACCCCTCCGGTAGGCCGACTCTTCCATGACTCGTTCTTGGCCCAAGTCCGCGAGGCCATCGCATACACATCCCGACCACTCTCATCGAAACTCCCGTTCTCCTATCAGAGAATCCCTCACCAAATCCGTTGGATGGGCGCGTCCGCCATCCTGAGGCTGCGCCGTCTGCTGAAAGACGAATCCTCATTCCCCTGCTGGCCGCTGGACCTCACCCTGGACGCATTGGCGGACCTCTTTCTCTTCTGCAGCGGAGCGCCGAGACCCGCCGAACCCCAGTGGGTCGCCGTGGTCCTGACACACGATATCGATACTCCGGAATCGCTCGCGAACCTCCCCCGCTTCCTAAAGCTGGAAGAGGCCCTCGGGATGCGGTCCACCAGTTTCATCGTCCCCTGCGGATGGCCGCTGGACCACGGCATCCTCGGACGGATGCAGGACGCCGGCCATGAGATCGGCCTGCACGGCTACAACCACGACAACAAGACCCCATATCTTCCTGAAAAGCTCATCCGCGAGAGGTTCGACCGGTGTGCGGACTTCATCTCCCGATACCGCGTGCGCGGCTACAGAGCGCCTTCCCTGCTACGCAACGAGCGCCTTCTCCGGATCATAGGAGAGCGCTTCGCCTATGACTCCAGCGTGCCGAACGCCGGGGCGGGATATTCTTCGCGCTCAAACGGCAGCGCCTCCGCCCGGCCGTTCCGCATCAGCGGCGTGCTGGAAATCCCCCTGACGCTGCCCACGGACGCCTCGCTGCGCTTCATGGGCATCCCGCCTCGGGGGGCTTTGGAGCTCTGGGTAGGATGCACGCGCGCCATCGTGCGGTCGGGAGGCGTGGCCGTGCTCCTGACTCACTGCGAAGAGCGGTATTCCGGCAGCCGCGCGATGCTGAAAGCCTATCGCGGGTTCCTGGAAACCCTGACACCCAAGGGCCTTCCGGCGACGAAGACCCTGGCCGACGTCGCGGCAGCCGGGGGTGACGCTTGAGTCAGGACATCCTCTTTATCAATCCAAGGATCAACGTTCGGACGCAAAGGGAGACTGTCTCGAAGGTCATCCGGGCGACGTTCCCGTTTAGTCTGGGGCATCTCGCCGGCTACCTTCTGCGGGAGGGTTACTCGGTGGGCGTCGTGGACGATCAACTCTCCCCGCTTGACGATGAGGCGCTCTCCAGGCTCCTTTCACGAATGAGGGCCCCAAAGATCGTGGGCATCTCGGTGCTTACCGCCACCTCCGCGCGCGCCTACGAGCTGGCCGGCACTATCAAGCGCCTGGAACCATCGGCCCAGGTCATACTCGGGGGAGTTCATGCCACCGTGCTCCCTGAGGAGGCGCTGTCGCGGCCGGGGCCGGATTACGTGGTCCGCGGGGAAGGGGAGCTCACGCTCTCTGAACTGGTCCGCCGGATCGCGAAGGGACAGGGCGCGGAAGGGGTCCAAGGAGTCTCGCATCGCTGCGGAGGGACCGTAATCCATAACCCGGAGCGGCCTCTCGTCGAGGACCTGGACTCATTGCCAAGATTCCCCTACCACCTCTTCGCCAAGGATGCAGCCTTTTATCCGGGGTTCGCGTCCGTGCAGACATCGCGCGGCTGCCCATTCGGATGCAAGTTTTGCTCCCAGAGGAGCGTGACCGGGCGGTCCTACAGGTACGTCTCCACGACGCGGGCCATCGCGGAGATCGAGACCCTGGTTAACACGTATGGGGCCACGACGATCCGGCTGATGGACGACAACATCGGAACGAACAAGGAACGTCTCATCGCGCTGTGCGACGCCATCATCGCGCGAGGGTTCCACAAGAAGGCTTCCTTCGAAGGGCCGATGCGGGGGGACGACCTCCTGCGGGGCGGTTTCGCCGCCAAGCTCAAGGAGGCCAACTTCAGCCTCGTCACCTTCGGACTGGAGACGGCGAGCAATCCTCTGATGAAAGCCATGGGCAAGGGAGAGACGGTCGAGCAGGTGGCGGAGGCCATACGCATCACCGCCGCGAACGGCATCTCGGTCGGCACCACGCTAATCTTCGGCTTCCCGGGGGAGACCAACGCCGATCGATGGGCAGCGATCCGCCTGGTGTCTTCCCTTCCCCTGGAGAGCGCGCGCTACAACATCCTCACGCCCTATCCCGGGACGCCGATCTACCATGAGCTCCTGGAGCAGGGCAAACTGAACGTCAAGAAGGACTGGGAGAATTTCTCGGTCCAGTACATGTGGGAGAGCGATGAGCTCCCCTACGTGCCGGAAGGGACGGGACGCTACGAGCTGATGTTCTTCGCCATGCTGGGGAACCTGCTCTTCTACCTACGGCCCAGCGGTTTGAAGAAGTTGTTCACGGGCTCGGCAGCGGGCGGGAACGTGATACAGCTCAAGAAGGGGTGGTATCTTTCGACGTTCGCCTTCAGGATCGTCCGGGTCGGCCTCTTCCTGATCTGGCGGTTCTCCGTGGTCTGTTTTCGGATGATCCTGGAAAAGCTGGGCGGATAAGGCATGGAACCGGAGCAATTCCAAAGGCACTTCGACCTGGCGCGGGCGCACTGGTGGTACGTCGCCACGAACGACCTCTTCGTTAATCTGGTACGGCGTCATGTATCGCCGGGGGAGGCCCTTTTGGACGTGGGCTGCGGTACGGGGTCGATCCTTTCGCTCCTGCCGGATTACGAGTGTTGGGGAGTCGACCCTTCCCCTGCCGCGCTTGGATTCTGTCGGAGAAGGGGCCTTTCGCGAATCGTGGCGGGCGATGGGGGCAGCCTTCCGTTCAGGAGGGGCGCGTTCGCCGCAGGGCTCCTTCTGGACGTGCTCTATCATGAAGAGGTCCGCGACGAGCTGGCGTTGCTCCGCGAGGTGCGGGACGTGCTCAAGCCTGGGGGGCACTTGTTCCTACAGGTCCCGGCTTATGAATGGTTGCGGTCCGGGCACGACGTCAAAGCCCGCTCCGCGCGTCGTTATACCGCCGGCCGGGTCCGTGAGATGCTGCGTCAGACCAATTTCGAGGTCATCCGCCTCAGTTATCGCGTCAGTACCCTACTCCCGCTAGCGGTGATCCAGCGCAAACTTCTCCGGTCCAAGGACTCGGACATGCGGCCGATGAGTCCTGTCGTGAATTCGATTCTGGGCAGTATGGCCTCACTGGAGAACCGCCTTCTCGATCTTGTAGACCTACCGTTCGGCCTCTCGGTATTCGCGGTGGCGCGAAAGCATGGCAGCGTCTGAACGGGCTCCTCGCAGGATCGGGCTCCCCGAAATCTTACTCGCCGGTATGGCCGCCGCTTATGGCATCATAATGTTCCTTAGACTGCGGGATCCCCTATGGATGTTCGTGGGAGACACCCTCAGCTCCTTCGCCCGCTACTCCTTCCACTATTCCAGCCTGGCGCGCGGTGAATACCCCTTATGGAACCCCCTCGTCCGATGCGGAGAACCTGCGGCCATCTCTCAAGTAGTCGGAGGATTGGCGAATCCCCTTCAGAACCTCATCACCGCCGGCTGCGTCCTCTCGGGTGTGCGCGACATCGCCTTCGCTTTCTTGCTCTGCATCTACGCCGAAATCTTGCTCTACGCGGCTGGGGTCTACCTGCTTGCGCGCGAGTGGACAAACGACTCCCACGCAGGCGCCTTCGCCGGGATGCTCGCAATCGCTTCTTCCGCGGTCTTCTTCCACGTCTACCACGTGACCTTCATCATGCTCATTCACTGGGTGCCCTGGGTCCTCTTCTCCGTCTCCGCCTATTCCCGGCGCCCAGGAATCCGCTACATCCTCCTATTCTCTCTAGCCGCCTGCCAGGCGATATACTCGTATGAAGTGGTGATAGGCGGTGCGCTCATCGTGTTCATGGCAGTATCGGCGCTCCTCGTGTATCGGCCGGGCCCTAGAGCGGCTGTCCGCGCCGTGCCGATATGGCATTGGCTGCTCCTGGGCGGGCTGATCGCGCTTTTCGCCTTCCCTGCGGCACTCATGTATTTCCACTATGCGCCCGCGACGATCTCCCCCTCGCGCACCTCCGGCATCACGCTCACGGACGCGTATGCGATCTCCTGCCAGCCGATCTTCGAGCGCATCACCTCGCGGGAATGGCTGAACCCGGGGTTCTGGGTCGTCATGTTCACCGGGATCACCGGCCCGTTCAGCGAGCAGATACTCCGCCACTGCGCGGGCCCCTTGGCGCTGCCCATGCTGGTCGTCGCCCTGGCATCGCTCCGGCGTCTCCCCTGGGTCCTCGCGCTCTCGGGCCTGATGGTCGCCTGCATGGCTGGCGGGCTCCCGCCGGCGGATTGGCTATACCAGGCGCCCATCTTCGGCCTCATACGCAATGGCCATTTCCTGCTCCAAGGCCTCGTCTTCTCGATCATTCTCCTAGCCGGCATCGGGTTCCACGAGCTCTTCGACGGACGCGCCCCATTCAAGGGAAAGATGTTCTCCGCCGCATCATTCGCCTTCATCGCCGCGTGCATCGTCTCAGCCATCGTCCTGAATCGCATATCGCTGAGCAGTCATGACGCCGCCGCGCTTCTCCTCGCCGCGCTTTCCGCTGCGTGCATGCTGTTCTGTTTCTTCCGGCTTCCGCCTGAGGCCGCGCGAGGCTGGATGCTCGGCGCCTCAGCGGCCGTCACGATACTCTCCATGACGCTCACCGCCCGGATCCCCGTCTTGGCGGGCAGGCGCAACGACGACCCCCTCGTCAACAGCTTGCGCAATCGCATCGACTATGGACTGCATTTCGCGTCACAGCGCCCCGAGGCGATCGATAAGGTCAACCTGGCCCACCAGGGCGACGCGCAGACCGATTTCGGCATCGATGAATACTCCTCATATGTGACCCTCCGCGACAATTCGTTCAAATCTGCAGCCAAGCAGTTCGGACTCTCCTCCTATCCGATGCTCGAACAGACGCTCCGCTTCTCGCTGCTGTCAGGCGCGGCGGAAATCGCCCGAAAGAAGTTCCTGTGGTTGACCGCGGCCTTCATCTCCGACGACGAGGCCGATATGGGAGCGTTCAGGCGCACCCCGATCGGGCTGTCTTCTCTCGTCGACCATGGGATTGGCCTGGCCGACGCTTTGGACCATGGCTCTTTGGGACCCTTCGACCAGGCGAAGCTCAACCGATTGCCGCAAGCCCCCGCTCCGATCCAACCGGATGTCGAGGTGGGAACCTACAGGGCGAACAGCATCTCACTCCGCGTCTCGGCCAAGCAATCAGGGCTCCTCGTCTACACGGATTCGTGGGATCCGGATTGGCAAGCCCGATTGGACGGAAAGCGCGCTCGGATCGTCAGGGTCCTCCATACCTTCAAAGGCGTGGAAGTCCCTGCCGGGCAACATGAGATCCGATTCGACTACCGCTCCAGGGTGTTCCTCCCCATCCTTACGATGCATGTCGTCTTCACCGCCGCCCTTCTGGCCCTGCTCCGCATGGTTGTCCGTGCCCGAGATTGATAGAATCATCACGCGATGAAGCATGGCGCCGTGATCTGGCTCACCGGACTCTCCGCCTCGGGCAAGAGTACCCTGGCCAAGGGGCTCTGCGAGCACCTCCGCGGGAAGGGCCTCCCGGTCGAGCTCCTCGATGGGGACTCCCTGAGGGCGGTGTTCCCGGAGACCGGCTTCACCAAGGCCGAACGGGATACGCACATCCGCCGCGTCGGATTCATGGCGTCGCTACTGGAGAAGCATGGGGTACACGTCGTCGCCTCCTTTGTCTCCCCCTACAGGGAAGCCCGCCGCTTCGCCCGGGGACTCTGCAAGAACTTCATCGAGGTCCACCTCTCCACGCCTCTTGAAGAGTGCGAGCGGCGGGATCCCAAGGGCCTCTACGCGAAAGCCCGCAGAGGCGAGATCCGCGACTTCACCGGGGTCGACGCCCCTTATGAGCCCCCCGAGTCCCCTGAGTTGACCATCGACACGTCGGCAGTCTCGATGGAGGAGGCGCTCGAAAGCCTCATCCAAGCCGTGGACTCGAGGTGCGGGCCCTGATGGACCATCTCGACGAGCTGGAAGCCAGGGGCATCCACATCCTCCGGGAAGCGTACAGCTGCATCCCGAACCTCGCCATGCTCTGGTCCATCGGCAAGGACAGCACCGTCCTGCTCTATCTCGCGCGCAAGGCCTTCTTCGGGCACGTACCCTTCCCGCTCGTCCATATCGACACCACCTACAAGATCCCGGAGATGACGTCCTACCGCGACCGTCTGGCCCTGGAGTGGAAGCTGACCATGATCGTGGGGCGCAACGATGAGGCCTTGTCGCAGAAGCGCACCTTCCCGGACGGCGCGGTCGACAGATTGGGCTGCTGCGCCCTGCTGAAGACCAAGGCCCTGCGCGACACCCTGAGCGGACAGGGGGTGCGCTCCCGCCTGGACCTCGCGACGGGGAAGTACGAGTCCGACCGCGACCACGAGCCCTATACGGGAGTCATCGCGGGCATCAGGGCCGACGAGGAAGGCAGCCGTTCCAAGGAAAGGTATTTCTCCCCCCGCAACCAAGAGAACCGATGGGACCTCGGAGACCAACCCCCCGAGTTCTGGAACCAATACAAGACGGACTTCGCGCCCGGGACCCACGTTCGCATCCACCCGCTGCTGGACTGGCGCGAGGTCGACGTGTGGGAGTACATCGACCGGGAGAGGATTCCGACCGTCTCGCTCTACTACGATAAGGGGGATGGGCGGCGATACCGCTCCCTCGGCTGCTACCCCTGCACGTTCCCAATCGAGTCCTCGGCCAAGACCCCCAAGGACATCGTCGCAGAGCTGAAAACCGGCAAGTTCAAGGACATCGCCGAGCGCTCCGGCAGGGCCCAGGACAAGGAGGACCGGGGCACGCTCGAGGAGCTTCGGAGGGACGGGTACATGTGATGCCCAGGGAGCGTCTGAAGATCGTCGTCGCCGGGCACGTGGACCACGGCAAGAGCACGGTGGTCGGCCGCCTGCTGGCGGACACCGGCTCGCTTCCCAAGGGGAAGCTCGAGCAGATCCGCGCCTATTGCGAAAGAAACTCCAAGCCGTTCGAGTACGCGTTCCTCTTGGACGCACTCAAGGACGAGCAGAGCCAGGGCATCACCATCGATTTCGCGCGCATCTTCTTCAAGACGGCCGCCAGGGACTACCTGATCTTCGACGCTCCCGGCCACATCGAGTTCCTCAAGAACATGGTCAGCGGCGCGTCCCACGCCTCGGCCGCCCTCCTCGTGGTGGACGCGAAGGAGGGAGTGCGCGAGAACACGCGCCGTCACGGCTACATGCTTTCGATGCTAGGGGTCGCCCAGATCGTGGTCCTCGTCAACAAGATGGACCTGGTGGGCTGGGGAGAGGAGGCCTTCCGCAGGATCGCGGACGAGTACGCTGCCTTCCTTCGGGAGGTCGGGATCACCCCGGCCGCGTTCATCCCTGTCTCCGGGCTCGGCGGAGAAAACATCGCCCGGCGCTCCGATTCCATGGCGTGGTACCATGGCTCCACCGTGGTCGAAGCGCTCGACCGCTTCCAGGCCGACCGCCCGGCTGCCAATCTTCCGTTCCGCATGCCGGTGCAGGAGGTCTACAAGTTCACGAAGATGGGCGACCACCGGAGGATCGTGGCAGGCACCATCGATTCGGGCACGGTCCGGGTCGGCGATGACCTCGTGTTCTATCCGTCCGGAAAGACGACCCATGTAGCCACCTTCGAGGGTTTCCCCGTGTCTCCGGGGGATACGGCGAGCGCCGGCTCCGCTGTCGGCTTCACACTAGCGGAGCAGGTCTACGTGCGCCGCGGGGAGATCGCGTGCAAGCGTGGTGAATCGGCCCCCAGCTCGGGGACTCGGTTCCGGGCGAGCGTGTTCTGGCTCGGGAAGGAACCTCTACGCAAAGGCAAGGATTACGCGGTCAAGCTCGGCATGGCTCGCACCAAGGTCCGGCTGGAGGAGGTCCACCGGATCCTCGACGCCTCGACACTCAAGGTCCTGGCGGAGAAGTCCGACGTGGACAGACACGAGGTGGCGGACTGCACCTTCATGCTCTCCGCCGCTATGGCGTTCGACACGGCGGAGCAGAACGTACTGACCGGACGCTTCGTGATCGTGGACGGCTACGAGATCAGCGGTGGAGGGCTGGTCCGAGAGGCGCTGGAGGACCCCCACTCCAAGGTACGCGAGAAGGTGATCCGGCGTAACATCAAGTGGCAGAAGGGACTCATCCCGCGCGAGCTGAGGGAGGTCCGCTACGGTCAGAAGGCATTCCTGGTCTTCATCACCGGCGCGAACGACGAGTTCCGCAAAAGGGCCGCCCGCGCGCTCGAGCAGGAACTCTATCGCGAAGGCCGAATCGTCTATTTCCTCGGCTTCGGTAGCGTCCTCTATGGGGTGGACGCCGACATCCGCGGCTCCGTCGGCACGCATGCAGAGGATATCCGGCGTCTGGCCGAGGTCGCCAACATCATCCTCGATTCAGGGATGATCCTGGTCGTCACCGCCCATGAGTTCGGCGAGCAGGACTGGGACTTGATCCGGACGGCTGTGGAGCCTGAGAGGACCGCCGCTGTCTGGCTCGGAGGCAGCCTCACCACCGACCTGCGGCCCGATCTCCGGATTTCCGCGACGGAGCCGACTGAGGCGGTGGACGAGATGGCCTCCTTCCTTCAGGACCGGGGCGTCCTGCCTCCGGACTAAAGAAGATCATTGACAGGTGGCCCGTGCGATTTATATGATGACTATATTGGTCGTCATTTATATGCTCCCCCGACCATCGTGAGGCTGTCACACAAGACCGACTACGCCCTGCGCGTGCTCTTCGACCTCGTCGACACTCACGGGAAGGGTCCCGTAGCGATCAGGGAACTCGCGGAACGCAACGAGGTCCCCAAGCAATTCCTCGAGCATATAATGCTGGAACTCAAACGCCAGGGCTGGGTAAGCAGCCTGCCGGGCAGAACCGGAGGCTACGAACTCGCCCGGAGCCCGGATACGATAACCCTCGGCCAGGTCGTCCGGGCGTTCCACGGGGTCCTGGCCCCCATCGACTGCGTCTCGGTGGTGGGGTATCGCTGCTGTGGACAGGAAAGCCGGTGCCGGTTCCGCCACGTATTCAAGGAAATCAGGGATTACACAGCTCATCTCATGGACGAGGCGACACTGGCGAGCGTGCACGCTGGACGGCCCCTGTTCCCCAAGGCTCCCAAGGCGGGCCGCAAACTAAGGCGATCTGTATAGTCGCTATTTAGCGAGGCAAACCATGGATCACAGGTCACTGCTGGTCTTTGCAGCGGCCGTACTCATTTCTGCCGTCGGCGCGGAGTGTCAGACGATATTGAACGTATCCTATGATCCGACCCGCGAGCTGTACCAGGAAATCGACACGGCCTTCGGCGGCTACTGGCTGGGAAAGACAAGTCAGACCGTCACGGTGCAGCAGTCACACGGAGGCTCCGGGAAGCAGGCCCTGTCCGTGATCAGCGGCCTGGAGGCTGACGTAGTCACCCTTGCCCTGGCGTACGATGTCGACGCCATCGCCAAGGCCGGGCTAATCTCCCCGGGCTGGCAGAAGCGCCTGCCCCAGAACAGCTGTCCATACACCTCGACCATCGTCTTCCTGGTCAGGAAGGGGAACCCGAAAGGAATCCGAGACTGGGACGATCTCGCCAAGTCGGGCGTCCAGGTCATCACTCCGAACCCCAAGACGTCGGGCGGCGCCCGCTGGAACTACCTTGCGGCGTGGGAATTCGCCCGACGCAAGTACAAAGGCGATCCGAGTGCGGTGAAGGCGTTCATGGTCAGCCTGTTCAGAAATGTGCCGGTGCTGGACACGGGGGCTCGCGGCGCCACTGTGACCTTCGTAGAGCGCAAAATTGGGGACGTCCTCATCGCTTGGGAGAACGAAGCGCTGCTCGTCAGCAAGGACAAGGAAAAGGGGGAATTCGAGGTCGTGACCCCGCCATTGAGCATCCTCGCCGAGCCCCCAGTGACCGTGGTCGACAAGGTGGTAGAGAAGCGCGGCACACGGGAACTTGCGTCCGCCTACCTTCAATACCTCTACACCCCGCAAGCCCAGGAGATCATCGCGCGTTACTACTACCGCCCGAGGGCGGAGAAGGTCCTCGCGAAGCACCGCAAGCTGTTCCCCAAGGCGCGGCTCATCACGGTGGAAGAGAGCTTCGGAGGATGGGAAAAAGCGCACCAAGAGCATTTCGCGGATGGGGGCACCTTCGACCAGGTCTATCAGCCTGGGACGCGCTGACCGCCGGACCGAGGGCATGTCCTTTCTGAAGCGCCACAGCGTCCTTCCGGGCTTCGGTTTATCCATGGGGTTCACTCTGACCTACTTGGGGCTCCTGGTGCTCCTCCCGTTGGCCGCGATGATCCTGAAGGCCTCCGAGCTCGACCGCCAGGCTTTCCTGCACATACTGTTGGACCCCAGGATCATCGCCGCCTTCCGCGTCAGCCTATGGACCTCCGCCGCCGCAGCCGCCGTCAACATGGTGTTCGGGTCCATGCTGGCCTGGGTGCTCGTCCGATACGAATTCCCGGGGAGACGATTCTGTGACGCCATGGTGGATCTTCCGTTCGCCTTACCGACCGCCGTCTCTGGAATCACGCTCACCGCGCTCTTCGCGCCGACCGGGTGGCTCGGCGTATGGTTCGAACGCGTGGGCGTCCAAGTCGTCTTCACTCCGCTGGGCATCGTTGTGGCTCTGGTGTTCATAAGCCTCCCGTTCGTGGTCCGGACGCTGCAGCCCGCGCTGGAGGACCTCGACCCCGAGCTCGAGGAGGCGGCCGCGAGCCTCGGGGCCGGGCGTTGGCAGGCGTTGGTCCGCGTCATCGCGCCGGTGCTGCTCCCCGCCCTGCTGACCGGTTTCGCACTCGCCTTCGCCAGGGCGCTAGGCGAATACGGGTCCGTGATCTTCATATCCGGGAACATGCCGATGAAAACCGAGATCGTCCCTCTTTCCATCATCATGAAACTCGAGCAGTTCGACGTGGCGGGGGCGACGGCGATCGCCACGGTCATGCTGGCGTTCTCCTTCGTGCTGCTGCTGGCCATCAACATCCTTCAGTCCTGGAGCGCCTCGCGCCATGCTGGCTGACCGTAAACCGAGCCCGTTCAGCCGCTTCTCGGGAGGCTGGGTGGCCGTCCGCAGGACTCTGCTCATGACGGCCTCACTCGGCTTCCTGGGTCTGTTCGTCGGACTCCCGCTGGTATTCATCTTCGCGAAGGCCTTCTCCGCCGGCCTCCAGGCGTACCTAGAGGCGATACACAATCCGCTGGCCCTTTCGGCGATCGGCTTGACCCTACTGGCGGCCGGAATCGCGGTGCCGCTCAATCTGGTCTTCGGAGTCTGCGCCGCCTGGGCGATCGCGAAGTTCGACTTCTTCGGGAAAGGCGTCCTGACCACGCTCATCGATTTGCCGTTCAGCGTCTCTCCGGTCATCGCTGGGATGGTCTACGTCTTGGTCCTCGGCATGCGCAGCCCGATTGGCGGCTGGATGGACGCGCATGGAGTGAAGGTCATTTTCGCGGCCCCGGGAATCGTCCTCGCGACACTCTTCGTGACCGCTCCATTCGTGGCGAGGGAGCTCATCCCCCTGATGCAGGAGCAGGGCGAGGAGGAGGAGGAAGCCGCGATACTGCTCGGCGCCGGCGCATGGGATACGCTCCGGCGCGTGACCCTGCCCAACGTCAGGTGGGGCATCCTCTACGGATGCATCCTTTCCCTGGCGAGGGCGGTGGGCGAGTTCGGCGCCGTCTCCGTGGTTTCGGGGCACATACGGGGCAGGACCAACACCCTAACGCTCCACGTCGAGAACCTCTACAACGAGTACCAATTCGGCGCGGCGTTCGCCGTGGCCTCGCTGCTGACTCTGCTTGCCGTGCTCACCCTCGCTGTGAAGTCCTACGTCGAATGGAGGAGCGAGGCAGCGCCATGAGCATCGAAGCCCGGGAAATCAGCAAGACGTTCGGGGCCTTCCGAGCGCTTCGGGGTGTCTCGGTGAAGGTGGCGTCGGGCGAGCTAGTGGCGCTGCTAGGCCCTTCAGGGTGCGGGAAGACGACCCTTCTGCGCATCATTTCGGGCCTGGAGACCCCGGACCCGGGCAGTGGACCGATCCGGTTCCAGGAGGAGGACGTCGCCCATAAGAGCGCCCGCGAGCGGCGTGTCGGCTTCGTATTTCAGCACTACGCGCTATTCCGGCACATGACTGTCTTCGAGAACATCGCTTTCGGCCTGCGGGTGAGGCCTCACTCAAGTCGCCCTTCCGAGGATGGGCTGCGCCGGAGGGTCATGGAACTGCTCCACCTCATCCAGATGGAGGCCATGGGCTCCAGGTATCCCTCCCAGCTGTCCGGGGGCCAGCGCCAGCGGGTAGCCTTGGCCCGCGCTCTTGCCGTAGAGCCGAAAGTCCTGCTCCTGGACGAGCCCTTCGGGGCGCTGGACGCGAAGGTCCGCCAAGAACTGCGGCGTTGGCTCAGGCGCCTGCATGATGAGATCGGGCTGACCAGCCTATTCGTGACCCATGACCAAGAAGAGGCCCTGGAGGTCGCGGACCGCGTCGTAATCCTCAACGCGGGGCAGGTAGAGCAGACGGGCACCCCTGATGAGGTCTTCCATCACCCGGCCACGGAGTTCGTGATGCGGTTCCTGGGGCATGTAAACCTCTTCCACGGGAGGCGCGAAGGCGAGGGGATTGTGCTCGGGAAGCCCGAAGACGCCGGAGCGAGGATATTCGTCCGCCCGCATGAGCTCGAGGTCTCCAGCTTGGAGACCCCAGAGGCCCGCTTGAAGGCGACGGTCCGCCGTTTGTGGTCGGCAGGTGGCCAAGTCAAGGCCGAACTGATTGGGGGCGGAGGAGATGTTTTCTACGTTGAGATGAGTCACGAGCGCTTCTCCGAGCTGTGCCTCACAGAAGGGCAGGAAGTATTCGTATACCCGCGCAAGTACAGAATATTCCCGCCGACCGCGGGCCAGGGAGACTGAGCAGAGGAGGAGACGATGAAATCCGCGTTGCTGTTGATGGTGATGCTGGCTGGATCCGTGGTGGGGAGGGACGCGTTGGCCCAAGACGCCCCGCCCAAGGCCATCGAGGAGCTGATCCAGACCCTGATGCGTAAGGGTGTGATCACCGAACCTGAAGCCCGCCCCATCCTGGACCTATTCTCCAAGGAGCAGAAGGATCAGAAGCCCGAGGTGTCCTCCCTCTGGCTGCCCAAGGGCGTATCCCTGAAGATGGGAACGCTCGGTCAGTTCCGCTACACCTACAGTCGGGGCGATTTGAGGGTGGGAACCAACCCGACATCCTCCTTCAAGGTCCACACCGCGCGCTTGAAGTTCTCGGGCGATCTTCCCATGACCTTCAAGTATGCCTTGACTCTTGCCTTTGAGCGGGCCAACGGCGCCACGACCCAAGCGAACAGCGCCCTTTACGATGCAAAACTCATCTACGCGCCGAAGGCCTGGCTCAACATCACGGCCGGCCAGTTCGTCATCCCGGTCAGCGCCGAGTCGAACATCCCGAGTGATCAAATCGACCTAGCGGAACGCTACTATGCGGCCGGACGCATGCTCAATCCATCCACCAATCGGGATGTGGGAGTTATGGCTGACGGAAAGCTCCTGAACAAACGACTCTACTACGCGCTAGGCATGTTCAACGGACGCGGGCCGAACTACGCGGACAACAGTGACAGCATGCACCTCTACGCGGCCCGCTTGGAGGGAACTCCCCTGCGCTGGACCATGTCAGGACAACCGTCGGGACTCCTGGTCGGGATCAACGGCATGTGGAAACGCACATCCAACGATCCCAGCTCTCTAAAGAGCTCGGATATCCCTGGGCGAAGCTTCACCCAGCCCTTCGACCGCTACGTGTGGTCCTACAACGGGACCTTAAGCGTGGGCCCGGCGGCACTGAAAGGGGAGTATCTTGCCGCTAAGCTCAAAGGCCTGGTGCCAATCGACCCGGTCGTCAACGCGGAGGGATGGTACGTACAGGGGAGCGTAAAGACCCTCGGCGGCAGGCTCGAACCCCTGGCGCGCTACCAGGGCTACCAGCCTGACGATGCGGTCATCGACGCCAAGGACTTGCGGTGGACGACGCTGGGGTTGAATTGGTACATCAACGGCCAGAGTTCGCGCCTCCTGGCGAACTATACGTTCAAACGCGAACGCCGGGGTGCCTATGCCAACGACGAACTCGTGCTCCAGTATCAACTCTCTTTCTGAGTCTTGAGCTCATATGACATCCAGCTCCTGAATCCAGGCCGCAAGAGAATCGGCTGCCGTCCGGGCGAAGCGTTCGATGAAGTCCCGAATCGCGGTCTGGCGAGCCGTTTCCATCCACCATTCGAAAGGGTGTCCCTGAATCGCGTTGACAGTCTCGGCCGCACGCCGGGGGTCGGAATAGAGGACCCCGACACTCGCAAGCTTCTCAAAGTACGGCTCCGCATCCTTGCGCAGCTGGTCGTAGACCCGATGCGGATGGTAGATCCAGATCGACGGCCGATTCGCGCACAAAGCCTCGAGACAGGTAGTCGAGAACAACGCATGATCGCAGACGAAGAGTCTACACCGTGCGATGCTCTCTGACAGCGAGACGCCCCATCCTTCGATGCGAATCGTAGGATAAACGTCTCGCAACCTCGCCTCCGCGTCGCAACCCATATCCTCCGCATGCGGCCGGACACGAAGTTGCGACAGCACCGCGGTGGACAAGGCTCCAATGAATATCCTTTGCGCGCGAAAATAGTCCTCGCCGTACTCCTCGGTCATGGGAAAGTGCAGCAGGAAGCGCGACATGTGCGTGACGACCATCAGAATGTCCGCGTCGGGGGGCGACTGCGCAATCTTCCTGTCGGAGAGCAAGGCTGAGGGCAACGGAATGACGCGGACATCCTGGGGGTCCGAAGACTCCCACCCCCATGAATAGAATCGGTCGACTGCGTCCAACTCGATGGTGCGTTGAATCAAACGCTCAAGGCTGCCGTAATTCCCGCCGTGCTGTACACCCAGCAGCATCGTCCCTCTCTCCGCCGCATCAGCGGCCCAAACCTTGAAAGCATCGTCGAAGTGCCAGGACACGGCGCTGAGAATCGCTCGGGGAACCCGCGCGAGAGCCCCATGACCGATTGAGCGGAGCTTCCCATATCCTTCGACCATCGAAAGCGGCATACCCTTCGCAATCAACCGAAACGATAGGTGCTCAAACTCATCCTGGCCCCAGTCGGGCTCCGCCAGGCGCCGACGCATCAACGGGTCGAGAGGCACGCGAATCTTCTCTTCTGTAATGGGCATGGGCCACGCCATCCCGCGAGTCCTCCAGATAAGGCGCATCTGGACGCCATGCGAGAAACCCGCATCCTTGAATAGAATACGCCACGTACTCTGGTTCAGCGCCAGCATCTTCAGAATCCACCGTTTCAGGGTCTTCCTCCATCCCGGAGCCGCCTCGTTGGAAGCTGGGGGATCCTGACGACGCACGGGGAACTCGTATCCCATCCACGCCAGAATATTCGAGACGAGCTGCAGGTTGTAGAAATCCGTCTTAAGAAGATCCAGCGCCTCCCGGCTGTCCGACGGAACGACGTAGCATCTCTCGTCCAAGACCACCGTCACGAGATCCGGATGCGCGGAGAGCGCTGCCTTCAGCCGCGAATACCTGTCGAAAGATGCGTGCAAATAATGCCGCAGCCACGGCCCTAAAAGGATCCGCCAGTAGCGAAAGCCGTGCCGCGTCCCATGTATCGCGTTGAGCCGGTCGGACAGCTCCGGGAGGAGCTTTTGGAACAGGGCTTCGAGCCGATCGTAGATGCAGGCAGCCTCGGCATCATCGTACGGCTGTGGAATCGTCCGCGCATCGAGCTTCTCCCAGAACGGCCTTCGGCTGAATCGCTTGCAGGACTCGCCGAGGAACAGCATGGGCCGGGACACGTCCCAGAACTCCTCAAGGGACGTCGTGGCAAGAAACGGCGGTGATTTGCTCACGAAGGATTGTCCCACCAGTTCTTCCCTTTTGCGAAGTCCGCGCTGACGCCCTCGCTCCGCCTGTAGGCCTCAACTGCGCGGTCGCAGGCCAGCCCGGTCTCGACCCCTGACTGGGCTTCTCCCATGAAGAGGTCCAGGAAGTGCACAATCCGAACGAGCCCCCCACAGTCGCCGAAGTGGTCGACTTCAAGTCGCCATGAAGAAAAATCCCCTATCCCGCGGTCCCCCGCAGCCGCCTCCTCCACTCGCCGGGAGACCTCCTCCAAGGATTGAAAGACGATGCGCTGTCCTCTTGTCCTGCAGATCGGGTGGTTGAGCAAGCCGTTGCAGTCCCAGTGGATGGCCCGGCATCCGTGCAGTGCCGAGACAATTCCAGCAGAATTCAGACCATAACACACCGAGAGGTCGCATTGCGCCGCGACAGCGGGAGGGGCATGGGATCTCGGGTCCAGCACTAACAAACGCCCGTCCCTAAGCAGTGCGCTGATGCGGTCCCCAATATCAGCGCCTCCGGGGAGATGGGAAAGCCCCTGAAGGTCCCATCCTTTGCTCTTGATCATCCCTCCGTAATCGGGATGTCTCTCGATGGCGGTCAGCAGAGCCCGATAGAACTGGACAATCGTGACAATCGAGTTGTAATCGGAGTAATGGACATAATCATCGAATATGCCCAAGATAAAATTGACCTCGCCTGACAGGCGGGCTCGGAAGTTCGCCGCTGGCGTCGTGCCCGAATCGTCGATCCAGAGTCCGCAGGGCAGGATATGGCGGCAGCAATGGCCCTTCTTTCTCAACATATCCGCATGCGCACGCCCCCAGACGAGGAATGCCTGTTGAGGGGTCAAATGCGTCACATAACGCGAATGGATGTAATGGGACCAATGCAGGCCCACCATGATGCCGCCCGCATCCTCCACGGCCAGCGCCTGAGGCCCCTGTATCCAACTCGTCTCCTGGTGCTGGATGAGGACCTTGACCTGGAACCGGGAATAGAGGTCACGATGCAGGCACCGCAGGAGCAAAAACCGCAGCTTGAACCAAAACAGCCACCAAGGCCCTCCAGCGCGCAACCAAGACCATCGCCGACAAAATTCTAGGCAGATGTCGGGGGTCAGGCGCAACAAGCGCGCGTCCCGCGCATCCACCCAGCCGAATCCAGCCTCCTCGAGTGCGGCACCAGTCTTTCCATCAACTGCAGTATCGCGGCGGTCGAAATAGTAGATGATGGGGTAGGCGCGTCGTCGCACGTGCTCGACCAAGAACCGCTCAAACTGCTTCCAAACCCCGGCAGGAGGAGGCTTTTCGATCCAAACACTCTGTCGGCCGCCCAGATCCCGCGGCGAGACCGGAGCGGGTGGAAAGAGACCGCGGATGGCTGAACGCGCGAGGTCGCGCAAAGCTCCGGCGATGAGGAACAGACCGGAGATGAACGCGGGCCCGCTTCTCAATTCCAGATTCTTCCGGCGATAATGGCCCGACAAGAGAGGCATGGCGTAGTGACCACGGACGTGCGCGATATGCCGAATCTGCGGGGATGCCTCCATGCGATCAACCACACAGTCCAGGAACGTGACCCGGCTCAGGAGTTTTGTCGACAGATGACACTGTACAGTCTGCCGGAAACAGGGGTGCTCGCTCGAAAGGATGTCACTGCAAAAATCTTCCGAAACGCCAGCCAAAGTCTCGAAGACCTGATATTCCAGCGAAAGCTCGCCATGACTACCCACATCCAATGACAGGCGCGTCCGCACGAAACAATGAGCCAGGCAAGCCGGCAGGAACCCGAGGGCCCTCCGCCCCGAGGCTGAAGTGAGATGCTCGTCATATCGAACGGAAACACCGGTGACTGGAGCCGAGAAGGAGTACCAAAACACATGCCATAGCCCAAGACTTTCGACCCAGACGATGGTCGGCTTGCGCGACATATCAGGTCTGGCGGAAGCCCCGGAATGAGACGTCCCTCTCGAAGTAGAGGCTCCTAGCCTCGGCAACGGCGGCCCGACTTTTCTTCCGGAAGTAGTTCTCCAGAAGTCTCTTGTTGGCCTCAAAAAGGGCCCCATGGAAGTCGTCATCGCTCAAGTCGGTGAAGTTGACGGCCAGGAGGTCCGAGTTCACATGCTTGTTCTCATAAAAGTCCGCGCAATCCTTGAGCAACCCCTTCTTGAGCGCGAGGTAGTAAAGCGCCGAGCCGGGATAGGGCGTGACAGGACGTATCGTGCGCAATTGCGAACCGTCGTCGTACTTCACAAGGAACTCCACGCCTTTGCGAAGGGTCTTCCGATTGTCGCCGATGTTACCGAAGATCACATTGTAGCCGGGGCTGATGCCAGCGGCCAGCGTGGCCTCGATGCCCCGGATGATCTGAGCGACCGTAAGGCACTTGTTCATGCTGCGCAGGACCGTGTCGTCGAGCGCCTCGATCCCGTAATTGATGAAGACGCAGCCGGCCCGCTTCATGAGGTTCAACAGTTCCGGCCTGGCGAAGTTCAATCGCCCTTCACATCCCCATCGAAAATCAAGCCCCGCGCTCAGGAACGCTTCGCAGAGCGCCATGGTCCGGCCGATGGACGACATGAGGAGTTCGTCCGCGAAATCGACGTAATTGATGCCGTAATCTGTCTTGAGGAAGCGAATCTCCTCGATGATGCTCTCGGCCGAACGCGGACGGAAGCCCTTGTCCATACGATAGCAGAAGGCGCATCGGAACGTACACCCTCGGCCTGAGAGCACCGATAGGACGAACTCGGAATTCCGAGCGTGGGGTTCGCGCAGAAGCCGGTAGTACTCCATAGGGAAGAGGTCGTACGCGGGCCTGGGGATGGAATCCAGGTCCCTAATCGGTTCCCGGCGAGGAGTCAGGCGGACCTTTCCCCCCTCCAAGTAGGCGATGCTCCGGACAGAGGCGAGGGATCTATGGCCTCCCAGCGCGGCCAAGAGCTCGACGATCGTTTCCTCCCCCTCCCCGATGACGGCGGCGTCCGCGCGTGTCTTGCGAAGGAAGTACTCCGGCTCAGGAGAGGGTCCGTGCCCACCCAGGATGAAGAACGGCCTGCGTTTCGAGGCGTTGACCGCCTCGGCGATGCGCAGAAGCTTGCGATACTGGTAGTAGCCGCCGATGACACCGACGCCGACGACGTCGTAACGCCCCCGGTCGAGGTGCGCCGTCAGATGGGAATCGGGATAATGGTGCATGTCCTGATTGTAGATCTCAACCTTGTGCCCGGCCTTGCGCAGAGCGGCCGCCACATAGGCGAGGCCGACCGGGAAGACATGGATGAACATGTCGTTATCATATACGACAAGAAGGACTCGCATAGACTCTCCTTATCCCGCTACCAACAGCTGCGTCCGCCGTCAATGGATATGACGCTCCCATTCATGTAGCTGGAAGCGTCGGATGCCAAGAACACGATCGCGCCTTGAAGCTCCCCGGGCTCCGCCATACGTCCCATGGGGACTAGCCTCGCCACCCGTTTCAAGAAGGCGGCGGGCTGACGATTGCGGAATCCTCCGGGACACAGAGCGTTGCATCTCACCCCTTGGTCGGCCCAGTAGGTGGCAAGATACCGGGTCAGCCCGACCAGCCCGGTCTTTACGACGGAATAGGTCACCGGCTTCACGCTCTGGCGCGAGCGAGGCAATCCTGGGCGAGCGTACAGCCTTTGGTCCGGAGCGATGACCCCCAGGTCGGATGAGATGTTGATGATGCTGCCGCCGCCGGAAGCCACGATCCTGGGCCCGAAGTGCTTACAGCAGAGAAAAGCTCCGGTGAGCCCGACCGCCAGATCATCATCCCAGGCGCTCAACGGGAAATGCTCCAGACGGCTCGCATTGGTGAGAGCGTTCCCCGGCCCGACCTTTGGGTCGTTGGCGGCGTTGTTGATGAGCACATGGACCCCGCCGTGCCGCCGAGCGATGGAAGCTGCGGCCCGAGCCACGGCGCGTTCATCCGTGATGTCGACGATGTGGCCCACGACCCTCTCGGGATGACGGCAGGAGAGCTGCTGGAGCGCCGATCTCATGGCAGCCCGGCTGCGGTCGAGGAGGACGGCCGTCCCGCCGAACGAGAGGATGGCATCGGCATGCTGACGGCCTAGGAAGCCCGCCCCGCCCGTGATGACGGCTGTCTTGCCGCCCAGATCGAACATCTGGCTCATCCAGCCTCCTCAGAAGATTGAAACAGTCTGCCCCCCATCGACCCGTAGCATCGCGCCGGTGATGAATCCGGCCTGACGCGAGCAGAGGAACACGCAGGCCGCGGCGACCTCGTCTGGCGCCCCGAATCGTCTCATGGGGACCGATGATGCAATCATGCGACGCGTGCCCCCGGGGTTCGCCCTACGCTTGCGATCCCATGCCCCCCCCGGGAAGAGGATGTTTCCGGGAGCCACGCAGTTCACTCGGATACCGTCGGCCGCGGCCCGGCGTGCGAGGTTCTTGGCGAAAGACATGAGCCCGGCCTTGGCCGTGGCATAGTCCACAGGCGCCCCTATTGCCTCGATCCCGGCTATGGATGAGATGAAGAGGATGCACCCCCGCCTGCGAGTCAAGAACGGATAGAATTCGCGTGCCGCGTTCACGCTCGCCAGAAGGTTCGTCTCCAAGACTTTCTGGAAGTGCCGTTCCTCAGTGATTGGCTCCGGGAGGCTTCGGCCGCTGCCCACGTTCGCCACCAGTACGTCGAGGCCCTCCCAGCGGGACGACAGACGCTTGCGCAGCCGGCCCACCGCGGAAGGGTTGACGAAATCGCAGCAGAAGGCATGGACGTCCGCGCCGGGGTAGTCCGCCAGCGACTCGGAACGCGCGACATCCAGCGCGGATGCATCCCGTCCAGTCAAGGCGACCCGGGCGCCTTCCGCCAGGAATGCCCTGGCGATGGACAGCCCGATGCCCCGCGACGAGCCGGTCACCAGCACATTCTTCCCGGTCAGCCCTAGGTCCATAGCCATGTCTCCTGGCGACGGGTCATCTATTGATCTCCTCTACGAATTCGAGGATGATCCCATCCGGGTCGTGCGCATACATCACCCTGCACCGTCCATCAGGGGAAGCCTGGGGCGCACTGTTGACGCGGAAGCCAAGACGGACCAGTTCCGAATGCAGCCGCCCGATTTCGTCCACCGTGAATGCGACATGGGAGCAGCCAAGCCTGTTGGCTCGACCGATATCGCCATCCACGCCATCCTCCGGGTGGGAGTGATACTGGAGCAGCTCGATGATATGCCCATCCGGGGTTCGAAGCTTGGCCCATTCCAGGCGGACACCGGGGATGCCCACCACGGCCTCGATGAAGGGCCCGCTCTCCGCTGCGCGTGCGGTGAGCGATAGTCCCAAGGCGTCGCGGTAGAACGCCAGTGACCTCTCGAGGTCGCGGACCACCAGACCGGTATGGCGGGCGGACCTTATCATAACGGATGGGAGCGCCTCAGATGGTGCGTCAACACATGTTTGCCGTCCCCGACCACATACCTCAGGAAATCCAGGTCTTCCGGTGCATCGACCTCATGGCAGACCGGGGAGATGAACCCGAGCATCTGCGGGCCGTGCAATCTGCCGGTCCGGCTGATATAGGAGGGGCGAAGAACATCCACGTAGCCGTCTGGGACGTAAACAGTCGGGAAGGCCTGCCTGGGCAGATTGAGTTGTTCGATGGTGTATCCGGGCAGCAAGCCCTTGAAATAGCCGCCACCCCTCAACCGGAACCACTTAACGGGCGTTTCCGCGACCGGGTGGGCGGAACGCATCGATGTGGCCTCCGGCCGAGCCGCTAGACGCGCGATGGCCGCGTCAATGATCCTGGGCTCCCTCAGGGGTGTCGTCGGGCGAAGGTGGACCAGCAAGTCGGGCATCCCGCCCTCCTCCCGCCGCAGCCAGTCCAACGCATGCCTGACCCACTCCAGATCGGGCGAATCATCGCGGGCGAAGCGGCGAGGACGCATGAAGGGGACTTCCGCCCCGAACCGGCGTGCCGTTTCCGCAATCTCCCGCGAGTCCGTGGAAACGATCGTGCGCCGGATCCGGCGCGAGAGCCGGGCGGCGGCAATGGCGTAGGCCACGAGAGGATAGCCTCCCAAGAGGCTTAGGTTCTTGTTGCGGATCCCCTTCGACCCGCCACGGGCGGGGATAATCGCGATGATGTTCATTCTATCCCGCATCGCTCCCCGTACCGTTCGAGCTTGGGGGTAATCCAGCGCAGCTGCTCCTGGAATACGCGCACCCCCTCATCGTCGCGATAGGCTTGCATGATGAACGGGCCGCGGTATCCCACGCGGGACAGGGATTCGAAGAAGCGATCGAAATCTGCATCTCCTCGTCCCAAGAGAACGGATCCGCCCCCGCGCTCGCGGTCCTTGATGTGGACGTCGCTGATGCGGTCTCCGTAGGCCGCTAGCTCCTCCCGGGGATCGAATCCGAGAGCGGCGCTGTTCCCTGTATCGTAGTTCACGGTCACGCGCCTCGAGCCGAACCGCTTCAGCAGGGCGGCGAAGGGCGCCGGAGCCAGATCGGTCTCCAACGAAAGATTGACGCCCATCCGTTCCGCCAATGGGACCACGGGCTCCAACGCGGCGATGAGGCCCTCTGCGCCGCCAGGCCTATTCAGGCTCGAGGCGTCCACGCATGGGATGACGATGTCCGTCGCCCCCAGGCGAGCCGCCGCGCCGACAAGGTCCTCGAGGCCCTTCCGGCTCTTCGCGATCCCCTCGGCGGATACTCCGTGGAGCGGGGCTGCCATGAAATAGTCCGCACAAACAGTGCGGACATGGACGCCTGTCCGTGCGCTCAAAGAAAGGATCTCGTCCCGACCGCGTTCCGTGAGCAGGGGATTCGTTTCGGCGCCCTCATAGTCCAGGATGAATTCGACGAGGTCCAGCCCCTGCGAGGCCGCGAGCTGAAACTCTTCTTGCCAACACCCGACGGGATGGGCTTGATAGCGGCCGCGGTACTTTGGAACCAAGCGCCCCTGCATGACCCCGATGGGGTTCGAGCGGATCCGTGTCACGCGCGCAGGCTTGCGATCATGGTGTCGGTCGCTCCGACCGAGGCGAGCTGTTTCTCGTAAGCCCTGTGAAGCTCTTCGGAGTCGAGGAAATGCCACTTCTGGTGCCCTCCCGGGCGCCCCTTGGCGAGCCAATAGAGATGATTGGAGATAGGGTAGCGCTGGATGTGCTTGACGTAGTCGACCCTCAGGCCCGCCTTGGCCGCTAGCGCGGCAAGCGTCGAAGCCGTGAAGAGGTAAAGATGGCAGCTCCAGTACGTGAAATCGGCGAAGGGGGCCGACTGATACAGCGTCAGGAGCGCATCCGCCCCGCTGGGGACCTCCACGATGATGCGACCCTTCTCGGCGAGCCTCCCCGCGGTTTCGCGAAGAAGCGCGGCGGGATCTGGGATATGCTCCAGGACATGGAACATCGTGATCAAGTCGAACTGGCCCTGGACCGCATCCAGTCGTGGGTGGACCTCGAGGCCTTGCTTCTTGAATTCAGCAGCCATCTCACGGTCCAGTTCGACCCCGACGGCCCGGGCCGCGAGCCGCCTGGCCCGCAGCAGAAACCCCCCATGGCCGCAGCCGAAATCCAGAAGCCTTCGGTTCTCGACGAGCGGCCGGAGGTAGACCAGCCGCCGGTCGTCGTCCCACGCGGTCATGTTGCGCCAGTAGTCGACGCTGCAGCCCCGGTCGCTCGCTCCCGCCGATGAGGCCCGCATGCCCGAATCCGTATAGAACCCCTCGCTGACGTGGTCGAACGATGAAAGGAATACCAGCCCGCAGGAGAGGCACTCCAGCACATCGATGCCGGTCTTATCACAGACCTTGCCTGGACGCTTCACCAACCGTGTGCCAGCACAGAGGTAGCAGAAGGTGTTGGGCATGGGTCAACCCCCGTTCTGGAAGAAGTGTCCGCGCAGTTTCTTGCTGATGGGGATCTCTTTTGGGTGTATCCCCACGACCCCATCGCCTAACGCTTTTTCAATCTTTCGCACCGCCCCGACCAGGGTCCGCAGACCGAGCGGCTCCAGGGAAGCAGCCTGATCCGAACCGTACATCGCGCGATTCAGCGTGATATGGCGCTCAAGGGAGGATATCCCGAAGGCCGCCGCCGCGTAGGACACTGATAAGCCCTGTTCGTGCCCGCTATAGCCGACTCTGCAGCGATAGCGGCTGCGCAGCGTATCGATGCACCGCAGGTTGGCATCCTCATCGTCGAGGGGGTAGGTCGATTTGCAGTGCAGCAACTCGAAGGGGCAACCTGCCAACCGGAATATCTCCACCGCGCGATCGATCTGCTCCAAGGAGCTCATCCCCGTGGAGATGAACGTATGCTTCTTTTCCTCAGCCACCATTTTAAGCAGCTCTTCATGGGGGACCATGGCGGAGGCGATCTTATTGAACTTGCAGCCGAACCGGCGGAGGAAGCGCTGGCTCTCGGGATCCCACGCCGAGGCGAACCAATCGATGCCGAGCTCGCGGCAATATCGGTCTATCTCCTGGTACTGTTCTGCGCCGAACTCGAGCGCCGTCTTCTGGGCGCGCTGCGTGTTTCCCCACGGACTCTCCCTCGGTGAGTCCAGGAGCTCCTTGCTGTACACGACCTCGACGGTCCTCTTCTGGAACTTGACTGCGTCGCACCCCGCGTCCCGAGCGACCTTGATGAGCTCCTTGGCGATGTCGATATCGCCGTTATGGTTGATTCCGACCTCGGCGATGATGAATATCCCCATTCTCATCCTCTCGTAGGACATGTTCGGCCGCTCCGACGAGCAACCTTCGGTGGCGGCACGACGTTTAGGCATTCGTCCAGACTCTCCTCGATGACATCTAAGCCCTCCATCAAGGCGGCCTCGGATATCGAGAGGGGAGGACCGATCTTGATTGATCCCACCCCGGTCCGAATCAGCAGCAATCCCTTGTGGATGGCGGTCCGGGTCACCCGGTCGGCGAGTTCGATATCCCACTCTCCCGGCGCGCGGCCCTGCAGGAGGAGGGCCCACACCAGTCCGTCTCCGAAAACGTATCCCACGGCCTCGGGATGCTTGCGCTGTATGTCTCGGAGGCGCTTGCGCACCCTCGAGGCCAGGGCCGCGGCGCGCTCAGGCAAACGCTCCTTCCTGAGCACTTCCATCGTCGCCACGCCCGCAGCTGCGCATAAGGGGTTCCCCGAATGAGTGCTATTCAGAGAAGGGTCCGAATCAAGGAGTTCGGCTCGCGCGAGCACCGCGGAAAGAGGCACTCCCGAGCCGATGCCCTTCCCGCAACAAATGATGTCCGGCCGGACGCCATAGCGTTCGAGCGCGAACATGCGCCCCGTCCGACCGAAACCGGCCTGGACTTCATCGAAGCACAGCAGCGCCGCATGGCGGTCCGCCCATTCCCGCACCGCCCGGATGTAATCCGTGGGATAGAACAACGCCGACCAACCTTGGTACGTCTCGATCATGAAGCCCGCCACATCCTCGGCCCGGATGCCGCGCCGAAGCAGACATCGCATGTCCTTGGCAAAGCGCTGTCTCCCCGAGATCCTGGCGTCGGCGTCCCATGGGTACGGGAACGACAAGTGGTGGATGTTCGGGTCGCAAGAGCCGATCCATTGTTTGGCCGAATCCTTTCCCGCCATGGTCTGGGCGCCGAGCGTCTTCCCATGGAAGGCATTGGTCCAGCAGATCATCTTGAGCTTCCCCGGCGAAATCCGCCGCCCATGGATCCGCGTCAGCTTTAGGGCACACTCGGTCGTTTCAGCACCCGTGGTCAGGAGGAACGCCTTCTCGATGCCTTCGGGAGCTGCCTCGACGAGCAGACGCGTGAGACGCGCGCGCACGGCAGAAGGGAAATAGTAACTATGGATCATCCCCCCATCGATCTTCTCGCGCAGCGCCGCAATCACGCGCGGGTGAGAATGCCCCGCGTTCGCCACGAAGATCCCGGACGTGAAATCAATCCAGCGGTTCCCCCATGCATCGAAGACACTGTGGCCTTCGGCCCGGTCCCATAGGACCGGGAATTGATCCCACGTCATGGAAGCCGGTTCGTATCGGGAAAGCTCCTTCAGAACGGGAATGGCTCCCGGCGGGGGCTGGGGGGTGACGATGCGGCGATTGCGAGTCTTCACCGTTTTCACTTCCACGGGCTTCAGGAATTCGTTTGGAGGGGATACGGTCCTCATCCCTGAATTTTATCCATTTATAATATCACGGTCGCGCGCAAGTGCTAGAATCATCATATTACTTTGTTCATCTATTGAACAAGCACGCAGCGCCCGTTTTTTCTACACTGTCGGCCATGAGCCGTATCCTCGTGACCGGCGGCACTGGATTCCTGGCCCGCCCACTAGTCGAACTCCTGCGCCGGAATCTCCCCCCGGGGAGGCTACAAGTGACCTCGCTCGTTCCGGGTCCTGGCGTCCTGAAGAGCGACCTCCTGGATGCCGGCTCCGCTAGGCGTCTCGTCGAAAGGACTCGACCGGAGCTCGTGTTCCATCTCGCCGGCATGAGCGCCTCCGCCAGCACCCCTCCAGACGTCCTCTGGCGCGTTCACGTGACGGCGACCCTGAACCTTTTTAAAGCCCTCCGAGCGCTCCCGTCAAGGGCGCGCGTAGTCGTGGTTGGCTCTTCTAGGGAGTATGGCTCGGCCGGGGCTGGCCGGCTGCGAGAAACTTCTCCGACCGAGCCTGTCGGCGAGTACGGCGCGTCCAAACTGGGCCAAACGCTCGCGGCGCTCTCCTTCTGCCGCCAAGGACTCGACGTGCGCGTGGCCCGGATATTCAACGTGTTCGGCCAAGGCATGCCTAAGACCCTGGCGTTAGGCAGTTTCGCCAGCCAGATCGCGGCAATTGAGGCCGGCGTCCGACCGGCGCAGATCCGGGTCGGGAACCTTTCCTCGCGCCGCGACTACGTCGATGTCCGCGACGTGGCCCGCGCCTTGGCCCTCCTCGCGCGCTGGGGGGAGTCCGGTGAGGTCTACAACGTATGCTCGGGCCGTTCGTTGACCATGAAGTGGCTCCTGCGGAAGATGCTTTCCATGAGCCAGACGCGCATCGCCGTGGTCTTGGACCCTGGACGCGTTCGTGCGGGCGATGTCTCGAGCATGGCCGGCTCCCATGCCAAATTGACCCGTGCCACGGGCTGGACCCCCAAGGTCCCTCTGGAGAAAAGCCTGCGTGATACCCTGGCATGGCACCGTCAGGCCTGGGGATTCCGTGAGCCTGAAGGAAGGCATATTTTGTAGACTCTCTCGGATGAAGCGTCTCCGCCTTTCCAATCGTAGGCGCATGCGTCCGGCCGAAGTCAAGAAGGAGATCCGCCGGGTTCTTGAGATCGAAGCCTTGGCTCTCAGGAGCCTGCACGCCTGCATCGATGGCTCCTACGTGACCGCCGTTGACTGGATATTGGGATGCAAAGGGAAAGTGATCCTGCTGGGCATGGGGAAGTCCGGACTCATCGCCCAGAAGATCGCCTCGACGCTGTCCTCCACAGGCACCCCGGCGCTCTACCTGCATCCCTCGGAAGCCCTTCACGGCGGGCTCGGCATGGTGCAGCGGCGCGACCTGGTGCTGGCGCTGGGAAAATCCGGGGAGACGGACGAACTCAACGGGATCCTGCCCTCCCTGCGCAGGCTCGGAACCCGGGTCATCGCTCTAACGGCCAATCCGCGATCCACGCTCGCCGAGAGCGCTGATCTGGTCCTCGACACCCCGCGTCTCGACGAGGCTTGCCCGCTCAATCTCGCTCCCACGGTCAGTACGACCGCGGCCTTGGCCATCGGCGACGCGCTCGCCGTGACATTGATGCGCCTGCGCGGGTTCCGCAAGGAGCATTTCGCCCGCAACCATCCAGGCGGGCAGCTCGGCAAGCGCCTCACGCTGCGGGTCTCGGACGTGATGCGGCGAGGCAAGGCCAACCCCGTGGTCCTTGTGACGGCCCCCATCCAGCGCATGCTCAGGGAGTTGACGCGCCAGCACGCTGGAGCAGTGTCGGTCGTGGACGTCCGCGGACGGCTCAAGGGCTTGGTCACAGACTGCGACATCCGGGTGGCGATCGAGCAAGGCCGGGACATCCGCTCGCTAAGGATTCCCGACCTCATGAACCCCAAGCCGACCAGCGTCCGGCCCCACGACCTCGCGGCCAAAGCGGCGGATCTGATGAAGAATCGGCGCAGGCCATTCAGCGTGTTGCCCGTGGTCGACCGACAAAGGCGCGCCGTCGGATTGGTTCAGGTGCACGATCTCCGCGCCCTGGGACTCTGACCCCGTGGCCCGCAGCCTGGGGCTGCCGAAGCGGGCTGTCGAGTTCTCTCTCTTCCTGCTTTGTCTTTGTCTTCCCGTGAGCATAGCGGGAGCGAACATCTCCTGGGGAGTGCTCCTCGCGAGCCTGCTGGCGTATCGGGCCGCAGGCGGCCCCGTAGCATTCCGTGCCCATCGAAGCGTGTTGGAATGGCCGCTGGGGATCTACTTGGGAGTCGCCGTTTTGACCGCGGCGCTAGGCGTCGATCCGGGGAACAGTTTCCGCCACATATACCAGGACGTGCATAAGCTCTGGCTCTACCTGCTATTCTCTGTGGCGCTCGCCACCGAACCGGCCCCAAAGGCTATCCTTGCGATGGCGGCTGGCTTTTCCATCGTATGCTTGACGGGCTTGCTGCAAGTCCACTGGAACTATTGCCTCCTCCAGAAATGGACACGCGCCCAGGGATTCGTCCATGCGGTCACATTCGGTGAGCAGGTCTGCATCGCGGTCCTTGGCGCAGTCTGCTTCCTGGTTGAGCCTCCGGAATTTCTCAAGTCACGGAATGCGCGCCTCTTGAGTTGGACATTCCTGGTGCTGGCGCTCATGGCGCTTTTCCTCAGCCAGACGCGAGGCGCCATCCTCTCCATGGTGGCGGGAGCCGCTGCCATAGCGCTCCTCACGCCCAAGCTGCGGCGTTTCCTCGTCCTCGCGCTACTGGTAACCGCGGCAAGCTGGTACTTTGCCAACTCCGTCCGCTATGCAAACCCGCTCCGCCGTGATTTGCAGACGTATTTGGCCTCAGGTTCAATCTACACTCAAGGCCCCTTCGCACGGCTCAGACTTTGGAGCGTGGCCCTATGCATGGGCCGCGACCACCCGTGGACCGGGGTGGGGCTCAACAACTATCGCGTCGTACTACCCCAGTACCTGCAAACGACGTTCGAGGACCTCAACACTACCTGGGGGACCGCGCACAACCTCTATCTGCATCAATTCGCTGAACGCGGCATCCTCGGCTTAGCCGCGCTGCTCTGGCTGCTCGGCGCGTTCTGGTGGCGAGCGTATCAACGGGTGAAAGAGAAGCCGGAAGCCTGGAACCTGTGGGCCTACGGCACCGCTACGGCGTTCCTATTCATGAACCTCACGGAGGTAGCGCTGCAGGTCGAAATCCTTTGGATGCTGGTGTTCTTCGTCTGGATCTGGGCCGAAGTTCGGCATCAGGGAATGCAGGAGGGCTCCTCTGGATGAGCCGTATCCCGCGGGTCGCCCTCGTGGTACTGCTCTCAGCCCTGGCTCTGCGCTGTTGCCTAGCCGTGTTCGATGAGATGCATCCCTTCTTCCCCCCGCACAACTATGTAGACTCCCAACAAATTCACCAAGGTGCCCTCAGGATGCTTCGGGCTTGGACAGACGGTTCGCCTTATCCTCCGATATCCCCAGGCCGGGAACTCAGCACGACGCTGACCGCCTCGGTCTATCGACTCTTCGGCCCCCATCCTCTCCTGCCCCGCCTTCTCAATTGCGCGATCGCGACCGTGGCACTCTGGGCTTGGTACGAGATGTCCACTCTCCTCTGCGGCAGCACTGCGGATCTCGTCACCTTGGTCCTGCTGGCTTACTGGCCCAGCAATATTTTCTTCTCCTCTCAGCTCTCGAAAGATGCCCTTTTCATGCTCTGTCTCGTGGTGTCCCTGCTTCCCGCTCTCCGCACTTGGAACAATCCGCCAACCCATGCTGGCGGCGGTTTCCACGCCTTGTTCGCAATCGGCGTCATCGCTATGGTCCTCCTGGGCATATCCCGGCCCCACGTGGTTCCGCTGGTCTCCGCCTCCCTCTTGGCCGGAGGCACCGCAGCAGCCATCGTCCATCGGGGGGACCGTTCCCGTGTCAAAGTATGTGCAATAGGGTGTGCGTGGGTGCTAGCGGCAGCAGCAGCCTTCATGCCTCTGTCCAAGCTGTCCAAACGACTCCTAGGAACCTCTACCGCTATGCCGGAGATCGGATCCTCGTCCAAAACCTCGCCGCGCCATCCTCCAGCCGGGCCCCTATTCTCTCCTGCCGAGTTGAGCGAGTACCGCCGATCGAGGATGGAATCCGAGCAACGTCACTCCGTGCAGGTGATGGACCGACGGGTGGAAACGATAATCTTCCCGGAAGCGCAATTCAAATCGTGGTGGGATATAGTCTGGTTCTTGCCAAAAACTGTTCTTTATGTCCTATACATGCCCCTGCCCGGTTTCTATCCGCTTGAAGGAAAGACCAGCCGCATCCTCGCTGCGGCGGAGAACGTCATCCTTCTGCTATTATCCGCAGTAGCCCTGTCAGGCGCTCTTCGAGGCCCCAAGGGCCCGGCGATGCTCTCCCTGTTCGCGTTCTTCTTCCTGATGGTACCTTGTCTGGCACTCCTGGAGTTCGACCTAGGGAGCGCCTCCAGGCACAAGCTCGTATACTTCCCGGCAATCTTCCCCTTCGCCGCCTGGCAGATCGCCGACTCGTTCAGGAGGCTCCGGTCCCGATGAACCCGAAGAAACTCACCGTTCTCATCCCGGTCTACAATGAAGCGCGCACCGTCGAGGCCCTGATAGAGCGCGTGCGGGCGGTGAAGCTCCCGCTGGAGAAGGAGCTCATCGCGGTGGACGACGGCTCCATTGACGGAACCGCCGCCATCCTCGAACGGCTGGCCAAGGACGGCCTCATCCTCCTGCGCCACGAGCGAAACCAGGGCAAGGGAGCGGCCATCCGCACGGCATTGTCCCGCGCCACCGGGGAGCTCGTGCTCGTCCAGGACGCGGACCTGGAGTACGACCCCGCCGACTACGCCCAGCTCCTGGCCCCGCTCCTCGACGGCAGGGCGGACGTGGTCTACGGATCGCGCTTCCTCGGCGGCCCGCACCGCGTGCTCCTCTTCTGGCACTACGCGGCCAACAGACTCTTCACCCTCATCACGAACGCCCTGTTCAACGTGAACCTCACCGATATGGGGGTCTGCTACAAGGCGTTCCGGACCGAGCTCCTGCGCTCCTTCCCGCTGCGCGAAAACGGCTTCGGATTCGAACCCGAGGTCACGGCCAAGGTGTGCAAGCGCCACGCTCGCATCTACGAAGTGCCCATCTCCTACAGCGGCCGGACCTACGCCGAAGGTAAGAAGATCTCCTTCAAGGACTCCTTCGTCTACCTTTGGTGCCTGCTCCGGTACAAGATCGCGGACTAATGGCCGAGCGGCTGCGGGTCCTGCAGGTCGTCGAGTGCGGCGGTCCGGGAGGGACCGGATACCAAGTCGCCGCTCTCTGCAACGGCCTTGATCCCGGGACGTTCGAGGTCCAGCTCGCATATTCGGTACGGCCCGGGACCTCCCCCGCCGAGTACGAGGCCATGGCGCGGGGAGCATCCCGGTTCCATCATGTGCCGGAGATGGTTCGAGAAATCTCGCCGCTTTCGGACCTGCGTGCCTTCTGGAAGCTCTACCGGTTGTTCAGGCAGACCCGCCCGGACCTCGTGCACGCGCACTCCTCGAAAGCCGGGTTCCTGGCCCGCGTCGCCGGTTGGCTGGCCCGGGCCCCACGCATCTACTACTCCCCTCACGGCTACGCCTTCCTTCAGACGGATTCCCCTCCCTTGAAGCGTACGCTCTACCGATGGCTGGAATGGTCCGTATCCTGGATTGGGAAAATCATCGCCGTATCATACAGCGAAGCGGCCTTGGCCCGCGGACTGACGTCCAGGGTCCATGTCGTACGCGATGCGTATCTAGGGGAATCTCCGGATGAACGGGAGCGAGGCGCGAACCCGGATGTCGTCTTCTGCACCTTGGGACGCATGAGCTACGCCAGGAACCCCGAGGCGTTCGTTCGGCTCGCCAGGGGCCTGGCCCTCGCCCGAGCCAAGGTCCGCTGCGTGTGGATCGGCGCGGGGGAGCTCGAACCCGAGGTCCGGCGGCTGGCGCAGAGCCTGCGCCTGGAGCCCGTGCTGGAGCTCACCGGCTGGCTGCCACACGCGCGGGCCTTAGAAGCCTTGCGCCGGGCCGACGTCCTGGTCCAGTTCTCCCGCTGGGAAGGCCTTCCGAACTCGGTGCTGGAGGCCATGGCCTGCGGCTTGCCGGTCCTGGCCTCGGACATCCCGGGCAACCGGGAGCTCGTCCGGCCCGACGAAACGGGACTCCTCGCGCCCACGGAGGAGGATCTTCTGCGTCAAGCCCTAATCCTGGCCGGGGATCCGGCACTGCGCAGACGTATGGGGGCCAACGGCCGGGATATCGTAAAACGCGATTTCACGCGTGAGCGGCTACTGCGAGAGATTACCGCAGTCTACAAGCAGACCGCTATGTCCGGATCCGGAAAATAATCGCCCCCGGGCCCTCGTAGACCAACGGATAGCGGTCGAACACGGGCTTGCACAGCGGGTCTGCGCGGTCCGCGAACGGGCCTCCCTTCCGGACCATGAAGAACCGCGCCCCCTTCGGGAGATGGATGGCGATCCATTCCATGGGAGTCAACCCCCTCTCCCAGAGATCATCGGACCAGCCCCGACGCCTCAGAAAGAACAGCGGGACGGACGGCTCCCTCATATCGCACAGAAACAGATCGTTGGGATCGCTGATCCGGTCCGCAATCCGATCCATGCCCACAAGGTAAGGATACTCGATCCGGTACCAATGCTTGATCCTATACGCGGCGTTGAGCGGGAGCGCCACGATCACCACGGCCAGCCCAGCGAAAGCAACACGCCGCCAGGCTCCCCGGAGCGCGGCTGCTCGGTCCAACAGGTCCCGCAGACCGAGGCCCATAAAAGCGCTGTTGACCAGCGCGAATGGCAACGCGGTGTATTCATGGTGAAACGTATACGCACCGCCCAGGACCGCGTAGACGCAAATGCACGCCAGCCAGAGCCAAAGCAGCCGTCCCGCTCTGGTCCGACACGCTCCCCAAGCCCCGGCCGCCCACAGAACCATCCCGGGCCACGTGACGGTGAGTTCCGGGAAGCGCGTGAGGAATTGGGCCTTGAGGTAGTGCGGCAAGCGCGAGTACTCCAGCAAGAGCAGAAGCGACTCCCAGGATGTCGGCACCACATAGACCCCGGAAGAAGCGTATTTGTACCACGCGAAGACCGGCAGCAGTACGAGCGGGATGAAAGCCAGGACTCCAGGATCCCGGAGAGCCGCACGGCCTAGCCGCAGCCACGCGAGGACTCCGCACACTGCCAACAAGTATCCGTAAGGAAGCTTGTGCCCGATGGCGACTGCGGCTGCAGCCCAGGAGAAGGCCCAGCCGCTCCAGCAGACTCGACCCGCCAAGCGGGAAGAAAGATAGCGGTCCAGGAACAGCAACGAAAGGATCGAGCAAAGCAAGGCGAAGGACTCCGGCTGAATCGTTCTTCCAAAATAGATTTCGACTGGAAGCCATGCGAAGAGAATCGCTGCACACAGCGCAGACCTTTCATCGAGCCAGCCCTCAAGGAACCGAAGGAATGCCGCCGTGGTGCATGCCGAGAAGAACACGGAGAGCACCCTCCCCCAAAGCGCACCCAGACCGAAGACTCCCCAGAGTACTCCCACCAGATACATGTAGAGCGGGAGTTCCGTGGCCGCTCTGCCTCGGTTGTCCCCATCCCAACTGATCTGCGGGTTCAACAGGTGCAAGCCGTTCTCGTGATAGTTGCGGGCGATGGCTGCGGTGTTGGTCTGGCGGTGTTTGTGATAGTCCAATGGGGGGGAGGATATCCCGTAGAGATGGGGCAGCACTGAGAAGAGTCCAACGAGGATATACCGTTTGCGCATTCCTATCTTTCTTATCTCGACACAGAGTCCCTTCTTCACGCCGCATCATTGTAGCAAGGTCGAATGCTATAATCCTCCAACCCTATGAACGATTATTCACTGCACCGCAGCGCCCTGATGCGCCGCCTCCCCGACGGGCTCATCCTGCTCGGCGGCGGCGTCGAGATCGTCCGCAACCACGACAACAACTTCCTCTTCCGCCAGGACTCCAACTTCCTCTACCTCACCGGGGTCGAAGAGCCGGACTTCCTCCTGCTTCTGGACCCCAAGCGCCGGCAGAGCACGCTCCTCATCCCGCGCATCGACGCCAAACACCGCGTGTGGCTCGGACACGTGCCGGGCCCTGCCGAGTGCCGCAAGCTCTTCGGAGTGCCTCGCGTGGCGTACTCCGACACCCTGCCCAAGCTCCTGAAGGGGTCCCGCAAAGGCTACCGGAAGCTCTACTCCGACAAGCCCACCCATAAGAAGTTCCGGAAGCTCTTCGGCCGTCTCCCGAACGCCCCACAGGCGCTGCTGGACACGCTCTGGGACCTGCGCGCGGTGAAGACCCCGGGTGAGCTCGCGCTCATGCGCAAGGCAAGCGACATCTCCTCCGCCGCCCACCTCGCGGTCATGAAGGCCCTGCGACCCGGCATGCGTGAATACGAGGTCCAAGCGGTCTTCGAGGACGAGTGCCTCAAGCGGGGGGCTCGGCATCTCGCGTTCCCCACCATCGCCGCGGCCGGCACCAACGGCGCCGTGCTGCACTACCGGTTCTGCCAGGCCAAGTTCAAGCCCGGAGACCTCCTGCTCCTCGACGCGGGCGCGGAGGTCCACGGCTACGCCGGCGACATCACGCGCACCTTCCCCGCGGGCACGCGCTTCACCCGGCGCCAGAAGGACGTCTACAGCGTCGTGCTCGAGGCCCAGAAGGCCTGCATCGACAAGGCTCGCGCCGGGGTCACCTCCATCGAGCTCCATTCCCTATCCATGACGAAGCTCGCGGAAGGCCTCAAGAGCATGAAGATCCTCAAGGGCGACACCGCGGGGCTCGTGGAAGGCGGCGCGATACGCCTCTTCTACCCCCATGGGATCGGGCATCTCATGGGCCTCGACGTCCACGACGGCGCGGGAGGCAAGCGCCGGAAGATCCCCAACCCGAAGAAGATCCCCATCCGGTTCGAGGCCCGTTTGGAACCCGGCTTCGTCATCACGGTCGAGCCCGGCATCTACTTCATCCGCGCGCTCTTGTGCGACCCCGAGGAACGCTCCAAGCACCGGGGCTCCGTGGACTTCTCCCGCGCCGAGACCTTCCTGGACTTCGGCGGCGTGCGCATCGAAGACGACGTCGTCATCCGTCCGCACGGCCCTCCGCTCAACCTGACCTCGGTCCCCAAGGAGATCCGGGACATCGAGGCGCTCCGGTGGCGGTCCAGAAACTAAGCTCCGCGGGCCTGCCGCGCTGGCTCAGGGGCCTTCTGCGCACAGGCCTGCACCTGGCGCTCGACGGCGTCGCGGTGGTCGCGGCCTACTGGGCGGCCTACCGCCTGCGCTTCCACCATCCGCTCGTGACGGCCCTGCTCCCGGTCCCGGGGGTGGACCCCGGCTGGCGGCTCTACGCCGAGATCATGTGGACCGTGGTCCCGATCTGGCTCGGGCTTTTCTGGTACGCCTCCCGCCTCTACAGCCGTCAATGGATCAGCGTGTACGACCGGTTCCTGCAGATCGCCAAGACCGCATGCCTGGGCACCGGCGCGGTGCTGGTGGCGACCTATATCTACAGCCGCCTCGAGTACTCGCGCGTCATGCTCCTGCTGGCCGGGCCCCTGGCTCTCGTCACGGTCTCCGTCTCGCAAGCCCTGGTCCTCTGGCTCGACTCCCGGATATCCCGGTTCGAGTCCGCCACCCCCCTGCTCCTCGTCGGCGGCGGCCGCGTGGCCGAGCTCATACGGGACAACATCTCCTCGCGGCACCCCAATGTCCCGATCCACGAACTCGACGCGCTGCCCGGCCCGAAAGAGCTTCTGGGCCTGGCGGTAAAAAAACGGATCGGCGAGGTGGTGCTCGCGCGCACGGACGTGGACCACGCCCGGCTCCTGGAGCTCGCCGAGGCCTGCGAGAGCGCGGGGATCGGGTTCCGCGCGGTCCCGGACCTGCTGGAGCTGCGGCTCGGCGAGATCCAGATGGACGAGTCCTTAGGCCTGCCCGCCTTCCGCCTCCAGCACACCTCCTTCACCTTGAAGAACTATTGGGCCAAGCGCGCCTTCGACTTGGCGCTCTCCCTCGCGGTGCTGGCCGTCCTCGGCCTGCCCCTGCTCCTCATCGCGCTGCTCATCCGGGCGGACTCCAAGGGGCCGGTTCTTTACAGGCAGAAGCGGCTAGGCCTGCGCGGGAAGACGTTCGAGGCCTTCAAATTCCGCACCATGTTCACGAACTCGGAGGCGCGGCTGGCCCAGGTGCGCGGCCTCAACGTCCAGCAAGGCGGCTTCTTTAAAGCCAAGGACGACCCCCGGGTCACGCGCGTGGGCCGCTGGCTGCGCCGCTTCTCCCTCGACGAGTTCCCGCAATTCTTGAACGTGTTGCTCGGGGACATGAGCGTCGTGGGCCCCAGGCCCCTGGCCGTGGCCACCGGAGAGATCGAGGAGCTCGCCCGGGAATTCGGGCCCACGGCCAAGAAGCGGCTCAACACCCTGCCCGGCATCACCGGGCTCTGGCAGGTCTCAGGCCGCTCCGACATCAGCTCGGAGCAGCGCTTCGCGCTGGATTTGTACTACATCGAGCACTGGTCCTTGGGACTCGACTTGGAGGTCGTGCTGAGGACGGTGCCGGCCATGATCTCAGGCAAGGGGGCCTATTGAACATCCCATTGATGGACCTCAAAAGCCAGTACTCGCAGATCCGCCAGGAGCTTCTGGATGCCGCCTCGCGCGTCCTGGACTCCGGGGCGTACATCCTCGGGCCCGAAGGCCGCGCCTTCGAAGCCGAGTTCGCGAAAGCCCTCGGCGTGGCGCACGTCGCCGGAGTCTCCTCCGGGACAAAAGCCCTGGAGCTCTCCATCGAGGCGCTCGGCGTGGGCCCGGGAGACGAGGTGGCGGTGCCGGCGTTCACGTTCATCGCCACCGCGACAGCGGCGTGCGCCAAGGGGGCGCGGCCGGTGTTCGTGGACGTCGATCCCCGCAGCTTGACCATGGACCCCGCTGATCTCGAGCGCCGCGTGACGCCCAAGACCAAGGCCGTCATCCCGGTCCACCTCTACGGCCGCCCCGCGGACATGGACCGGATCCTGGACGTCTGCAAGGCCAGGAAGCTGCGCGTGCTGGAGGACTGCGCCCAGGCCCATTTGGCCGCCTACAAGGGACGTCCGGTCGGAGGCATCGGCGACCTGGGAGCGTTCAGCTTCTACCCCTCCAAGAACCTCGGCGCTCTCGGGGATGCGGGCGCGGTATCGACGCGGAGCCCCGAGCTCCACGACCTGGTCCTCATGCTGCGCAACTGCGGCCGTCCTCCGGGCAAGCAGTACGAGCACGCCCGCCTCGGCCACAACTCCAGGCTCGACGACCTCCAGGCCGCGTTCCTGAGGGTCAAGCTCAAGCGCCTGCAGGACTGGACCGCGAGGCGCCGCGCCGTCGCGGACCTCTACCGCTCCAGGCTCGCCGGGCTCCCCGTCACCCTGCCTCCCGAGGAGGGGAACGGGACGAGCCACGTCTATCATCTGTTCATCATCCAGGCTCCGAAGCGGGACGGCCTGGCCAAGCACCTCCAGGCCGCCGGCATCGGCTGCGGGGTCTACTACCCCAAGCCGCTGCATCTGCTCGAGGCGTTCAAGCAGCTGGGCTACAAGGCCGGAGACTTCCCGCAGGCCGAACGCGCCTGCGGCGAGGTGCTGGCCCTGCCCATGTACCCCGAACTCTCGCCGGAGATGGTGGATCGGGTGGCCGAAGCCGTCCGGGAGTTCTACTGACGGTGGCTGAGCCGTTCAAGATCCTCTACGTCAGCACCTCGACCACCCTCGGGGGGGCCGAGAAGACGCTCTTCACCCTCGCCACGCTCATCGACCCCAAGCTCTGCCAGGTGGCCGGCGTGGTGAGCTTGAAGCCCAAGGGAGCATACGCCGACAAGCTCGAGCGTGCCGGGACCCCGGTCTACTCCCTCAACGTGAAGAGCCGCGCGGGCCTGCAGGACATCCAGAAGCTCGCCCTGGTCGTCCACGAGACCCGGCCGGACCTCGTCCACGCCATCATGTACCAGGGCATCCAGCTCTGCCGCGCGGTGCGCCGCCTCGGGTACGCGGAGTTCAAGCTCATCAGCTCCCCCCGTGTGAACTACCGCAGCCGCGGAGGCGTCTCGCTCATGATCGACCGGTTCCTCAAGAGCGCGGACGACCTGCTCATCACGGAGTGCGCGGCGAGCCGCCGCTACCTGACCGAATCCCTGGGCTATCCCGAGAACGGCGTGTTGACCATCTACAACGGCGTGGACATCGCCGGCTGGCCCATCTCCAAACCCGACCGGACCAAGCTCCGCAAGGAACTGGGGGTGGCGGACAACGAGATACTCCTCGGCTCCGTGGGGCGTCTGGACGAGCAGAAGGGACACCTCACGCTGCTGGAGACTCTGTCGCGTCTGCGGACCGTGCATCCGGTCAAGTGCGCCGTCATCGGCGAGGGACCCCTGCGGAAGTTCCTGGAGGAGAAGATCGCCATGCTGCGCCTGCAGGACTGCGTGCGCCTGCTGGGCGAGCAGAAGGACATCCCCGGGTGGCTCGCCGCCATGGACATCTTCGTGCTGCCCTCGCTCTGGGAAGGTCTCCCGAACGCCCTGCTTGAGGCCATGGCTCTCGGGCTGCCGGTGGTGGCCACCCGCGTGGACGGCGTCCCCGAGGCGATCGCGCATGACATCTCCGGACTGCTCTGCGAGCCCAACGATCCCCAATCCCTCTACGTCCCGGTCAGCGACATGATCATCGACGAAAACCTGCGCAAGCGGCTGGGAGAAGGGGCAAAAAAGGTCATCACCGAGAACTTCCGGCTCTCCGACATGATCCAGAACTACCAGAACGCCTACCAGAAGGTGATGGGCGTGCCCCAGCAGGAGGGATGACGGACCCTCTCGCCCGGTGCCCGTTCTGCGGCGGCTCCCAGGTTGGCTGGCGCTTCTTCGCCAAAGGCCTCCCTCCCGGCGCCAGGCCCTTCGAGCTGCTCTCCTGCGGGAGCTGCGGCCTCGGCTGGACCTCGCCGGCTTTGCCTGAGCACGAGATGGCCCCCTGGTACCCCCCGGCCTATTACGGCCGGGAGAACGTCCGCTTCCATTGGTCTCTGGAGTCCCTCGTGCGCCTTTTCCGGCGTCGCCGGGCCCTGGCCGTGAGCCGCAGGTGCCGTCTCGGCCCGGTGCTCGACGTGGGCTGCGGCCGGGGCATACTCCTGAGCCATCTGCGGGAGCTGGGCTATGAGCCGTACGGGGTCGAGATCTCGGAACATGCCGCGTGGAACGCGAGGAACCGGGGAGCCAAGGTCCACGTGGGGAGCTTCATGACCGCCCCGTACGGCGCCGAGCAGTTCCATGCCGTCATCTTCTGGCATGTCCTGGAGCACATGGGCAATCCCTTCGCAGCCCTGCGGCACGCGCACGCCCTGCTGAAGAAGGGCGGCCTGCTGGCCGTGGCTGTCCCGAACCTGGACAGTCTCCAGGCCCGGTTCTCGGGACGGAACTGGTTCCACCTGGACATCCCCCGGCACTACTACCACTTCAGCCGGCGCTCGCTGGAGGCCGCCCTGCGCAAGAGCGGGTTCAGACCGGTGGAGACCGCCCACTTTTCCTTCGAACAGAACCCCTACGGCTGGCTGCAGAGCCTGTTCAACGCGCTGGGCTTCCGGTTCAACTTCCTCTACGACATCCTCAAGAACCGCAGTTCCAGGACCACGCCCCTGCGGCGCCATCCGTTCCAGGCCCTGCTCATCGCGGCCCTGCTGCCCGCGCTCGTCCCCCTGGCCGTGCTGTTGACCGTGCTGGAAGCCGCGCTCCAGTGCGGCGGCACTATCGAGATGTACGCGGTGAAGGAGTAGTCAGGACCGGATCACGAGCCGTCCCCCCGCGATCGTCAGTCCGCCCATCTCGATCTCGAAGGGAAGCTCCTCGTCCGGAGCGAAGTCCAGCACGTAGCGCCGGTGCGGGCCGAGCAGACCCATCGGGAACGGGATGCCGCGCACCGCCAGCCTCTTAAGGCCCAGGGTCAAGGACTTCTTGTCCGCCGCCAATTCGGCGAAAGCCTCGGCGAAGATCGGGATATTCCGCGCCTTCACCTCCAGCGAGACCGTCTTGTCCAGGGTGAACTTGGCGGACTGCAGCTTGGGCGCGCGCGCCTTCATGAACGCGGCGGCCGAGTCCTCGGACACCGAGGCGGAGAGCACCTTGAGCCGGCTCAGGCGGAGCAGGCGCACGTCCAGGAGCAGGTCCTGCCGGTACTTGGGCGTCTTGGGGTCCGGCGTCTCGACCGGGACCATGAGCAGGTCGTAGAGCTCCAGCGCCAGGTCGTCGATCCGCAAGCCGCGGAAGGTCGCGGCGGACGCGCGGATCACCGCCTTGGGATACACTCCGCGCTCGGCGTCCCACGGCCCGAACTCCAGGCTCAAGCCTTCGGCCGTAAGGTGGTCGTTCTCGTAGTAGTCGTAGCGCGCCCGCTTCTCCGGGAACGGAGGCTCCTTGGGGCGGCGGCGCTGGTACAGGACCGCTTGGCTCTTGTCCGGCAGGTCCCACGTCCGGGCCTGCTGGTAGCCTCTGAGGAACCAGCTTCCCGGAATCAGGATCTCGTCGCGGACCTTGGGCAGCTGGTTCACTACGCATGCCGGACCCAAGGACTCGGTCTTGAGCAGGAGGAACTCGGAAAGCTCGCAGACGCGGCGATTGACTCCCCGCATGGCCACCGGGAACGGGGCGAGGCGGCTGAGCTCCCAGTCGAAGATGGATCCGTTGAACTGCGGGTGGTTCGCCAGGAAGGTGATGTTGCCGGAAGTGCTCTGCGGATCATGCAGGGAAGCCGCGGCCTGGAGGATCTCCCGTGTTTTCCAATCCTCTTTCGCCGGCCGCTGGCTGCGGAACAGGACCACCGGAGCGATGAGATCGATATTGACGGGGGGAACCAGGGCCCGCGGATAATTGAACGCGCCGAAGAGCTGGAACGCGCATAGGGCCGCCAGCATCTTCTTGGGCCACGGCCCCATGGCGAGCACGGCGAGAGGGACGATGCCGGGCAGAAGATAGCGCAATTGCCGGTTCGGGACCAAGGTCCAGAAGACCAAGGAGCTCAGGAACCACAACACGAGAAGGGTCCCTCCCCCGCGCCCTCGGCGCGCCGAAGGCACGGCCAGGGAGACCAGTCCGATCAGGCAGAAAGGCAGCTCCAGCCCGTTGAACATCTGCCAGAGATAGGTGAAGGCCGCTCCGCCTTTCCAGACCGGCACGGCCTGGTCCTTCGATGCCTCCACTAGGCGAGGGAGCACGACGGGCCACTGGGCCAGATACCACGGCAGGCAGGCGGCGATGGAAAAGAGGCCGCAGACCGCGATATTCCTGGACCTGCCCGGCTGACGCGCCGCCAGCACGGCGGCCCCGAGCGCGGGAAGGAAGTAGCTGAACGCGCTCCACTTCGTCATCATCGCGGCCCCGAAAAGGAGGCCGCAGAGAGCGGAAGGCACGAAGCGCTCGAACTCGCGCGACTCGATCAAAGCCCAGTAGGCGGCCGCCACCCAGGCAATGAGCGCCAGGTCCACGAGCTGCTCCCGGAAGAGCCACTGCACCTCCGGGATGCAGGACATGAGGACGGCGGCGCCCAGCCCGCCCCATTCCCCGGCGAAGCGCCTGCCGACGCCCCAGACCGACAGGCAGAGTATGGCCATGTACAGGATGTTGGGAAGCCGGGCCGCCGAGGCCGGATCGGCCGCGTCCAGGGCCGGCTGCAGGCTCAGATGGTATAAGGGCGGGAACGGCGGCATCCCGGGCTTCGGCTTGAGGAACAGGAGGTCCTTGAGGTCGCCCTTGGCGATGGCTCGCTTGTAATCTTGAGCGATCTCGAGATGGATGGACTGGTCCCAAGCCGGGGGACGGCCTTCGAGCCGATTCCAATCGAGGAGCTGCCAGGCGTGGAAGACGATGAGGGCCATGACCGCGATCAGGCTGCCGGCTAGGGCCTTGCGGTCGGATACCTCCGGGACCGACTCGTCCGTGAACTCCGGCTCGGTCTCATCCTGCCCATATATGCGTCCTTCTTCTTCCAAGGTGTTGGATTATATTATTTTTGCTATCATTCCGCCCGTGAAGGCCGTCATCCTTTCCGGCGGGCTGGGCACGCGGCTGCGGCCTCTCACTCTCGGGACTCCCAAGCCCCTGCTCCCCCTGGCCAACCGGCCCTTCCTTCTCTATCAGCTGGCCAATCTCCGGCGCCACGGCATCCGCGAGGCGGTGCTGGCCACGGCGTACCGTCCGCTGGACTTCAAGCGCGCCCTGGGCGACGGCCGCGGGCTGGGGATGCGGCTGCGCTACGTGCACGAGCGCGTCCCTCTCGGGACGGGCGGCGGGGTGGGGAACGCTCGAAGATTCCTGGACGGCCGCACGCTCGTGCTCAACGGCGACGTGCTCCAATCCCTCGACGTCACGTCCCTGGTCCGGAGCCACGAACGCGCCCGCGCGGATGTTTCCATCACGCTGGTCAAGGTCCCGGACCCCCGGAACTACGGCCTTGTCGTCACGGACAAGACGGGCCGCGTGGAGCGCTTCCTGGAGAAGCCTCGCTCCCGCAGGCTCCCCTGCGACACGATCAACGCCGGAGCCTACATCTTCGAGCCCCGCATCCTCGATCTCATCCCTCCCCGGACCGTCTTCTCCCTGGAACGCGAGCTCTTCCCCCGCCTGGTGCGCGACGGGGCGCGCGTGTTCGGGTGGATCACGCGCGGCTATTGGCTCGATATCGGGACGGTGGGAAAGTACCTTCAGGCGAATCGGGACATCCTCTCCGGCAAGGCTCCGTTCAAGCCGGCGCGCAGCGCCCGCGTCGACCCGGGCCGGGGGGTGTGTCTGGGCGAGGGCTGCTCGGTCGCGGAGGGCGCGGTGCTCGAGGACTGCGTCGTTCTGGAAGGGTCCTCCATCGGCCCTCGCGCGCGGTTGAGCGGCTGCGTGATCGGACGCCGATGCCGCATCGGCCACGACTCGGAAGTGGGCCCCGGAAGGGCCTTGGGCGACGGCTCGGTCGTGACGGGATTCTCTAAACTGTGAGGCAACCTCCATGGATATAAGATTCGGCACCGACGGCTGGCGGGGTCTCATGGCCCGCGATTTCACCTTCGACAACGTCCGCCGCGTGGCCCAGGCCGTCGCGAATCACATAAAGGGCCAGATGCCGAAGCCCACCCCCAAGCCCTCCGCCGTGGTGGCTTACGACCGGCGCTTCCAATCGGACGCCTACGCCCTCGAGATCTCGCGCGTCCTCGCGTCCAACGGCATGCGGGTCACGCTCTGCTCCGAGACCCTGCCGACGCCGGCCCTGTCCCTGCTGACGAAGAAGCTCAAGACCTTCGGCATCATGGTGACGGCCAGCCACAACCCGGCCGCGTACAACGGCATCAAGGTGCGCATCGACGGGAAGGCCGCCCCGGACTCCGTCACCGGGGCCATCGAATCCTGTCTCGACCGAGCCAATCCCATGCGCAACGGCGCGGACAAGTTCCTGCGGAAATCCTTCCGCAAGGAGTACGTGGATTTCCTGCGCGGCCGGGCGAATCCCTCCCGCTTCATCGGCCGCCTGTCCAAGCCGGTCGTGGTGGACTACATGTACGGGGCGAGCGCCGGGATGATGGGCGAACTCGTCAAGAGCGGCAGGCTCATCGAGATGCGCGCCGCGCACGACCCGCTCTTCGGCGGGATCCACCCCGAGCCGATCGAGGCCAATCTGGGCGCGCTCAAGGAGCGCGTGCTCAAGGAGAAGGCCCTCATCGGCATCGCCCTCGACGGCGACGGCGACCGCGTCGGGGTCATCGACGACAAGGGCCGCTACCTCACCCCCTGCCAGGTCTACCCCATGCTGCTGGAGCACCTCATCGCCCAGCGCGGCATCAAGGGGAAGATCGTGCAATCCGTCTCCCTGGGGTACCTCTCCGGACGCGTCGCGCAAGCCCATGGACTGCCTTTCGAGGAGCTACCCGTGGGCTTCAAGCACGTGGGGGAGGCCCTGGCCTCCGGACAGGCCGTCATCGGCGCGGAAGAGTCCGGCGGCTACGCCTGGAAAGGCAATCCGCCGGAACGCGACGGCCTCCTGACCGGACTGCTCCTGCTCGAGATGTGCGCCCTATCGCGCAAGACCCCCTCCGAGCTCTGGGCCGCGGTGGAGGCCAAGTACGGGAAGTCCTGCTTCCGGCGCGTGGATTTCCGCCTGCACCGCGCGGCCGTGGACAAGGCCGTCTTCACGGCCAAGGTCGCGAAGCGCCTCCCGAAGAAGCTCGCCGGATCCGCTGTCAAGAGCATGACCGACATCGACGGGGTCAAAGTCGTGCTCGATGGCGGCCACTGGCTCCTGCTCCGTCCGTCCGGGACCGAACCCGTCATCCGGACCTACGCGGAGACGGACTCCGCCAAGCGCACCCAGGAACTCCTGGACGCCGGCGCGAAATGGGTTCACGCGCAGCTCTGATTTTTGTAAAATAGACCGGTTGTTCACGTTCTCCCAAGGAGGAAATATGCAGAAGCACGGCAGGTATTTCTTCACCTCGGAATCCGTGACCGAGGGCCATCCGGACAAGGTCTGCGACCAGGTCTCCGACGGCGTCCTCGACGCCATCATGAAGGAAGACCCCATGGGCCGCGTGGCCTGCGAGACCTTCGTCACCCGCGGCATGGTCATCGTGGGCGGCGAGATCACCACCAAGACCTTCGTGGACGTGGACCGCCTCACGCGCGAGATCGTGCGGGAGATCGGCTACACCCACCTCAAGTTCGGTTTTTCCCACGAGACCTGCGCCGTGCTCAACGCGATCGGGACCCAGTCGCCGGACATCGCCCAGGGAGTGGACACGGGCGGCGCCGGGGACCAGGGTATGATGTTCGGCTACGCCACCACCGAGACCCCGGAGCTCATGCCCCTGCCCATCATGCTCGCCCACAAGCTCGTCCGGAAGCTCGCCGACGTGCGCAAGAAGGGAGAACTCGACTACATCGGCCCGGACGGCAAGAGCCAGGTGACGGTCGAGTACCTCGACGGCCGGCCCCTCCGGGTCGACACCGTGGTGCTCTCGACCCAGCACACCGAGGATATCCTGGACAAGAGCGGCCGCTGCATCACGGAGAAGGCCCGCAAGGAGCTCATCGACGTGGTGGCCCGGCCGGTGCTCGGCAAGCGCCTGCTCGACAACCGCACCAAGTTCCTCATCAACCCCACCGGCAAGTTCGTGGTCGGAGGGCCCGTATCGGACACGGGCATGACCGGGCGCAAGATCATCGTGGACACCTACGGCGGGGCCGCCTCCCACGGCGGCGGGGCCTTCTCGGGCAAGGACCCGACGAAGGTCGACCGCTCGGCCTGCTACATGGCCCGCTACGTCGCCAAGAACATCGTGGCCGCGGGCCTGGCCGCCGAGTGCGCGGTGCAGCTCGCCTACGCCATCGGCGTGGCGGAGCCCGTCGGCGTATTCATCGACACGTCCGGCACCGGAGTGGTGCCGAACGAGCGTCTGGTCGAACTGACGCGCAAGCACTTCGACCTCACCCCGCGCGGGATCATCAGCAGCCTCAAGCTCCGCCGGCCCATCTTCCGCAAGACCGCGGCCTACGGCCACTTCGGCCGCAACGAGCCCGGCTTCGAGTGGGAGAAAACCGACAAGGCGGAAGCCCTGCGGGATGCCGCCGGCAAAACCTGCAAGGCCTCCCGGGCCCCGGCCTTCGCCGCCTAGTATGGACCGGATCGAGCCCACCAGGCGGATCGCGTTGACCGTCTGGTGGGCTTTGGTCTGGCGCTATTTCATCGGACTGCTGCTCGTCGGCCTGCTCCAAAGCCTGGTGTTGGTGCTGCTCGCGAGCATGCTCCAGCTCACGCCCGCGGGCGCCGACAACGTCTCGCGGGCGCTGTTCTTCCTGCTCGCCCTGCCGCTCCTCTTCCTCGTGTCATGGGAGCTGGTCTACCGGATCCTGCGCAAGCGGTTCGCGGGCTTCCGCATCGTGCTCGTCAAGCCGGAGCCCGAAGACCAGCATCTCGTGGAATTGTAGTCCCTAGCCCATTCGCTGAAGCACGTCTAATATCCGCTCAGGGCCAAGCCGCTTCCGCGGCCTAGAGCTCGATCTTCCGGTAGGACAGCAGTCCAGCCGCCCCGAACGCCAGATTGGCCATCCACGCCGCCAGCACCGGAGGAACCCGGCCGGTCTCGCCCAGGGTCTGCCCCATCTGCATCGCCCAGAGATAGACGAAGCCCACGCCCAGGGCCGCGCCGAAAGCCACGGCCTTGCTCGACCCGCGCAGGCGCAGAGCGAGAGGGACGGCGAGGCTGCACAGGATGAGGTTCGTGAACGGATAGGCGAGCTTCGCGTGCAGCGCCGTGCGGGCGCGATGCGTGGGCTGGCCCACGCTCCTCAGATGGCGCACGAAGCGCCAAGTCTCCGCCAGGCTCATCTCGTCCGGCTTCTGATGCGTCGGCCGCAGCGCCTTCGGCGGGACGTTCAAGTCCGTGTCCAGGGACTCGAACGGGGTCTCCCGGAGCACACCCCCCCTGGCGTCGAAGGCGCGCTCCACGCCCTTGAGGAAGACCCAGCCCCCCTTCGACGCGTCCCAGCGGGCCTCGGCCGCATCGAGCTGCCGGAGCAGGCCATGGCCCGAGTAGTCGTCGAGCACGGGCCGCTTCATGACGCCTTCCTTGACCACGAACTGCGTGGCGGACACCAGCCGGTCCGGCGAGACGGTCATCACGACGTCCTCGAATTTGTCCCACTCCCATTCCGGGTTGACCTGCTCCTTCCAGAGGCGCTGGGCCCCGCGGAAACACGCCGGAAGCAGCGTCTCCTGGGCCGCGAAGGCGAGACCGGCCACGGCCAGCGACAGCCACAGCAGCGGCCTGAAAAAGCTCTTCGCGGGCACTCCGGCCGCCAGCACCGCCACGAACTCGCCGCTGCGCGCCATGGCGCTGACGGAGAACAGGACCGCGAGGAGCGTTGCCATAGGGACCACGCGCACCGCCCACGTGGGAGCCTGCAGGAACAGATATCGGGCGATCACCCCGGCGGAAGCCGGGCTCGTGATGATGCGGTTGAGCTTGTCGAACAGGTCGCCGAGGAAGACGAGCAGAGCGAACAGGCCGAGCCCGAAGAGGAAGGGCCCCAGGAACCGCGCGGCCACGTAGCGGGTGAATATCCTCATCGGCTGAGCCTCCTCCGCCAGAGGACGCCTCCGCAGGCCAGGCAGACCGCGTCCGCAAGCCACGGGCTCCAGGGGGACCACGCCAAGTCCCGCCGTCCCAGCCCGATCCCCAGGGCCAGGAACCCGTAATAGCCGAACATCACGACCAGGCTCAGCCCGAAGGAAACGGCCCGGCTGCGGCGCTCGATGCTCAGGCCCAAGGGGCAGGAGATCCAGAAAAGGACGAAAGGGGCCAGGGCCCCGGCCGAGCGCAGCACGGCCTCCGTCGTGTACTCGCGGCGCTTCTGGGCGGTCAAGGACGGGTCCTTCAACGCCTCGCGCAGCCGCGGGGTGTTGAGCTCCTGCAGGTCCGGGGTGCGGACCGCCCTCCGGGGATCCGCGAAAGGATGGAAGAAATGATAGCGTCCGAACGTGGACGAGGTGCGGCTGGCCGGATCGTCGTTCGGCCACAGCAGGGTGCCGTCCTTCAGCTCCATGTGCACCCCGCGGCCCTTCTCCGCCCAGGTGCGGCCCTGCGGAGCACAGACGCGCAGGCGCTTGTAGTTCCCTTCCCGCTTGATGAGCCGCACTCCGGAGAGCTCCCCGTTCCCCTCGTCGGCCGCGTCGGCGTAGAGCTCCCAGTCCCCCACCCGGGTGAGCGTCCTCGGCTCGAGGGAGACGCGCGAAACCTGGGACATGGCGTCCGTATAGAGGTCCCGGAACGCGCGGAAGCCGTCCGGGCTGGCGATGTGGTTGATGTAGAGAAGCAGCCCGCTCAGGCAGGCCGACAAGATGAAGAAGGGGGCGAGGATCTCCCTGAAGGAGAACCCGGCCGAACGCAAGGCCAGCACCTCCCCGGTATCGGAGAGCTGCCCCAAGGACAGGAGCAGGGACACGACGTAGGCCATGGGCAGGGCCAGAGACAAGAAATTCGGAAGAAGGCGGCTGAAGCAGAGGAGGATCCAGACGGGCGAGATGCCCTTCACCACGGCGACGTTGAAGAGCTTAACGAAGTAGTTCATCAGGAGCACGCCGAGGCAGAGCACCACGCAGAGCGCGAAGATAGGCAGGAATGTACGCAGGAGATAACGGGTCAGGATCCTCATGGACAGGGAGATGATACTATAAGTCATATCAGCCGCATCTTGACACAGTAACACCCCCCTGTTACACTTACGACGCGCCATTTGCGCGCGTAAGCGCGCAGGCGCGTCCGGCCACGCCGAGGAACGAAAGACAGCCGCGCACCGCATCATCTTGGCGAAACGGATCTTCCGTCGTATCCTTCTGTCCGGAGCCCTTCTGGGTTGGGCGCTCCCCTCTTTTTCGCAATTGAGCCTCCCCTACGACCCCGATTTCCAGGAGGAGGCTCCCCCGCCGGTCAAGAAAACGGTCCCCGCCGCGGAACCTCCCGAAGCGGCCCAACCCCTTCCGGACTGGGTCCTCGGCGCGGGCCCCTTCCTCCTCCTCGACCGCGAGGACCCGAGCCGCATCTTCACCGCCGCGCCTTCCAGCGCCGCCTCGCGGGACTTCGGGAAGTTCCTGCTCGAACTCAAACCCCTGGAGTTCGACACCGCGCGCTGGGAGCGCATGCGCGCGAACAAGGAGGCCGGCATCCGGGTCGAGGAGGAAATCCCGATCCTGCCGCCGATCCCCGCGGTCGTCCCGATCGCTGAAGCGGAGGTCGCCCCGCCCCCGCAGCCCGCGCCCCCGGAACTCATCGCGCCCGGCTATGAGACGAGCCTGAGCATCACGGGGCGCAAGCTCATCGGATTCACGTTCAGCGAGAAGCGCTACCTCAGAGAGCAGACCACCTCCGGCCGCGGGGGCAGCACGAACCTCCTGGACATCACCCAGCAGCTGCAGCTGCGCATGCAGGGCAAGGTGGGCCCCAAGATCACCGTCAACGTGGACTACGACGACACCAAGACGAACAAGCAGGACATCTCCGTGGTGTACCAGGGAGACCCGAACGAGGTCGTGCAGAACGCCTCTTTCGGCGACATCGACCTCTCCCTGCCGGCCACGGAATTCGTGTCATACAACAAGCAGCTCTTCGGCATACGCGTCGAGGTCAAGATGAAGCGCTTCCGCGCCATCTTCATCGGCAGCCGCACCAAGGGCACGACCAAGACCAAGCAGTTCAAGGGGAACACCCAGTTCGTGACCCGCGACGTCCCGGACATCAGCTATCTGCGGCAGCAGTACTACGATCTCACCTTCGGCGACACCGCGCGGCTGCCCATCCTGCCCGGAAGCGAGCGCGTCTACCTCTCGAGGCAGAGCATCTTCCAGCAGCAGCAGAACGTCAACGACCTCACCCTGGAGACCGACGACCTCGCGGTACCCTCCTCGACCTTCACGGGCCGCTTCGTCCAGCTGGCCGCGGGCGTGGACTACACCGTGGACTACATCAAGGGCATCCTCACCTTCCGCCGCATGCTCTCGGACTCCGACGTGGTGGCCGTCGACTTCGTGGACGCCACCGGGAACCAGCTCAGCGTCGAGAAATCCTCGTTGACCGCCTATGGGACCGGCAGGCCCACCGGGAACGGCTGGCCCAAACTCATGAAGACATTCGCGGACGTGCCCATCGCCCTATCGACCGAAACCGGGCATAACCGCGAGCTCAAGACCTTCTACGGCATCGGACAGACCTCGATCGTACGCGACGACGGGCGCGGCAGCTTCTTCCTGCGCGTGCTGGACAAGAACAGGAACAACGTCGGCGCCGCCCTCAACCCGACGCAGGTCTACCCGGACAACATCGACGTGGACTTCGAGAACGGCATCTTCCAGCTGCGCGAGCCTTTCGCGGTGGTCGGAGACAGCGCGACGGCTGACGCCGAGATCTACGCCCGGCAGAGCGCGATCCACAAGTATCTCTTCCAGCTCGAGTACCGCTTCCGCCTCAAGACCTTCTTCCTGGAGCCCAACCTGGTGCTCCAGTCGGAGATCGTCATCCTCGACGGCGTCCGCCTGACCCGGAACGCCGACTACTTCATCGACTATGAGTCCGGCTTCCTCACATTCTTCAACGAGGGCCGGATTAGGACCGACTCCCAGATCGACGTCACCTTCGAGGTGGCGCCGTTCGCCGGCGTGGCCACCGAGAGCCTGCTGGGGACCCGCGTCTCCTGCGACCTCATCGAGAACCGCTGGTCCGTGGGCTCGACCTTGCTCTATCAGAGCGGCTCCAAGCCCCCGACCATCCCTTCCGTGGGCGAGCTGGCCAAGAGCCTGCTCGTCTACGAGTTCGACACGCAGCTCAAGGACATCCGGCTCCTGCCCCGGCTGACCGGCTCCTTCGCGGGAGAGATCGCGCAGAGCCGCGCCAACCCCAACCTGTCCAAGCGGGCCCTCATCGACAACATGGAGGGGGTCAAGCAGGAGGACTCCGCCGGCCTGCTCAGCACTTTATGGCTCCCCGCGTCCAACCCGACGGGCAAGAGCGCGGCCCCGGCCGCCCTCACGCGGACCACGATCGACGAGCGGATAAAGAACATCAACCCAAGCGCCCCCACGACGGAGCAGGACTCCCAGAAAGTCCTTCAGCTCGACTACGATTTCACATTGACCGGATCCACGACCAAGGAGGTCTCCGTCGTCTACCCGTTCTCCCCGACCGGGGTGGACTTCACCCAAAAGACCCTGCTCGAGGTCACTCTTTATCAAGGCGCGGCCTCCGACAACGAGATCAACTTCCGCCTGGGCGGGATCAACGAGGATTCGGACGGCGACGGGATCTACGACACGGAAGACGTGAACCTCGACGGCATCCTGAACCTCGGCGAGGACGGGGGCTACTCCTACAACCCCTCGGCCGGCGGGCTCGAGAGCGTGGGAGCGAGCAACGGCCGCATCGATTCCGAGGACCTCAACCGCGACGGGACCCTGGACCCGGATGACGGCCAGGGCGGGAACTACGGCTACCTCTGCAATCCGACCTGCGGAGTGCTCGGCGGAGCCGGTCACGGGGACCTCTACGACGCCACTTCCGGGTCCACGCGCACCGTCCTGGACTTCACGGACGACGGCCGCTACCACGTGTTCCAGATCCCGCTCAACATCACCACCGCCACGGTCAACAATTTCCAGGCCGTCAAGCAGCTGCGCATCTCCCTGCGTCAGGGGAACGGCGGCTCGGCCTCGGGCATGCTCCGCATCGCCCGCATCGCCGTGGTCGGCAACTCCTGGCAAAGAGGCCAGGGGGGCGACCCCGCCGTGGCCGGATCGACGGCGACCGGAGGGCTGGACGTGAGCGCGGTCAACAACGTGGACAATCCGGGATACCTGCCCATCTTCAGCTCGCCGGGTGAAGCCAACGACGTGTTCAACGAGCTCTACGGCAGCGTGGATGAGATGAAGAAGGAGGGCCGCACCGACACGCTCACGGAGCAGTCTCTCCAGTTGTCCTACCGGAACCTCACCGCGAACACCACGGTCTACACCCGGCGCGTGTACACGAAAGCCCTCGACATCAGCCAGCACCGCGAGTTCACCTTCCTGCTCTACGGCAACGCCCAGAGCACGGGAACGGCCGGCACGGATACGACGGGGAACAAGGTCTTCTTCCTGCGCGCCGGCGCGGACCAGAGCTTCTTCGAGGTCCAAGTCCCGATCAAGTTCCAAGGGTGGAAGAAGATCACCGCGCGTCAGGTGGACGTGGGCGGAGACCAGATCCCGGACCGGTGGGAGGTGGGCCAGGCCCCGGCGGGCACGGTGGTCCTGTCCACCGGCAACCCCTCCCTGCAGAACATCGGGGTCATCACCGCGGGGATATACTCGAAAGCGGACCATGCGGCGACGGGTAATACCGGCGCGGTCTGGCTCAATGAGATCTATCTGGCCCAGCCCATCACCCGGACCGGCATGGCCGCGAAGCTGCAGATGGATTTCGCCGTCCCCGGCTGGGCGACCTTCGGCATGAAGTACCGCTTCGTGGACAGGAACTACGAGACCCCGACGACCCTCGTGGCGAACCAGGACAACCGCCAGGACAGCGGCTACCTCAACTTCAGCCGTCTCTCGTTCTTCCCCATGAGCTTCAGCCTGAGCCGCTCCGTCGTGACGACCCCGAACACCCAGGCGACCGGGGACCGCTCCAACCTGGTGGGGCTCCTCTCGCAGGGCAAGGTCACGACCTACGCGGGGAACGCGGTCGGGACGTTCCAGCTCGGCGCCTTGCCCAGGCTGAGCCTCTCCTACGACCGGCAGCGCACCGAGCGGCAACTCCTCACGCGCCTGGACGACGCGCAGACCTACAACTCCGCGCTCACCTACACCGTCCCCGGGAAGAGGCCCTGGCTCCCGCAGAGCCTGGACTTGACCTACCGCCGGTCCATGGTCAAGGTCAGCTTCGACGACCCGCTCGTCCGCCGCCAGGAGGGCTACCACAACTCCGACGAGCTCACGACCGGCTACGGAGCCAGGCTGGCGTTCACCCCCTGGCGCGACTCGAGCTTCAGCCCGAACTACTCCCTGACCACGGTCACGGAGAAGCGGGTCACCCTGCTCGCCGAGGACCGCGAAGAGCACCTCCGCTATCCCAAGTCCAAGAACCAGTCCGTGGGCTTCACCTCCGCCTGGCGCATCCTGTCCTGGCTCAGGCCCTCGGTCGGCTACAGCGTCTCCACCATCGAGAACAACCTCCTGAACCGGGCGACCCACACGGTCGGGAACCTCTCCTATGTCTACGGGATCGGCGACCTGAAGACCATCAACCGGAGCGCCACCGGGAACATCGGCCTGACCCTGAACATCGCGGAGATATGGTCCAGGACGAAGCTCTTCCGCTCGATGTCGCTGACCAACGGCTATCAGCTCCAGGACGGAGACACCTACGAGAAAGTCGAGAGGGGCTTCGATTCGACGACGGCCTTGTGGATCCGGACCCCGCTGCGCACCTCGGGGCCAGTGGTCCAGCGCACCAATCTCACCCTGCGCGACACCTTCAACTCCACCCAGCGCTGGTCCCCCCTGGAGGCCTACGACATCAAGGGGCGGAAGGCCGCCTTCAAGACCTTCTCCATGTCCAACAACCTCGTGCGGAGCATCCAGCGCAACGACAAGACCGGGACGCGCTCGAAGACCATCTCCACCACCCTGCCGGACCTCATCGCCACGCTGGGCCAGCTCGAGAAGCTCCTGTTCGCCGAGAAGTGGATGCGCAACGGCCAGATCAACATGCGCTACGCCGCCCACAACACCCTCAACGTCGGGCTCAACCGCGACTCGGACGACAGCCTGGGGAGCGACCTGCGCGCCATGATCCGCGGCCGCTTCGACACGAGCCTGAGCTTCAACCTGCGCAGGACGAAGGCCAAGGACCTGCTCGTCGGCAAGGTGACCCAGACGACAGAGCACAAGGACGCGACGGCCCAGACCACCTTCGACATGCGCAAGGTCCGGCTCACGCCGAAGGTGGACTACCAGACCGACGTCACGCGGCTCGGGACCGGGGCCGAGACGACGAACATCACGGTGATCACGCCCAGCCTGCTCATGCGCGCGGACGTGAGCATGCCGCGCGGGCTCCAGCTCCCCTTCGCCCGCAAGGCCCTCGCGTTCACGAACCGCTTCATCTGGACCACGACCCTCGCCTTCACCATGCGGTCCTCGCCCGTGACCCTCGCGGACAACTCCCGGCTCTTCAACCTCAACACCAGCGCGGACTACGAGATATCCAAGAACCTGCGCATGACGCTCAACGGCGCCGCGTCCCGCCTGTGGCACAAGTACACGAAGGAGGAGGAGTACGTCTCCTACCAGTTCGGGACCCTGATGACGTTCCAGTTCTAGGGCTGAGGGAACTTTTCCGCATCTCGCTCGTACTCGTATGTATGAGGGACCCCCGCCCCCTCCTCATGCATCTGCTCCTTCCCCGGGTCTGCCTCTTCTGCCGGGAGGACATCCCCTTCCCCCTCTCCGGTCCGCTCTGCGGCCCCTGCCTGAGAGCCCTCAGACCCTCGCAAGGGCCTTCGTGCGCGCGCTGCAGCGCCCCGTGGGAAGGGCCGGAGACCTGCTGCCCCGAGTGCCGGAGCCGTCTCTTCGCCGTGGACCTCCTGCGGGCCGCGTTCCCCTATGAAGGGCCCCTCCCCGCGCTCGTCCACGCCTTCAAGTACTCCGGCAGGCTCAGTGTGGGCCGAGTGCTGGCCGATTGGATGGCCTCCCTCTGGCCGAGCTACCCCGAATTGGCCCTGGCCGACGCGCTCGTCCCGGTGCCCCTCCATCCGGCCCGGCTGCGCAGCCGGGGTTTCGACCAAGCGCGCATGCTCGCGCAAGCGGTCTCCGCCGCCGCGCATATCCCGGTGCTGGAAGCGCTGCGCCGCGTGGAGGACACGCCCGCGCAGGCGCGGCTGCGGCGCGGCGAACGTCTCGGAAGGCTCAGGGCCGCCTTTAAGGCGCATTCCGGCCTGCGGGGCCTGAAGGTCGTGCTCATCGACGACGTGTGCACGAGCGGAGGGACGCTGGAGGGATGCGGTCTGGCGCTGCGGGAAGCCGGGGCGACGGATGTACGGGCTTACGTCCTGGCCAAAGCGTAGACTACTTGATCCCGAAGAGACGCTTCCACCAAGGCAGCTTCTTCGGAGCCGCCTTCGCCGCCTCCTCCTCTTCCTTTGGAGGGACATAGATGGGAAGCGAGAAGTAGAAGCGGGCTCCCTTCCCGGGCTCGCTCTCGAGCCACATCTGGCCCTTCTGCATGTGCACGAAAGCCTTGGCGATGGCCAACCCGAGGCCGGTGCCGCCCACGTGCCGTTCTCCGGCCGCGATCTGCACGAATTTCTCGAACACCCGAGCCTGCTGGTCCTTGGGGATGCCGGGCCCCACGTCCTGCACGCAGTAGACCACGAAGTGGCGCGCGGACTCTCCCCCCGTGGCGACCTTGACCGTGATGTCCCGGCCCTTGGGGGAGAACTTGATGGCGTTCGAGATGAGGTTGACCATGACCTGGAGAGAGCGGCTCAGGTCGGCCGTCACCATGGGCAGGCCGGACTGGACCTCGAGCCGGAGGGGGACCTCCCGCTTCTGGGCCCAGGGCCGCATGCTCTCGACCGCCTCGTGGGCGATGCGCTCCGCGTTGACCGGCTTCGGGAAGACCTCCATCTGCCCCGCCTCGAGCTTGGAGAAATCCAGGATGCTGGTGATGAGGTCCGCCAACCGGTCCGAGTTGGACAGGGCGCTGGTCATCATCTTCTTGTCTTCGCCCTCGAGCTTCTCCCCGACGGAATCGTTCAGGATCTCCAGCGCGGCGTGGATCGCGGAGAGGGGCGCGCGCAGCTCGTGCGTGACGTGGGCGACGAAAGCGCGCTCCATCTTCTCGAGCTCCCGGTGCTTCGCCTTATCCGTGATCGCGGACACGACGCCCACGGGCTTGCCGGCCTCGTTCTGGACGAGAACGGTCGACGATCTCAAGGTCCGCATGGCGTCGTCCGTGGAGACCACGTCCACTTCCTTGCCGATCACGCGCTCCCTGGGCGTCGCGATCTCCTTCGAGAGGGCCATCAGGTGCTCTTCCTTCTTGACCAGATCCGGGAGCGCCTTGCCCGCGGCGCTCGCCAGCTGGGCCTCGAAGAGATCCTCGGCCTCCGGGTTCATCATGAGGACCTTGCCCTGCTCATCGACCACCACCACGCCTTCCGCGACCTGGCCCAGCACGGCCTGCGTGCGGGTGGCCTCGTTCTGGAAGACGTTGCGCTGGAACGTGATCTCCCGGGTCGCCTCCTGCACCCGGCCCTCGAGGTCGCTCTCGATGCGCTTGAGCACGGTCTGCATCACCGCGACCTGCTGCCCGGGGTCGCGGACCGCGTAGCTCACCAAGGCGGCGATCATCTTCTCCAGGGTCTGCGCCTCGATGAGCGAGAGGAGGTCCGCCGCCTGCGGAGCGGGAGCCGCGGCGACCTCGGCGGGAGCCGCGGGGGCGGCCGCTCCCTGGACGACCGTCTCAGGCGGCGGGGCCGCTTCCCCCTCGACCTTGGCGTAGACCGCCTCGTTGAGCGTGATGTTCTTCACACCGGAGGACGTCAGATGCTCGAGCGGGGCCACGCCCTTGAGAGCCTCCGGCTTCATGGACGCCAGCCGGCACAAAGAAGCCATCTCGTCCTCGGTCACGCCGGGCCGGAACGTGATGCTGCTGAGCTTGAACCGCTTGAACAGGGCCAGGACCGAGTTCGGCACCTGCTCCGCCTGGCCGATGACGCGCCCGTTGGCGATGAGCTTGTCGTTGTCCACGGAATAGGAGACCGCGCCGCCGCATTGGGAGAGGACCTCCCCGAGCAGCCGGACCGAATCCGCCATGAGCCCCCGGACCGCCGGATGGCTCGCGCTGTAGAGGGTCATCTGGCTCAGCGTCTTGCCGATGGCCTTGAGCACCTCCAGGGCGCGCAGGTCCAGGGCGCTGCGTCCGGATTCCTCGGTCATAGCCGGTGGACGTTCCTTCCGCGCAGACCCGCGGCGGCGTTGCGCGTATCGAAAAGCAGCCTCGCGTGCCGGACGACCGAGCCGTAGTCCACGCAGCGGTGCGCGGTCAGGATGAGCACGAGGTCAGCGCCCTTGAGGGACGCCGCGGTCAACGGCTCGGAGCGCATCCTGAGCCCCGCGAAGCCGATCTTGGGCACGTACGGGTCGTGGTAGCGCACGCGCGCGCCCAGGCCGGAGAGCAGCTTGAGGACGTCGAAGGAGGGCGACTCCCGGATGTCGTTCACATCCGGCTTGTAGGCGACGCCCAGCACCAGGACGCGGCTCCCGTTCACGGCCCGGCGCCTGCCGTTGAGCAGCTCCACGACCCGCTCCACGACGTATTCCGGCATCTGGCTGTTGATCGACGTGGCCAGCTCGATGAAGCGCGGCTCGAAATTCATGGACTTCATCTTCCAGGCCAGATAGGTCGGATCCACCGGGATGCAGTGGCCGCCGAGGCCGGGCCCGGGGTAGAACGGCATGAAGCCGAAGGGCTTGGTGGAAGCCGCGGCGATGACCTCCCAGACATCCAGGCCCAGACGGTGGCTCATGAGCGCGAACTCGTTGGCCAACCCGATGTTGATGGCGCGAAAGGTGTTCTCCAGCAGCTTGGCCATCTCGGCGGCGTCCGCGCTCGACACCTTGATCACGCGCTCCACGATCTGCCCGTAGAGCAGGGCCGCGAGCTCGGTGGACTCGCGGTCCAGCCCGCCTACGACCTTGGGCGTGTTCGGGATGCCGTAATCCTTGTTGGCCGGGTCCACCCGCTCCGGGGAGAATGCGAGGTGGAAGTCCCGCCCGAGCCGGAGCCTCCGGGCCTCGAACATGGGCAGGACCATCTCCCGCGTGGTGCCGGGATAGGTGGTGCTTTCCAGGATAACGAGCTGTCCGCGCCGGAGCCGCCGCGCGATGTCACCGCACGCCTTCTGGATGAGGGAGACATCGGGCTCCTTGGTCTTCCGGAGCGGGGTGGGGACGCACACGATGATCGCGTCGCACCGGCGGAGCCCGTCGAAATCCCGGGTGGCGCGGAAATGGCCGGCGTCGACGACCTCTTTGAGGTCCATGGAGGCGACATCCGGGATGTGGGACGTCCCTTTCGACAGGTCCCTCGCGAGCGAGGGGTTGATCTCGAAGCCCGTGACCGAGAACCCCTTTCGGGCGAACTCAAGGGCCAGCGGCAGGCCCACATATCCCAGGCCCATGACTCCGACCGTCGCGCGGCGGTCTGAAATCTTCTTCCTCAATGTATCCATGGCCCGGGTATTCTATGTTATCGCCGACACCCCCACAAGTTTACTCGCGCTTATATGGTATGATGTCCCGGATTTTCGAGGTATTGTCCATGAAATCCAACAACATTTGCGTCATCGGGACCGGCTATGTGGGGCTCGTCACGGGCGCCTGCTTGGCCGAGCTCGGCCATCGGGTCGTATGCGTGGACTCGGACAAAAAGAAGATCCGGACCCTCCAAGCGGGCCGCTGTCCCATCTATGAGCCGGGGCTCGAGTCCATCCTGAAACGACAGATGAAAAACGGCCGATTGGCCTTTACGGACTCCATCCCCGTAGGGATGAAGCACAAGGGCCGCCAGGCGCAGGTGGTCTTCATCGCCGTTGGAACGCCTCCGAGACCCGACGGCTCGGCGGACCTCTCCTGCGTGGAGAACGTGGCGGCGGAGGTGGCGCGCTGCATGCGGGACTATACGGTCATCGTGGACAAATCCACGGTCCCGGTGGAGACCGGCGCATGGGTGGAGAAGACCGTGCGCCGCGTCAACAAGCGGGGCGTGCCTTTCGACGTGGCCTCGAACCCGGAATTCCTGGCCGAGGGGACGGCGGTGGAGGACACCCTGCACCCGGACCGCATCGTCCTTGGAGTCTCCTCGTCGCGGGCCGAGCGGGCGCTGCGCGAGCTCTACGCGCCCATCAAAGCGCCGGTCCTGGTCACGGACGTCAAGAGCGCGGAACTCATCAAGCACGCGTCGAACTCCTTTTTGGCCACGAAGATCTCCTACATCAACGCGGTGAGCCGCGTGTGCGAGGCCGTGGGCGCGGACGTCTCGATGGTGGCCAAGGGCATGGGCCTCGATGAGCGCATCGGCTCCCATTTCCTGCGCGCCGGCCTGGGCTTCGGCGGATTCTGCTTCCCGAAAGACCTCGAGGCCTTCTATTGGATCGCCAAGCAGAAAGGCTACGACTTCGGGCTCCTGCGTGCGGTCGCGGAGGTCAACGACACCCAGAAGGACTGGGTCCTGCGCCACGTCGAGCAGGTCCTCTGGAACCTCGAAGGCAAGCACGTCGGCATCCTCGGCCTGACCTTCAAGCCCGACACGGACGACCTGCGTTTCGCCCCCAGCCTCGACATCATCAAGCGCCTCCAATCGCGCGGGTGCCGCGTCACCGCCTACGACCCCGTGGCCATGGACAAGGCGAGAGCCCTGGTCAAAGGCGTGACCTTCGCCAGGGACGCCTACGCCGCGGCCAAGGGTTTGGACTGCCTGGTGCTGGTCACCGAGTGGCCCGAGTTCGGCCAACTCGACTTCCGCCGCATCTACAAGCTCATGGGCAATCCCGTCCTGCTCGACGGCCGCAACTTCTACGACCCCAAGACCCTGCGGGGACTCGGGTTCACGTACCGATCGGTGGGACGCCCATGAAGTCCAAAAGGATGCTCATCACCGGCGCGGCCGGCTTCATCGGCAGCCATCTGACCGAGCGCCTGCTCGCGGACGGGCACAAGGTCATCGGGATAGACAACTTCATCACCGGCCGCGTGGAGAACATCGACCGGTTCTTCAGGGATCCCGCCTACACCTTCATCCAACAGGACGTCACGAACTTCATCCACGTGCCGGGCAAGCTCGACGCGGTGTTCCACTTCGCCTCCCCGGCGAGTCCGGTCGACTACGCCCAGTTCCCCATCCCGACGCTGAAAGTCGGCGCCCTGGGGACGCACAAAGCCCTGGGCCTGGCCAAGGACAAGGGCGCGGCGTTCGTCCTGGCGTCCACCTCCGAGGTGTATGGAGACCCGCTCCTGAGCCCGCAGCCCGAGAGCTACTGGGGCAACGTCAACCCCATCGGCCCTCGCGGCGTCTACGACGAGGCCAAGCGCTTCGCCGAGGCCATGACCATGGCCTACCACCGCTACCACGGCCTCCAGGTCCGCATCGTGCGGATCTTCAACACCTTCGGTCCGCGCATGCGCGCGAACGACGGCCGCGCGGTGCCGAACTTCATCATGCAGGCCCTGCACAACCGTCCCCTCACGGTTTACGGGAACGGCAGGCAGACTCGGAGTCTGTGCTACATCTCGGACCTCGTGGAAGGCATCATCCGCCTCCTCGCTTCGGGCATCAACGCGCCGGTCAATCTCGGCAATCCTCACGAGGTCACCATCCTCGAGCTCGCCGGCATCATCCGAAGGCTCGCGGGCCCCGAGTCCAAGATCGTCCACAAACCGCTCCCCGTGGACGACCCCAAGGTGCGCTGTCCCGAGATATCCATCGCCCGCCGCGTCCTGAAGTGGACGCCCAAGGTCCGTCTGGAAGACGGCCTGCGCAAGACGGTCGAGTATTTCAAGACCTCGAAGTGCTGAGCGTCGCCATCCCCTGCCGCGACGAGACGGGGAACATCGCCCTGTGGAAGTCCGATCTGTTCCCCGAATTGGAGCGTCTGGGGACCCGGTACGAAGTCCTGGCCGTTGATGACGGATCCACGGACGGGACCTATGCCGCGCTCCAGAAATTCTCTCGCGGGAGCGCGCGCCTGCGCGTCCTCAGGCACGCCGTCGGCCTCGGCCTGGGCGCGGCGCTCAAGAGCGCCCTGCGGGAGGCCCACGGGGACTGGTTCGTGCCGCTGGACGCGGACCTGACCTTCCATCCCAGGCACATCGCCGGCCTGCTGGAAGCGCAGCGCTCCGATGACGCTGACTGCGTCTCGGGCTCGCCCTTCCTCGGCGGGATGCGGGATGTCCCCCTCGGCCGCAGGATGCCGAGCCTGGCCTTGAACGCCCTGTACAGGGCCCTCTTCGACCGCCGCCTGACCTCCTACACTCCGATGCTCCGTCTATACCGTACGGCCGCGCTGCGCAGTCTGGACATCCGTTCGGACGGATTCGAGGTCTCAGCCGAGATCCTGGTCCGCCTCCATCAGGCGGGCAAGAAGATCGTGGAAGTGCCGGTGCCTCTCGCCTCAAGACGCTCCGGGACATCCAAGCTCCGGCGCTGGCGGGAACTGCGCAACCATCTGGCGCTCATCGCCAGGCTGCTGGCGGGCTAGCCGGCCGCAACAGCAGCCGAGAAATCTCATGAATTCGAGGGACTGTGGTCGCCCACAGTTGCCTGCATCCAGAGATTTTTCGGCGTGTTACATCACTTGCGCCGTTGGCTATGGAGGACGACTTGCCCCACGGCGCCGATGAAATGCCGTTCAGGATGGGTTTCTCCGGAGCCTGCTAGTCCCCGTATTGAAAATTTAACATCCCCCTGCTATGTTTCTAAGGCCGGGGCGCCGAGCCATCCCCCGCGGAGGGGGATGGCTCTTTTTCCGGCACGGAGCGGAGCCTTATGGAGAAACAATTCTTCGATCCCGCGCAGGTCAACGACGTCGAGACCGCGCGCCTGGCCCTGCGATGGTCCCTGGAGAAGGTCCACGGCCTGCAGGACGAGCTCAACAAGACCCGGGAGACCGCCAAAGACGCCGTCGAAAAGCTCCGCCAGGCCGCCGAGCAGATCGCCCAGAAGGACGCCGCCATCCTCCGCTGGCAGAACACCATCCGCGTCTGGGAAGCGAACGTCAAGGACCAGCAGAAGCTCGAGGCCGAGATCCGCGAACGGCTGCGCAAGGAGATCGTCGTCGAGGAGGATGTCCAGCAGAAGGAGGCGACCCGCCAGCTGCAGTTGCAGATCGACGCGCTCAAGCGCGAGATCGCGGACAAGGAGACCCTTGTCGGCGGCCTGCGCAGGGACCTCATCGACGCGGTCAAGAACGCCCGCCTGGAAAAGGAGCGGGAGACGGCGGAACTCCTCGCCCACCAGGAGCAGGCGTCCGAGGAGACCAAGCAGTCCCTCCTGGAACGGCTGCGCATCCAGCAGGATGCCATCCGCGCGAAGGAGAAGGACCTGGAAGACCAGCAGCGGCTGCTCGACGAGCAGATCAAGGCCAAGGAGATGGAGTTCCGGCGCAAGTACGAGCGCTACGAGGAGGAGCTCCTCAAGCACCACCGCGAGGTCCTCGAGCGCGAGGAGCAGAACGTCAACGAGCGGTTCGAGGCGAAGCTCGCCCATCAGGAGACCCTCCTCAGGCAGAAGGAATCCCAGCTCGACGAACGCCGCAGGCGCGCGGACGAGGAGCACGCCAAGCGCATGGAGCAGCTCGAAGCCGCCTACCAGCACAAATACGAAGGCGAATGGGGCCGGCTGCAGGAGCGTCTCGATGTGGAACGCCGGCTCCTGGAGGACCATTTCCGCCAGAAGGAGGCCAAGCTCGACGAGGACATCCTCCGCAGGAACCAGGACGTCCAGGTCCACTATCAGAAGACCGAAGAGGCCCTCATCGGGAAGTACCAGGCCCTGCAGAACCAGCTCATCGCCAAGGAACGGCAGCTCTGGCAGGCCCACCAGAAACACCTCGAGGAGACCCTGGAGAAGAACCGCGTCGAGCTCTCGCAGCAGCGAGAGGAGCTCGAGGCCGCTTTCCAGCAGAAGGAGCAGCAGCTTTTCGACAGGCAGAAGGCCGTCGAAGCCGAGTCCGAAGCCAAGGAAGCGGAGCTCTTCGAAAGGGGACGGAAGCTGCAGGAGGAGTACCGCGCCAAGGAGGAGGAGCTCCTCGGGAAATTCCGGGCTTTCGAGGCGGAGGCCGCGGAGAAGGCGAAGGTCCAATGGGAGGAGCAGACCCGCAGACTCTCGGAGTCCTGGCGGGAACACCGCCGCAAGATCGAGGCCGAGCGCCAAGCCCTGCAGGAGGAGCTGCACAGGAAGGAAGAGGAGCTCGCCTCCAAGGCCGAGGCGCTCCATGCCGACTCCTCAGGGCACCGGACCGCCCTGGAGGAGGAGTTCCGCCGCAAGGAGGAGGAACTGCTGCACGCGCGAGAGATCCTGGAGCAGCGCGAGTCCGAGGTCAAGGCCTCCTGCGAGGAAAGGCTCCGGGCGCATGCCCGCGAGGCGGCCGAGAAGCTGCTGGCCAAGGATGAAGAGTGGCGCCAGCGCATGAAGGCGGCGGAAACGGCCTCCGTCTCGCATTGGGCCGAGCGCGAGCGGGAGCTGCAGGCCGAGCACACGCGGTCCCTCGAAGCGGCCAGGACCCGCTTGGCCGAGGAACTGGACGTCCAGCGGCGCGGCCTTGAAGCCGCCTTCGCCAAGCGCCAGGAGGAGCTCTCCCAAGCCTCCATGGCCAAGGAGACCGGGTTCCGCCGGGACCTGCAGGCCGAGCAGACCGCCTGGCTCCGCGAGCAGGAAGAGTCGTTCGAGGGCCTGCGCAAAGAGCTCGTCAACAAGCACATGAAGGAGGCCGCCCTCCAGCGCCAGCAATACGAGGACCGTCTCGCCGCGGTCGAGACCGAGAAGAACGAGCGGCTGCTCGAGGAGCGCCGGGGCCTCAACGCCCAATACCGGAAGCTCGAGAGCGAGCTCGAGGCGCGCTACCAGATGCTGGCCAAGCGCCTCGAAGAGGAGGCGCGCGCGCGGGAGGCGGCCGCCGAGGTCGAAGTCCAGCGGTCGGCGGAGGCCCAGGCGGCCAAGCTGCGGGAGGAGAAGGAGGCGCTCCAAAGCCACTACGGGAACCTCCAGGCCGAGCTGACCGCGTCCTACGACGAGAAGGAGCGGGCGCTGCGCGAGGAGTACTTCTCCCGCGAGGCGGCCTTCAAGGTGGAGCTCGCCCGGAAGGAGGACGCCACCCGCAAGACCTACGAGGAGGCGGCGGCCGCGGAGAAGCAGTCCCAGGAGCGGCGCCTCGCCGCGCTCGAACGCAAGCTCCGCGAGGAGCACGCGGCCAAGAGCCGCGAGCTCCAGGAGGGCTGGGCCCAGCGGGAGCTGCAGTGGGCGACGGAGCGCGACGCCTGGCTCAACCAGGAGCGCTCGCGGCTCGAGCAGACCTATCAGCAGAAGGAGTCCATCCTCGAGAGCCATCGCCAGTCCCTGGATGAGAAGTATCAGGCGCGCGTGCAGGAGCTCGAGGCTCAGATGCGCGCCAAGATACAGCACCTCGATGAGGCCGGCCAGCGGCAGCACGACGAGACCGAGGCCATGCGGCTGCAGCTCTCCATCGAGGCGCGCAACCGCGAGGCGCAGCTCCAGGAGAACTTCCAGCACAAGGAGGAACAGCTGCGCGCCATCCTGAGCGAACGCAAGGCCGAGCTTTCCAGGCTGGAGACCGAGTTCCAGACCCATTGGGTCAAGCGCGAGGCGGAGCTGCAGCAGGAGCTCTCCGCCCGCGAAACGCTATGGCTCAAGGAGCAGCGCGACGCCCTCGCCGCCGAGCGCGGCGGGCAGGAAGGGGCCTTGCAGGCCGAATGGGAAGCCCGCCGGCGCGAGCTCGAGCGGAGCTACCAGCAGAAAGAGCAGCTGCTCGACGAGACCTCCCACAAACGGCGCCAGGACCTCGAGACCGCCATGGCGCAGAAGGAGAAAGACCTCATCCTCGCTTACGAGGACCAGGTGTTCAAGGCGCGCACGGAGCTCGACGCTTCGTTCCGGGCCCGCGAGGAGGCCTTGGACCTCAAGTACATCGAGCTGGAAAGGAGGCTCCAGGCCGAGCGGGTGGCCAAGGAGAACGCGTGGAGCGCGCAGAAGGCCGAGCTCGTCGAGCGCGAAGTCCAGGGGCTGCGCAAGCAGTTCGAAGAGAAGCAGGCGGAACTGGCCGCGCTCAAGGAGCAGATGATCTCCCAGCACGAGGAGCGCCGCAAGGCCCTGGAGGAGCAGACCGACAAAAAACAGCGCGAGCTCGAGAGGGCGGCGGCCCAGGAGCGCGACGCCGTCCGGCAATTCCTGGAGCGGCGCTCGAAGGAGCTCGAAGAGGCCTACCGCGACAAGCTGGCCGACGCGGAGAAGGAGAAGAACCGCTCGGCCGCGTGGCTGCAGCAGAAGGAGGAAGAGCTGCTGGAGCAGCACCAGCGGCACGAGAACGAGATGCGCAAGGCGTGGGAGCTCAAGCAGCTCGAGCTGTCCACCCAATACGAAGAGCGGCTCCGGAAGCTCTCCGAGGAACGGGACGCCCTGCAGCGGGACTTCGAGCGAAGGCTGCGCGAGGTCGAGATGCGGGGCCAGAGGGACAAGCCGACCACCAGCGACCCGTAGCTACTTCGAGGTCGCGACGAAGACCCCGTCCCATCCCTCGCCCGGCGGCTTGGCGCGGAAGCCCTCGATGCGCTGGGTGTAGAGGTCGTAGAGCGCTCCCAACGAAGGCTCCAGCTCCCGGCACTCGCGCAGCAAGGCCATGGCCTGGATCCACTTCTGCGAGCGGTAGGCCTGCAGCATGGCCCCGTGCTTCTCCGCGGTCTTGAGGAAGCCCGGGGTCTCGGCGAACGCCTCGTCGCCGAGCAGCGTGAAGATGTGCACCGGCACGGTCTTGCCCTTGACCCGGATGAGGTCCAGCTCCAGGCCGGCGAACTCGGGAGTCTTGGCCCGTGTGTTCTCCCCGATCACGATGTCGACCCCGTAGTTCTTCGACTGTCCCTCCAGCCGGGAGGAGAGGTTGACGTCGTCGCCCAGCACCGAGTAGTCGAAGCGCTGCTCCGAGCCGAGGTTGCCCACGCAGCAGGGGCCCGTGTTCAGGCCGATCCCCGTCTTGATGGGGATGTGCTTGCGTCCCTCGGCCTCGGCGATCTGGCGCCACTCTTCATTGAGCACCTTCAGGCCGCTGCGCATGCCGAGCGCGGTCCGGCAGGCGTTCCGGGCGTGGTCCGCGTCGTCGAGCGGGGCGTTCCAAAAGGCCATGATGCAGTCGCCGATGTACTTGTCGATGGTGCCCTTATTCTCCAGAACGATCCCCGTCATGGGCGTGAGGTAGCGATTGATGAATACCGTGAGCCCGGCGCTGTCGAACTGCTCGGAGATGGTCGTGAACCCGCGGATGTCCGAGAACATGATGGTGAGCTCGCGGGTCTCCCCCCCCAGCTTGAGCTTCGTGGGATCCGCGGCCAGCTGCTCCACGAGCGCCGGGGACATGTACCGGCTGAAGGCCCCCCGGACCTGCTTCTTCTCGGACTCGCTGCGCAGGTAGTTGATGAGCGAGGTCGAAACGTAGATGAGGGACGCGACGAGGGAAGGGAACACGGGGTCCAGGAGCAGCTGGTGCCTCGTGTAGGCGATCCATGAGCCCCCGAACGCGAAGGCCAGCCCGCCGCCCGCGATGAGCGCGCACCAGGCCGCCCCGAGTTTTGGCATGAGCACGATGAGCAGGAGCCCCAGGACCAGCATCAGGGTGAACTCGACGCCGGCGCCCCAATCCGGGCGCTCGAGGAAACGCCCCGTCAAGGCCTGCTCGCAGACCTGGGAGTGCAGCTCCACCCCCGACGTGACCTGGTTGAGCGGCGTGGCCCGCTGATCCTTGAGCCCCGCCGCGCTCGTCCCCACGAAGAGTATCTTCCCCTCGACCTCCTTGGGGTCGAAGTCCTTCGACAGGACGCGCCAGACCGGGATGTAGCGTTCGGGGACGTAGCCCGTGTCGTATAGGACGACGTTGCCGGCGGGCTCCGTCGGCACGTCGATGGGGACCGTGGCGCCTCCGGCCTTCACCATCTTCTCGGTGACCCTGAAGCGCCCCAGCCTCAGATGGTTCTCGACGACATAGCGGAGCAGCGGGGACGCCAGCTCCGACGCGAGCGCCCGTCCGGACTCGTCGATGCGCACCCGGACCCCGGCGATCTGCACGGTGGCGATGCCGGTCTGGGCCCCGTAGGACTCCTCGCCGCTGCCCCCCGCGGACTTGACCTTGTAGCCCGGCGAACCCAAAGCGAGGCGCAGGGCCTCCCCGGCCAAGGAGGGGAACATCTCCTCGCCGATCTTGTAGAGCAGCGGGACGCGGCGGATGACCCCGTCGGCGTCCGGGATGTTGCTGAAGCACCCGTTGCCGGCGGCCGCTTCCTGCAGGACCGGCAGGCTCACCACCGCTCCCTGGTACTCCGAAGGCATGAAGTCCGCGGGACGGTCCTGGGCCCCTTTCGTGGAGAACACGAAGCGGGCCTTGACCAGGGGACGCGCGTCGTTCTTGCGCGTCATGAGCGAGAACGCCGTCACCGCCCGCCCCTCCTGCAGCGCCTGCGCCAGGATGCGGTCATGGCTCTTCATGCGGCGCAGCGTCCTCTGGACCGTTTCGACCCCGGCGGTGCCCGACAACCCGTCCGCGATCCGGTCCGGAGAGGTCCGGTCCGGCTCCGCGAACACGACGTCGAACGCCACGGCCGCGGCGCCGGCTTCGTTGAGCCTGCCCACAAAGCGCGCGATCACGCTCCTGGGCCAAGGCCATTGCCCGACCCGGGCCAGGCTCTCGTCGTCTATGTCGATGATGCGGACCGGGACCGCCGGATCGTACGGGCGAGGCCTCGCGCGCATGGTGGCGTCGAAGACCCAGTTCCTGAGCGTCACGAGCATGCCGGCGTCGGACCACCAGAGCCCGATGGCCGAGCCCAGGAGGATGGTGGGCAGTATCGAGTACGCCAGGAGCCAGCGCAGGCCCTTCTTCTGCCGGGTCAGGCTCGGTACGAGACTCTTCAGCGAATCACGGCTCAAAGCCTTGCGGAGCATGCTCCATTTTTCCTTAATTGCGGCCCACGATGCAATCATTTGACAGATTTATTCGATATTTGCGAACATCTCCTGCCCTGCAATCCTTCCGATATGAGGTATTCGACGCCATGAGGATATTCCCGACCGCCGTCTTAGCTTGGGCGCTCCCGTTCGCTGCCGGCATGGCCTCGGCACAGCCGGTCGTAAAGGAGACCGAGCATACCCAGCAGGCGGTGACGCAGACCCAGCAAGTCTCGCAGACCGCCGTCCAGGCCGCCGACCAATCAGCGACCGAGGGCGCGGGGGACATCACCTACGAGCAGATCCTCGCGGACCCGGACAACGTGGACCTCAACTATCGGTACGCGAAACTGCAGGTCGCGCGCGGGGAGATACGCGACGCGGCGGGGACGCTGGAGCGCATCCTCATCAAGAACCCCGGGCTCGCCCAGGTCCGGCTCTTCTACGCCGTCGTCCTCTACCGCCTCGACATACTGCCCGAGGCCCGCAAGGAGCTCGCGGCCCTGGAGGGCCAGCCCATGCCGGACAGCCTGCGCGCCGAGATCCGGGAATACATCAAGCGCATCGAGAAGCGCCAGCGCAAGACCGGCATCCAGACGCTCTTCGGCCTCGGCTTCGAGCAGAACTCGAACGCCAACGCGGCCCCGAACGGCGGCTTCAAACTGGTCGGCGACGCTCCGGTCAGGCTCACCACGGGCCTCAAGGAAGACGACCAGACCCTCGTCGCCCTGGCGCACGTCGGATTCAAACACGACCCGGGCTGGCAATCCGGGCACAACTTCTTCGCGGACTTCGACTTCTACCGCGCCGAGAAGAACGAACTCGACAGCCTGGACTTCGAGGCCTATTCATGGGACTTCGGCGGCACGTACAAGACCCGGTACGGGGACTTCTTCCCGGCCGCGGTCTTCACCTACGGCCAGCTCGACAACGTGGCGTATCTGCGCACCCGCGGAGGGCGGCTGGGGTATGAGCGGAAGCTCACCAACCGGTTGGGAGTATTCGCCTCCTTCGGGGGCCAGTTCCAGGAGTTCATCGTGAGCCACGCCGCTCCGACCGCGGACGAGCGCACCGGCAACCAGACCGACCTCGGCTGGGGAGTGAACTACCTCCTGAACCCGAAGATGCGCGTGACGTTCAAGCACGACCACTCGGACAAGGATTCCCGCGTGCGCTACACCGCGTACAAACGCGACGCCCTGCAGGTGAGCCACGCGTGGCTCCTGGCCAAAGGGACTTTCCTGCTCTCGTCGCTGACCGGCAGCTTCGACCGCTACGACATGGCGGAACTCGCCGTCAGCAGAAGCGACCGCATCGACAACACGGCGCGCATCAGCTTCACCTACGGAGCGCCCTTGGGCGTGGTCAGCCCGGCGCTCAAGGACCTGCTCTGGACGCTGACGTACGAGTTCTTCAACTCGGACTCGACCGTCATCAGCTACGACTACAACAACCATAAGCTCAGCACGATGTTCATCTACAAGTGGGATTATTGACCGAGGTGACCCATGAACTACGCCAATAAGATCCTCGCTCTGACCTTGACGGCGGCGCTGGTCCTGGGCCCCGCGGCGCAGGCCCAGGAGCTCGTGCGCATCGGCGCGGCGGCCGCCGTCACCGGCAGGGTCACGGCCGTGGACCCGCTCGAGCAGAAGAAAGGCGCTCCCGCGGGCCGCATCCTCGCGAGCGGGAAGACCGTCTATCACCTCGACAAGATCGTCTCCGACGGCCAGGGCCGGCTGCAGGTCATGCTCCTGGACCAGACCGTGTTCACCCTCGGCCCGAACACGGAGATGACGCTCGACGAGTTCGTCTACGACCCCTTCACGGACACCGGCAAGATCACGGCCAACGTGACCAAGGGCGTGTTCCGCTTCGTCACGGGCAAGGTGGCGCGCAAAGACCCCGAGAACATGAAGATCAAGCTCCCCGTGGGCACGATCGGCATCCGCGGGACGATCGGCGGCGGGTACACGGACGGGAAGCTGGGGGTCGCGGCGTTCTACGGCCCCGGACCCGGCAACGACACCGGGGACAAGCCTGCGGGCCTCTCCTTCGCGGGG